>NZ_JBYTEA010000016.1:0-99088 GCF_058791995.1 Bacillus sp. EB106-04-02-XG92
ATGTAAATTCTATTTCTAAAGTAAATGAAGAATCTAAAAAACAACAAGAAAACCATGTAGTTGGGGTAATAAATGATTCAGATTCTTATTATGTGACTGTTGCATATAAAGATGCTAATGGAAGTAGTCAAGAAGTTACTATAGACTTCCCGAATGGTAGTAACTCTAACTTTAAAAACGGGGACAAAGTTAAAGTTGCTAACAAAAATCAATGGAAACATCAAAAAATCTATGGACAAACTGTATTTTACACTGATGTAAATTCTATTTCTAAAGTAAATGAAGAATCTAAAAAACAACAAGAAAACCATGTAATGAGTAAAGATAAAGAACAAAAACTCTTAGCACAACTAAAAAAACGTTCTGGTACAGTGACAAAAAAATCCGAAGATAGCCTTGAAATTTCAAGTGAAAACCAAACCATTCGTGCCCATGTTAATTCGAAAATACTACCAAATATTAGTATAGGTGATACAGTAAATGTTTATGCTAAAGCATTTGAAATGGATCCTATACTTTTAAAGGACTTACCTTTCGAGGCAAGAAACGCGATTATTCAAAAAGGAAATGAACAAAATATTTTGGAGAATCAATACAAAAAAATCACAGGAAATGTTACAGGAAAATCTGATAATTCAATCTTAGTTTCGAGTAACAACATAACTTATGAAGTTGAAGCTTCAACCGAAGTATTACAAGATATTGTAATCGGTGATACGGTGAACGTTTATGCTGCATCTTTTGAGTTTAGCCCTATTTTACTTGCTGGTGTTCTTGTGAAGGCTATTTCTCCGATTGTTGAAAAAACAAATTAATGTTCAACATTCTATAAATTTATTGACTTCATCCGAAAAGAACTCCTAAATAACATAGGAGTTCTTTTTATGAAGTTATGTTTTTCTATAGTGCTCGTAAGACCTAGTATATTAATCGTGATTTACTATCTGTCCAACAGTAACTATCTTATTTTTATTTCCATAAGTTTTTATCAAGAGACAGAGCTTAATTTGCCCTTCTTTCTTTGAACTCCCCCACTCTCACTTCTAGATAAAGTGAACGTGTGGAATTCAACTGTTTTTAAGAAATATCAAATTTTATGAATAGAGGAAAAGCGCATAAATTATCTGAGATAAAATTTGCAAATATAAACATAAGGATATATTTAAGTATACTACTTAGAGCATTTAACGAGAAAAAAAGCCCTTAAAAGTTGCACCATACATGTGCAGCTAATCATTTTAGCAAAAACAAAGATTTTGTTCTATTAGTGAGCCAACCGGGACATCACTTAATAGAAATAACATCTTTGTATACAAAGATTGATGATTGAAAACCGTGAAGCTATTGAACGCTTGTAACACCGTCAATTAGAAGATAGTGATAGCTAACATAATGTACTTTAACTAAAAATGGAACATATTAAGATTTTTATAATATTATTAGGAGTTGAAAATTCAAATGAATAAATTCACTAAATTAGTCGCTGCTGAAGATTTTTCAGAGAATGTGTGGACAAAGAAAGATTATATCGTTTTACTTTTAATCCCATTAATATTATTTGTAGGCTTTATCACTCAATATTTCTCAGTAAAAAATCAATTGTCAGCAATTATTGATACCAGTTTACGCATTATTATGTTTATTTTCCTTATGGTTGTTTATGCTCCGATGCTTCGTAGACATTGGAGTAAATTTAAACTGGCATGGAAACGTTCCGTTCTATTAGTAATTGTTGGTGGTGTTCTTTTACAAATTATAGTTAGTTTGGTTCGCTCACTTATTCCAAGAGTTAGCACCAGCTTAAAAACAGATGTACCACCTTTAATTGAACCTTTAACTGCAAGTCCTGAAATGTTCATGCTCTTAATTTATATCGCTTTGGGTCCTATTGTTACGGGATTAATTGAAGATACTGTTTTTCGTTATACACTTCTCGGTAAAATATTTCAGGGTAGTTTTTTTAAAAAAGCATGTATTATCATTTTGAATTCAATTCTTTTCGGGTTAATTCACTATTATAATTTCGGGAGCATAATAGGTACAATCCCCTTCATGTTTGCAGGTCTATTTCTAAATATAATATATCTATGGACTAAAAATATTTGGCACGTGCTATTAATCCACACTGTCAATAATGCGTTCCTTACAATAGGGGCGCTATTAATCATAGTAATCTTACGACTACTTGGCCTAAAGGCATAACAGCGGAATAATGAACAAGCATAAAAGCCTTAAAAGAGTATTTCTCTTTTAAGGCTTCTTTTAACGTATTTTCCGAAAGAATTCTCCTTCTTCAATCGTGTGAAGGGCGTAGCCCAACGATAGGTGAGTCCTTCCCCTATTCCTTTGTACATATTGTACTATATAATAAGGAAGCAATTGAATACAAATTGAATACCATTAACTGTTTTCGCAATTAAGATTTCTTATATTTTATATGCTTTATTTATTAACATAGAATACACTCCACTTTCATCTCCCACCTAAAATTGGAGTTTCACACCTTCACATTTTTTGAGAGAGATATATTATATTGGAAAATGACAAAGGCGTTACGTAACATAAGCCTTCCTTTCTCAATTAATTCATTCTCATCCCAGCTGTACCTACTTGTTAAGTATTCCTCTACCATTGAATCGACTATTTTCTGAGTAATTTGCCCAAATAATATTGGTAGTTTTAATAACTTCTTTAATCGATACACCTGTTTTGATGGTGGGTCTATCCCGTTGCTTAACCATCTATGATGATTTACATAATATTCATATCCATACTTTCTAGAACAATCCAATACTATTTTATACTTCAAAAAAGACCATGAAAACTCAAATATACTTTCTCTCCCCTTTGTTCTAGCTGTATGTGAATTACTGGCCACTTAACGCCCTAACTGGGGGCTTCTTTACTTTTGATAGCTAACTCGTCTTAAGACAGCCGAGCTAACTCCCTTGTTCCAAAGGTTATTTTATTGCTTTTTACGCTAACTTTAATAGGCGTATTTAAGAGCTCTGCCTAAAGTCTTCTCTTTTTAATTCCCTCTAATATTAAAAAATTAACTGCATTAACTTCATCCAAAAAGCACTCCTCAATAACCTCGGGACACTTTTAAAACATTTTTTTATTAAGATTACATAACCTAGTATACTCCCCATACATTACTACCTGTCTAACATCAACTACCCCTTTTTCTTCCGTCTTCCTTATTTTTTGGTAACAAGAATCTCACTGCTGGTCTTTTTAGATTTTGGATTGTCAAATGCTAGGTTTATTGGTTAATGCGAAAATAACCCTATTCACTAATTCTTCTGGCATCCATTTATGATTTTTATCATTTGTTTCATCCGTCCCTAAAGAATCAATGAACTTTTTAAACTTTGGAAATAAAACAATAGAAGTGATCCAATGTATCGTATGATTTATAGAGAAGAAATGAAATACTCCTTGTTTTTCCCCCTCCTGCAATATTTCCTTTAACTGTTCAAAACTACCTATAAAATACGGTTTAATCTTTTCTAATCTTGCACTTTCCTTAATAATCTCCTCATATGCCAATGTGCCAATTTCAGGATTTTCTTTTATATGTGTAGTAAAGACTGTTAAATATTCTCTTAGAGCATTAATAGGATTAAATTGATTCTTCTCAAGAAAATTAGGTAACTCTTTAACAAGACCATATTTCTTAAATACCTCATAATATAGGTTTTCTTTCCCATTAAAATAGTAAGAAACCATAGCAACATTCACTTTCGCTTCTTTTGCAATTTCCTGTATGCTAGTACCTTCATAGCCACTTTCTCCAAATTTCCTCTTAGCAGCCTTTAAAATATTTTCCATCGTCCACTCTCGTGATTTTCCCATTCCCCACACCTCAACTAGTATATAGCTCATTTCAAAAGTCCAATAAGAACTTTGAATTGATTATCTTTTTAATTAAATTTAATTATATGTTTAAAATGATAATTTAACAATCGAAGAATTCTTAATCACTTTGGGCAATTCATTACACAACCAATATTTTAAAAACACAACATCTTCTGAACATATTCTTTTCCTACTTCATCAAAAAAGTATCCATTTAGAATCCATACGACAAACAGACTGGCATCTATTAGATAGATAGTGAAATAATACTGACAAATTGTCCGGCAACATTTTATGTATGTCGAACAAGTAAGATGGCTTCCTACTCTTCCTTGTTCGAAGCCAATTCATCTCCCATCTACTCACCGGGCTGAAGCCCTTCAAGTTCCTTGAGTAAGGTGGCTTCTTGGCCAAATGATAAAATGAATAGCTCTCAATTACTTCATTCTCTTATCTAGATTAGGGAATGAAGTAATTGGGTGACAAATATCTATTTTCAGCTTAATCTTGTATGCGAAAGAAAAAATAATAAGGATCAAATCTTATCTATTTTACGAATAAGATCTGATCCCTTCATTGCATAATACGTGTTTAAAAAATGCCACATTACTCATGTCTCGATAAAATAATCATCCATCAATTGTATTTCATTCATTGATTAGATTTGTTTAACCTCAATATAAGGTCCTTTAATGTTTAACTTGTTGATATCATTTGAGATATTACCTACAGTTGTTTTTTCATTAAACGTATAGACTTTTTCACCATTTACAAAGATACCCCAATTTTTATCTGCATAACTGATACCATAGCCAGCATTGCTAGATGTAGCTTTGAGTTGATTTCCATTCATTGAAAAAGATAATTTACCTTTTCCTTTGTTAAGTTTTTCATTTACACTATTGATACCATTCTTTTGCTCTTCAAGGGCTTTTTGATTATCAAGAGTAACTTGATGTTTGTTCCAGTCTAATTTATAGTGGTTAGTAAAGAACTCATTATATGTATCCTTGTTGTTTGTTCCCCACCATTTTGAACTTACCCATTCAATATTGTACTGATCTGAAATTCTACGATTTGTTATTTTTAAATCTGATGTAGCTTCTGTTTTATCAGCAGTAATAACCGCTACTACGTTTGGAGAAAAACCATATCCTGTTAAAGCTGGTACTGTATCTTTTGAAACAAAATTATTGGTTCCTTCATTATAACTACGTGATTTCATGAATAGTTGGTTGCCATAGAAAGTATTGAATGAATCACGATTATAAATTCCCCACTCTGGGAAATTAAATGATTGGAATCCTACTTTCCAATTTAATTTTTTATCTGTCTGAGTCTCTAATACTGTTTTATAATCTGCTTGATCGTAAGATACACTTTCTTTCCAAGCATAACTACCTGTAATACTCGCTTCAGCATTTGGTCCTTTATCATTTACCCCAACTTTAACACTACCACCAAGTGTATACCCTACTTCAGAACTAACCTTTGCTGAAGTCATTGTATTAACTGGGGCAGCTTTATGAAATTGAGCACTATCATCACTTGTTATTTCTGCTTCCGTATGATATGCCGATGGCCATTTTAATCCGCCATTATAGTATCCGCCATTAATTGTATATTTAGCATCTATATTACTACCATCCGTAGTAACAATTGCAATCTTTTTATCTGCGTACGGATCCTCAATAAAGGAAACCTTTATTGAATTTTTGATATTCTGCTTCATGTCATAAGTAGTTTTAAAACTATTATAGACCTTCCCACCATTTTGAAGATTTTCTACAGTTCCCTTAGAATCTGCCAATGCAGATGTTGTTTGTAAGCCAAATGTTCCTGACATTATAACGGAAGCTACCGCAACATATTTAGCTATTCCATTTACTTTTTTCATACAAACAGCCACTCCTTCTATAAACATATTATTTTTAAATTTCAATACTAGAGATAGATTCATAACAATACTATATAAAAATTTATAAATCTTTATGGCATTAACTAGCAGCACCGGTTTCGCTAATTTTCATCTCTCTTATCGATATCCATTATCAATATTATTAAAACACAAGATAACGATTTAAACAACAATTTTAAATTCATATTTAAAATTGTTGTTTAAAAAATAACAAAAAATTATAGGTATTCTTTACTCCTCATTTCTTCTTGTGTAACTATTCGTATAAAAAAACTAATCCTATAATACGTTCTTATTCACAACTAATTTAATTACAATTTATTATTTATTCTAATTTTTTTACAATTCTCTATTTTGGTTATCTTAAAAAATGAATTCAGTACAAACAGCTTTGTAGATTTGATTAGCTTATAAATAACGCATTTCATTACTTATCCAAGACATGTAACATTCCTTTTAAAAATGTAAGATATACCCAAATTTAACATCTATTATATTCACCCATACATACGAGTTTAATCAAAATAAACTTTATATCTTATGAATCACTAATAGCAACTGATTTTATAATAAATAATTTGTAAATAACAATACATATTCTTCTTTTATTTAATTCAAGGAACCCTTTCGTTTTATAGAATATAAAAGATTCTTATCAACTCTTAGATTTATTATAAGTGGGTAATTATTTATCTTATATAATAATTACTTACTACATTATTAACATAGTTACCTTACAAAAATGTAAGATTCATTTCATTGACACTCGTATATATAAGTTCCTATACTAGTTACACAATGTTGGTAAATATATAAATAGTCTCAATCTCTAAGTGTGTGACTATGGATTCTTTTTAAAATAATAGCCTATATTTACTTATATATTTCCTATCTGTAATATATAATTCCACTTACATTTGTTCTGATACGTAGAAACTAAAATACTCTTAAAAAGGTGTGTGATAAGTATGTAAAAAGAATATAGATTCAAATAGAAACATTATTAGCCAGATAGGTGAAACCCCATATACTAAAGCATAAACATTTCAATTCATATATTTCAAATAATGATAAGTTGTATTTTAAAAATGAAAAAATCCAAATTTATAGTTATGCTATTAATCATACTTTTCGACATACTGTATAACTTTTTAATAAATAAAAGTTATCTTTCTTTTTAGGGATCTAGACAAAAACACCCAGGTGACGTTTTATGTTGCCTAATACAAATTAGGGGGAATATGTATCATGTTCCAAGAGAGGAAAATAAACGGAAGACCAGTTTATCACTTAAAATACTTAGGTGAGACAGTAGCAATCTGTTCACGTAATGCTTGGAAACGTTGGGAAGTCAAGGGCATTACTATCGATATTTACATATCGGCAAAAACAAAGTTTCAATCAATTAATTTATTTGAACATAAATATAAATTGTATTTAAGAGGTATGAAATATGATAACTGATTTTATTTGCAAAGTTTCCTAACCCTAGTTACAATCTAGAAAAATGTGAGAAAAAGCAACGGTGATTACAACAGACAAGATTCCCGCTTTACTTAACGTGTCCAATAATATTGAAAGGGCAATGTTTTAAAAGCATACCACTCTTTGCACAATCAAGCATTTGAATAATCTCACTACACAGGGGCATAAACATATCAAACGGCGTTATTCCAGATTTGCAGAATTTCAAAGTCTTCTCTATACTTCACACACCTTGAAAGGAATCGAAACCATTCATGTCCTATATTAACAAAAACGAAGTTTGACAATCAAACTTCGTTTTTTCGGTGTACATTTACGAAAGACGAAAAAAGAAGAGGGGTTTCCTCCCTCTTCACCAATAAAATCGAACATATTTACAATTAAGGAAGGGTCTACATTCATCATGAGATGAATGTAATAATAATAGTTCACCTAGTGAATTATAACACAAATCCACCTACATTAATAGATAATTTTAACATTTATGGATTATATGTGGCAGAACTGTTAAACATCTTAATATTAAAAGGTTTTATATGATAGAACTAGAAAATGGCAAGTGTAGGGATAAAATATAAGGGGGATATGTATTATGTTTACAAAAAAACAAAAATTAGTAACAACCGTAACAGCTTTAACATTAGGATGTGGATTTACTTTCGGATTAACACCGGCATTTGCAGATTCTAATAAAGCGTCTGTAAGCACTACACCTATTTATTCTATTCATAAACAAGAACAAGATCCTTTTACTGGATATGTCATTTCAGTAGAAAACAATTATTTAGTGGTTGCTTCTACATCTACAAAAGATGAAGCTCTCGCTTACCAAAATGATTGGTGGGAGTTAGTAAATCAAAATAAGATTTTAAGAGTTCCTATTTCAGATGGTGAAAATTACACTATAGGTGAACAGTTAAATATTTATGCTGCTGCATGGACCAAATCTTTACCACCAATTGCCGTGATGCCTAAAATTGAAAAAGTACTTCAATAGATTATACTAAAAATAATAGGGCATTATTCTAATTAGAATGCTGCCCTATTATTTAGGAAAAAACCGAATACGTAATATTTATATTCTTTTTCGTTGCTCTCTGATTTTCATCATATATTAACCTAATACTTATCATTCTGCACCTGACGCAAGATCCTACATCTCACATTACTGTAAAGATATTACTCGCTATCTTTCATCTCTACAATAGTAGTATCGTTTACAATTCCATGGCATACCCTTTAAAAACATTAAGAAATATCTTATTTCATACCCCTATCTTTTACAATCTTACTGCTATCGCTAGCCAATTTAATTCTTTAATTCTATTTTCACAGATTCATATATTCTTCTAAAGTCAATTTTTTCTTATATATACTTTCAGCAATATCTCCTACATAGCGAATATGCCACGGTTCATATGCATATCCAGTAATACTCTCTTTACCTTTTGGATAACGGATGATAAATCCTGCACGATGCGCATTTTCTTTCAGCCATTTTCCTTCTTTCGTATTCGCAAAGGTTAGCTCTAGTTCATTATTTGCACTTTTAGAAGAGACATCCATCGTTAATCCTGTTTGATGTTCACTATGTCCAGGTTTTGCCGAGAAGCGATCCGTATGCTCTTGTCCTTTTCTTTTCACGTTGTTTGCATACAGGTTTTTTTGATAATCATAGGAGCGAAACCCAGAAACAGCATTCAACTGGATTCCTTCTTTCTTTGCTAAATCAAATAACCTTTCTAGTGCTTCTGCTGCCTCTTTACGAAGGTAACTCTTTTCTAGCGTTCCACTGAATGAGAATGGTACATTTGGTACAACTAAATCCTCCGGTTTATAGTCTTCAGGCAATCCATATTCCTTATTAACTACAGCCTGTATACTAGCAAAAGAACTCGCTATGTTATTTGAAGTACCATTTTTCTCTCTATTTATGGAGTTTTCATGAGTTTCATAGTTTGTTTTTTTTGGTTCTTTACCAATAGATTGATTGGTATAAACGATAAAGATACCAAGTATCACAATCATACAAGTAAAAATCCCTACTAATTTAATTCTCATTATTCATTTCCTTCCTGCCACTCTTAATATTTCTCGTTTATAATACTACAATCATATCAAATTCATATTAATTTGAAGTGAACTTTTGTTCTTAACAGAAAGACAGTATATCCTCCTTTTCGTTCGATACGCTAAAGATACTAACACGCAGAAACCAATTCTATTCCTACATATGGAAAAATAATCTAAAAATTTGTATAATAAGATTAGAAGTGTAGCATTCTATTATAGAAAGGTCTTGGTATAATGCTAGGTATTCATGTAAAAAAAACAAAAGAAGAGTTAATAATTTCATGGCAATTGGCGAAGATTACGATTCCATTACGGGATGTAATTGAGGTTACTGAAGATGCTACCTATGCGGGTGTTGAAGATACTAGTGCAATCCGTATTGGCACTGCATATGGAACAACAGACCGTATTTTAATCAAAACGGTAAAACAAAATTATGTATTATTTACAACAAATAAAGTTTCAATTTTAAATGCAATAAACGCTTAAAAATGAACAAGCTAACGGGCTTAAACAAGTCCAAGTTTAATAAAAAGGTGCGAAGCCATGGAATTGACTTTACACCTTTTTTAAATACTCTATATGAATATAAATCCCCTTTAACATTTCAATACTTTATCACTTCTATCACATCTTACTACTTTATACCCCATTTTTCTAAGCAAAGTAGAACATTACCCCATTCTCTGTATTAGTTACACCATACTTCCCAACATGTAAGTCAAATATGTTTTTTACAATTGAAAAAACAAAGCCCGTGCTGCAGCTTGAAAAATCAGTCGAGATATACAAGGTTTTTATGCCTGAATACAGCATGAAAAAAGCCTTGGCGACCAAACCAAGACTTTTTATGATCTTACGACCTATCAATCAACAAGAATCAGAACCACCCGACTTCTTGCTCATTATAATCTAGCATACACCCTCAATTTACTATACATTTTTTATATTTTCAACAATTTGCATTGCTTTTACACAACATTCATACTTTTCAATTCTGAAAGTCCCCTTACTCTACCTCTGCCATATAAATCTCCGTTCTAATACAGTTTGTACATCGGTATCATTCTACCTTCATCATAATCCAAATACACTATATTAGTAATTTTTGCTGTGTCTATTGATAAATATAATAAGACTGCCAAGTACACTTAATGAAAGCACAAAATATAACAATAAATCAGGTAGAAATTCTAAAGAAATTATTTCTACTGATTGAAAAATAAAAATGGCAATGATACCTACAGATAAGATATTGTACAACACATTATTTGTTTTATATTGAATTTCTCTCCCTCTTTCGTCTTTTGCTTCATCACTGGACTGAAATTGTATTACGTACATCTGACTAATGAATATTACAACTAAAAATAAAATTTTTAACCACAACATATGACTCACTCCTCCTGATAATCAAACACGTCAGTTATTGACTTTTCAAATACATTTGCGATTTTAAAGGCAAGAATTAGAGAAGGATTATATTTATTCTTTTCAAGAGTAGCGATAGTTTGTCGACTAACACCAACCCTTTTTGCCAATTCTTCTTGAGTCCAACCTTTTTCTGCTCGACAAACTACAATTCTATTATGTAACAATAGGAACACCTCTTAGAAAAATTGTAATTTATTTCTTACAATTCGTAAAGTATTTTTTACAAATCTTTCAACACTTAAAATAAATTTAGATTAAAAGATCATGAGTTATAAACCCCAAAATTCCCCCCTTTATAAAATAAAGCTCTTTACTTTAAAGTATATAAATATCCCTAACCAAAACTAAGAAAGTATTAAATCATATTTGATTAAGTAGAAGTTTCGTTTGATACATCTATATACTCTCATTATGATAATTACTTAGCGGAAGTATAAACCTACATTTTATGAAAAGTTACACTTCCTATGATACTTATCAAAAACCTACGCTCCCTCTCATAAGAAGTATTTAATAGAAAACTGTAAAAAAATCAAAAAATACATTAACGAAACTTGTACTACCTTACCTATACTTTTCAAATTTAAAAACATGGACAACTCTTTAATTCAGAATATTCTGTATATTTATGAAAAAAATCGTGATTAAATTTAATTTATCGAATTCCTGTTATTATCAGAATAAGCCTTTACAGAGAAATGGGGGATATTATGACTGTTCAAGAAAAAAGTAATAAACAATTGATGGAATTATTACATGAATGGTATGAAGAAATTCGTTTATATCATGTAGTAGAAGCAAAACAAACATATCTAAAAGTAAAAGAAAGTTTAAAAGAAATAGAAACAGACCAATATGTATCATTCTATTATTCCCTGCTGAATTTTAGATATAAAGTTTTGGTAGATGGAATGAGTATTACAAAAGATTCTTTTAATCAAATAGAAAAACTACCTCATATTAAAGATGAATTTTCATTTTTAGCTTACTATTATTATTTCTTTAAGGCAATCCACTCTACAATTATAGCAAATTATACTGAGGCAAAAACATACTATGAAAAGGCGGAAGGACTTTTAAAAGATATACCTGACGAAATAGAAAAAGCTGAGTTTGAGTATAGATTTTCAACATACTGTTATCAATCTTATCAACCATTTGAAGCGATTCAACATGCAGTAAAAGCCAAAGAAATATATTTGAATCATGTAGGCTATAAAATTAATATTGCTTTATGCGACAATGTATATGGACTGGCTTGTATAGATCTAAGAGAATTTGAAAGAGCGGAAGAATGTCTCAATATGGTTATTGATATTTTTAAGAAGTATGATGAAGAACAATTATTATTACGAGTACGATCCAATTTAGGCTGGTTATATAATATTCAAGATTTATATCCATTGGCGATTAGACAGAGTTCTGAAATTATAAATACCATACCGAACCATTTTAAAGCATTATTTGTCTTAGCAAGAGCATATTATAAGTTAGAAGGCATTGAAACAGCAAGAGCATATATCGAGCAAGGAATGAAATATACAAATGAATCAGGAAATGAGGAATATAAACACCGTTTCGCAGTTTTAAATGAACTAATTACAGAACTGCCTAGAATTAAACTAGAAAAAGTAGTTACTGATGCCATTTCTTATTTTGAAAAAGAGGAAATGTGGGATTGTGTAAAAGAATATGCAGAGATTTTAGCACTACAATTTTACGAGGCAAATAATCATGTTAAAGCGAGCAAGTATTTCTATATTAGTAATAATGCTGATAAGAAACATTTAAGAAAAGGAGCGTTAAAGTAATGAAAAAAATAAAAAAATTGTTATTCAGTACGATAATAGTAAGTACATTAGCATGTAGCATGATTAGTTTAAATGTATCACAACAATCTTCATTTAATGGTGGAGATACGCCAGCACCAACAAAACTGAGTGTCTCTGGTGGAGTATCTATTAATTAGCGTAATCCAGTTTTTCCACTTTAAAAATCAGAAAATTCAGCCTACAAACATAAAAAAGTTTAATATAGTAGATAAAATATTAAACTCCCAGTCCGAAACAGATTTGTTTCGGACTACTCACGTTACTATAATTGTGTGTAGGATGACAGACTAAAAATAGAGAAGTTTTTCTATACATAAATAGAAAACGAGCACCCTATCGCCATGTATAGGGATGCTCGTTTGTATATATTTACACTTCTGGTTAAAAATTTAAATCTACTACTTAAAAAAATCACAATTCTATATTTAAATTTTTTTGCACCAGAGTCATTTTTCTTATATTTTTTTCACACTTTTACTAAGTTTTTTGTAAAATTCACCTTTCGTTTTTATATGCTTAAACTGATTTGGATTAATATTTGCTTTTTGTGAGAGTGCTACAATCTCTTCTTTTGTAATTGAATCTTTAGTATTTATAGAGGCTATATTTGTATATTTTCCATCTTCAGTTTTTGGAATTTCTAAAACCCCTTTATTTACAAGATCCACTACAGCCTTATGCTCTGAAGAATGTGTATTCACGCCAGTAATTTTCCAATTATGCATAACTTTTGGTGTGTATACACCATTCTTTACCTCTTTTAAATATGTAATAGCAAGATTACGAATGGTTCCACCAGTTTCCCCGAATGCATTCTCTTGTTTAGATGACCAAATTTGTTCAAACTTACGCCCCTCTAAAGCTCCACCTTTTGCCTGAAGAGCCTCCATTCTATATGCATTCATTCCCAGCGTCATAACATCGTTCGTTTTGATTGGTTTATTTGTACGAATAGAACGTAAATTTGTAATTCTACTTCCATATGGTTTTGTTAAATCAATTTCGTATTTTACGCCTCCAAAGAAATCATTCGTACTGTATTTAGACGCACGACGGGTTTTATCAAAACTAACTGTTACATCTCCAGGACGAGATGAATTAAAGTACCCTGCTGCCCATTCCATATAGTCTTTTAAGTCTTTCCCAGTTACCTTATATACCGTAATTTCACCCAAAGCATATTGATAATTATATGCAATATCTTTTTTCTTAATAGGACCTACATCCAAACGGGCATTATCATTATCAATTTGATGGGCGACTACATCTGCTTTGCTGTAATAGAGCATGACCTCATGAAAGAAATCTGATAAAGGTGTCTCTTGAATCTGCACACTTGGAATACCCTTTATTTCATTTTCAGGAACAAGGTTTCTACCCTTTAATTGAGCGACTACAACATTTGCATCACCCCTCGCATACTCGTGAAAAGGTGTCAGTGTGTCTTCAAGTGTAGGATCAGATACTACTGTTGTTCCATCAGTATTTTTTACAGGTATAGCTGTAGCAGTTTTATCTTTTAGAACCAGCTTTCCATCTTGCTTTGTAAAAGTAAGGTCAATACGTGAGATATGTGTTCCATATTTATCTGGTTCTGTAATAATGACACCATTTACAACTTCTTTTTTAACAAGCTTATGCATATGAGCTGCAAAAATAGCGCTTAGTTCCGGACAAGCATTCGCAATATCTTGAACCCCAGTACCAGGGATTCCATTCTCATTTTCTAGTCCCATATGCATAACGCCTACCATTACATCTACTTTACCTTCTAACTCTTTAATGGCCTTCTTTGTCTCTTCTACTGGATTTTTCACCACTAAACCATCCAAATGATCTGTCCCTTTTTCAAAATCACTAATCATTGGTGTATTCATACCAATAATCCCGACTTTAATTCCACCTTTTTCAACAATTGTATATGCAGGAAGAAAACGCTCTCCATTTTCCTTATAAATATTTCCTGCTAATGTCTTTCCCTTATATTGTTCACTAACTTTTTTTAATGTATCTAAGCCAAAGTTAAATTCATGATTTCCAAATGCCCAAGCATCATATCCCATCGCATTCATCGCTACCATCATTGGCGATTGCGGCTGATCATTGAATAACTCTACTGAATTTCCTTGAATTGTATCCCCAGCATCTACTAATATGGTATTTGGATTTTCTTGACGTACCTTCTTTATAACCGTATAGAGTTGCGTTAAACTTCCACTCGTATTTGCACCATCAAGCGCATAATCCCAAGGCATAAATCTACCATGAATATCTGCAGTACCTAACAAAGTAATATTAACATCAGATTCCTCAGCTTTTGAGATAGATGGTTTGACTGTTACTGCTGTTCCAAGAAGTATTAGAATAAAAAAATAACATAAATAGTTCTTCCATTTCATTTTTTGCATAATAACAATATTTCTCCCCTTTTGTACTGTCATATAGTTGCTTGAACCTTAAAAATGTAACTTATTATTCGGAAAACTTCAACTACAAAAAGTAATTTTGCGGGTGATTCTGCATGAAAAACAAAAAATGATATAGAAAAAGCACTGCCGAATTGTTGAGCAATACTTTTCTATTAAACGTACTATAACAATGAGTGTCTATTTTCTTTTATTCATGAGTACTATAGGTTCATATATGTTCACTTTAATTTCAAGATACGTTCTATTTCCTCTACACTCAACTTACTTGCTTTTGCAATAGTTTCAAGTGGTACACCAATTTCATGCATTCCTCGGATCATTTGCATCTTACCTTGTTCAATGCCTTTTTCCATGCCCTCCTGTTCTGCATGTACTAGCTTAGCTTGTTCATCTAAAAGCAATTTCTCGCGAGCTTCATATGCTGTTCGGAAAGAAGAATCATGGCTCATATTTTCCCATTTATTAATTGCTTTTTGTAAAATTGGATCTTGATTCATCGCAATCTCCTCCAATGCAATGTTTGAGTTAAATGTTCACCTTCATGCGCTGGTAGTAATAACATCCAACGAACAAATGTATTTTCCCAAGGGTTTACTTTTTCTTCACGCCATTGTTTTACCAATTTTGGTATCTCTACAAAATGGATTTCAATGTCGCCACTTAATAGTTTTTGCATTTTTGTATTCCATAATTGTCTAATGGTATGAAATGCATCATTCTGAGAAAATAAAAAAGTAGTGAATTTACACTACTTCGTTGTATATAAATTATTTGAATTCTTTTCTATATAATTTAAATAGAATACATTTCTCTCAAAATAGACAATGATTTTTACTTTCCAACTTCACAAAGTAATTTTATCTCCTTAATTTGTTCTATGTGGCGCTGTTCATGTAAATAGATCAGTTCTATCCACTGCTCAAGAAGTAATTCTCCAAGAGCTGGATGCATCACTGATTTTTTCGCTAATATAGATTCATCTTCTATTGTACTTAGGAAACGCATTAATTCTTTTCTCGATTTGTTTAACAAATCGACCATTTGCTGTACTTCAAATGTCTCTATGCTTGGTTCAATCATTTCTGGTGCTATAAATTTTATTGATCTATCTAATAATATAGATTGAATTTCTTTACGCTCATTTTGTGTACTATCCATCTTTTTTAATCCAGATGAAATGACCTTTATAACCCTTTCATCTAATAACATTAAGTGATGACATACTTGTGCTATACTCCATTTATCCTTATCTGGTTTCTTATTAAATTGAGTATCACTTAACAAAGTAATTTCCTCAAATAAATGATTTCGCGTATCATAAAACTTGTCATTAACAAATGTATTCATGTTAATTCCCCTTTCATCAAAAGCAAAATAGATTAATTCCTACTCTAGCATTATTCTCTATGAAAAAATATTATCCTTCACTACCTATTGGTTATCATATCTGTTGTTGCTTGTGACAATTTAACAGCAAAACTTGTACCGAAACGAAATTTAAACCAAAACAAGAAACGAATAAAAGCAATCTTTGCAATATAAGTTTGTATATAATTCCATTCAAAGGCTTAAAATATCCAAGTGTCTATTCATAAATCCATTGTTTTTAATCTCATCTCAAAAAGGAGCTGTATTATATGGATAAAGAAAAGCTAGTAAGCGAACAGATTGCTCGCGTCCCATCGGATGCCCTAAATACCCCTAGTAAGGAACAAGAACAAATGCTAGAAACATCATCTCAAGTGGAACATAATCCAAACAATAACAATAAAGATAATAACCAAGACCTATACGGCACAGACTTCCCCATTTCAAATGTAGATAGAACAACAAACAAAAAGTAAATAACTAACAAGTCAGAAACACAGGCCAAAATAAAAGATTTTTTTTACATAATCTCTGAAAGAATTCTCTTACTTTAAATGTTCGCAGGACAATAATCTGGCAATAACAGTATGAGGAATTTTTCTTTCTGCCTACAAATAGCAAAACGAGCACCTTATCACTATGAATAGGATTGCTCGTTTTTATTTTCGTCTATTCCTTTGCTGGCCAAATTTTCGCGTTTGGTTCTAATAACCACTTGTGTTCTTCCTCCATGATACGATCATTCCAAGGATTATTCTCAAGGTGTCGAATCATCCAACAAAAATACATGGCATATCCAGGCGCCGTTGCTTGTGGATGGTCTAGCTCACCTGGAATTGTAATAAAGCTATTATGTACAACGCGATATGCATCCTCACCAACCATTGCACAACCAAATCCCTGTGGTTTGTTAAAGCGATAATAATATACCTCCGGTTGATCATGGTGATGTGGCGGATAACTAGACCATCGACCTGGATAAGAAATAACTTCTCCTACTACCATATTAGAATATGCTGCATTGTTATAGTCAAAAATTGTACGAATAACACGCTGCGCCGTTCCCTCCCATACCCCATCTCCCGCTACAACACTTTGACACTCATTTGGAGTATATAACTTAGACGCAAATTCTTGATCATTATCTGTTTTTTGAACAAGCACTTCACTATCTGAAAGAGCAGTAATGGTAACCTTCACATTTTTAGATACATGTAAGCACCAAGGGTTTTCTTCAAACACAGAATGTCTTTGAATAACTTGTTCCATTCCTTCCCACTCTAAACGTATTGCCCCTTCCAGTAAAAGAACCGCTGTTTCATTCTTATTATCAAATAGCAACTCTTCTTTCCCATTAGACATCTTATATATGCCTATATCCATTAACATATCACTGCATTGACCGTTCATTTCTGTTAATACATTATATCCTTCAGTTAATTCACCTAATTTTCCTAACATGGCTTTCTCCCCCTTTTATTTAATGGCTACTCAATCATTCTCTACTTTTTTCAGTTCACTACATTCCGAGTTTCGTCTAACTATTACTGAAGAAAGCTTTTCTATTTATACTCTGTTTTCACTTCCGAATATTTGCATATGAATTTTAACATTTTCGTATGCAGCCTCAATAACATCCTGGTGGTACGTAAAGTAATCTGAATACGGATTATTTAGGACGGCAGTGTTAACCGCCGTAATTACATTCTGAAATGTGGCTGTTGCTACATTAATTTTTCGAACACCATGTTGAATACTTTGCTTGAAATCCTTTGAACTAATGCCAGAACCACCATGTAATACGAGTGGAATATGGACTACCTCGTTAATTTCTTGTAGACGGCCTAATCGTAAATTAGGATCTCCATTGTACATACCATGCGCATTTCCAATTGCAACAGCTAACGCATCTACGTCTGTCTCTTCAGCAAATCGTTTTGCTTCTGTAGTGCTTGTCAGCAACATTTCAATATCTTCTGATCCGTCCTCACTACCACCAACTCTACCAATCTCAGCTTCTACCGTCGCTCCATACTGTTTCGCAAGTTCTACAATTTCTTTTGTCTTTTGGATATTCTCTTCTAACGGATAGTGAGAGCCATCAAACATAACCGAACTAAAACCAATTTCTAACGTCTCTTGAATCTTTTCAAATGTCATACCGTGATCAAAGTGAACTGCTACTGGAACATTTGCTTGTTTCGCTGCAGCTACCATCAATGGACCAATCATATGAATTGGCGAATGATTCAAACGAACTTCCGCAATTTGTAGAATAAGCGGCGAACTTATCTCTTCAGCTGCTTTAATAGCTCCCATTACCATTTCCATATTCGCGACACTAAAAGCTCCAACCCCATAATTCTCTTGATTTGCTTTCATTAAAATATCTTTCATTTGAACTAATGGCATTACATACTCCCCTATTTCAATATTATTTATTACATGTAAAACCAACCTTCACGTCTTTTTACCCCTTTTGTAAGAAGACATGTTGATTACCATACCATTTACTTAGGGATAATCTTAAAATGCTTAAATTACAGACCGGCTTTTTCTTGTATAAATTTTCGGGCTTTTAATGCGTATTCAAAAGGATTCGCTAAAGCTGGGTCTTGCTCTGCTTCTACCACAAACCACCCTTGATAATCAGAGTTTGCAAGGATAGTAAACACTTCATCAAATTCAATTACGCCATCCCCGGGAACTGTAAATGCCCCATTCTTCACTGCCTGTAAGAAGCTCAATTCGTTTTCCTTTACAATATCTACTACTTCTTGACGAATATCTTTTAAATGTACGTGTTTAATACGAGGTAAATATTTCTTCAAAATATAAAGTGGCTCTTCTCCTGAAAAAACAAGATGACCTGTATCAAAAAGCAGAGATACAAGTGCTGAATCAGTTATATCCATTAACTTTTCAATTTCTGCCGTTGTTTGAACACCCGTACCCATATGGTGATGGTATACAATATGCAGCCCCTTTTCCTGAGCTAATTTACCCAGGTGATGTAATCCATCCGCAAGCTTATTCCACTCTTCTTCTGTAAAAACAGGCTTATTTTTAAATAGTGGTACATCCATTAAACCTTGAATACTATGCCCTTGCTCTGAAACAACGATAACTTTTGCACCCATGTCGTGTAAGAAATCCCTATGCTTAATAAATTCTTCTACTGTCTCTTCAAGCGGCTTCGTTGTTAAAAACGTACTAAACCATGCACTTGCAATCTCCAAGTTTCGTAATTCCAAAGATTTTTTTAATACAACCGTAT
Organism: Bacillus sp. EB106-04-02-XG92; assembly: GCF_058791995.1. Lineage (NCBI taxonomy): Bacteria > Bacillati > Bacillota > Bacilli > Caryophanales > Bacillaceae > Bacillus > Bacillus sp. EB106-04-02-XG92. Next base: position 19,678 of record NZ_JBYTEA010000016.1, read on the forward strand.
TTCTCGGATATTTATTCCCTACTTCACTTCCATTAAATCCAGCTAGTGCCATCTCACTAATACATTGTTCAAACGTATTTTCTGCCCCTAGCTCCGGCATATCATCATTTGTCCAAGCAATTGGTGCAATTCCAAGCTTAACTGTATTTTCTTTAAACATCCCCTTGTCTCTCCTCTTTACAAAATGTGATAGAATTTCGCCAAATTCTCTTATCTGGTTATTGAAAAGAGAGCTTCTTAAACCATATGCATGTAGATAAAAAGCTCTCTTTGTGTCCTAATCTAATAAGATCTTGCCTGTTGCAAATTACTTACTTTACTCTCGTACGCAGCTTGTATACTTTGACTTTTAGATACTTCCGCAACACCTACATGCCACCATGACTCGTATCCATTTGTCATTGTTTTTGGTAATACTTTAATATCAATTAATGTGGAAACTGTTTGTTTTTTCGCATCTATAAGTGCTTCCTGTAATTGTTCTATTGATGTAACATGATATGTTTTCACACCATATCCAGCTGCGCTAGCTGCAAAATCAATTTTCATAATTCCCCCGTCTAATTTACGAGTTTCCTGGTTTCGATAGCGAAACTCTGTTCCAAAGCTCCCCATTCCATTGCCCATTTGTAAGTTATTAATGCAACCAAATCCGGAGTTATCAAACAATAAGACGTTAATTTTCTTGTTTTCTTGAAGACTTGTGACAAGCTCTGAATGAAGCATCTGGTAACTACCATCCCCTACCATTGCATATACTTCCTTCAATGGTTCAGCTAGCTTTGCACCTAGTGCACCCGCAACCTCATAGCCCATGCAAGAGTATCCATACTCCATGTGATATGTATTTGGTTTTCTTGATGCCCACATTCTTTGTAAATCACCTGGAAGACTTCCTGCCGCTCCAACGATAATTGCATCTTCATCAAGTAATGTATTAATTTGTCCAATGACTGCAGTCTGTGTTAATTGTGAACCAAGTGCGTCTACATACTCATTTAACTTTCCATCGAAATGACCTTCGACTTCTGGTGTGAACTCTTGATCTGTAAAGCGAATATTATGTAGACGTGCTAATTCTGTTTCCCAAGCCTCTTTTGCATCACCAATTTCTACTGTATAACTAGATCGATAATCCATTACTTGCAGTTCATCTATTAGAGCAAGAAGCGCTTCTTTCGCATCCGCTATAACCTTTAATGCATCCAGCTTATTCGCATGGAATTCTGAAATATTGATGTTTAAAAACTCAACTTCCTCATTTTGAAATAATTGTTTCGATGCCGTTGTAAAATCAGTAAATCTCGTCCCGATTCCAATAACAAGATCCGCTTCCTTTGCAATTGTATTAGCTGCTATATTTCCTGTTACCCCAATGCCGCCTAGATTATATGGATGACTACTTTCAATTGCACTTTTTCCAGCTTGTGTTTCTCCAAATGGAATGTGGAATGTTTCAGCAAACTGTTTTAACTCTTTTGCCGCTTCTGCGTATCTTACACCACCACCGCAAATCATAACTGGCTTTTTCTTTCTCTTAATCATTTCCACTGCATCCGCTAAGCTGGCTTTTGTAGGTAGACGACGTTCAATACGGTGAACACGCTTTTGGAAGAAGTAATCTGGGAAATCCCATGCTTCCCCCTGGACATCTTGTGGTAAACAAATTGTTACAGCTCCTGTTTCTGCCGGATTTGTTAAAACACGCATCGCTTGAATCATAGCTGTCATCAATTGTTCAGGACGATTTATCCTATCCCAGTACTTACTTACTGCACGGAAAGCATCATTTGTAGAAATAGATAAGTCATGTGTTTGTTCAATTTGTTGAAGAACAGGATCAGGTTGTCTCGTTGCAAATACATCTCCTGGAAGTAATAAAACGGGAATATTATTTGCCGAAGCTGTTGCTGCAGAGGTAATCATATTTGCTGATCCAGGACCAACAGAAGAAGTACATACCAAAATTTGTTTTCTATGTTTTTGTTTTGCAAAGGCCATCGCAGCATTTGCCATTCCTTGTTCATTTCTCCCTTGATATACTTCTAATTCTCCTGCATCTTCTTCTAAAGCTTGACCTAGGCCTACTACATTCCCATGACCAAAAATCGTAAAGATTCCCTTAATAAACTTTTGTTGCTTTCCATCAAACTCTACGTATTGCTGATTCAAAAATTTTACCAATGCTTGCGCCGTCGTCATTCTAACAGTTTGCATACGATTTGCTCCTTTCTATCTCTAACAGTCATTCTGCATATGAAAAAGGAGTATTAGGAATTTGATAGACTCCTAATACTTCCTTCTTATGCTTTACTACTTTCCTTACTTTTGCTTACAAGCAACTAAACAGATTCTACTTCTCTCTTAAAGATTACTTTTCCCAACGAGATGTAAGCATTTTCTTTCTAGTATAAAACTCAACGCCGTCAGTACCGTTCGCATGAAGATCACCATAGAAAGAGTCTTTCCAGCCAGAGAACGGGAAGAATGCCATTGGCGCCGGAACCCCAACATTCACACCTAACATGCCGGATTCAATTGTTTCACGGAATTGACGTACACTTGCCCCGCTATCTGTATAAATGCAAGCTCCATTTGCAAAGCGAGACTCATTTGCAATTTCAATCGCTTCATCTAATGATTTCACACGAACAATCGATAAAACAGGAGCAAAAATCTCATCTTGCCAGATTTTCATTTCTTTTGTAACATGGTCAAAAATTGTTGGCCCAACGAAGTAACCAGCTCCTTTTACAGCTGTATCCTCGCGTCCATCACGAACTAATGTAGCGCCCTGTTCTACACCTGAATCGATGTAACCAATTGTGCGCTCTTTATGGTTATCACGAATAACTGGTCCTAAAAACACATCTTCATCAAGACCATTTCCGATGACAATTTTATTCGCTTCTTCTACGAGTCTTCCAACTAATTGATCTGCAATTTCTTCTTCTACTGTTACAACAGAAGCAGCCATACAACGCTCACCTGCTGAACCGAATGCGGCACTAACAATTTGCTTTGTTGCTAGTTCAAGATTTGCATCATTTAATACAATGGAATGGTTTTTCGCACCCGCTAGTGCTTGAACACGTTTTAAGTTTTCTGTTCCTTTTTTGTATACATATTCTGCGACAGGCTGAGAACCTACAAATGAAATTGCCTTCACTAATTTATGTTCAAGAAGACCGTTTACTACATCGTGAGCACCATTTACGATATTTAATACACCTTTTGGTATGCCTGCTTCTGCAGCTAATTCTGCTAATCTTGCCGCTAGAAGTGGTGTACGCTCTGAAGGTTTTAATACAAAAGTATTACCACAAGCAATTGCAAGTGGGAACATCCAGCATGGAACCATCATTGGGAAGTTAAAAGGTGTAATTCCGCCTATAACACCAATTGGGTAACGATACATACCAGACTCAATACCTGTTGCAATATCAGGTAATTGTTTTCCCATCATTAATGTAGGGGCACCCGCAGCAAACTCCACGCACTCAATACCACGAAGAACTTCACCGTAAGCCTCGTTATAGCTTTTTCCGTTTTCAATCGTAATTAGTTTCGCTAACTCTTCCCAGTTATCTACTAGTAATTGTTGATATTTAAATAGAATACGAGCGCGTTTTGGCACAGCCGTTTTAGACCAAGATTTGAATGCTTCATTTGCTGCTAATACAGCTTGTTCAACATCTCCTTTTGTTGAAAGTGGTACTTGAGCGATTACTTCTCCTGTTGCTGGATTATATACAGCTTCCATTTTAGTTGAAATGGATTCTACCCATTCGCCGCCAATGTAGTTTTTTACAATTTGTGCTGTTTGTACTGTCATATTCATTCTCTCCCTTTTATGTAATGTAGAAGCATCCAATAGGATACGCACCTACTTGATTATTAATTCATGAGGTTTCTATACCAATTCCTCAGCCGTTTCCATGAATGCAGAAATCTCTGCCCTTGTTGGCATTGCATCAGAACAGCTATGTTTAGAAATAACGATCGAAGCAGAAGCGCCACCTAATCGCATCGCTTGAGGAATTTCAAGCCCTTGCATTAAGCCATAAATAAACGCAGATGCATACGAGTCGCCAGCGCCAAACGTCTTTAACACCTTTGTTTTAAAGATACCGCCGCGGTGAGATTGACCGTCTCTCGTATAAGCGATTGAACCATCCCCGCCGTGTTTAATTACAACGATTTTCGCATGATGAGAAAACCATCTTTCAGCCGTAACTTGGTCATTAGATTGTTCGTAGTTTAATAGTTTTTCCATCATATCGAATTCTTCGCGCGTTCCAATAATGACATCAGATTTTTCAGCCGCTAGGTTGTAATACACAGCCGTTTCAGCTTCTGACTGCCATGTATACGGGCGGTAATCCACATCAAAAAATACAACTACATCATGTTTACGCGCATATTCTAGTGCTAAAAATACTGCCTCGCGAGAAGGGCTTTTTGCTAAAGCTGTACCTGAAATTAAGAGGGCTTTTGATTGTTTAATATAGTCCTCAGATACCTCTGTTGGATCTAGGTTTAAGTCTGCGACATTGTCGCGGTACATTAAAATACTGCAATCCTCAGGGCTTTTAATTTCTGTAAATGCTAAACCTGTCACTGCACCAGTAAGATCGATACATATCTGATCTGTATTAATATTGTTGTCCTTTAGGTACCCCGTAATAAAGCGGCCCATTTGGTCATCGGACACTTTACCGATAAATCCTGTTTGTAAGCCAAGACGTGCAGCACCAATCGCAATATTCGCAGGAGAACCTCCTACATATTTAGTAAACGTTCTTGTTTCTTCCATAGGACGTTGTGTTTCATTAGCATTTAAATCAACGCATAAACGTCCAACTGCAATTAGGTCCAATGGACGACTTTCTTTAAAAATAAGTGGATTCATTGTTACTACCTCCCATGCTTTATGAAAGAATGAATGCTGTGGTTCATATTTTTATTAACCTACTATTCATTACTCTTTATCTATCTATAAGTAAGCGCTCTCTTTATTGATTTAATGCAGGCTGTTTATGTTCAATTTGAACAGGTTTTCCTGTTAGCAAAGATTCCTTCGCAGCTTTCGCAATTCGCTCTGCTTGTAACCCATCATTACCACTGCAAATAACAGCTTGTCCTTCTATAATTGACTTTGTAAATTGTGTTACTTCCTCAATGTAAGCTTGCGTGTAGCGCTCTAAGAAGAAATAAAGCGGCTTATCTTTTACAATACCTTCTGTTTTTGACACTTGTACTGTTGTCGGGCAGCAATTATCCGCAGCAACCGCACCTTTTTCACCAAACACTTCAACACGCTGGTCATATCCATAAACAGCTTGGCGGCTATTATCAATTACTCCTAAAGCTCCATTTGCAAATTTTAATGTGACAATTGCTGTATCTACATCATTTACTTCCTGAATGGTTGGATCAATTAATGTTGTTCCATATGCAAATACTTCAACAACTTCACTATTCATCACATAGCGAGCCATATCAAAATCATGAATCATCATATCCATAAACAATCCGCCTGAAGAGCGAACGTATTCTATACTTGGCGGTTGTGGATCGCGTGACGTAATTTTTAAGATATGCGGCTGCCCCACTTCACCTTGTTGAATCAGATCATACACTTTCCTGAAGTTCGGATCAAAACGACGATTAAATCCTACTTGAAGAGATACTCCCTGTTCTTTTACCACTTCTAATGCTTCTAATGTTTCTTCTACTGAGAAACTAACAGGTTTTTCACAGAAAATATGTTTTTTCGCAAGAGCTGCTTCTTTAATAATTTGCGCATGTGTATTTGTTGGTGAACAAATAAAGACAGCATCAATTTCTGGATCTGCTAATAAATCCTGATAATTTGTAGTCAGAGTGGAAATCCCTTTATCTTGAGCCCACTTTTCTAGATGACTAATCACTACATCTGAAACCGCTTTAATTTTCACTTGTGGCATAAGCTGCAAATTATCAACATGTAGTTTCCCAATTCGCCCAGCACCAATAATCCCAATCTTTAAAACGTTCATATGATTTCTCCCTCTATATTAAAATTTAAGAAACGAAATGAAAGTCTATAGGGTTTAGCGTATCAAGTTAGTTAAGCGCTTCCCCTATTTTTCTTCATTATACACACTTGATTCTAAATTGAAAACATTTTTATTTTTTTGAATACTCCTCTTTTCATCCGAATTTTGCATTCCCTCAATATACGTATTACATAAAAATAAAAATTAATAATTAGAAATAAACACTCTAAAAAGCTACAAATATACTCTTTTAAAATACTGATATAACAAAGAAAACCAAGCCTTTAAATAGTAATCCCCATGTATAAGGTATTTCTTTCTTTTCATACTCGCCATTATTTTATTCTCCAATAAGTAAATAGAATCTTTCTATAAAAGAAAGTTGTAAATTATCAAAAAATTTAATTGACGACCCCATAATGTAAGCGTATACTTTTTTTATCAAAAAGAATTAAGCGCTTAACCAAAAAATAACTTATCGGTGGTGGGAGAATGAACGCTATTAGTTCAAACAAAACATTTATGGACAGGATTGGGATCCCTTCTAATTTAACTTGGGGATACATAGGGATTATTGTTTTTATGATTGGGGACGGGTTAGAACAGGGATGGTTATCCCCTTATCTTGTTGAAAAAGGACTAACGCTAGAACACGCTGCTTTCCTGTTTACTATTTACGGAATTACTGTATCTGCTTCTTCTTGGTTTTCTGGGGTATTTGTACAAATGTGGGGACCAAGAAAAGTCATGACGTTTGGTTTAGTATCATTCATTTTAGGTTCAATCGGATTCATAGGTATAGGAATTCAACATATGAATTATCCCGTAATATTAATTTGTTATGCCCTACGAGGGTTCGGTTATCCTTTATTTGCGTATTCTTTTCTAGTTTGGGTATCTTACAGTACGCCTCAACAAATGCTTTCAAGAGCAGTTGGCTGGTTCTGGTTCGTATTCCAGCTGGGGCTTAGTGTTATTGGGGCCTTTTATTCTAGTTATATGGTTCCGAAAATCGGCGAAATTGCTACATTATGGAGCGCTTTAATTTTTGTTGTCGTCGGTGGATTGTTCTCAATTGTGGTAAATAAGGACAGGTTTAAAGCACAAACCGTAAGCGCTAACAAATCAAGCGAATTACTAAAAGGCATTACCATCGCATTTGAAAATCCTAAAGTTGGGATTGGTGGTATTGTTAAAATTATAAACTCTGCCGCTCAGTTTGGATTTGTTGTTTTCCTTCCTACCTATATGATGAAATATAATTTTACGATGACTGAATGGCTTCAAATTTGGGGTACTCTATTCTTTGTAAATATGGTGTTTAATATTATTTTTGGTATTGTTGGAGACAAGTTTGGTTGGGTAAATACGATTAAATGGTTCGGAGGAGTCGGTTGCGGAATTGTAACTCTTGCACTCTATTATGTACCACAAATGGTGGGACATAATTATTGGGCAATATTATTTGTTGCCTGTTGCTATGGAGCAACACTTGCCGGTTATGTACCTCTTACCGCATTAGTTCCATCTTTATCTCCTGAAAATAAAGGAGCTGCTATGTCTGTCTTAAATTTAGGTTCAGGATTATCCGCATTTGTTGGACCATTAGTAGTAACTGCCTTCATCGGGCCATTAGGTGTTGGCGGCGTGATGTGGATCTTTGCTGGTTTGTATTTCTTTGGTGCATTTTTAACTCATTTCCTTACTATTCCAAAAGAAAATGAGATGGAGCAGGATTTAAATACGAAAAGCGGTGAGCAATTCTCTGTATAAATCCCATATATAAAAGAAGGTCATCCTAACTATACTTAGTTACGATGACCTTCTTTTGTTACATTCAAATAGGCTTATAAAAAATCTATCATGTAATATCCTTTACTGAGGATCGCTCTACTAACTGAGGAATAATTGTAATTTTTTGCTTAGCATGCTCCTTCATTTCCATCGTTTTTAAGAGTTGTTCAAACGTACAGGCTGCCATTTGTTTAATTGGCTGCTCAATTGTCGTTAACCCCGGATCTGCAATCTCAGCATAGATTGTATTATCAAATCCGATTATTGATAAATCTTCCGGAATTGAAAGTCCTTGTTTTCTTGCTTCATTCATAAGGCATATAGCAATCAAATCTGTACAAGCAAAAACCGCTGTAGGTCTGTTAGGCAAATGAAGTAATTCCTTACTTGCACGTTTACTGTCTTCCACTGTCGAATAGCAGCTAATGATAGCCTCATCATCTAACGAAATCCCCGAATCCATAAGAGCTTGTTTGAAACCATTCAATCTCCCTAAGCTACTTTTTCTATCCTTCTCCATCATAATCGTTAAAGATGTATGGCCTTTCTGCGTTAGATAGCTTCCAGCTAGATAGCCTCCCCTCATATCATCAGTTGTCACAACATGAGTCGTGATGGAAGGATGATCTACAGTGAATAGTACTAGTGGCAAATCTCGATTCACGATTTTTTTTACAAGTTTATAATCATTTATCTCTGTCGCAATAATAATGCCATCTACTTGCTTTTTAAACAATAAATCAATGTATTCATGCTCACGTTTTGTTTGATGGTCTGTACTACATAAAATGAGTGTATACCCTGATTCTCGTGCACTATTTTCAAACGCTCTTGCTACTTCAGCAAAAAATGGGTTTGAGATATCTGGGACAAGTACCCCAATTGTATATGTTTTTTTGCCTGTTAACGCTGCTGCTACACTACTTGGCTGGTAATCTAATTCATCCATTACCTGATTTACTTTGTTTATTGTTTTTTCACTAATACGCCCAGTTTGATTAATTACCTTGGATACAGTTGCTATTGATACACCTGCTTTTTCCGCAACATCATAGATTGTTGGTTTCACTTTAATTATCCCTTCTTAATCATCTTTTTCTATATTTTATCATAAAAATATTTTGCTTCTTGGTACACAAAAGGAATTCTTTTAAAATTTGTAAATACCTCTACCCTTAGGCGTAGTTCCTCTCATTAACATAACAACTAGCTCAAAGTGAATATTTCAACTAATAAATATCCACATACCAACTTTTTACAAAAAACATACTTTACATCTATACTAATATCTATATAAATATTAATATGTATTATAGATATATATTGTATATAAAATCAAAAAATTTATTTTAGGAGAAATTAACTATGAAATTCAAAAACGTAATCGCAACTGGTTTAATTGCTGCTACTTTATTTGGCGCAACAAATCCAACACATGCACAGACTAAACATTTCAACGATGTACCACAAGGACACTGGTCTGAAGAATCGATTTATTATTTAGCTGATAAGGATGTAATAAGTGGGTATGGTAATGGAAATTTTGGATTTGGGGACAAAGTAACACGTGGGCAAGTTTCTGCTATTATTTCTAAATATTACGGTTTACGGGATGATAATTATTACGGTAAAAACTTTTCAGATATCAAAGGACATATGTTTGAAAGTAATATCAAAGCTGTTGTACATGCAGGTTTTATGAGTGGAGACAATACAGATAAATTCCGACCTGATGATACGTTAACCCGTTATGAAATGGCCGTTATTCTTCAAAAAGCTTTTCGTTTAGAAGTTAAAGGGAATATGCCATTCAATGATATACCAAGGGGGCATTGGGCAACAGACTACGTACGTGCCTTGTATAGCAATGGGATAACAAGTGGTGTCGGACAAAATCAGTACGGTGGGCAATATAGCGTAACAAGAGAACAGTTTGCTAAGTTCATGTACAATTCAATCTTCATTCATGGTAAAGAAGATAGATCCTCAGAATTAATCAACCTTGCAAAATCTTTAGGTTTTGTTGATAGGGATGAGGAATATGGAACACTTGGATATAATCTCCATGGAAAAAAAGCTGACCCTATGTCTGACATTATAACTATATTCCCATATGGTAACGGTGGTGGTTATTGGGACTCTATAATTTTTATCGAGAGTAGAGATTCTGCAATTAATGAGCCTATCAAAGCATTATTCAATCAATTGCTGCCAACAAAAGGAGATTATTTATATTCTATAGTTAATAATCCAAGCCTACCGAAAACAAGACAAACTTTTGAATTAGATGGTAGAGAAGTTCAAGTAGATAATACATATAAACTAAGTATTTCTTTTGGGAAGGTAAAAAAATAATTTACAAGAAAAGAGTCATTCAAATGTGGCTCTTTTTATAATATATTGAAATCTATTTATTTAATCAATTCCTTCATTTTATTCATTGTAATTCCTAATATTAAGATGTAAAATAACATTATCTTATATGCGCTTAAGATAGATCGGAATAAGAAAAGGAACCCTCCTGGGTTCCTTTTTCTATGAAACAATAAAAAGCACTCTATTTAGATGCTCTCCGCTCTTACTTTTTTTATATAACACTAAATCCTATTGCCATAAGGATACCTCATACAATACATACTAACCCTACTAATATTTAAAACTCTAGTAACCCAAAATGTCCAAGTATCATGCATAGAATTAAGCCTATAGGATATACAAAGACTTCTTTCCAATTTACCCGTTCATTTTCACTAGCTATATAGGACATAGTTATACGACAATTAAGACTCCTAATATAATTAAAACAACACACTTTACTTTCTTCAAATTTAATCCTTTTTGCTTATCCCTTTACTGTCTCGATAATTGAAACTATCCCTTTTCCCTTTTTGAACTACCCCCACTTTCACTTCGTTTAGAAGTGAGGGATTCCTAAGTAAAGAGTTCTATCGAACTCTAATTGATTAGGCTAACCCCGCAGTCCCTACGGTTAGAAGTCTTATTGCTTCATTCTTTATATTGATACTTGCGTTAATATCCCTATCATGGTGTGTACGACAAGAAGGACAGTCCCATTTACGTAGGTTTAGATTTTTAACGTCTTTATTTTGATATCCACAGCAAGAACATAATTGGCTGGAAGCAAATGTTTTCGATACGACAATGACTTGTTTACCATACCATTTTGCTTTATATTCCAACATGGTTCGAAACTGTGACCAAGATACTTCACTAATTGCTTTTGCTAACTTACGATTTTTTAACATATTCGATACTTGCAAATCCTCTATACCGATAACATCGTGGTTTTTGATGATTTCAGTTGAGATTTTGTCTAAGTAATCTTTTCTAGCATTTGATATGTATTCATGAATTCTAGCTACTTTTACTCGTTGTTTATTCCAGCGAGAAGATCCTTTCATTCTTCTAGAAAGGACACGCTGTGCTTTCGCCAACTTATCTTCTAATGATCGGAAAAACTTCGGATTTTCATAGGGTTTTCCATCTGACAAAATAGCGAAATCTTTGAGTCCTACATCTATCCCAATGTAAGAATGTGTTTTCGGAAGTTCTTGTAATTCTGTTTCAACTAATAGTGACACAAAATATCTGCCAGAAGGGTTCCGTCTAACAGTCGCATTTACAATACGTCCCGTTATTTCACGACTTTTGGCAAATCGAACAAGACCTAGTTTTGGCAATTTTATTTTGTTTCCTACAATGGCAATGTTTTCATTTGTTTGTTTTGTGGTATAAGATTGTACGTTATTTTTCTTGGATTTGAAACGGGGGGCACTATTTTGTTTTTTGAAAAATCGTGTATACGCATCCGCAAGGTTGCGAACAGACGACTGAATCGCAATACTATCCACTTCTTTGAGCCAAACAAACTCTTTCTTCATGGCAGGAAGTTTGGCAGAGCATGTACCATATGTTAAACCTTTTCCAGTTTCTTTATATGCGTGATCCCATAGGGATAGGAAATGATTGAATACAAAGCGAGAACAACCTATTGTTTTATTAATTAGAATTGTTTGTGCTTGATTTGGATAGATACGAAACTTAAAGGATTTATTAATTATCATTTGATTCACCTCCATTTCGGTATATGACCATTATACACCAAACATACATTCGATAGATAGTGAAGTAACACTTTATGTATGTCGAACAATTAGGATAGCTTCCTGCCATCCCTTGTTCGAAGCCAATTCATCTTCCACCTACTCACTTCGCGTTTCTTGAGGAAGGAGTCTTCTTGGCTAAAATGATAAAATAAAAAATATTATAACCAAATCTAGTTACTGGTCAATCCTGCAATTTTTTAAATATGACAACATTATATTTTACATCTACATTAATACATCTATCAAACCTATTATATTTATATATAATTATAATAGGTTTCGGTATACTTATTAAAATACTATATCGCTTTTACGGAGGTAATGTTATGAAAAGAAAATTAGTTAAATTATGCTCTGCTCTATCTATTAGTACCTTAACAATACTTGGAGCTGGACATTATACTGCCCATGCTGAAGAAGTCTTTACTGATGTACCACAAAACCATTGGTCATTTACAGCAATACATGACTTAAAAGAAAAACAGATCCTATCTGGATACGGAAATGGGATATTTGGCTTTGGAGACGATGTAACACGAGAACAAGTTGCCATTCTTATGTACAATTACCTCAAACCAGATAATAGAGAAGGATTTACTAATCCTTATTCAGATATCAATTCTCTCACAACCCATTACTCAAAGGAGATTTTATCTCTGACAAGCTTAGGAATCTTCACTGGAGATGAACATGGTAATTTCCGCCCTAAGGATACTTTAACACGTGCTGAAATGGCTTCTGTATTAACGAAGGCATTCCAATTAAAAGCAACGGGAGCATTTACTTTTAAAGATATATCGAATGGATATTGGGCAAAAGATGCAATTCATGCTATTCATTCCAATCATATTGCCGAAGGTACAGGTAACAATGACTATAGTCCTTATATGAAGGTGTCTAGAGAACAGTACGCACAATTTATCTTTAATGCTATGAATAGAAATAATGAACCAGATAATAATAATTTACCACTTATACCTGTTGAGGAAATTGGAGGAATTGGAGAGTCTCATGTTACTAATGGAGGAACAATTTTTAAAGGATAAAATTTTCTATTACAATATTAATAATTAACCATCTATATCTACTTTCGAATAATAGACCGAAAGTTTGCTAATAATATAAAATACCAAGTCTCCAATTTCCCTGGAGCTGAGCAGTTAGTTCATACTACCTGCTCTTTTTATTTTTTATTGTCACCCTTCCATAGTACCTCCATATGTTGTATAGAGATATCTCCTTCTAAATTGTCATTAATGCCTCTTTCAAGTCCTAATACACACCTTAAAAGAGCACTTTTAAAAAGTGCTCTTTTTAATTTGCATGTCACTCATCCTTGTATAAGGATAGTAATACTCTTTAATTTTATCTTTAGAAAGGTAATAACCTCCCCTTAAACAGTATGATAGGAGGTTATTAAAGTCATTTGAAATTTGTTTTTTTTTATGTTTTCGATTTTAGTAAATAATAATATTGTTTAATTTGAGAAGCAAATTTTAAAAACAAACTTCTTTATTTCAAGATCATAATTTTTTCTTTTACAAATACTGCAAACCTCTCCAGGTCACCTTCCTCAATTAAATTCATCACTTCACGTTCGCCATCATGAAAAAAAATGATTTTCTTTCCTGTTAATAATCCTTTTTCTACATCTATTGAATTAATTTTGGCATAATTAAATACTTTAAACGTTTCACTCCCTAAATATTTTGTATAAAAACACATACGTTCATTTGTAGCGACCAATATCCCTTTTCTTTGACTACCCATACCAAATACTTGATATTGAAACATTCCATATAGGCTGTTTTCAATAATCTCATTTTCATTAAGATGTGATTGTACCAATGTCATAGCCGTTTTTATATTTTTCATGACAACTCCTCCTGTATTCTCCCTTTATTAACTATAAGGATATTAGAATACCCACATTTTCATCATACAGGATAAGGAGTTTAAATTCCAATTAATACCACTTTTTTTGAAACAACTTTATTAACTGTGAATAGTCCTACGATGAATTGGGATTTTTACTTATGACTAATTGATGGAATTATTTCCAATACTACAAACAGATTGGTAACAGCCCATCTGTTTCCATAATGCATCTCTGATTTTCTTGAATTCTCCCTGAGGTAAGACGGCTATTTTTTTATAGCTGCCTTTTTGTATGAACAGCAAATATAGGTTTATACTATTAACGGAATGCTTGAATCATTGTCATTAAAAATGTTCAGCGCTTCCGCTCCTTAAGAGAACAGTCTACGCAACTGTTCTCTTTCCTATTTCCTTTTTTCACACATATAATATGACAAGCATTATTAACTCAGCTACAATCAATAGCATTGCAACATCCTCAACGTTTCCTCAACAATTTCTCAATATTTTTCATGGACAACAGCACACTTTCTCAACAGTTTTAATATCTTAATATTAAATACTGAAAGGAGATGTTGAAAAATGACTTGGTTCATTATTTTAGGATTTATGCTTATTTTAATAATAAGCGGTTTTCATGCACATAGTATTCATATCATTTTCAAAATAGGTTCAGATACAAAAGCTGTGCCAAGTTGGTCTTTCGTTAATAAAATAAACTTCCAAACATTAAAGGGATTAATAAAAGGACTAAATAAGGATAAACTTAAAATCCTTACAATAGGAGAACTTGTTATTCCTTTAAGTTTCTTTAATAGATTATTTAGCAAAACATTAATTTTTCTATTCCTATTCTTTTACTCTCAATACTTAAACTAACGTAATATGTGATGAGTTAAAGAATAACACCCACTGACCGTAGCAATCCAACAATCGATCGCCTATGATGAACTGGGCCTGGAGAATTAAACAAAAAATTAAGCGGATGTTTGAATGTGAGTCCGGTATTGTACTGGACTCATTCCTTTTTAGTGTACTTTGATTTTTTGCGATTGTAATGACCTCTATAATTATCTAGTACTCTCTTAATATGTTCTATACTTTTGAATTTTGTAAGATAAATTACTCTTGCTTTGTCTTATTCTGTAATTCCATCTCTTTTTGAAGGAAGGCCTTTAACTTTTTTAAGTAATCGATTTCCATACATAAACATTCATTTTCATCTTTTAATGCCTCTATAGCCTCTTCAATAGCTGCATTATCTAACTTCGATCTTGTATTTGTAATTCCCATAGGAGGATCCCCTTTCTTCTTTTATATAGGAAATCCAAGTCTTATAAATCATATATTTCCTTTCATCTACGAATTATTTCAATGAATTCCTTAACAAAAACGATTCATTTATTTCCTTTGTTTTTAATCTATTTCTAAATATTTCAGATCTACCCATTGAAAAAAACTATATTCATTCCATATTTCTCTCCCCTAAATGAATCGTAGTACATACTATCCCCAACACACTTATAAGTTTTTATATTTTTTAACAAAATCTTCTTACACTTAAATAGACATACTACTTTATTCTGTCAACTCCATCTATATTGATAAATATGAACAATTAAATTTATTTGACATTTCAATGACTTATAACAGGAAAATATATACATTAAATAAAACCTGATATATCTTTAATTTGTAAGTTGTAGTTAGTTGGCCAACTTTCCATACAATTTAATAATTTAAAATATGGGGGATCTAAAATGAATCAAGTATTAAGAAAAAGTAAGAAAAAAATGAAGTATCTAGTTGGTTCACTTCTAATTTCTCTATCAATGTTTTCAACTACTAGTTTTGCAGCTACAGAAGGTGCTGTAAAAAGTGTTACAAATAGTACCTATACCGGAATTGCAGCTGATATAAATCTACCAAAATCAGTTGTTGTTAAAGATGGATATGTGAATTGGTATTTAGGTATTGGAGCATCTAAAGTTGAGGGTGGTATTTCCAAAACACCAAGTGGATATAAAGTATTTTTAAATTCAGGATATAATGAATCAGGTCAAAACAGTAAGTATTGGAACACGCAGTATGATGCATCAATTAAAGATGGTGACCGAGTAAACCTTAAACTCGTTAATAACGGAAATGGTACGGTTACTATGTATGTAAATGGAAACCCTAGATATGCAAATCAGCCTGTATATGGCTCATTTTCTCAATATGAACCAGTAAAAATGGTTCAGGGGGTTGAAGATACTGGGCGTAACTCCTTTAGCCAAGCTAGCTTTTCAAACGTACTTCTAAGAACAGATACATCTGGGTCTACCTACAAAAGTTGGAATGGTTCAATTTCTTCCTCATTTTCAAGACACGGTACTTATGGTAACAATTTCACAGTTTATTCTCAAGTACCATTAAGCGCAAGTTTACGTTAAGAATGTTTTTAAAATAATAATGTTTTGTGAAAAAAGTGGTTGCACTTGCAGCTACTTTTTTCTATAGAGTACATTGTAATAAATATCCGCGCCAATATAAATACCATCTTTCAACTTTTTCAAAAAATAAACTGTTTTATTTAGATGTTATGTACAAAAAACGTAGAAATATTTAATTCCTACGTTTTTTTATGGGTTAATCAATTCATTCATTTACTATTACAATTCAAAGTCATACTTCGTTTGATAAGCCACTAATTCAAAATAATACTCCGAAAAAATAACCCCAACTAGCTTTACGCATATATCTCTTGAAAAAACAAGAAACCACCCATTTGGATGGCCTCTAAATTTACTAGTCTTAATATTTTTCTGCTACTAAAATATAATCAAAGTTATTATCTTCATTCCCTCTTACCGATGAACTTACTTCAATATAATAGTCTTCCCATTCTTCTGCTTCAAAGACGATTTTTTCCATATCATTAGAATGGTTCAAAGATTTTTTAATTATTTTACCTTTCGAATTTCGTACAAATAGATCAAAATCATTATCATCATGCATTCCCTGCAAAGTAACTTCAACTTTCATCGTATCACTTGGGGAAAATCTAAAGATATCTATACCGTCTTTATCGTCTAAATTTAAATTGCCATAAACCACACAATCATACCCCAAATCTAATCTATTGGCTGTTTCAAGAGTATTATTTGGCTCCGTATCTCTAAATTCTTTCTGTTTTCTAGCAGCGTCCACAAAACTTGTACTACTAAACACAAGTGTTACGGTTCCTAATAATATAATCCCTAATTGTTTTAAATTCATTTTCCTCATCCCCTCATTATTTTTTGTGTTTATTACGACATCGATATACCTATATTTTACTATTTTGTAAATAATTTTACTATTGAGAAAATCTATTTATCTTTCTTTATTTATCGTTTTCCGACAGAAGACTCCTTCCTCAAAAATGTGAAGGTGTGAAACACCAATTTTAGGTGGGAGATGAATGTCGGTTGGCATAAGCCAACATGTTTGCTATCATTTACTTGTACAGATTGCTCTTTGAAAACTGAAGATATGAGGTTGGTTGCAGAAAAACGTTGCAACCGTAAAATCTTCAACGTTCTTTCGCCCCATACTTGCCGAAGTTGCGAAAACCAAGCTAAAGTAGGTAGTGTGGTGAGTCAACGTACAAGATACTTATGTTTTCACCGTAGGGACTACGGGTAGAGCCTGCTAAGATAACCGGTGGATACACCGGTGTTCGCAGGAATCTCCCACTTCAAACAGTCCGTAAGGACGTTAAGTGGTGAGTAGTTCAATTTACAATCATTTTATTAACTTTTTCTAAGAGTCGAAGTTTTCGAGTCGGTATGTTAAAATTTGTTTCCCCATCTTTTAGAGCTCTACAAAAACAGGTGAATTAAGCAGATTAATTTGCAATAAAAATAGAAATAGTCCGTCATGGTAGCCTATTTCGTCTTTTTTAGATGTATTAAATGGCTTGTATTTCTCTCTTAATCCTTCGATTTCCTTACACTTCTCCTTAATATCCTCTCGAAGAAATAATCTAACCTTGTATAATTTTTTCACAGTTATAATTTTCCACTGTTGAATTAGAAAATTCATATGTTGACCATTTACACCTAGAATTTTTCTTTCCCCATTTCGCACGAAGGTTCCTTTTTGCTCTACGGTAACAATTTCATACATACACATCTTCCTTTCCATTTGAATGATAAATTATTAAATTAAGATTTATTATTATGCAAAATTACATTTCAATTGTAGTTGATAATCATTCTTATTGTAACTATAATGATTACATGTTAGGTGATATACGAAAGTTATTTACGAATTAAACCTAACTGCGCATTTAACTACAACCGGAATGGAGATGTTATAAGGTATGAAAAAAATCATTTTAGCTGGTGCATTAGGAATTGCAGCTCTTGCAGGCACAAATCTACCAGGATTAGAAGTAACAAAAGCAAGTGCAGCTTCTATCGAGTCAAATTTATCAACAATTGAAGGGCGTGTAGTTGAGGTTACTGATAATGTTATCTCTGTTGAATCAACAAAGTATTCAGAGCCTATTAGTATTTATTTAAACTCTACACCAAATGTAAAAGTTGGTGATCAAATAAAAGCTACTGGTGCAATGATGCGTAATTTTACGGACTATATGGTTGCAGAGTCAATTGAAAAGGTTCAAAGTATTGATACATTACACCAGGGAAGTTATTTAAAACATGTTTTTGCATACGAATATGAAATAGGACATGTTACAAAAGTAGATAAGTTTAAATCTGGAATAGAAGAATATAATTATGTAATTGTTCAATATACTGGAAATGACGGAAGTAAACGTAATGTTACGGTTTATTTGACACAAGGGCAGAAATTTAATGTAGGTGAAAAAGTTAAAGTGCATATGGCGAACGCTGAAAGAAGTAATGAGTGGTCGATAACAGATGAGATTGAAAAAGTTAATGATTCTCAAGCATTAACTGATGATCGATGGATTTGGTCTTAATATAAAATTGTATTTTTTCTCTAATTAAAAATAATTATTTGTCTTAGTTAATTTCTTCTGTTTGTAATATGAAGAATTGAAATATTAGCCAACCAACTAAATGTATAAACCTTTTAATTGAAAAGAACTTGTAGATAAAACTACAAGTTCTTTTTAATTTTCTAAACGATAAGGGGAAGTAAGCAAACATTCAAAACTTCATATTTATAGACCAATCTGTTCAAAATCGATTGTATATTCTATAGCAATATTGGTTCTTTAATGGTTGGTAAAAACTCGATACTCATAGCATAATTTAATAACAAATTGATATACTCTTGATTTGGCTCTAAACAATGTATATTCTTCAAATATCCTTGCGTGTATAAACAAGATGGTATAGCTACTGATAGCTCTTCTACAGATTCTAATAAAGGCATTATGAGCTCTAAAGCTTTCTGTTCATCGGTGGTTAGATTCGTATTAAAAAACTTCTCTATATACTTTTCTTGTTCCATTAACATAATATCGTATCCAAAAGCTTGTAAACTATTAATAAATTGGTCCCATTTAAGCTGAGTTGGATTACAAATATGCATGGTTTTATTTATTGTATTGACCTTATAGGATAATTCAGTAATAGCTAAACTTCCATAGTCTACAGGCGTTAAATCTACATACGTATTGATGTCAGGTGCTATGCTAGATAGGCATATCCCTTTTATTAATCTATAAAATGCATTTTCATCAATATTGTATTGAAATTTACCTGTTTTAGAGTTACCCACTAAATTCCCCACACGGTATATCGTAGCACGAACCCCTTTTTCCATTGCTTCTCTGACCAGTTTCTCGCCTTGAAACTTACTTTCTAAGTACACATTATCTAAATTTTGCCCTCTATCAAAATTAGACTCAAAGAATTCAAATTCTTTTGGATCGCTTTCAGCCTGCCCTACTACACTTAAAGTAGATATATAATGAAAACGTGCATTTGTATTCTTAGCTAATTCCAATAAATATTTTGTAGACTGAACATTTACCTTTTGAAAATGATCGCGTTCTCCATAGTGTCTAACTTCTCCACCACAATGTATGATTGACTCTACCTTATTATTTAAATGGTCCAATCGCTTTGAATCTAGACCTAAATTTATCAAAGATAAATCTCCTTCAATTAACTCTACTCTCTCCTCCAACTTTTGGAGAATTTCTTTACCGAAATAAAACATCATTCTTTCTTTTAGCTTTGAACCAATTACTTGATCCTCATGCTTTCTTACTAGACAGTAAATAGTCGTAGATGGCAACTGTAATAAGCGTTTTAAAATGTGTGCTCCTAAATATCCTGTAGCCCCTGTAAGGAAAACTGCTTTTGGATAATTCACCCTATCTATCTCACATTCTTCTAATTTTTTTCTTTTATAAACAGGAGTCGTTTTCGTTTCATTTTCTATACATGCTACATTCATATTTTTCTCTTTCTTGAACGACATTTCTTCCATTTCTTCAATATGAGAGGCTAATTTTTCTATTGTTCTATACTTAAAGAAATCTTGGATTTTCAAGTTAGGGTATAACGGTTTTAATTTGACTAATGTCGGCATAACTTTTAAAGAATGTCCACCCAAATTAAAGAAATCATCTTTTAAACCTATAGATTTAATGTTTAGAACTTCGGACCATACTTTAGCAATGTTTTTTTGCACTTTAGTTTGAGGCTTAAGTATACACCCATCGTTTTGCTCATTATCAAACTCTATTTCTGGTAGTTTTTCGAAATCAATTTTCCCATTAGCCGTTATTGGTATTTCTAACACATGAGAGTAATATTTAGGGATCATATATTCTGGCAATACATTTGATAAATATAAAGCTAACTTATTTTTATCTATTTCTAAACCGTCCACTGTTTTATAATAAGCTTGCAATAGCATTCCATCTTTCGTTTGTGTTACCACAGCCTGATTTATCTCCTCAAATTGTAATATTGCATCTTCTATCTCCCCTAGTTCAATTCTGTGCCCTCTAATTTTAACCTGCTTATCTTTTCTTCCCATAAATTCTATATTTCCATTTGATAACCACTTTGCTAAATCACCTGTTCGGTATAACCTTTTACTGTTATCTTCTGAAAATGGATTTGCAATAAATGCCTGTTTTGTTTTTTCTTTCTGCTTCCAATACCCTTGGGCCAATCCTAAACTCTCAATATATAATTCGCCCATGCTCCCTACCGGACAATGTTGCATATATGAGTTCAATATATGAACCTTTGTGTTAGAAATTGGAATACCAATCGGTATACTACCTAAAATGTTATTTTCGCATTCTAAGTCTGGTATGAAATAATACATCGCTGAAACAGTTGCTTCCGTAGGACCATACTCATTTACCAGTTGTACTTGGTTTTTAAAAGTATTTTTCCAACTCCTAATAGCATTTGTTGATGCGGCTTCCCCTCCCATTATCATAAATCTTAACGAACGTATCTTTTCACTATCCAGTTTATTTAATGAAGTCGATAGTTCATTAAAAAATACTGTTGGTAAATCAGAAATAGTTGCTTGTATTTCTTGGACAGCTTGGGCATATGCTGCAGTTGAATAGCGCTGTTCATCACTTAATACATATAGTTCCGCCCCATTTAACAAAGTAGAAAAAATTTCCGATACAGAAGAATCAAAACTATGGGAATAAAACTGTGTTACTTTATCATTTGGTGAAATATGAAATACTTCATTTCTCCATTCAACTAAATTTAATACTCCTTTATGAGTTAATAATGTACCTTTTGGTTTACCTGTTGATCCTGAAGTATAAATTACATAGGCCAAGTCATCTGGTTTATTTAAAATTTTCACATCACCATTTATTGTCGTACGATATATATCCTCTATTATTGAAACGTTATAACTACTTGGATTCAAATGATTTTTGTATTTGTAATTCGTTATAATTCTACATGCCTCGCTGTCACTTACTATATAATTTATTCTATCCTCAGGGTATTTTACATCGATTGGTATATAGGCAGCACCGGCTTTTAATATTCCAATCATAGAAACGATACTATTCATACTTCTATCTAAAAATATGGCCACCTTGTCACCTTTTTTTATACCTTTATCAAGCAAATGTTGAGCTACTTGATTAGAACTCCTATTTAATTGCCTATATGTTAAAGACTCTGTTTCAGTCGATATAGCAATCCGATTTGATTGTCTTTCTACTTGCTTATAGAATTGCTCCTGTATATTTTGAAAATAAGGATACGGTCTTTCTGTATGATTTACCTTTCTATATAGAGATTCCTCTTCCAGTGATAGGAATGAAAGATTCTCATATGCCACTGTTCTTTGATGAATAAATGCGTCCAGTATATTAAGTAAATTTTGAGTAAACCTATTAATTGACTCTTCCTTGAAAAGATTAATATTATACTCAAATGAAATCTCTACATAATCCGATCCTTCTTCAACAGCTAAAGAAATATCAAACTTACTAACATCTTGTTTATTAGGTAACAATTGAAGCTTGTACGCATCATGTTGTTGCAAAATATCTTTCTGGTAACTAAACATAGTAGAAAAGATCGGGTTATTTCCAAAGCTTCTATCAGGATTTATTTGCTCAATTACTTTATCAAATGGGTATGATTGGTTTTGGAAAGAATTCAAACATTTTTCTCTCACTACTTGTAATAGCTGTTTTAAATTTTTCACATCATTCAATTGTGTTCTAATAGCTAAAGTATTTACAAAAAATCCTTGTATTTGTTCAAATTCTTGATAATTCCTTCCAACAACCGGTGTACCTACAATAATGTCTTTTTGATCCGTTAGATAATGTAACAATTGAATATATGCTGCCAAAAATAGCATATACATCGAAACATTCTCTTGTTCACATACTTGTTTCAAAGACTCTTTCATTTTATTATCTAACTTCATTTCAAATACTGTACCTCTATTTGTACTTTGATGATTCTGACTAAAATCTAAAGGAAGATTTAGTATAGGAAGAGGTGCTGCAAGTTCGGCCATCCAATAAGATTTTTCTGTATCCCACCGACCTAATTTTAACTGCTCCTGTTCCCACTCAACATAATCTACATATCGATTAGAAATAGTTGGCAACTCAGGATTTCTTCTTTTAGCAAAGGCACTATATACCTTCATTAATTCATCTAATAAATTCCTTACACTCCACTCATCAGTAATAATGTGATGTAAATTGATATATAAATAGGATTTTTTCTTATCAAGATTAAAAATTCTAATCCGGAAAAGCGGTCCATTTTCCAAATCAAATGGTGTATGATCCGTTTGATTTATTGTTCTACGTATATATTCTTGTTGTTCCTTTTTAACCATGTGTTCAATCTCATGGTGTATCAGGTCAATCGCTATTGATTTTAATATCACTTGTCTAGGCTCCCCATTTTTTTCAATAAACACTGTGCGGAGCATCTCGTGTCGTTCAACTAAAAACCTTATGGCGTCCTGTAAAATATCTTTTTTCAAACTCGGCTCAATATATATGTGTAGTGGTGTATCGTATACTCTATTAATAGCGTTTGATTTATTTAAAAACCAGATTCTTTTTTGAGCACTTGATAACTGATAACTTTCCTTATCTGCAACTTTTAATATTTGCATCTTCTGTTCTTCCCTATCATGACTTACTTCCATTAATTTATCGATGTAAGCAGATAGACTAGCAATTGTTGTATGCTCAAAAATATCTCTAATTTCTATTTTCAAATGAAACTCTTTTTGAATTTGATTTAATACTTGCACAGCAATTAATGAATGTCCCCCAAGTTTAAAAAAGTCGTCATCTCTACTGATTCTATATTTCCCTAAATTTAAAATCTCTGACCATGTTTTTGCCAACCTTTTTTCTGTGCCACTTATTGATGGTATATATTGATTTTGCATATTTTCAAGTAAAGATGGGATTTGTAATTCTAATTTTTTTCTATCAACCTTACCACTTGGTGATAATGGAAATGTTTTAAGATGAAATATATAATTTGGCATCATAAAATCTGGTAATCTTTCACTTAAGAATGTTTTTAAGTTCTCTTGTTTTATCTCTGTATTGTCTTTTGATACATAAAAGCTAGCAATTTTGTCATTTTGATAAGTTACTACTACTGCATCTTTTACCTCTGGGTGTTTAAATAATGCTCTTTCTATTTCATCAAGCTCAATTCGATACCCACGTAGTTTTACTTGATTATCTTTCCTTCCGATAAATTCTAAGTTTCCATTTGGTAAAAGACGTACTAAGTCCCCAGTATTGTATATTTTTTTATTGCGATTATATGATTTTTCGAAAGAAATAAATGCCTCTTCTGTTTTTTTCTTTTGATTTATATATCCTTTAGCAACCCCATCACCACCAATGAATAATTCACCTACTACTCCTGACGGACATAACGTGTTGAGCGGACTGATCACGAAAACTTTACTATTAGCAATTGGTTTACCTATTGGGATATTAGAAGTTTCTTCTTTTATCTCATGATTTACTTCATAAATGGTTGTACATACAGTAGCTTCAGTAGGACCATATGCGTTAAGAATTGGAATCTTTAACCCTACTTTACTTTGCCATTTACGAACTGATTCAGCAGGTATGGTTTCCCCTCCTACAAATACACATTTTAAGGAATTTAATTTAAGCAACATTTCTTTTGGCATATCAGCTATTAATTTAAAAAATGCAGTTGGTAAAAGAACAAATGTAATACCATTCTTGTTAATTACATTTATAAATTCTTCTGCAGAACGTTTTTCCATTTCAGAAATTACATGCATTCTTCCTCCGCATAACAAGATCGGAAACATTTCCATAATGGAGGCATCAAAAATCATTGTTGCAAATTGTAAAAATACATCATTTTTGTCTAAATTAAATTGATTCATTAATGAATATGATAAATTAATTACTCCTCTATGTGGTACAACTACTCCTTTTGGTAAACCGGTTGAACCTGACGTGTAGATAATATACGCAGCATCTTCTATGTTATGTGTAGACGCAATATTTTCTATAGAATAATTAGTGTAATGAAAATCCTCTAGAAAAATTGTATGAATCGCAAAACTTTCAATTAATCCCCTGAATTCTTTCTTTGTAATAATCATTTGACTTTCACTATCTTTTAATATAAATTCTATTCTTTTTTCAGGAAACTTTGGATCAATTGGTACATAAACTCCACCTGATTTTAGTATACCTAGAATGCATACAATTGTATCGATCTCTCTCACCATAGTAATACTTATACGCTGTCCCTTTTTTATATCATTTTCACGTAAATAATTCGCAATTTGATTTGACCTTTGCTGCAAGTCATAATAAGTAATCGATTTATCCCCCATTGAAATCGCTATTTGATTTGGCGATTTTAATGCTTGTAGATCAATTAATTGATCTAATGTTTTTGAATTAGGATATGCAAGAGTATTTGAGTTTATATCTTTGTATAAACGATGATCCTTTTTTAAAAGTAAATCCAATGAATGGATAGGTTCGTTCACATTCTTCATTAGTTTTTGTAACAAAAATATATATCTTTCAACTAAATCATTCATACTATCTGGTTTATATAATGCTGAATTATAGTCAATCTCAATTTTATTCTCTGTTTCCCCTTCATATCTCATTATTCTCCAGGTCATGTTAAAAGGATTTACTCTTTTACAATCTGTTAAAACTGTGGACTCAATATCGGGAATTTTCAATTGAGGTATCCTTACCGTATTAAATGCTGTTGAATAAATCATATTATGATGTGTATTATTATTTAGATTTAAATCTCTTACTATATGTGAATATGGATTATGTTTATACTTAATAGCCAAATGAACAGATTTATTCACCTTGTTAAGTATCCCCTTAAATGTATCACCTTTTTCTATTGTTATACGTATAGGTAATGTATTAACAAAATAACCAAAAGCATTCCTTTCTTCCGTTTGTGGTCTAGTATTAATTGGAATACCTACAATAATTTCTTCAGCATTTGTCATTTGATGAAGCAAGGCACAATAAGTACTTAACATAACCCGATAGACACTTATGTTATTTCTTTTAGCAAAACATTGTATTTGATAAAATAGATCGGCATCAATATTCTTACTTATATTTTTGTTCGTATATATCGGTTCATTCATTTTATTAATAGTAGCAGGAAACTCTGTAGGAGGTAATTCACCTTGTAAATAATCTTTCCAATAGGATGATCCTTCTCTATATATTGCACTGTCAATAAAACCTTCCTCAAATTCTACAAGGCTCTTATAAGGAGATTCTAATACTAAACCCGTATTTTCTTGAAGTAATTCACAATACGTATGAGACAATTGTTGAATAAAAATTCCTAAACTACATCCATCATAAATAATGTGATGAAAAATCATATGTAAAATAAATTCATCTTCACACAATTTAATGATGTGGAATTTAAACAAAGGCCCTTCTTCTAAGTTAAATTTCTCATTCACTATAGAGTCTAAGAATTTTTTTAAAATAAATTTTTGTTCTGTGTTTTTAAAAGCAGTTAAATCCTTAATTGGTATATCAAAATCAATACTCTTTTGAATGAATTGTTTAATTTTTTCGTCCCTCTTAATAAATAGTGTACGTAGCGCCGGGTGAGATTGCACCACTAAAGTAATCGCTTTCTTAAAATTATCTATTTGAAGATCTCCTTTTAGCTTTATTATGGTAGCTTCATTGTTCATTCCATTTTCTAATTCCATTTGATGAGCTATCCATAATGCTTCTTGCCCTACTGTTGTATCCAATTCTTCTACAATTTCATATTGCTTTTGTATTTCCTTCATATGAATTTCTCCTTTTATAAATATTTCAAAACGGATAATATTTACAGTTACAACTATATGTACACATTCTGCGATTTGTAAATGTATATTTTCCGACTCAATTCAACATTTATTTCGCTTATTGCATAGTTATTAAAATGATGAATAAAATTCATATTTATACCGTGAAAGTTCATACTTTTATTCAATTTAAGCATAAAAAACCATTTTACTAATAATTCCAATTAATTTTTATAAAGTAATCTCATATTTATTTATTAAAATATATACTCTAATTTACACCCCGAAACTAGATTTCAAGAATATTCCAACTGGTCACTATGTATATTTCTAATAATATACACTGAAAAGGAGGAGTCCGTATAAAATGGAATATAGATTATTAGGTAAAACGGGATTAATAGTTTCAGAGATAGGATTCGGCTCTTGGGCAATTGGTGGAGATGAATGGGGAGCAGTAAAAGATAATGAATCCATTGATGCAATCAATAAAGCAATTGACCTAGGGGTTAATTTTATTGACACTGCTGACGTTTATGGATTAGGTCATAGTGAAAATTTAGTTGCAAAAGCTATAAATAAACGTAGGCAGGATATCATTCTTTCTACAAAAGGTGGATTAATTGGTCATCATTATGACCCCAATCAACCAGCCGTTTATGGAGATGCTCAAAAGATCATTGATGCGTTTGATGCTAGTTTACTGCGGCTTAAAACGGATTATATAGATGTGTACTTTTGTCATATTTGGTGGGATAAACATGAAGAAACAGAAGCCTTTCTACAAGCTTTCCAAACCTTAAAAAAATCTGGTAAAGTGAGAGCAGTTGGCGTTTCTACTAATGATTTAGATTATATTAAACATTTTAATCAGAATGATGATTTAGATGTTGTACAATGCGATTATAGTATTTTAAATAAAGAACCTGAAAAAGACATCCTTCCTTATATTGAAAAACATAATTTAGGTGCTGTGATAAGAGGTCCACTTAAAATGGGAATTTTAACTGGGAAATTTAATCATGAAACCCAATTTCCAGATGATGATTTAAGAAAAGATTGGCCAAAAGAAAAGTGGTTTAAAGATAGCTTAAACAAAGTAGAAAAATTACGTTCACTTGTACGATCAAATCGAAGTCTCACGCAAATTGCCTTACGTTACGTTTTAAGCCACCCCGCCGTTTCAGTTGCTATTCCTGGTGCAAAAAATTCTACCCAGGTTGAAGAGAACTCTTCCCACTTAACTCGTCCATTATTATTAGATAATGAAATTGAATTCATTAAACAACTTTGATCAAATAATTATTCTTCCATAAAAAATTATGCTGATTTTTCTACCAAATCCATACTACTACTTCTTCTCCACTAGAACATATCTTTAGCACTTCCACCCTATTTTTTTATCTTTTCCCAACAATATCTACAGTTTATAAGGTAGTTGAACCCTTTTATTCAACTACCTTATAGTACGTTCTACATTATATTAAAATATCTACTACACTAGTTGAATACATGCTAAGGCAACACGCAAACCGAATAAACAATTAATTCAGAAATATTTTTAGAAACTTCATTATCTCACAATTACTTTTTTTAAAATAAATCAAAAAATTTTTCTTTACTTTAAATTCCATAGTTCATATAATCTTCTATGGAATTACATTTTTTTCTAAATAGCTCCTCATTTCTAAGTATTCAAAAGGGCAATTACAAATTATTACACCCTTATGTTTAACCAAGTAAAATAAAAATCCAGTTTTTTACAAGGAGAAGTGACTGCATGCAAGATATTTTAAAATTATTTCCGAGCGTTGATGGAAATGAAGAAAAACAACAACTTTTATTAGAATCTATGCAGAAAATAATTAAAAATCTTGACCAATTAAAAAATGAAGAGCGAGCTACTTTAGGTAAATGTGAGGAAAAATCAGAAGGATACTACAATGGCTTAATTCACCAAAGTCATATTCCACTAGCTGGAATCACTATATCTGAGGTTATAGAAGAGCTAAACCAATTTATGAATGGACATCCTTATCCAAATAAATATTACTTGTCTAACGCTGTACCACTACCAAGTATACCTTCACTATTAGGTGTACTAACCATGGCACTTTTAAATGGTAATGGTGTTTGGGATGTATATGGTCCAGGGGCAGCAGAAGCAGAAGTAAAAGTTGTATCCATGCTTTCAAAACTGATTGGTTATAATCCACATAATAGTGGTGGTTATACAACATGGGGTGGACAAGGTTGTGTATTTTCGAGCTTACGTTTAGCAATTTCTAAACAATTCCCATTAGCAAAAGAACATGGTGCTCCACAAAATGTTTATTGCTTTGCTTCTGAAAATGCACATTATAGTTTATTAAAGTCAGCTGAAGCAACTGGCATAGGGTCGAATCACTTAATAAAAGTGAAAACTGATCCCTATACAAATTCTATGGATATAAATGATTTAGAGGCTAAAATTATACAAGTTATTAAAAATGGCGGTATCCCCCTTTATATTCTAGCTACTATGGGATCAACAGATACATTTACTATTGATGATATAAGAAAAATTAAAGCAAGCGCTGAAGCAATACAGAAAAAATATAAATTAAAACCTATTTATATCCATGCTGATTCTGCAATGGGCGGATTCTATAGTTTCTTTAATAATTATAGTTTTGAAGAAAATTCACTCTCATTTGAACCTAATGTGAAAAATGCCTTACAATACGTACAAAATAAAATGCAATATATGTCCCTTGCAGACAGTGTATGTTTTGATTTTCATAAATTAGGACAAACACCTTATGCTTCAAGTATTTTAATCGTAAAAAAGCATACTGATTTACAACTGATGGACATTGAACAAGATGATACACCTTATCTTGGTAATAGATCATATGGAAGTTATCATACAGGCTATACCTTAGAATGTTCACGAGCTGGTAGCGCTATTCCGATGTATATTAATCTATTAGCCTTTGGAATTGAAGGATATCAAAAATTATTAGCAAATTATGTCCGTGTAAATCTATTATTTAGAGAGAAGTTGCGTGAGGCTCTACCTCAAGTCGCAATCACTAATGATTTTACATATGGACCAATTACAACCTTCCGTTTCTATATGAATGGAGATGGCCAAGGAAATTGGGAAAAAGAACGAATAGGTCTTGCAACAAAAGAAGAGATTGAGGATACAAACCGATTAAATATAGAACTATTTAATTATCTAGGAAAAAATCGCGATCAAGTATTTTTTGGTGATACAACTCGTTCTTGTGTAGTAGATATAATAAACAGTAGTGATAGAAATCCGATTTCCACATTAAAATTCTTTTCTATCTCTCCATATACAACTGTTGAATGTTTAGATGATATCGTATCATTTCTTTATGAGCATATTTCGATTGCTACTAAACAGATTTATTCATATGTTTAATAATCATATTTGTTAGCGTTTTAATAGTTAAATTTAACTAAATTAAATAAAAATCATTATTCTTTTAATTACTATTAACTATATTAAGAAAAGAGGAAAAACATATGAATATAGAGCTACTAGATACACACCACGTGAAAGATGCAGCACATTTACTTGCACATTCTTTTGTGAATAACGAACCTCTTGTAAGCAGTTTACAAATTCCTTTTGCTTCTTTTCACAAAATGTGCGAAGAAATGATGAAACAAGCTGTATCTCAAGCTATGTCATTTGTAGCAATAGAAAATTTTCAAATTGTTGGAGTTCTTTTAACAAAAAAAGTAACACAGCCACTAATAGATACAGAGAAAGCGATTGAACTATGCCCGCAAATGGAACCTATTTTTCAACTTTTAGATACATTAGAGACAGAATCTATTGAGTTTTCTCATTTAGATAAAGAAAAATTGGTCTATCTAGATATGGGTGCTTGTCATCCAGATTGGATGGGAAGTGGGATAGTCACCAGCCTTCTTTCACACGCCATTCAAGAAATAAGTAAAAAAGATTTTGATTTTATTGCTGCTTGTACAAATAAAATTTCTCAAAAAATCCTAAAAAAACTGTTTACGACCTTGGAAATGAATGAAATAGTGTATAGTAATTTTCCTTATAAGGAAACATACCCATTTGCTAACACGACAACTTCTTTAGCAGCTCAATTACTATATATACCTCAATCCCAATTCGTCATCAAGGCCATATAAATTTGTGTATTGTAAAAAGAAAATAAAGTTATTTTTTTTAATACCTAAAACAAGCATAACCCCGTTCTAAATTTAGGACGGGGTTAAAATATAGTTGTTTAATTTTCGATATAAGATTCTTCACTGTACTCAAAAAGATAACAATAAAGTCGTTTGAGAATCTAAGGTTTATTCAACAATAGACCCCTTTAGTTGAGGAGAGGGTGGTTATACGTACTAACTACTTAGCCGTCGTCCCGTGAACTCTTTTTATTGTTTCGTCCTTTTCATTTTCATTCAAATATTCGAAAAAACCTAAGCGATTCCCCCACGGGTCTGTAAAGCTACCCCATTTTACGGGAACCTCTTCTCTTGAATATATTTCAAAAGGCTCAATATATAATTCCTTTATCAGTCTATCCCTTTCAGCCTCTAGATCCATCACACCCATGCGTATAGGACCGCTACCTTCTGTTGGCGTTCCCTCGGCTACCTGTAACCAACTCCCGGGTACGAGTTCAAACTCAATAAATCCTTCATGAGGTACAAAATCAGGCTCTTTATTCAGTAGTGACTTGTACCATTCCTTTCCCTTTTCAAAGTCTGAAACACGAACTTGCACAGTCGTTTCAATAATCACCATAACCCCTCCATTTTTTAAACATCGACCTTAATCTACTTCAACACAGTTGTATACATTCCTTCTTTGCTGATATTCAACAAAATGGGCCGATTGTTGAATATCATGACTGGTGTTTTTTTAAACAACTTTATTATGTTTTAAACGACTCTATTGTAAATTAAACAATTTTATTATCTCTGTACATGTAGAAGACTTGCTGTACTTTTGTGCAGCTGCTTTTTTATATAGAGTAAATTAGCAATAGATATTCTTACATAAGTGACACCTTTCACACTTTAACTTCTTCGAATTCAATAGCCACTTTCTCAGCATGCCTTATTTCTCTGCTTAACCTACTCAAAGATCCCCTTCTATTTATTTCAACATGTGTTAATTTCATACGCTCCATTATTTCGTCTATACCAGTAACTTAAATACTTTTACCTATTTTAATGTCTAATCTTTTATTTTTGAAGTAACGAGTGTTACATAGATTCCCACTCTTAAACACTTTAAGAAATATTACTTGAGAACCCCTTAATATCCCCTATAATACTGACGGTTATCATTTTCTTTCATTTCGTTTATCTATTCATATTACATACCCTATAGCTGCCTAATCTTACTTAAAGATTCCCATGTGAAATTCATGATAAAAGGAAACAAACGTGTCATATTTAGCATTTAATAAAAAAGAGTGAGAATTACTAGATTCCCCTTTCTTCCTTTTAAGCAGCTCTTTTAAGTCTAATTCTATTGTATTCCTGCTAATAAATAGCATGTTATATAACTATATAAAAACTCTACCAAATCATTAAAGGAATCTCCTTTCCCCTATCGAATTATTGTAGAGGGAAAGGAGATGAATGCATGGAAATCCTAGGACTAGATACACGTGCATTAGCGACTTTAGGTGCACTTGAATACACAAATCGTCGCAATAAATTAATCGAAGAAGCGGACAATAATATATACGAGTGTAAAGAAATGAAGGAAATCCTTCAAACGTTCCCTAAAGAGAAGCAGATTGAGATTCTTGAAAATCAAGCCTATTTTGAAGCAGTGGCAAAGATGATTGAACAAAACAATTTAATTCTTTTAGAACAGATGAAAGCTCTACAACTAATTCAGAAATAACAAATTTATGATTGATTAATTCTACATACGCTTCCATAAATAATATATCTTTATCTATACTACCAGCCTCTGTTTTTACAGGGGCTTTTGTTATGCTCTTGTTCGTATTTTGAATTTGAATGGTTTCTTTCACATGTATGAATAGATCTTCTAACAATCCTGGTATAGACTCCAATTCTTGCTTTTCAATTTCCTCTGTGACGGCACTTATAAACTCCCATAGTACTTTTGCACCTAGTAGTTCTGCTAATCGTTTTTCACGCATTTCAAATGTTTTCATATTCATATTGAACACTTCCTTTTCTATATTATTTACTGTGAACTAAATTTTTCTAGATTGTGATGTAGCTGATATTTAGTAATTAACCCCCTATTGTAAACTATAATTTACAACGAGACCCAAAAATAGATTCTACATTTGTTCCCAGTATTTCCGCTATTTTTATAGCTAACTTAACGTTGGGTTGTTTTTTATTATTCTCTATATCAGAGATATATGGGCGGGATAATCCCACAAGTCCTGCTAATGTTTCTTGTGACATTAGTTTTTCTTTCCTCAACTCAGCTATCTTATTCATTTCTCCAACCCCTTTTATTTTTGTATTCATTCGATTACAAAACAATTGTAAACCATAGTTTACTTTATCGTCAACAATGTTTTACATATTTTTTCTCTATTTTAGTTTCTTTTTGTAAATTATTGTTTACAATTGTACTAGGAGGATTACACATGAAGAAAACTCTTGGTGAAATTATTAAAAATTATCGTTTAGCAAATAAACTATCCTTACGCGACTTTGCTCAAAAATGTGATGTTAGTCATACTTATATAGACAAACTTGAAAAAGGCGTAGATTCCAGAACTGGAAAACCAGTAGAACCAACACTATTAGTAATAGAAAAAATAGCAAATGCCATGAATATAAGTACTAAATCCTTATTAGAAGAGATAGGATTCATTGCAAAAAATCATAACGAAGTACATGATATAGAATTAGAGAAATGGTTTACAGCTATTAAAAGTGCCTCTCCCCAAAAGCGAGAGGAATTAAAGAAGTTTTGGGAATTTATAATACAGAAAAAAGATTAATATTTCCAAAAGGCCTCCACCTTGACAGGGTGGAGGTCGTGAGTTCGAGCCTCTCCGGGGTCATATGAAAAACCCCTTGATAGTCAAGGGGTTTCTATTT
The DNA here is from genome assembly GCF_058791995.1 of Bacillus sp. EB106-04-02-XG92. Lineage (NCBI taxonomy): Bacteria > Bacillati > Bacillota > Bacilli > Caryophanales > Bacillaceae > Bacillus > Bacillus sp. EB106-04-02-XG92. Next base: position 53,444 of record NZ_JBYTEA010000016.1, read on the forward strand.
TATATTTATTAATTTTAAAGCCGTCACAGACTCTCTGGTCACATATTGGTCACCCCACCATAAAGTTGTTCATTTACTACCGCGCTCCGCTTGCTGTCCTCTACAAAATAATTTAGGACGTTGTCCTAAATCATTTCGTAAAGGATACAATTTGGATATTTATTTTATGACTTTTGTCCTAAATAATTAATCATATTATAATGATATTACGTTATTATTTATGTTTTTTTAATTCACTCTCTTTCCAGCCATTAAACTCATAATAAAAAAGTTCAGGACTATATTCCCTAAGATCAGACATAGATTCAGCATCTAAACGTTTATATAAATCCAAATGAAACCAATCATATTTCTTCTTAACAGGATATAAAGGATATCCCATAATAAAAGCAAACTCCTCCCAATCAATTAAATTATTTTTATTACCACAACACATTTTTACATCTTCACATCTATAAACCCTCTCACACTTCGTACAATAGCAATAAGACATCAATAATCTCCTTCAAATGTTTTTAGTTTCATTCTTAAATAAACTCTTGAAAAGCCGGATTAGATTCCCATTTTTGATCACTTACTAAGTCTATGAAATAGCTTATTACTTCCATATTATTTTTATTGCGTATAAATCCAATAGGATCATTATCCTTCAACAATTCAGCAATTGAATTAAGTAAAAGAAAAGTAATTTTTTCATTAATTAAAAAGTCTTCTGTATCTTTTTGAATAAATCCTACAGGCAACTCATCAATTAAAAATTTTATAGCCTTAACATTTGATTTCCATCCTTCATTTTGAATATCATCATCTTGAATAACCACCCTTATATCCTTGCCTTCAATAAAATTAATCGGCGTATTTTGTCTTAATAAATCATTTACAACATTTTTCTCCATTTTAAACATCCTCCTGTACAATAACTTAGAATAATAGCTGGTTTATTTTATTTGCAGTCTCAAGTTGCATACTCGGTAATACATGACTATATGTATCTAATGTGACACGTATATTTGAATGTCCAAGTCGTTCTGCAACTACTTTAGGATGAACACCTTCTTTCAATAACAAAGTTGCATGTGTATGCCTTAAATCATGGAATCTAATCCTTGTTATATCTATTTTCTCTATTAAGCTATAAAAAGACCTTAATAAATTTCTAGGTAAACATGGTGTCCCAATATTTGTGCATACCACAAGATCATGGTTTATATATAAAATCCCTGCCACCCTTTTTTCATTATCAATGATTTCTTTATGCTTCACTAAAAAATTTATTGTTTCATTAGGTAATGCAATGCTTCTTTGTCCAGACTTTGTTTTTGCTCCTGCTATTATTTTGTTTCCCGCATGATTTAAAGTCTGCTTAATGGAAAGTGTATTATTATTAAAATCAATATCTTTCCATCTTAGGGCTAATATCTCACCCTGTCGCATTCCTGTAGTAAGTGCCAAAAGGAATGCAATATAATATCTACTACTTTCTGCTACCTTTAGAAAACTTTTAACCTCTCCTATATCCCAGACTTTCAATTTACTTTTATATGCTTTAGGTCTATCAACTAAAGAGGCAACATTACGTTTTATTAACCCCCACCTTTCAGCTTTTTTTAAAGAATCATTTATTAAAGAATGTATTTTTTGTACATTATCCCTTGATAATAAATTAATCTTTATTATCTCATTATACAATTTTTGGATATCTATTGGTCTTATTCTGGAAATTTCTATGTTTCCTAGATTAGGAATAATATATTTATTTATTAACCAACTGTAAGTTTTAAAGGTTGATTCTTTTATAAGTATCCTTTTATCATCAAGCCAACTATTTAAATATTCTTTATACAACATTTTAGAAGGTTCACTAAATGTACCTTCTTTTAAAAGAGCATGTTCTGCTTCAGTTAAAGCATTTTGTGCTTCCTTTTTTGTTTTAAAGCCCCTCTTCTTTTTTTGCCGTCTCTTCCCATTTACTTTCCCTAGTTCTAGTACATAATACCAACTGTGACCATCTTTTTTTACAGAACCAGCCAATTAATTTTCCTCCTTTACATCGCTACCTTCTAACCAAGAGATAAAGACAGTCTTTAATACTTTAATTCTTCTCCCTATGCGAACTATATGAAAATCCCCAGAGTTAACCAACTCATAAGCTTGTCTTCTTCCAATTCCTAATATTTGTTGAATATGTACAACATCTAGTACTGATGGGTATTGTTCTAATGTATTCATAAAATCCTCCTATTTTAGCATGAATGAGTTGATAGAAATCGTCTGCTTCGCTGTAATTTTTCTTGATCAAAAGTAGTGTTTTTCTTATTTAACTTTGATTCAGTCCATCTCTTTGCAATTTTAGTAGTAACCTCTAAACTATTATGATTATTTAAGGCTCCCACTGAAATAAGTAAACCAGCAATTTGATCTAATAGCTGTTCTGTATTCCCTATTTTCACTTTTTTTCTTATAATGGGAGAAAAATTTTGTGTTAAATCGGCTTTTTGAACGACAGTCCACCTAGGATCTAGCGGCCACCTAGTTTTATTTTTATCTGATAATGGAATCTTAAGGGTTAACCATTCCATTGTTAAGTAAGACCAAATATTATTTTCCTTTAGAATAAAATCTTCTATAGAGCTAACTCCAAATTCTTTTAGACATTTTCTTCTAATTTGAAATTCAACCCTCCATACAGATTTTATTTCATCCCATAAATGCTCTTTCCACAGATCATAAAACCACAGTTTTTGAGATTTTTTCACTTCAAGCGTTTTATTATATATACGTGCCAACAATGGATCACCACGCCCTATTGTAAAACCACTAAATTCACTTCCATTGTAATATTCATCATTTACAAAATGATTTACTTTCCCTCTTGCTCTAGTTACTACTTTCTCCAAATCATATTTAGTAAAAGGAGTTTCATCACTATCTACACATACATCAATCCTTGATAACTTTGTATCTGTTATAGAGATTCCAAAACCACTTAACCAATTAAGAAATTCTTTAACAGCCTTTTCAAAGCCAAGTGACCATAAATAAGATGCAAGAAATCGTACTTTAATCGGTGACGTATTTTTTACTTCTTTATCCATAAAGTACATTAGGAAATCATTACACGATACCTTATAGGAATAGAAAGGAATCCCATTTCTATGCACTTTCAAACTAATTCCGTTTATTTCAACTTCATACTCTTTGGATTCTTCTTGAGCTTTAGATTTTAATAAAGCTAGCATATCTAATGTGCTTTTTAAAGATTGAAAATAGTCAAAGACTTCAACTCCAAATTCAACTGTATCAATACCTTTAATAATCAATATATGTTCCTCCTTACCTGATGTTGTAATTAGAACCCCGCATGTTATATGGTTGCGGAGTTCTTAATCAATAAAAACTCCCAATCTTGATATGCAACCTATGCAAGCCCCTGCTAGCCAGACGGCCAGTCCTTTAGGAGGCCTGGCCTTTCTAGCTATCAACAGCCTGGCAGGACTTGCTTGCATTTCCAAATCAAAACCTAGCTAATCCCCATCTCTGTATCGACTTCACCTATACAAAATCTTTTTCAAATTTCTATAATTCAATTAAAATAAAACTCTTATTGAATTATTCATTTTTCTAACCGCTTTAAATATTTTTTAATCTCACCTAAAAAACTATGTACACTAATACAAAATATCATTTATAACGGATTTCGTTAGTTTTCTACAAAAAAATATAGATAGAAATATAATATAACGGATTTAGTTAAATTATACTAACGTAATTCGTTATTTTCAACCATTTTTTATATATTTTTCTCAAAATCCGTTAATAATGCTAAAATAACTATAGACATAACAAGGAATGGAGCGAACATTATTTATGAAAGAGAAGCAAATACTTGAGAAGTTTTCAATTGGATCTCAAATCAAATCACTGAGAAAAGAAAGAAAATGGACACAACAACAACTTGCAGAAAATATTAATGTTTCTTCTCAAGTGATATCAAACTGGGAAAGAGGATATACAATTCCTACTGCCAAAGATATTAAAATACTGGCAAACCAATTTAATGTTGATACAAATATGATTCTTACTGGTCATAGTACTGAAGAACTTACTAACTATGTTACGGGGACAATGGCAGTTAGTACATGGGTGCAAAGTTTTGCAGACAATTTTGGATACGAACTAGTAGCTCAATTTTTAAATAATGATTTAGATATTGAAGAACTATTAAATTCCAATGTAAAGCTTAAATTTAATGGACAAGTTCTAACGGATTACGATAAACAAAAAATTCTTAATCTTATTAAGGTATTGTATCAATAACCCCCTTTTGAAGATAATATTTTCAAATCCAATTGTACCTCCAAATTTTTTTAGGACAATTATTATACGATCTAAAAATCATCCTTAATCACATTTTAATTATCATTTTTTCTTATAAAACCTATGTATACATGTGGAGTGACAATAACGTTATTACATTTATATATTTCAAAGGAGATGTATTTGTGGAAAAAGTAAAATTTTATAGTACCACTGATTTAGCTGCTAGTCATTATTTGTCGAAAGCAGAAGACTTAATATTAAACTTTAAAGAAGAACAGGTACATACAATTAATGATATTTTGGAACTGTATAATTGTACACTTTACATAGAAAATGATATATTTTTTACTCAATGGTTAGATGAACATAAGGAACAGTTAAAAAGAATTTGTAAAGGTATAAAAGGCTATGTCGCACGTTATTTTTCAAGTATTGATAAAGTAAATATCGAGTTATTAGTTGAAACATTGCATTGGGAATATAAAGAAGACTTTTTAAAACTTTTTGCACAATATCAGTTGAAAGATCGGATAGATGAAAATACTTTTGCTACCCTACTATCAAAGAAATTATTTTTAATCACTCAAGTATGTCAACAACCTCAACTTGTTGAGAATTACGGAATGGCGGTAAAACACTTTGTATTAGGAAATCCATCAAATATAGAGTTATTATTTGATAAATATGTTGTCGATTCTAAAATAAATAACAAGCAGTTGTATTTACCTAAATCGTTAACAAAAGATGAATTGAATGTGTTAATTAGTAATTATATTGATTCTCCAGAAGCGAATACTAACTATTTACAACTAATTATTAATAATCATAATACAAAAGAGTTTTCTGTCACAGATGAACATAGATGGAAAGCTAAAAAAAGAAAGGAAAATATCGAGGAGTCACTGTTTAAAAATAGTTCAGGTGTATCTACTGAGTATAAGTTTGTGCTGCAAAAAGATGCACCTAAGTTAGTAGAACAAAAATTAGATAGTACAGAGCTTGAAATAGTGTATAATAAAACCTATTTAGAACAGGAATTGGATTTTGAAACTATTTTAAATAATTTCCTTTGGTTATTTGAGTTTATTGATAATAATGGAAGAATTAACTTTGTAAATAAGATATCTACTAGAACATCACTTCTAGATATGTTTCAATTAAAAGCCAAGAGGGACTATCATGTTAATACAGCTTTCAAAATTAATGAAATATCAACAGATGCTTCACTAGCATTATATTATCCATTATTAAAAAAGCAAAATATTAGATTAGAAGATGTACTCGAATGGTTTTTTAAAACTTATCTTGAAGAAGATTTTTCCGTTTCAGACTACGTTTTTACAGCACCTTCTGAAGGATCATCCTATAAAGAAAAATGTAGGGATATTTTGCCAGAAATAGAATATGTATTACAACAATTTAAAAGCTATGTTGATTATGGGATGGTTAATCACGAAATGCTATCATTATCATCCGGTGGGATAACGTTCGGTCAAGTACCTAGCTTAATAAACATTAAATATATATATGCGAAGGATATTTTAAATCCAGTTTTTCATCTTTTATTTTCAGACCAAACGTCCCTTGGATACTTAAGAAATCCACAGAAAGATAGTGAAACATTTTTTGATTTGTTACAAAAACATCAAGTGAGTATAGATGAATTTGAAGACTATCAAAAAACAAAACTGCAATATCTTATAGATAATGATTACATATCTATTATTGATAGATTTTTAAGATGGAAAAATCCTTTAAGAATAAAAATTCTTTATGAACTTTACCATTATAATGTAATTAGTATGTATAGATTGCATGAGACACTACAGGCGGAAGTAAAATTAATGCATCAAGAAAATAAAGTAGAATTCGAATCATCTTTATTTTCTAAGTTAGAACAAGATATGTTTGATTACTATTTGAACAATAGCAAGTTTCAAAATGGTCCTCAATTACGAAATAAATATGCACACGGTAGATTAGGAAATGCAGCCAATAGCAATGAAGAAATAAACTATAAAAATTACTTACTGATTTTGAAATTGTTAATTGCGATTGTAATAAAGATTAATGAAGATTTTTGTCTTTATGAAATTGTTAATAAAAAAGAAGAATTAAACAAATAAAAATGTAGAAAATGATATATTATTCATTCTCCTACAATTAAACAACTTTAATATAAAAAAAAACGTAAAATGAAAGAAAAGCTAATCTTTTAAACATCATTAGTAACCATTTATCTATCAGCATAACAGATAAATGGTTACTTTATTGCTAAGAATATAATTAGACTGCTTTATTTTCTCTATACACTCTCTAATACTCTATTATTAGCTTTTTGAATGATTTCTTCCATAATTTGAGTAAAACCAATTGGCCACTCTTCCTGCGATAGATCCTCAATTAAATATCGGACATTCTTTTCATTCTTTTTATATGTAAGGTTCCCTATATTTTCACAGAACTTAATTAAAAACTTATCCCCCGGTACAACCTCATCTAATTTATTTTCCCACAAAGCATCAAACTCTTCGACAATGCTATCAATATCAACCTCTAAATCTAATTCTTCTCTCATTTTAGTTCTTTTTTCATTAAACCATGCTTTTAAGCTCTCAGTATCATCTACAGAATCCTTAGAACTTTTTTCTGGATATATAGCTTTCATATATTTTTCACGAATATACTTTCTTGAAGAGTCTATTTTTATATCTGCATAAGTCTTTTTCATTATTTCATCTATTTCATCTAATTCCTTCTTTTTTGTCTCATCTTTAGCTGTAATAAACTTAGCTAAAACTACTGGATTTAAAAATAGATTTTCAATGCACACTCCTGACCAAAAAACCAAACTGCTTTTTTCCGGATGTTGACTAATCTTTCTGTCTTTTTCGTCTTGTGTTTTATAATCTGAATCTAAAATAAAGAATGTTTCTACACCGGTCTTCTCAAAAATTTCTAATGATTCCGCGTTGGCAAAGTATTTATATTTCGTTTCCCCCTTCATATCAATACAACCTATCTTAGACAACATCTGTGGATAAAATTTTTGTAAATATGTATCTATAATTGCTTTATCCGTTTTACCTTCTACAAATACCAACATTCTTTTTATTAGCAATGCCTGAGCATTATAACCTAATTCACTAATAATTTCATCCAAACTTTCTGAGTCTAATAATTGGATACTATTCTCTTGCTGATCTTTTCTTTTAATTAGATATACTGCTTTATCATATATCTCTTCTACAAAGGCTGTCGAATGACTAGTAATAAATATTTGAGAACTCTCCGCTTTTATATGTAAATATTCACTCAATCTTTGTTGGAGTTCAAAATGCAAATGTGTTTCTGGTTCTTCAATAAATATAACATTAGGATTTAATGATTCTATATCTAATATTATTCGAAAAACTTCTCTTATTCCAGTTCCATTAAGATTTATCCAACTATTCCCCATGTCAATAACCGGAGTGTTTTCTGAATTTAAAAAAACATCTATATCTATATCTAATATTTTTTTACACATCATTTTGAAATTCAACCAATCATTCGCACGCTCTTTTTTATTTTTTAATGAAAATAATGTTTGGGCATCATTTAATGTTATTACCTCTTTTTTTTCAGCCTGAAACATTGTTTCAATTTCCCCAAGGGCTGCTGGAATTGTAATATTCTCATTATAAAAATGAATCTTGCGGGTAGCAGTTGGTCCAAGAATTTCCTTCCATTCTTTTATAACAAATTCTTCTTGATGGTTTAGTTCCACAAATATGTCCTGAATTCTTCCATTTAAAAAATCTATATTCCCTTTTATCAAAGACAGAATATCTTCTTTCATGCTACCTATATTAATCTTTTTACTTTTTATTAACCTCACGGTTCTTGCTGATAATTCTAAATTTTCTTCTATATATTTATGAGCATTCATGGTCTCTTCTATTTTTAAATCCATCTCTAAAGATGCAATTTTTTCGTACTCATTTTTATGTTTTTCTACCAGGATGTTATATTCTTTAACCCTTCTAACTCTATTAAGAAAATCCTTAACAAATTCACCATATTGTATTCTTTTAATGGTATACGTAGAAAGAGATTCAATAAAATCTTCAAAATCATCCTCAAACGCCTCTGTAATATGATGATAAGTATGAATTTTTCCAGCTATTCGTATACACCCTACACATGCTACATAAGTAGTATTACCTTTGGTTAACAATCCAATTAACGCTAGGTCACTACTTTTAACGCCGGTCATTATATCTTCTTTATTTAAAATATCTTCACTATATAAATATTGAGATTTCAGGGCATCAAAAAAACATCTAATTGCTCTTAAATAATTTGATTTCCCTATATTATTTTTACCTATAAAAGAATTCATACCCTTCATATCATGCACTATAGATATTTTAATATTTCGGAAGTTTTGTATATATAACGCTTTTAATTTCATACGTACCTTTCTCTCCTCACTATTTCAACTAACCTGAATTAACCTTCAAATAATCTAATAACATTATATAAAAATTATCAAACTATACTAATCCTTATTTTAGCACTATATTCTATCATTTATGCCACCTTTTAAATTATTAATTTGAAAATATATATTAATTGAGGTACCTTACTATGTAATCATTGGTCACTTAAATGGTCACAAAGTAAAAATAATTAGCGGAAATTAAAGGCTGTTGAAGGTAACAGAGAATCCCAAAAATAAAACCCTGCCAAATAACAGGATACTAAGAGACACTTACGGCTCTCCTTTGCTCTATCTTGACAGGGTGGAGGTTGCTGGTTCGAGGCCAGTCGGGATCATAAGAACCCCCTTGATAATCAGGGGGGTTCTTATGTATAACAGTTTGTCCAGATTGATAGAACAGCATTTTTGGGGCAGAAATGGGGCAGGGAAATCACTATTATATTTTTCATCCTCAAATTACTACAAATTATAATTCTTAGAAGCAAAAAAATTTTTAATTTTTACTAACTAATTTCAACTATAAAATTTGATTGAATCTATTTATTGCTCGCTTCAAAAAAGTAACTCTTATCAGCCACTCGAAATTTACATTTCCCATTCAATAAATCTTCCGTTTTATAAACAATTCCATCGTAATAAAAACCTTTTCATTTTTACTCTTTAAATGTATATGTACCCTCTAAATTTTCAGGGAATTCTTTCCAAAAACTAATTAATGCTTCAGCATAAGTGTTGAAGTCAATTTTCTCTATTTCAAATACGGCTTCAGAATTAGTCGTTAATTCTCTATCCATCACTCTTTGGTTATCATATTCATATACTTTGAACATTTCAGGGTGTTTTTTAAATAAACGCTTAGCTGAACGCCCATCACCATGTTTGAATGTATTCGCAATATCACTCAAAATATGAATAGTCTCCCAATATGAATTCTTCTCTAAATCATAGTCCAATGCCTTATACGCCTCTTTAATTTCCTTTATATTTGTGCCGAACTTTGCTATTTTTTTAGTTCTTGCAGGACTAAAACTATGATTTAGTTCACCATACACAAAACTGCGTAATTGTTGTTCAAAGATTTGATACATATTAGTGAGGAATGATAAATAATAATTATGTTCCATTAGCACTTCAAATTCATAAAATTCATAGGCTTTCTCCTGAATCATTTGAAATACATCAGCTGGATCCGTATTTTCCCAATCAAAAGCTGTACTGTATTCTATTTCTAATTCCTTGTAATGCTCTTCAGTAGCCCTCTCATGATTTGGGAAAAGTAAAGCCATTACTGACGAGTGTTTATCTTTCATTCGCTCATACATTGCCACATACTGATTCCTTCGATAGGGGTTTAACCATGCTGTTAATTGTACAGTTTTTCCACTCATGTAATCACCTTTACCTTTAAATTTAATTACCGTACACAAAATTCTTCGTAATCTAGCAATTTACTCGAAAGAAAAGTGCTGGATTACGTTTTATGTGCACTTCTACATCCAGTATAACAGAAGCATTTTTAAAGAAATTTATTATTCCTCAACACGCTTCGAATTTACAGGTCACCTTAAAACATTGATATGAATACTTGAAAGCCAATTCTACTATGGGCAGAAATGGGGCAGAACACTGCAATTTTTTATCAATCTCAAACATGTTCAAGCCTTAATTAATTTGATAAAACACTGATACAATAATGTTTATCATCTATCAACTGTTACAATCCTAAAAGATTATTAACTTTGAAAAGGTGGAGGTTGGTGATTCGGACCTGTCCGGGGTCATACAGGTTTGACGCGGTTTTTTAATTGTTTGCTTTTATACTCTATAGAGCCGGTGGTCACATTTCCTACAAAATCTCTTCTATTTTGTTAACAGCATCCTCTTGCATGGTTGGTAGTACATGCGAATAAGTGTCTAATGTGATTTTTATATTACCATGACCTAATTGTTCAGAAATCACCTTCACACCTTTAGCCAATAATAAAATCATATATGTATGAAGTAAATCATAGAATCGAATCTTTGGTACAACCGCTCGCTTAATCAAATTGTTTAAACTTTGTCTAACATTAGCAGGATTAATTGATGTTCCAGAAGGCGTACACATCACCAAGTCATTGTCTTGGTATTCCTCACCTTGACTCAGCTTCTCTTTCAATACGACTGCTCTGTGTTTCTTTAGCTTTGCTACTGTTGATGCAGGTAATAGTATCTTTCTTAAACTTGGTTCTGTCTTTCCTCCAATCAAAAATGTTTTCCCATCATGACTTAACGTTTGGCTTATGGTTAAATGTCCTTTTTCTAAATCAACATCTTTCCACCGCACCCCTAACAATTCACCCTGTCTCATTCCAGTTACAAGAGCCATATGAAAGACAATAGAATACCTGCTATCCTGCGCAGCTTTTAAGAACAGCTGTACTTCCCGCTCATTCCACACAGCTAACTCTTCCTTATCAACTTTAGGCAACTTCGTTTTCACTGCAACATTCTTACTAATTAACTCCAGATCTATTGCATGTTCAAGAGAGTTCCGAATGATTTTGATTATCTTTTAAATTGTCCCTCTCTTTAAACCTTCATCTTGCAATGAATTAACGTAGTTTTGCATATGCAATGATGTTAACTTAGCTAATTTGATATTACCTAGAGAAGGTATAATACAGCTGTTTAAGTCACCTTTCAATACTTTCGCTGTTTGAATACCAAAACGGTGTTTCTTTGTGTTAAACCAGCTCTCTAGATATTCACCATAAAGTAGTTTACTAGGTTCTACGTATGTTCTCGTATGAACTTCTGAGAGCAACTTTGTTAAAGCATTTTCTGCTTCTTTTTCGGTAATGAATCCCCTCTTCTTCTTTTGTTTTCTTCTATCTGTGAGAGGGTCAATACCAATATCTACAATATAAAAATATTATCCTGTTTTCTTATCTTTTTGACGCTTCCTTTCATCGTTAAGAGCCCCCTTGAAGTCCTTAACTGTGCTGTATATGTTAATTTTATTATAGCGGATAATTTTGGTATTATGAATTAGAAATTTTCATTTTATCAACATAAAGACACTGAGGCATTTTTTCATATGTTCTACAATAAATTAAAAGTAAATAATAAGAAATACCACCTTTTGAAGAAGCTATGCTAAACATCTATTTACAGCCGCTTGCATAAAAAACTCCAGTATTACAGTATTAATAACTAGTTTAGTAACCACATTTGTAATTAAAAAATACACACTTGAAATTACAGCGGATTTCTTACATTAATATAATTTAGTTCATATATATTTTATTAAAGAATACAAAATATATATCAATATTTTCCACTATGAAATCTATATCATTTATAGAAACATGATAAAAATATTCTATATCTTTTTAACATAAGATATTTTTTGTTGGTTTTCTCAATTTGTGTCTCCCAAAAGAGAGTCAAACTTTCTACAGATGGACAAGTTTATCAGCATCTCTAACTACCAGACAACTGTATATACTTCTTTATATTCATTAAAACGGTCATTTTTTCAAAAATTATTTAGGAATATTCCAACCTTCCACAGCCGCTTTTATAAATTAATCTGTTGGTGTCATACCATCAGGATCAATAGTCTTGTTATCTTTGAAAGAAAAAATGCTTTTATAAGAAAAACACCCCATCCCTATATAAACAGAATGGAGTAGCATATAAATATTGAAAGATAGCGAAAAAGGTGAAATATTAATGAGATTTTTTAAATCAATATAAAGCAAGAAGTGGATATTATTAACACCCCATCCTTTTTATCTTTACAGGAAGCTACACGAATCAAATCGAAAAATATGGTAATAAAAGGTTGTAATCAACCTTTGGATATAATAAGCCCTCAATTGTTGAGATGGCTTTATCACCCTTTTCCAAATTTCTCCCCACCCTTCTTTTTATCAAGCCGATCTCTTCCACTATATTGTTTTCAAAAAGCAATATAAAATTACCCTTATGTCTAAACACCTCCATACCAAATACTTTTGCTGAAAAAACACGAAATTTATTTTGTTCCTTTTCTTTATAATCAACTATCTCATTTTTGTTAAGCTTTAAAGAGCGATTAAAATGGCTTTCAAAAATAATTTGAAGAACTGAATTTCTAAGGCCATCAAAGAATTCTAAAAAATACATGATATCTTTATCTATTCCCTTTATGGCTAATTTACGAATAAGTAATCTGTTATATCTTGAAAAGGGATATACCTCTTTTGATTCCAAGAATTGTTGAACATTGCTTTGTTTCTTTTCAATAGTAGCTTTATGCTGATGTAAATAGGTAAATAATTTGGTGCTGTGCAATTGGTAGAAAACATTCAGCCAAGCTCTATATAAATCTAAAGAATTAAGATTTATAAAAATATCCCTTGATGGTAACCCTACTAACATTTGAAGAAGTGAATTTTCCAAATCTCTTCCAAGTTGATCCCCCTCTTTAATTAACAAATGCACCTCACTACAATCTTTTAATTCAATAAAGCACTCTTTATAAAAATCATCTTTACCATAAATAGCCTCAATTTTTCTATAGGCAAGTCCAAAACTATAATAGTGTGCAAATGAGCATGTATTAATAGCATCTTGATATAATAACCACGTTTTCAGTGGCAATTTACTTTTGATGTAATTATACTTTTGATGGAGTTTGCTTACTTTTGCTATTTGGTTTCCAAAATTATAGGCAGCTATTAAAGTATTCATATCAATCACCATTTTCCATGCTTCTTAATCTATAGACAATAAACTCACCCAAAAGAATATTTGCAACTAAAACATTACCTGGTTCTATTTGTAATTCATCCTTTCCATGTACTAAGTCATTTCGATAATCTCTAACTTTCCATAACCTACTGAAATCTTCATCAGCTATAGGTATATCCAATCGCCTAATCAATGTTTGCACCTTAATTTTTAAGGGTGGATCATTTAGTTTGCCGAAACTCTTATCTTTTATTTTTCTTGCGTATTCTTCTGTAAAAACATCACTTTTTTCTTTTAATAGTTGCTTTAACGATTGTTTAAATTCCCCAATAATTTCATCAGGCAAAAAAGGATCGGTTTCTATTTTATTAACCAAAAATTCCATAGATATGTTTGTATATATAACTTTATCTTCTATATCATCTGCTTTCCAACTTCTATTCAGCCACTTTAACGCATTAAATAACTGCTTATCTAAAATTGAATGCTTCCCTGCTTGTTTTTTATATAGAATTTCTTCAAACCATTCCAATTCCCTAAACATTTTTTCAAGCTTGGAATCAACACTTAGAGAATTACTTATCCATGTGTTTTTAAAATCACCCACCATGTTTTCCAAACTTATTATATTTTCTATATAATAGAGTGAGGAACATTTAGGATTTTGATGTAATCGTAGTCTATTCCATTCGTTTGGTTCATCGCCTATATTATAAAAACTAAACACTCTATCATTTTTGACCAGCAAAATTATCATATCAATTGCATCCTGAACTTTTTTCCTTCCTAACAAATAGGCATCATATGCATTATTAGATTCGACAATTGTTTGGGCGAAAGTGTTAAATTGATTAATAAGACTTTGGTTACACTTTTCTTCAAAGCCCTTATACCTCTCAAAGGCTTCGTCTCTAGTTATTATGGTTACATCTCCTAAACCGAATTCAGGGTAATTCAACAATAGATTTTCTATTGGAAGTAAAACAAGATAAGGAGCATATTTTTCCCCAAATCCTTCTATATTAATTTGTTCTTTTAACATCCCAGTAGGCCTCAAAATCGCATGTACTAGTGAATACGGGTCAGAACCTTGAAAAGAAAGAAAATCCAGCTTCTTTTTACTTAATTCATGAAAAAAAGAACTTAAAACAAGAGTTATTCCATCTATACTTTTTTTCAATTCATATATTGCACCTGCTAATTCCATAGAATCACCATTTATTCGATACCTAATAGTCAGACCATCAGAAAGATGTATTTTTTTTAAATTCTGGAATATATTTGTATAACTTTCGAATTCGAATTTCCCGAAAATTAAACCGCTCCTACTGGAAATAAGTAAAGATTTACGAGGTTGTATTAATTCAACATTACTGTATACTTCACAGCTTCCACTAATTATATTTCGCTGTGTTGATGTCAGAATAGATAACGTTTTATATGTATCAAAGCCTCTTTTTATTTTCCTCCCCTCAAATTGTTCAACAATTTCGTCAATAGACTCAATAACTATATTTATAGTATTATATTCACTATTTAAGAAATCCCTAAGACTTCTAAGAACATTACCTATATTCCGAATTTCCACAGGAATAATTAACCCATTAATAAAATCAAAGCCGCAAATCATATATTTTTCTTTGTTTTTTTGTTTAAATACCAAATAATTCAAAATTATAGATTCCTTAGAATATAACATTGATAAAATCAAATCATTATTATCAAATTCATTATATGAAATACTAAAATTATTTAAAAAAAAGGGTGACTCAAGTGGATTTATCATTTAATTGACTTCTCCTTTTTATTTAATTGTCAGCAACATCTAAACTTCTCCATGTGAAATAGACCTAAAATTCCCCACTCTATTTCTCTGTACAATCTGATTGCAGACTACATATCTTTATGATATATATCCCTTAGCACTTGTCGCTTAGCTAAAAAGAAAAAATTCATGTGAGGACTATCCTAGATGGGCGAAATCAGAAGATAAAAACAAGTTATTCAAAAACCGAGTTTCAAGAATTAAATGAACGGTAAGTAGACAAACTCGAATTAACATACGCCTTAAAGCATAAATACAACTATTCTTAACTGATTTTTATTATGTAATAAAACAAGGCAGATAATCGTAATTTTGTATCAACACCAAACATTTTTAAACTATTATTGATTTGATACGCAGCTGATATTATAATTTATATCTGCTCTTTTTTGTTATAATACTTTACTTCAATTTAAGAAACATTATTTTTTGGATAGAACACCCCAATCCTATATCAGCCCTAAACATATTCACTCAATATTAATTTAAGAAAATGTAATACAAAAGTATTTACCCTCATTCAGTTTTTATAAATACAATCAATTATTAACCTTGACAGTATTATCAAAGGCAAGAACTAGATTGTGAAACAACTAAAAAAACGCGGAATTTTTTTATTTAGTAAATGCAAGTTTATTACCCTCTTTCAACAGAAGAGGATTTCACACAAAAAAAATTACTTATGATGTAGTAATAAAGATACTCAAAGTATCTTCGAGACTACTTTTCAAAAATAGAGATTGGCTCCCGACTTTTTATACTACAACAAAAAAGAGCACTCTATTATTCTGAGTGCACCATTTTTGAAATGACTGTAAATCGTGAATCTTACTTTTTTATATTTATCGATTTTTCTTTAATTTTTTTCGCAGGAAAATTCCTGCTAATATAGACAAGGTTAGAAATAATATTACTCCAATAATATGCATCCCTAAGAATTTCGGTCCATGCATATCCTGCAAACTAAACTGGAATAAGCCGCCAAAGAGAGCTAAAGGAAATCCAAATATTGTAATGAAACTAACAAGATAATTCGTTTGTATTTCTGTGTAGCTTTTAATAATATTTTCAATATCCCCAATAACTTCATACAGTTCATGCAACTTGGAAGATATACCCCATCTTTGCTCTAGCTTTTCCCTAAACATTTCAAGATGATGATCCGTATTCGTCGTCATAGTTTCCAGCATGATATACCGCAATTCCATTTTTAATTTTGTAATACGATTATTCAGGGCAATCAATTCTTTTCTATTTAAATCTTTCCCTTGATCAGTAATTTTTTTAATACCACTTACTTCTCGATGGATTTCTTCATATTTCTCTTGTACAACACCATATCGTTTCAGCACATTTCGGAATTCAGATGTATATTTATCAACATCTACCCGATTCCTACTCCAATCATCAAATAAAAGTGCCCCGTCTTTATGCAAAACTATAAATCCCCCAGGAATTGTCTCAAAATCAAAACTTGATTCTGGAGGTAATTCCTGCATTTTTGGTAGTTTCCCCTGCGTAAGCCCTCCCGCTGCACAAGCCGCTAAGTATCTCTTCATTGTAGGAGACATAATGATAGACTGATCCTTTTGAGAGTGATCCCACTTCACTGCCATAAATTGTTTTTGATATTTCTTATTTGAAATGAGTGGTTTACACTCGTGCATTAGATATGTGCCAACATACCTCTCTGCGTCTTCGCTTGAAGCCACAGAGACCCTTACGTCTTTTGCAGGATGATACAACTCCCATATGCTTTGTAGTACATCATCCCACGTCAGTGCTGATCCCATCCGTCCATCTGGAAGTTTTTTAGGTGCCCCCAAAATTGTATATTTTTTATTCTCATCATACCAAGGCTCAGTTGCCATTGATCTCAAATCAGAGTATCGTGGTTTACAAGAGGGTCTGTTTCCCTCCCACTTATCATTTTCCATCTCCTCAAGCTTATCCCACAATTCTTTTAGATGGACTCCTACTGAGGTATCTACAGACACTGTAATGTCAGAACCCGTTCCAACTAAATCAGGGTTATGAACTGCCATAAATGCAAAACCCTTTTGGCTCCAGGAGTTTTCTAAATCATTACGCAAGAATACTTTTACTGTCCCTAAATGCTTACGCTCTTTTACTAAGAAGGCATCCACAAGTATTTTTCGATTTGTATCCTTCAAAGGAAGCTGTAGTTGTACTGTTAAAGCATGATTCAGCATTTGTTTATATTCTTGATATTCATGTTGTAGCAGCAAGACTGCCCTATGGAAATATTCACTTTCTTTCAATGGCTCGAGGTTAACTGGGTCCATATCTGCTTGTATAAGTTGAACTACGAAGCGAATGCATGATTTAAATCCTTCCTGAAAGACATTACTGTTTTCATGTTCACTCCGGTCAAAATATGTATGTGATAATGCATTATGCAGGCACCCCCATGACTCAAATGGCTGTCCTGTTGTTTTGACGTCACCTTTTTCCCATAATGTTACATAATCAATCCATTTACGATCAATTAACTGCAAATCAATCCCTCTCACTCGGAGATAAAAGAGAATAAAACCCAAGCAAGTATCAGGTGACAAGTCTTCTAAATAAATATGCGCCTTCTCGGGTTGAAAATCACTTTTTAAAGCCTTCCTCCAGAGTTGGAGATTTTCTTCTGATTCAGCATATATTAATTCAGAAACAGAACTCTTTTTAGCTTCTTTATTATTTAAAACAATTCCTTTAGACTCACTTTGACTACCAAACCCAATGACAATTTCGTTGTGTAAAGCCACTCTCTTTTCTGGAGAGTAATAGACTGTAAAGTTTTCAATTTTCAAAATCTCTTCAAGCACTTCTTCTATAATACTAGCATCCTGTGGATTTGCTGTATTTTGTTCCATGACGTACCCTCCTATTTCTCATTCTCATAATATACACAATGTAATCATGTAAAAAATGTACAGCTACCATTAACATTTTACATTTACCTTAAACAGTCACCTTTATTTTTCAACCATCATACAAAGCTGCATAATAATTTTAATATAAATAAATTTCAACTTTAATTGAAAAATTATTTTATTTTGAAACCTTTTACTGACTTATATTACTTTTAAAATTAGTTTTTAGAATGATTATCCCGGTAAATAACTTATTCAAGTACGGATACTTTTCACCTCTTTTTTCTAAATAGCACCTTATATATTCTTTAATTATATAGATATTATAGCCTACTATATCTTAACAATACTGATATAACAGTACAATATGCTATAACAATTTCCTCAAATTTATATAAACAATAAAATTTTAAGCGATTAGAAATTCCTCAATTTCTAAATCAAGGAAATCGAATGAGTATCCCACTTTTTTATGCTTAATTAAATTCTACATAATAAGAGACTTACTTTTGGCAAATCTTTAAGTCTGCCTGTGATAAAAGAAGTATTACCTTTATATTCTATATGTAATAATTAGTTGGATATTTTTAAATACTACGCATTATTCATATGTAAAAGAAAATTTCATACTTATTAAACATTTCAAGGCAATTTATTGTTGACATAAAAAAACAACATCCCATTCATACTTTTCTATACACAACCATAAGTTTGTAACTTAAATATGTACATACTTAATTTCTAATACTTATAGACTAAATATAGTTACTGAAAACACGAAAATTTCTGATATAGATATTCAGTAATCATTAATAGTTGGATTTTTCTTATGCGATAAGTAAAATAATGAAGAGATACCTAATGAATTATGAAAAACATATAAAATATAAATTTATTATTTTTCTAGATTAAAGGAACGTATGTAATAATTATACAATTGAACGGAGTTGAAGCGTTTTGGATAAAGAATTACAAAAACAACTTGAGCAACTTGCTGCCACACATGGATTAACACTAAAGGAACTTACTGACGAGGTTAAAAAATTACAAATAGAGTCGCTAAATTTTACATTTTCTGTGAATTTCTCTAATTTACAAAAATTTTATCCAGAATTGATTTTCCATGAATTCCATCGTTTAAATGAGCTTCTTGAAGCTAAACAATTATACGGAGTTTTCTTACAAATAAAGGATGTTTATGAGATTATTGTAAAATACCCTGTTTTGTATTACGTTAGCTTGTTAAAAAAACAAAAATCGATGTTAGATAATGAACAGATACTTATACATAATATGTTGTCACAAGTTCTTTCTTTAGGCCATTGGGAAATAGCACTGAAAAAAATTTCAGATATATTAAAAACACAGATTGTAAAGAACCCTGAGTTTGAAGCAATTGAAACCATTGCAAATATCGTGTGGAAGATTTATAACGATAATGAGATTGTCAAATGGCGCAATGATTATATTGGTCATGGCGCTTTAGGAAATGCAGAAAAAGAAGACTTTAAGGACATGCTACATAAACACCTATACATATTAGAAAATTTCTTTATCCAAAAAAATATTCAAAAAGCTTTTCAACAACTAACATATGTATTACAGAAAAATGGTGTTAAAATACGTTTAGAAAAAAAGCAAGTACTAGAAAAGGCCTATCTTGGTAAAAAGGAAAATCATTTATTATTATTTGACGGTTTTTACTCCAATAAAAAAATAACAGGTTTTTTAGACTATTTAAACGGGAAAAAATACTACTTTCCTCATAAACATATTGAGAGAGATTACAAGAAATTTGTTCAATCCAGTAACAGATTAAACAAGCTTAAACCTTCACAACATATCCCACTTGATTTTATTAATAAAGAATATGAACAACAGCTCCTAACAGAGCTTAAAGACGATTATGTGAAGCCAGATTATCTTTTTAGCTGGCTAGAAGGCTTACTACAAAAAAAAATATCCTTTACACAGCATCTAATTATGGAAGAAGGAATGGGAAAAACTTCATTCATTCACTCAATTGATGAACAAAAAATGAATAAAGCACCTAAATCTGTAGGATTTTCACAAACTACAATACGTGCTATTTATTTCAACTCATTTATTCAAGATATTGCAAGTTATTTCAAAAATGCCTTATTTGAGTTGTTAACGACCTTGAAAATTCAAAGTGTAGATTATAAAATCCCACTTTATCCAATTGCAGATGATTTTCGCAATCATCCAACAAAAAGTAATCTATTCGTATTACTAGAATATTATCGTAAGCTTTATTCTCAGCATACAGACAAAGAACAATTGCTAATTATTCTTGATGGGCTAGATGAGTTGTCACCTGATCAATTAAAATGGGTTAATAATGTTTTACCAACGAACCAACATTTATCAAAACACATTTCAATTTTAGTCACGTCACGGCCAAGTGTTATACTACCGGAAACATATGGCCGATATGAGGTCACAAGAAAACACCCTAATAACATTGCTTTATTAATCCAATATTTAAAAAAACAAACCAATAAAGATGAACAGGAAATTTGTAATTTACTTCCTATCACTGAGTATCGCTTTCTTTATACTCGCCCATTTGTGTTAGTGCAACGATTTAAACAAGTTCAATTAACTAACTACCACGAGGTAGTAAATGAATTTTTAAAAATGCTACATGAGCTATATACAGATAGACATTGTTTAACTTTATATCAAGTTTTTGCTTTACTAGCAGTAGCTCCTAAGGCTTTGACACTTGAACAAATCAGTTATTTACTCACTTTAGAGAATCCTACATTTAAAATACTTGGTTTAATGAGAGATGTGAAATGTTGGTTAACATCTTACTGGGAGAATGATGCGTATGTATATGAAATTCATCACGATATCATTAAGCAACAGTTTTTAAAAAACAAGCAAATTCAAAGCGCACTAGCCACACTACAAACTATGTGGGATGAGATTGCAATGAAGTCTGTAGAAGAACAATTAACTGAAAAAGAAATGCTCTTGTTCTTACTTTGTAAGGAAAGTACCAAACAAAAAACTATATATACGCAAAATATTCACGCTATTATTAAACACACATACCCATTTGTCAAGTCAGTACGAGAAATAGATATGCTAGTTCTTTTATTGCGTAGTGCCATTCCGTACGAAAAAAAAGGGCGTATTAAGTTGCTCAAATATTATTTAATAGAGATGCATATTATAAAAGGGGAGCAGCATTCCGTTTATCACGATATCAAAAAGGCAGCCTATGGAACACTCATTATTAACAAGGAAAATTATGAAGCAATTGGGCGCACCTTAATTCTTGATAACATCATGGGATGCATATTTCCAAAAGAATACTTATATAAAAGAGAACGTAATTTGAATCGTGCAGCAGAAATTAAACCATATATTGATAAAAATAAACAACATATTATTGGTTTGAATATGGCCAAAAGCCGTACAATTGATTGGGGGAATTTCACTAAAGAGTGGGCAAAATATCCTCAAAATCGCTATTTAATGGTGCAAGCTATCGAAAATAGACTATTTGATTGTTTAAAGAATATGAATTTAGTAGAAGCTGAAAAGATTTACGAACATTTTTTGAATCTAGTCAATAATGAATACCCAATTCAAATCTTATCAGCAAGCTATGAAGTACACCTATCATATCTAAGAATACTAATGCAACTTTATCATCAAAAACATGGTTTTTCAGAAGGTCATATTAATTTGCCGTTCCTTGATATCGGTGACAATGAATACTCAAATATTTATGAAAAAGACTCTATTACTCTGTATATGAAGATAGTGAATACAGTCATTAAAATAAATGAAATACAAGTAAAATTGTTTGCTCTAAATCATCAAAAGGTCTCAACTGATCATGCGCTTACATTACATTTGATTTTAGAACAATCAGTAGAAAGGAATATGAGTGGAGAAGTACTTTTTAACCTTTATGAAACTTGTAACTCTTATTTACAATGGATTAATTATAAGCAGATTGAGAAGAACGAAGATCAAAATATTTTACTAAAGTTAATGGACAGAACCTATAGAAAAGCTAAAGACTCAGAAAGTAAATTGACAAAAGAACTACATGAAAAAGTTGTTGAGCACATTCCCACATTAAATGAGCATTTATCTCTCAATGATTTACTTGCAAAAGTTCTGACGATTGAGGATGAACAACTAAAAAGTCAACTTTTATACCAAGGTTTACGGACTAAATATATTCTGGTTCGCAACGGTGCACAACCAATCGGTAGCCGATGGCATGAGTATCTTGCTTACTTAGTGGAATCAACGAATTTAAAATATTATTCAAAATGTGAAATAGGTTTACTTCACTTCTTTTATTCCTACGCTATTTATGAGCGCATGATGAATGATTCCATGGATGATGCTACTTTTGCTCCCCTCTACAAAAAACACCTGGACATATTAGCAAAAGCAATGGATATTTTACAATCTTGTGAATCTACAAACTCAATGGATGATATATTAATAAGATACGCCATTACCTTCACCTGCGAACAAATAAGTCTTGAAACAAACGTATACAAGACAGGTCATCATATTGTGCAATATAAAGATTTGATTTCTTCCCTGGCACCACTAGGAGGTAATTTACCAACAATTACAGATGCTGAGCAGGCAGAGATTTCAGACTTCATAAATTCTCTTAAGTGAGGAAACTAAAATGTCAGCCATTTGGACCGTTCCATGATTAATAAAACTACTAATTGTTATACCCACTCGCTGTAATCAGAAGATAACGGGGCATTAAGTAGGTTAGTATCTTTAATCACTTCTATTAAAAATTCAAAAATAAAAAAGAGTGTAAGAATATAATCCGTACCCTTTGTAAAGGACATTTTAAAAAAAGTTAGGCGGCATCAAGAAGATGATTTCTGTATTCAACAGGGGGCATCTTCTTTAATTTGCGAAGAGTTGTCGTTGCGATCTCTAGAGTAAGCCGTTCTGAAACATGATAAGCCAAAACTTCATTCGTAGACCCATCTAGAATAGTGGAAAAGTATGCTTTCTGATTCTTACTATAAAACAGGTATGTGATATCTGTAAGAAGTACCTTTCCAGGTACACCTTGCCTAAATTCTCATTTTAATTGATTGGGTACCACGAATTGTTCTTTCGTCGCCTTCAACATTCTTTTATAGTGATTTGCTTTCCGAATGGGACAGATAGTCCTATATTTTCCCATGATTCTTCGAATGCGTTTCAAATTGTAAACAACTTGAAATTGACCTGCCAATATCATTTTAATTTGACGAGCCCCTTTCTATCGGTTTTTAAATTGAAATGCCTTTACTATGAGCTCTTTCGCCATTTCATCTTGATGCGTTCTTTTCTCTCGCTGACTTTGAGATGTAGCGGAAAATAATGATTGTACCCAGAGCGCGAAATACCAGCGATCTCACACAAATATCTCACCATATTTTTTAGGCTATATTTTTTAATAATAGAACGAATTAATATGTATTTTTGACTTGGTTGTAACGTTATTTCTTTCCCATCCTTCCTTCCATAAGTTTAATCTTTTTTAACAATTCATTTTCGGCTTTTAATACGTTTCGTTCCGCTTCCAAACGTGCACATTTCTCTTCTAATGTAAGTTCTTTTTCTGACTTTCTTCCGGAGTTCTCCTTACGTGTATCTCTTAACCTCAATACACCCTTTTCCTTATAGGAATTCCCTGATGACACAACACGTTATAGACCGATAACATCTATATCAAATCCAAATTCTTCAAAAATAATACGAGGTGGTTTTCCTTTTTCATTTTCTTCAATAAAGACATGTTTGAATTCATCTGTATAAGTAATCCCTTTCTGACTGATTTTACGTATCGATTTTTTGATAGTGCTTGAACTCCTTTTTCTGTAAATAGTTTTTTCGTCATTTTAAAATTTCTCCGATTCTCATTTTTCTCTCATTATACAAGAAATACCCTATAGAATAGACTTTTTTTAAGTGTCTATTCTATAGGGTACATTTTAAATATTTACACTCTTTTTTATACCTAATTGCCAATAAAAAATATTTTATTATAAACACTAAAATATAATATATCAATTTAACTAATTATCTAGAAAAAGAGAAAAGAACAAAATCATTTTTTAAAGATTGCATAACAAAACAGTATTTTGTACAATCCCTTAAATTACTATGTTCTTGACGAACAATTCCCTTTTCAAAATGCAGGGATAATCATCTACCATCTTCAATAATTATTGACTTTTAATTTTCTTGTAAGTTCATTAAATAAGTTCACACAACTTCTTTCTCATTGCTAATACCTTTATCAGTTTGCTCTTCTTCCAAATCTATAAAATGTCTATTCACAACAAAATAAAGCTATCCATATGCGTCCTAATAGCAATTCAATTAAATTTTATGAATATTTCTGTTTTTTTACCCATTCATTTAATTGTTGAATGCTTTTTATATTTTTAAATTCCTCATGAACTAAAAGAATAACTATTATATTCTTTAATAGAGAGAATGCTTGCAAAAGATCATCCTCACTTACTTCTGTACTTCCCCCATGTACAATAGCTGAACGTTTTCCATATAAATCCTTAATCATTTTCTCTGTTGTTATCCTATCTTCTAAACTTTCATTAACAATAAAGGCAACAAATTCAGAAATTTGATACGTAATTGAAGGAGAAACAAGCTGACCTCTTTGCTGAAACTGTAAAAGTGCCTCGAAAGCAAACATATATTGTATAAATGCTCTTGCTGGTTCTTCATCTCGTAAAGCTTTACCAGCCCATTTAATTGCACTTATTATCCGTTGTTCAATATCATTAAGATTTGATTTGGCAAGTAATGACCAAATTCTATCATTTCCATTTTGCGACATAAGTTTAACCACTTGATGTTGATTAAGAAATATTTGGCTCATTGCTCCAGTTCTCTGTGCACTGGTACTGACTTCATCTGACGAAACAATGATTCCATCAGTCCATCGATAGCTATTATAGTTAAATACACCAACATCATAATGCTTTCTAAAATTAGCGACCATAAATCTAATAGCATCTTCAAATTCCCTTAATTTAACTCTTCCTTTTTCATTAGCACTTTTATGATTTCTGGCACTTACAACAACACTTATTAATAAAACCTGATTATCTTTCAATTTCACTTCATCATATTTTAATTTAAAAGCAAAATCACTTTTTGGATACTTTTTTGACAAAAATTCACGATGGATTTCAAAATTGTAAATGGTAAATGGTCCTAATTGAATTGGTTCCTCTTTACAATATACTACGCCATAAAGTGGATAAAATATCTCATACTCTTTGATTGGCTGTTTTCTTAATTTAGAAAATATACCCTTTATCATTTCTATACTTAATTCTTCCTTCTTAGCTTTTCTCAACAGTAGTATTATTTCATCCTCTATATCTTCTAATGTGACTGTTTCTAATATGCTATGATCACTTCTCAATAGATATCTAGCAACCTTACTATATTGAACAAGAGCTTCATCTCCTATGATATTTATAGTATCCTTCCCCATACCATATTTCTTATATGGAATATTCTCCTTACACTCCACTTCTCCCCATTGAACTAAATACTCTAAATTTTTTAGCATCTTATATATTTTTATATAATCCATATTAACACCCTTTCTATTTCTAATAATCATAAATATACTTCACCATCATAGTTATCTATATTATAAAACCTAGATAAGTTAAAAGTAATATAGGAAACACTTTAACTATTGATGAGTTGAAGAAAGTGAACAAGGTATAGGTAAGTACTCAAATTAGGAAAGATAAAAATACTTAAATTATCTAAAAACTGAAGTGGCTAGAATAAGTAGTATAAAATCATATTACGTGAAGAATAAACCCTGCCGCTGAACAACCCATCATGCATCCTCTTTTTAAATAACAAGCAATGAATTATTTACTATATTAAAGTAGTTCATTAATTCTTCTTATTATATAATTTTCTCCACAAAAATCCCCCTCAACATCCTTTACCAATCCTAATCCATTAACCTATATATGTTTTTATAATTTATTATTTATATTGATGTTTGTTTAAGATATTTTATAAAATATGAATAAAGGCAGAATTTAGTTTAACCAATATATATAATTTTGCATTATAGGGGGCTAATAAATAAATGAATGAACAGTTGATGGCTGAATTACATGATATAGGTCTATTAGTTGACAAATTAGATGAACATTTTTTATCCAATAGAACTAGTATAGATAAGGATGCCCTAAATTATATTTCAACGATAGAAGAAAAATTTAGAGCAATTAATATTGAACAACTTGAGAATGATCTTAAAGTTGTCTACCTATACACTAAAGCTAATTATAAAGCCATTTTAAAAATAATGGCAGACACTAACTTCGAAGTAATACATGATGGTTCCATGTTAGTAAAACAATATAAAGATTATGATGATTTTGTGTTTAACAACTATGCCCTGAGGATAAAAGCCTATCGCTTAGCTATAAGGTTATCAAAGCTAAGCAAGAAACTTGATAATTTATTTGTGTCACAAATTTATGTGAATTTATCAAATGTATATATTGAAATGGGGAGAATAGTTGAGTCTATTGAAGAATTAAAGAAGGTTGAGCACTTAGTTGACCATTTCCCTATGGCAAGAGGTAACTTAGCTATTAAACATATATCATTAGCACAAAGAATAACTGATCGCACAGTCATGAGATTTTTGATTGAAAAAGGTCTTGCTGAATTGGAAGATGTATGTGCAAGTGCAACCCCTGATGTTATACCTGTTGACTCATTACAACATTTTCAAGAATGTGAAAGGTATATGGAGAATTTTGTTGATACTCATTTATCTGATAATGAACCTTGGTCAGAGAACAGTGATGTGGATGATGTTTATAAGGTTTGGTCAGCAGAAAGGAATTTAGCTCTTAATTATGTGAATATAATCTATAAGAAAGGCAATATAGATGATGTTCACATGATAAATATGGGTGTAAGCTACTTTAAGAAAGAGAATAATATGGAATATTACTCTTGGTTCAATACCATTAAGCAAGAATACAACATTTCCAGATATTTCCTGTATCGAATAGATTGTATGAGAGATGATATGACAGTGCATGAGTCGCAACGTTATAATACTCTTATTAATACTCTTGACTATCCTGCAGTAGGATACCGGACTGAGTTACTGAAAACATCTCTTAAGACAGCGTTTAGTGTGCTTGATAAGATAGGGCTATTTTGCTGTAAATTTCATAAACAAAACATCCGGGTTCAACAGATAGACTTCCATAAGTGGTACAAAGAAATTGAGTTAGATGTAGCCTTAAGAAGTCCGTTTAATGCCTTGTATTGGTTAAGTAAGGATTTAGATTTTAAGAATGGCGATATGAGGGTGATTCGGCTATTACGTAACTGTATTGAACATAGATACATTAGAGTTCTTGAATCATACGATATATCATTTAGCGAAGAATTAGCAGATAATAATAAGTATGAGTATATAGTAAGCTATTCAGACTTAGAATGGGCTACTTATGAAACATTACGGCTTGTAAGAAGGGCTATATTCTATATGGCAAACGGTTTTAATGTGGAATATAACAGGGTTTACTATGGAGATAGTCAAAATGGGGTGTTTATACCTCTCTCACTTGATACTTATGACGATGAATGGAAAAATTAAAAAAAGCAAAAATACTATTTAAAATAAATTTCAAAAAAGAAGAGGTGAATTGTCCTCTTCTTTTTATATTTGATTTTCTTAGCTTGATAGCGATGGGATATCTCCGGCATAAAAAATATATTAAAAGTTTTTCAGCTAATTCCACCATATTTTAATTGCCTCGCATTAAAATACCCTTAGAGTTGTTTAAATCACTTATTTTCATGCTAAAACTTGTTTAGCATGATTTTTTTCTGTTTTGTAGTTTTTACCTCTTTTATTAGATTGCATGATTTCTAAACATTTCTCTAAAACGACCTCATTATCAATAATAATAATATGCAGTTTTTTTCTAGCTCTTGTTACCATCTGATAGAGCATTTTAATATTACTATAACGGTAATCTTTTTTGCTTGTTAGTAGATTTTTATTGTAAGTAAAGTTAGAATCTATTACAACAATTACATTATCAAACTCGTGGTTCTATCCACACTCCACTAAAACAAGTAATTGGTAGTTCTGTTTTAGAATTACTATTCCTTGAATATGGTCTTACTTATAATAAAGTGAGACATGGAAAAGAACTTGTGAGTGATATATTAAAAAACCAACCAGATAAACTCACGTCATTTAAAGATTTATTAGTAGATTTTATTAAAAGCTGATGAATAACATATTTAGGAATTAAGAATGTATTAAGGAACCTAACCGAGAAAATATGTAGAATTATCATAAAAAGGGAAAGTATATCCGTTTTTTAGGATGTATTTTCCCTTTCTTCTATAAGCTATTAATAATAAAATTAATAGTTTATTTTATAAATGGTATTTGTGGTAATCCGCACCATGGAGCAAGTTTGTTATAGTTCCTAGCTAATTTTTTTGCCAATTCTACTCCTGCAGTTGTCGTCGCAATAGACTTACTGACAGCACTCTCAGTATTATTAACTGTCTCTATCAAACTTTGCAATTTAGATACACCTGCAGAATCATTTATATTATTTGCATCAGCTTCTGACAAAGCTTCCTCTATCTCATTTAATGATTCGACAGTCTCCGGAAAATTTACAACTTGCTTTAAATCTCGAATTACTTCAATAGCTTCTTTTAATTCATTATGTATTGTATGTTGATTTAATGAAGTTTCAACTGTAATTACAGGTGAAACATGAATAGCAGGCAAAGCTGGTTTTGAGATTCCTTTACTTATTATTTCTACAAGTGTACTTGTTTGAATTTGTTGCTCCTTTATCTGAGTTTTTTGATAAGCTAACAATTCCTTTTGACTTTCAATACGAAATTGTGCCATTCTCAATTCATTCTTTAATTCAAGTATCTGTATTTGTGCAGAGGCATCGAAATATTCTTCAGGTTTAATTTCACCTTTTAAGATTAAATCATATTCTTCCAAAGCCTTTTCAACAATATGTTTGCTACCATCTTCAGTCTCTACAATCATTTTAACTATTAAACCATCTTGGATGATCCTTACAGTTGCTTGAATTCCTGGATACTTTTCCTTAAGTACCTTCTGAAAATAACCAAGTATACCTAATCCTGCTTGATAATATTCCGGAGGAAATTCAATACTTCTATTCATAACTATATTTTCGTTATACCCCTCTATATTACTAGGCATTTCCACCATTTCTAAAGGCATTTCTCGATTAGATATTGCTAAAATAAGAAAAGGATATTCTAGATTAAGAGGAGCTATTTCTTGAAGTTCCAATAAAAATCTTTCAAAATGCATTTGCATATGATGTTTTGAATTTTCAAAACTCCCCAGCGTTTCTTGTGTAAGTAAAATGAGAATTGGTATCTCACAAGCACTTCTTTTTATCGCTTTATTACTAGCTGAGAACAGCCATGAATTAGCGATTTCTCTGACCCCCATAAATAATCTAACTGCTACCATACTTTTAAAATATGCACCTAATCCAGAATTTCTTTTAGGTAACCAACCTGACTCTTTTAAAGATAATTCCCATGAATTCAAAAAGTCATTGCTCACTTTATAATTCTTTAATTCTCCCTCTTTCTTTAATATATGCAAGTTTTCTATACATCTGATTATATCTGCATATTCTTCTGGATATTTTTCATTTAACTCTTCCCATGCACCTAAGTAACTAACAATTGAACTTAAAAACATAATAATTTCTCCTTAGATTATTAAAATTAGCGATTTGTAAAACAAATCCAACTATTGTATATTTTAGCACCTTTCACTTTTAAATTAATAGCATTAGTTACACGGAATATCATTACTTTTAAATATATTAGGTAAAACACGTTGTTTGAGATTTGAGTAAAATATCTATCCAACTTATCGATTCTTCTAAATTTGATTTCAATTTTTTTATTCATAATTAATTCCTCCAATTGATTGATTTATTTCCCTCACTTTATGTTTATATACGCAAAATGAAAAACGTAAATCAAACGGAGCAATTTTTAAAATTTATTTTTCATAGAGGTTTTCCAAATTTGGAACATTAGAAGAGTATATAAAATGCGAACTTTATATTTATAATATATTAAGCTCTTTTATCTACTTAAAATAGCAATTCTTTCTCCATCAATCAGGATAGTTAATAATAGAAGAAAAGACTATGCATGCAGTATCTTAAAGTTACTACTTGATAACCGACTAATTGAAGAAGTTGATGGCGGAACTTGCTTGAAGAAGAAATCATGAAGAGGGAGCTGAGCTTCTTCGTTTTTTGCATAAAAAAAAAGAGCCCCTTACGGAGACTCTCCCTCTTTTCTCACCCATTCTACTCTTGGAGGCAGAACCCCCACGACTTCGAATTTGTCCACGCCCAGAGGCGGCGTAAAAGCAATCATGAAACTCACAACTACCGAGAATACAACTTTTCTTACCATATACAGCTCCGTTGGCAGGCGGACGTTGTCCCCTTAAGTACCACGATCAGTGCCCATGTTGCACAACTGATAATAACATTATACCACAATTTTCTATTATAAAATGAGAATTTTATTATCTTTATCGAAAAGGATAGCTGTTTATAATCTGGTTACTTCTATACTAATTTCTGTGGTAATATGTAGTAATGAAATTGTTCCAAGAGAAATACTAAAGGTTTGGGAGGTCTATGATTTATGGATTTTTATGCTTTTCCGGTCAATGTTGGGGACTCGTTTTTACTTAATGATGGCACTTTCAATTTACTTGTAGATGGTGGAGATGGTAAATTGAACATTCTCCCTCAAATTCAAAGAAAATTACCAGCACAGGATCCAACTTTAAATGTGGTTCTATGTACCCACTATGATGAGGATCATATATCCGGACTTCTTAAATTATTTGATCAGTTACTTTATGAGTATCAATACAACATTAAACCCTCAATTCGTATTAAAGAAATATGGCTTCCCGATATTTTCCCTCGAATTGAAATAACCAAACGGATGCAAGCACGAAAATTAATCATATCAAGAGAAAAGAAAAAAAAGGAATCTATAGTAATTGAATCTGATGGAAATATTAGGGGGCAACTCGACAAGGTAGATTTTGATACATCTATATATAGAATATGTAGATTGGTTAGAATATGCCATCATTTAGTACTTTTGGGGATCATTGAAAAAATAATATTTTTAGAGCTTACTGATACCTATTGGGGGAAGAAGATAGACCACAAGATATATGGAATCAATTGTAGAAAAGTTAAGCGTAGAATTGTTCCTTATTCAGATGAAAAAGAACTAGTTTTCCACTATACAAGAATTAACGCGGATAGTCTAGTTATACGATATAATGATTTAGATTCTGTCTCACCAAATGTTGTATTTACAGCTGATTCAAATTTCAAATTTTATATTCCATTTAACTCTGGTAATACTTTAGTAACAGTACCACATCATGGTTCTAATGACGGAGCACATAAGCCAGTTTATCGTAATCTTACTGGTCGTAATTTCATTTTCGTAAGAAGTAGTGAAATTAAAAAATCAAGGCCTTGTAATGAGTTTAAAATACACCCTGATAGTATGAGATTCTGTACCAGATGTAATAATGTAATTCCTCCAAGTGACCAGTTAGTACACTTAACTTATTCACCAGGAGGATGGAGACCTAATAGTGGATCAACACACTGCTCTTGCTAAAAAAACCTTTTATGGCTGGTGCTACATAATGTTATATATTTAAGCAAACTTTATGCTTTTAGTTGATGAAGCTAAGAAAGGACCACTTAGGTCCTTTTTTTGATATATAAAATATTGATTTTATTCTATAACAAAGAAAAGACCGAGCGTTAAGCACGATCAAAAGACAATATATCCCGCAGCAACTTCCTTCTCGTCACTGCGGAATATCCGAGAAGAAGAAAATAAATTATCAACGTAGCCTTTTATTTCTTCATATTCTTTCTGTTCATTTTCCTTAAAAACCTGTATATATTTCTCTTTGTCCGATAATTGAACAACTCTTTTAATTTCTTCTTCAACCACCTTTCTTAGACTTAATGCTTGAGTCGAAAAAGTAAAGAAACTTTCAAGTTCTAAAATATAAAGATACTCTTCAATGCTTCTTGCCTCCTTTGAATGCTTCTCAAACATAGACTCCACATCTTTTTCACTGTAAACATACTTATCTTCTTCAAAACAATATTCCATTGATAAAACCTCCAATAGTGTTTTTCTTTACAATACTCTCATATCTCGAACATACATTCTTTAAAGTCGTAAATGTGACGGATTGTGAACAAACAAAAAAAGACCTGATTTCATTTAGGGCAATACTCTTCATTTAGCGGTTTATACTATTCACTTCCTACGAGCTCTTCGGTACTTTATATCTCTTATAATATTTAAACAACTTCAATTTCTACTTCCGTCACAATTGCATCTCCTGCCCATGTCTCTAAATCCGTCTTTATTAGGAAATCCGCTACCGCAAGACACATTTCATCAGACAGCAATGAAGCTGTTTGTTCAACAATACTAGAAGAAACATATCCATGCTCTTCGCTAGCTTGCTCCCAAACTTTATGAGTCCTCTCCATTAAATCAATGAAGCTAGGAGTATTTACAAACTATTCGCTAAATCCGTCCCATTCTAAATCACAAAAATACTTATGGAAGAATCCTTCGCTTGATAAATCAGTAATAAATAACCTTATAATACTTTTATTCCTAAAACGTGACACTATATTGATAAAAATTATTATTTATCTGGGTTAGCGGTACTGAAAGAAAAAAACAAGGCGTAATAGCCCCGTCTTTTTGCATACATTATTTATGCAATAACAATTAAAATTAACAAATTAGAATTAAAAACATTGATAAAAACCAAAAATTTCTTTTTGTTAACCATTAAAATTGTTATAATACCTTATACAAATATTACGTAAAAGGAATGAACAAATGAAATGTTTAACGAATTATCCATTGAAACCATAAGCAAATTTTCTCCCGTCATTGTAGCACTTTTAGGTGCCACTACAGCTGCTTTCATATACATTATTAATCAATTTATTAATGTAGCAACAACCAACGCACTTGACGGACGCTTTAAAGATAAATCTAATCAATTAAAACTGAAGTTTTGGTCTTATACAATAGGCATTCTTATAGGAACTCTTGTATATATTATTTATAGCTTTCTCCTCTATCCGGCTTTACACGAATATCGAAACTCTATCTTATTCACTTTGAATGCTATTATATGGTTCTTTTTATTTATATATTTCATTGTTACATTAATACCTATAAAACCATTTAAAAGGGTTATTAAAACAAACTGGCATTTGAAAGGATTCATTTTTCATATATTAACTAGCATATTTTTAATCTTCTCAATTTCATGTGAATATATTATAAGTAAACAGTATTTGGCTTTCTTTTTGAACATACCACTACTTTCTTTTGTATTTAGCCAATTATATTTCTTTATACTCCACAAAATCACTACCGCTAGAAATACAAAATACGAATATAATATACAACCTATTTCTGAAGAGACATTTAAGTCAGTAGCTAATTTAAAATATGATTATCAAATGGACGAAAATAGATTAGTCTTCTATAAAGAACTGGATTCGAATGAAAAATTATTCTACGTGTACGATTCTTCTTCTAAACTTTATATGGAATGTAAAAAGTTAGCCGAAACAGAAGTGACGCCTGAACAAAAACCTAAGCCCCGTAGGACTAGCATCACAATTAATATAGAAAGAAACTCTAATTAACAAAAAAAACGCGATTTCAGATCGCGGCTTTTTTGCCTTTAAGCATCTTTCAGAATATCGGAAACACCCACTCCACTACTCATACATATTCCCACCATTGCAGGAATAATGATTTTATATTCTTCAGGACCGATAGCACTTATATACGACGACCTAGGGTTACCTCTTCTTTCCTTAGTTCTTCGAGATTTCAAATCAATTCCTTTTCCCAACTTATTTACAAGATGATGCAACGGTCTTGCTACCTTTATTTGTCCAAATGGTAACGTGAATAACTACAGCATACCGGTTAACAAGCTTGCGAAGAATCTATCCAGGAGTTTTATACTGCACCTCTTCTTTGCTGACGTTTTTTACCGTCTTTTGTTCTTGTAACTTGTTCTCAATCTTAGTGATATGACAACTTTTAAACTCTATTAATTTTTCATTAGCTTGTGCTAACGCATTGATATCCCCCGACATAAATGCTTGTCCTACCTCCATTTGTAATTTTATTTCTTCATCAATATCCGCGACTCTAGCTTCACTTTTCGTTTTCTCTTCGATATTTAATAGTTGATTGCGAACCACTTTCACAATTTCTGAATCTCATAATAACATCACAACGTGTAAGATCACACGGCGTGGGAATACGTTAACACCCGCATGGCTAATAGCTACTAATGCAACTAGTTCTTCCATTAAGAGGTAATTCAAGAGCTAACAAAAGAATAAAACAAAGAATATATACTAGATGCTGCAGATGAAATATATTTTGAGGGATTAAAGATAACACCTCTAGAATGGTTAAAACAAACCATTGATTTATAAAAAAAGGATACAAAATGCAATGTTACCCTAAAACTGCCTATACTAAAGGAAACGGCTTTTATCTTACTTCACAAACACACTGACTTCATTTATTCAAACATACATGCATTTGATAGTTAGTAAAATGATAATGACAAATTCTTCAAAGTTCTTTATGCTTATCTCACATTAATTTTGAACCCCAATCTTTGTAATCTACTATATTCTTCTAGCGAAGGAATAGACTCTAAAAAAGAAAATCGAAATAACTGCCTTTTTATTTGTAAGCTTGAAAACTTTCATACCGCCCCCTTTAAATTATAAATTTTAATTTCTTCTTGTGTTATAGTACGAAGTCCCTCTTTTTTATTTCTGCTACAGTAATATAATTAACAACCCCTTATTTAAAAAAACTCCCTTAATATAATATTAAGAGAGTTTTTAAATCAAATTTAATTTCCGCGTGAATTTTACTATCTATATCTAATCATCAAGATAAGCTTTAATATACAAAATAATACCAAGTAAAATAGATTGTTTTTTATGATATAGCATCACAAATATTATTTTTATAATTATTGCTGCAAAATGAAGCAAACTTACTAAAACAACTCTATCTTAGCTTACTTCATCTCCCCTTCCTCAATTTCCCTCTTTATTTTAATCGGGAAATTGAGGAAGAAAATGCTTCAAATACAAGGATAGCTCTTTTCTTATTCCCCACTAGTTATATTATTTCGTATAATAAGGATATACATATATAAAACCACGTCACAAGGGGGCTTTATCTTGAACTATGGCTGGGCTGGAACTATTGAACAATTTAAGCAATTAGATGTACAGTTTTTCGTTAAACAATTGCTAAATCATGTCTATAAAACCAATACAAACGATCCAAAAATATCTTCTCAAAAGAAAGCATGGATTGATAGCTATAATAAACTACAAGATTTATTTAACCGATTTTCTAATTTAAATGCATCACTTATTTTTGAATATGAAATTTTACGCGGAGGCGGTCGTCGTCCTGATGTACTTTTATTGATTAATGGTTATTTGATCGTTCTCGAATGTAAAAGTTATAATAACGTTTCGCCTTCTGAATATATCCAAACATCCCTTTATATGCGTGATCTTGAACATTATCACTCAGCTATTCAACAATCTAACATGCAAGTCATAGGTGTTTTACTGCTTACAAACTATGAAGGCGAACGCTGGGTTTTCCAAAAAGATTATCAAGTAACCCTTTCAACAGTTGATGGATTGGAAAGCATTCTTAAACGAATAATCAATAAAACAAAAGTACCAACTTTAACGCTAGAGGAAATAATTGAAGGTGTCTATGAACCCTCACCTTCTATGCTAGAAACTGCTCGTTCCATTTTAAATAATGAACCGCTCCCTGACATTAAAGCTGTATCAAGCAGTAATTTTCCAGAAGTACAACAAACTGTACGCTCAATCATTGAAGAAGCCCAACATACAAATACCCATCATCTCATTTTAGTATCTGGCGAGCCAGGAGCAGGTAAAACATATTTAGGTCTAACCATTGCACATGAGATGAAAAATGCAGTTTATTTATCAGGTAACGGTCCATTAGTAGACGTATTACAAGATACGTTGAAAAATAGAACCTTTGTACAAGGCCTATATGGCTATAAAATGGACTTTCTCGAAAAGAAAATGATTCCAAAGGAACAAATCATCATTTTTGATGAGGCCCAACGAGCATGGGATACAAAAAAAGTCGATCAATCGCTCACTAAAAGAAATCGAAAAGCCCAAAACTTAAGCGAACCGGATATTATAATGAATATTGCAACAAACAATAAACCTTGGAGTGTAACAATTGGCTTAATTGGTGACGGACAGGAGATCTATTCTGGAGAAGAAGGCGGTCTCGCTCTGTGGAATCATGCGATTGCTGGAAAAAACGTAACTGTTCACTCTAAATATCCTAATTCTTTATTTACAAATGCAGCACATTATAGAACACATTCTCAGCTACATTTAAACTCAGCTTTCCGTGCTCATGCAGCTTTGAAATACTATGAAATTATTAATACTTTATTAGATGCTAATTTTAATCAAACAAAACAACTAATTCATTATCTACCGAAAGAGCATTATCAACTTTTTATTACACGTGATTTAAACAAAGCCAAACTCACTTTACATCAGCTTTATCAGGATGATACTAAAACAGTTGGTGTTGTCTGTGCTGGTGGCGCTGATCATCAAAAAGAAGTCCCTGTTCTACCAAGAGATGAACGATATGAACGCCCTAGTAAGATCGCTCAATACTTTAATTATCCCCAATCCCAATACTATTGTAGAGCGCTCAACTTTAGTTCAACTGAATTCCAAACACAGGGACTTGAACTAGATATGACGCTCGTTCATTGGGATGATGATCTATATCTACAGAATGGAACTTGGAAGGGACGGCACTATCAATGGGGTGTCGAAGATCCGTTCCAAATTAAGCTCAACGCATATCGAGTTATTTTAACAAGAGGTCGAGATGGAACAATTATTTACATACCACCAAAACCCATTCTAGATGAGACTTGGAACTTATTTAAAAATCATTTGCATATTCCTGAATTGATGTTTTAAGACTTATGATAAGAGACTCTATTCTAGATTCCCTCATCAGAATAGAGTCTCTTATTTTTTTATTCCACAGCAACCTAAAAATCGTTATTTAATACCTTTAAAAATTTGCAAGAAGCATTTTCTTCAAACAAATAGTATTCTAAGAGATTGCCACTATAGAAGTTGCTATTTCTTTTATTCCCCTAAAAACTGAATCGCTTTACGGTACTTCTCCAATCGTTTTAAGTCTTTATCTGTTATCCTAGCAAGTCGTGAGCGGTCAGAATTATGTTTTAAGTCTGCAAGTTTGACAGTACGGGCAAGAGAATTTTCTTTCACTTTGCTCAGATATTCAAAATAAGGCGTGTATCTCTCTTTTGTCAGTACCTGCACTGCCTCAACTATATTATGAGGTATACCAGCACTTAATAGATCATTAGCAGTTATCTCTGTATCTTCCAGAACATCATGCAAATAAGCAGTAGCTTTCTCTTCGGCCGTATTTACAAAGCTAGCAACTGCTTCAGGGTGTTTGATGTAGTCAATTCCTGCTTTATCTACTTGTCCACCATGGGCAGTTTTAGCGATCTCATGAGCTATCTCTATATAATAAGGTATCATCACAAAAGCTCACTTTCTATTATCATTTATCAGTACTGTATTCAATAATTTCTTCGGTTATTTTCACACAATGAAACACAATAAGCAAGTGTAAAAATTAAAAACGCCTTCCTTTCCTAGAGGTTGTTTTTTTTGAAGAAAATAACCACATCATAATTTCAAAAAACACTACTATAAATAGTGTTTTTATAAGATTTTCAAACCAATTAATTTGATTATGATTTGCATATTTAAAAGCTATCAATACAATATACAGTAGGACTATAAAAATTAACGGCCTCTTATATGTGAAATTCAAATTATTCACCCCTTAAATACTTACTTAGGAAAGTTACCTTAATACTAAGTTAACCCAAAGCGAAATCACTTTCGATGATTTTCTATATTTCTCCACATTTGCAACAGACACCATTTCTTTATAAAAAGTTCTCATAATTAATTCTAAAATACATTTACTAGAAGTTAAACTGAACAGAACTCTTATCAATTCTTATATTTTATTATTTAAATATTAACCAAACCTTAAATCATTTCATACATCGACACTTCAAAAGGTACACATAAAAGAACCAAGTAAATAAAATCCACAGCAGTCAATACAAAACTGAATATTCAATTTTTATTTTTTCAACAACAACTACACCTTGGAATTCCGCTAACATGGTAAGGTTATGGGAATATACTCCAATAGGGTGAGGGAAATAAATATGAATGTGTAAACTGTCTCCAAAGGAGAAATAACATATCTACTAAACAATGCCCCATTATAATGCGTAACACAAATAATTATTAACAAAATAAAGTTTTATAAGACATGCTTTAACGTTACCTTTTCAGAATACAGTGGTATTCTATGTCCTTAAAATTATAACAATAACTTTTCTACACCTATCCCATCCATTAATAACAGTTTCAAAGAAGGTGATATTTTAATTGCTTCTTCGATATCTAAATCTCCAAAATCTACCATATGCAATCCGAATCCTTCTTTTCCATTTGCATATAATAGCACTTTCCCACCTTCATCATCACCAATTGCAAGTGAGTTAGGTATATATTTTTGAATATTATGAGCTTCATTCATCTCTATACAACCCGCAGGACTCCAAATACGGATATATATTTCATTATTTACATTAATCTCCGCTTCTGTACAATGTTGAATTATCTCTAGATAATCTGAGGGAACATCTATTGATGAAAAACCTTGTAATTCTTGAATCGTTTCTTTAGTTGCTGGAGGTTCTTGTGTTTCTAAAGTGAAAACTGCATTTAAGTTCTCAAGTATACTCATTAATACTCAATCCTTTCATATTTTACTTTTAACTTATCAAGCATTCTATATTGTTGTTCTAAAGTTCCTCTAATAATTTCTTTAGAAAATCCCGCTTTTTCAAAATCAGAAACTATATTCTTTAATTTCTCTTGTAACGAAGAGCTCCATTTCCCATTTCCTAAGGCTACACGTTCATCACGTCTCAAGTTCTGCGCATTAGTAATAATAGTATGTGGTAACTCCTTTCCTGTTTCAATCGTCACTGTTGGTGCAAGTTTTGGATCATATCCATATTGACTTAAATTTGCTTCCGCCCATTTTCCTTGTAAACCGTGATGAGATTGTAACCTTCCTCCATTTGAACTTTCCCTTTTGGTTTAGGCATTGATTGTATATGCGTTTTATTAAAAAGCACATAATTCGACTCAGCACCCTTTACAGTTTTAACAGCACTAGCTGACATCTTTACACCTTTACCGATTTTAACCAACTTTCCGATTGGTGTAATGCCTGCTACCGCCGTACCTCCAGCTATGACTCTGTCAAGAGTACCAAGTTTTTCTCCCGTAGACGAATCTACACCTTCCCAAGCACGCCGAACATCATATTCTCCACTTATTTCACCTGTAAGATCTCTTGCTAATTTATTACCATTTAAATATTATTATTGATACAAGATGTAAATCGTTAATTTCAACTATATAATTTAACAGGAATGCTTATAAAACGAAAAAGGATAATGATGAAATATCAAGCAATATTTTCACTTAATTTCCCTATTTCTATTTCCTACATGATCCAGAAACAGTGCCATTATAACTCCGATAAAAACTGCAACTAGTCCTATAATAATCGAACCAATAATTTTGATAATCAATATTCAATATTTTATTATTTGTATATTTTTATTTTTATGTTATGATTTAATAGTTATTAAATTAAGTAAAATTATTGCATTTTACTTAATTAATGATTTTTAATAAAAAACCGATAAAGATAAAATTCAGCGGAGTTCTTTTCTGTTACACCTCCGTAATTATACAAATTAAAAGAACAGGGACATATTTAGCGAAGTTCTTACCCATTCACCTTCGTAATGATATAAATGAAAAGAATGGTGATTAAATTTTTTATGCTCTACTATAGTGAGCACAAAAAAACTGCCTCCCAACTGTTAGACATTTCTAACGATTGGGAGGCAGTTTTTTCTATAAAGAAATACAAATACTCTTTGTACAAAAAATCACTGACTAAGAAATTCTTTATGATACTAGAGTGTCGTAAAAAACTTAAGTGTATTTATGGATACAGGAGAGTACAAATTTGGCCGAAAGCCACTTATAACCTTCACTTTAATCACAAACGTATACAAAGATTGATGAGGGAACTAGGGATCAAAGCTATTATTAGGAGAAAAAGACCTTATTAAGGGAAGAAAGAAGCTTACGTGATTTTAGATAACCATCTGAACAGGGATTTCCAAGTTTCCAAACCAAACAAAAAATGAGTAACAGATATTACCTATTTGATTTTCCATGGACAGAGATTGTACTTATCCGTTATTAAAGACCTATACAACAATGAAATTGTTGCTATGAAATTAGCCGTAGAAATGATCTGAAACTAGTGCTAGACACACTAAAAAAGGCAATAAAAAAACGAAACGTGAAAGGGATTCTCCTGCATAGTGATTGGGGGTTCCAGTACACATCTCGTCAATTTAACCAACTCAACTACTTAAAAAATATCAGATGAAGACGAGTATATCCAGAAAGGGAAACTGTTGGGACAGTGCTTATATAGAAAGCTTTTTCAGTCACTTTAAGTCAGAGTGTTTTTATTTACACTCTTTCCACACAGCTGATGAGGTTAAGTTTGCTGTGCGCAAATATATACACTTTTATAATCACCAACGGCTCCAAAAGAAACTAAATAACCTGAGTCCCTATAAATATAAAACTCAGGTTGCTTAGTTGTGTTTTTTGAATACTGTCTACTTGAAAGGGCTAACTTCATTATAGGGTTGTCCTATTTTTATTTAACAGTAACTTTTGAATTAGTTATTTCTCCTATATTGGTTCCAACAGGTATTGTATATTTATAAGACATTTCAACACCTTTACCTTGTTTAACTGCAGATTTAATCGGTGTTATAATCCTATCTGCTCCTAAGTCATACATAAACATTGATAATCCTGCAGCAGGAGCAAGGCTTACTATATACTTCACAGTTTTCGCCCATTTATTAGTAGAGTTCCAAGCATTGTAATTTTTCAATACATCCTTACAATAACTGTTTTTCAAGTAAGTTTTAATATTAAATACCTTTGCACCTGCTCTTTGTGGTTCTATTCTAATTTCAGCAGCAGCAGTAGAAATCGTTATAGGTCTATTATTTTTTAACTCATTTAATTGGTAATCGTTTAGTTCAAGATCTTTCATACCAAAATCAGTAATTGAATTTTCCAACTTTGTGTCAGTCTCCGCTTTCGCTGATGTAGCCATTAAAGATGTTGTACCTAACATAGTTGCGCATAGCATTGTAATAATTGTTTTTTTACCTTTTAACATTAGTTTTCCCCCATCCATAGATTGATAACTACATAGTTAATATTAACATATAATAGAAATATTTTACAATATTGTATATTATATATATTTTTTCTTTTTTATAGATTTTAAGGTATAATTATGTTATATATAATAAATTTGGTATAAAATAAAATTATATAATTTAACAGGGGGTATTTTTAAAATGTTTACAAAAAAACAAATTATATTTTTTATTTTACTTTTCCCGTTATATTTACTGATAGATTATTTAACCAATTATAATTCTATTGTTGAAAGAACTATGCTTATACTAATCGTAATTACAAGTTTTTCAATGCTCGTATATAATAATATAAAAAAATAACAAGGGTTATCGATTTCACTGGTCATTTATTAAAATTAAAATACCATATCTATTCGCCTATACTATTAGATTCTTGTAGTATCATAATGCTTAATTATCAAGTCAGAGAAGGCACCTTAGAGTGCCTTTTTTTGAAATCAATTCTATATAAAGAAAAAGCCCTAATATTTCAGGGCTTTTTAAGTAAAAAATTAGTTTGATCTAACACCTTCAGAATGAAGGTGTTTTTTTCTTATAAGTCAGCGTGTGTTTGTAATAAATAATCTGGTCTTGCTGGTGCACCTCCACCGTCTCCTATATTTACAGCTTGATTTTTAAAAGAGTCGTTTAACCCTAACGATAAGATACTAATCAAAGATATTCCAAGTATAGTTAGATAGATTTTTTTCATTATTTTAACGCTCCTTTTTCTAATTCATTTTTTTGAGCTGTATTGCTCATGTAAAAATATTGACTTGCTTTGTTATGGTTATTTTCTTCATAAAACTTTAGAGCTAAGATATCAGCATATTCTTTTACGCATTCCCATAGTTTTTCTTGTTTGAAATAAGAAATTCCTTCTGAAATCGATATTTCTAAAGTTAATGTAGGGACGTTGTTGTTGAGGGCTTTTAAAATTTTAAAGCGATGTTGGAATTCTTGATTGTTAAAATCGTTACTAAGTTTTAATCCTTTTTGAATTAGTTGATCGCTGTAATTATGGTCATTTATCTTATAGTATTCATATGCTTCTACGAAAAATGCTTTGAAATGGTTTGGATTGTTCTTTGTTACTTCAGATACATGACGAATCGCGAGTTTAGATAAATTTTGTTTTGAATATAACCAAGCTAAATTATGTCTTACCATAAGGATAGAATTTTTATGGTTATTTTTTTGGAAAGTGT
Organism: Bacillus sp. EB106-04-02-XG92; assembly: GCF_058791995.1. Taxonomy (NCBI): domain Bacteria; kingdom Bacillati; phylum Bacillota; class Bacilli; order Caryophanales; family Bacillaceae; genus Bacillus; species Bacillus sp. EB106-04-02-XG92. Next base: position 96,678 of record NZ_JBYTEA010000016.1, read on the forward strand.
CTAGTGCCTTATTAAATGACTCCTCAGCTAATTCGAAATGTTTTAAATCAATACAGCACAGACCTATAAAATTGTCACAAAGTGCTACATTTATTTCATAATCTTCATGTTTTAAAAACTCTTCTCTAGCTAATTTTATATAATCAAGAGCTATTATTTGTTTATAGATTTGATAATAAAAATATCCCATTCGATAATTAAATTCAGCATGTTCTATTGGATCAGGAATATGTATTAATAGTTCTTTTGCTTTTTCATAGTGTTCACTTGCTTCAGTGTAATTGGATGTTAAAGTACAATGGAATGCTTTAAAGAAGTGATAATAATAAGCCAGGAAGTCATCTGCTGGAGTTGTGAAATTATCCATTTCATCAAAACTGCTTTCGTTAATACTTATCCAATCTGTTAATGCTTTGTATCTAAAATCTAATAAAGAATAATATAAGAGTATGTTTTGATTTTCTTTGACATTGTTAATTTCATTGTCTATATACTCTTTTAATTGTTTTGCTTTAACTAATTGTTGTTTTAACATGGATTGATACCAGTCGTTTAATAATTTTGTTATTTGTTCATTTTCTAATTGAACATTCATAGAATCTTCCCCTTTTCCAAAATTATCTATATCTAATGTAAAACCATGGTATCATGGTATTACATTAGATTAACCTTTAAATAAGTTGATATATATATTTTTGAATATTCTGTTTATTTTACTTTTAATTTTATTCCGCCCCTTATTTAGTATGGTTTTAGCAAAAGAAATACTATTAAATTCAGGGCACATTTATGAACAGGATGACGGATATTACATACGTTTATCATAAACCTATGCTTCAATTTATATATTCATTAAGATTAATATATAAATTAAAAGTAACTATCCATATACATTAATGTGAGGTCATTGCCATCAAGTTAAGAAATTCATTATCCTGAAAACGAAAAAAATGAATTCTCATAAATTGGTGTAGAGAGATAAAAATTTTCTTTTTGTGGGTATTTCAAAATTTTAGCTTGATGGATATATGTCACGCCCCCTATAACTGATTGTTGTTAGAACCGCTGCTCCCACAAGGAGAATATCTGAAAAAAATTATTTTTATACAAAACCTCTTTATAAAAAGTGGACGTCATTCTTTTAAATCAATAGCAATGGGATGCCACCACCTCGTTATTAACCTAAGAGAAGTAGGTACCACAAAAACAAAAAAGCGATAGAAAAATAATAAAAAAGCTTATCATTAAGTACTAAAGGATAAGCTTTTTTGTCTATATTTATTAAATTTTATTAGATCTCTTCCAAGCTATTACTGTAATAAGATATTCAATACCAAATAAGAAAACGAAAAGTATAATGAATTTTGCTATTGCTGCTAACCATCCACCGAAATCTTCAGGGAAGTAATATTTGTATGTAGTAGCACCTATTGCGACAAAACAAAAAATAAAGGTATTATTCATTTTTTCTTTTAATTTTTCTTTTAATTGCTCTTTATTATTAATATCTGTTTCATAAACTCCAGTTAGAATAGATTTAATAAAGAAGAAAATCATATAACAAATTATTATGGCTAATGAAGCAATCCATTCTATGAATGGGCGATGTAGATATGCTCCCCTTATTACAACATCTATAAAAGCTAAAAGTAGGACAATAATTCCAGATTGCGCCCAAATTTTCATTTCGATTTGTTGAATTCTTTCATCTGAGTGTGTACTGAGTGAAAACCATTTTTTTAGTTTTTCCATTTTAGAGTTCCTCCCAAAATAATTTATCTAAATTCTTATCTATTGTTTTAGCTATATGCATACAAAGCTTTAAAGAAGGGTTACACTTATTGCTTTCAATAAGGCTACTGGTTCGTCGCGTAACGTTTACAACATTGGCCAACTCCTGTTGAGTTAGACTTTTTTAACTCTTCCCATTTTCTCTTTACTTACAAACATTAAATAAACTTCATTTGTAAAGTTAACTTCATACCACAACATCTTATAATCTATATATTAAATTGCAAGCAGAATAAATGCAATATATATTTTACATTAAGACATATATACATTACTGAACTCTTTGTTTTTTTATCTAAAACTATCCTACAAATATAAGAATAGAAATTTTTTCTGTAGACGCCTTTTTCTTGTAGTTATTTTCGTATCCCCAATGTAACAGCGAGGGATTTATGTATCTGAGTTTTGGTGTACTTTATATTAAATATGTATAATTACATAATTATTCTTTATATAACAATATTGAAATTTACATTTTTAACCTGTAAAATACAGGATGTTAAATAAATACCTAAGGGGTTGTTAATATGAAAAAATTTATGAGCATGTTAGCTATGTGTTTTGCACTTACACTAGCATTTTTACCAACAATTTCAAAAGCGGATTCTTCTCCATTACGA
>NZ_JBYTEA010000017.1:0-20374 GCF_058791995.1 Bacillus sp. EB106-04-02-XG92
CTCCGCAGGTAGGACTCGAACCTACGACCGATCGGTTAACAGCCGATAGCTCTACCACTGAGCTACTGCGGAATAATGAAGACAATTTGTATCTTATAAAAATTCTCATCGTAAGTCAAGAAGTTTTTTACAACATCTTGTACAAACGTGACATGTTTATAATATACTGGATTGCGTTTTCACTGTCAAGATGTTTTCTTTATCAGAATTAGTTTCCCTTTACACTTTCCGCAGACATATCTTTTTGTATTTATTTGACGTCTTCTTACATATTGAAGCAAACACTCCATACATTCATACATATAAACCTTTTTTTCGCTCTCTTCATTCATCATTCGTTTACAAAAGCGCGGCGCACCAACTGCCTTTAATAGTTCACGAAAATCCTTATCCCTGTGCTTATACCCTCTTCCTGTAATATGTAAGTGATAATGGCAAAGTTCATGTTTAACGATCCCAACTAATTCTTCTTCCCCATACATTTCGTAATATCGATAATTCAGTTCAATATTGTGTGTATTCAGTAGATAACGCCCACCAGTTGTACGTAACCTACTATTAAACATTGCCTTATGTACAAACGGCATTCCGAAATATTGCATTGATACTTCTTCCACTAGCCGCTGTATTTCTTGCTCATCCATTTTCATTCCTCCTAAACAAAAAAATATTTTTACACTTTTCTCCTCTCTTATACATATATTAAATAGTACATATACCCATCCTCATTCAAGAAGCGTGGTTTCTAAAAACATAGCAGAAATAGAAATCCACTCACCAACCTCTCATCAATAGTACCTTACATTTTTGAGAGTAGGATTAAACAAGGAGGGATTCCTATGCCTACATGGCTCAAAAAACAAATGCAACGCGCATATTTCGAAAAAAACCGGTATCAAATTAAATTACTAAATGAATGCTGGTTTTATTATAGCAAAATACATCAAAGCTCATAATTCATTACACTTTTTATCCTATTAAAAAAAGAGCAGTTTTATCTGCTCTCTTCTTTTACTATTCAATCGGCAACATAGATAGTGCAACGCGACCTTTTTTCGTATCAATATCATCTACCCATACTTTAACGATTTGTCCGACAGATACAATATCTAACGGATGCTTCACGTATTGTTTGCTTAGTTTAGAAATATGTACTAAACCATCTTGTTTTACACCTACATCGACAAACGCACCAAAATCAACAACGTTACGAACTGTTCCTTCCAGTTCCATACCACGTTTTAAATCTTCTAATTTCAAAATCCCTTTTTTCAGAAGTGGTTTAGGCAACTCGTCCCTCATATCTCGCTCCGGACTAATGAGTGCATCTATAATATCAACTAATGTAGGCTCTCCAACTCCCGTTTCTTGCGACAACTTAGAAATCTCCACTTCTTCTAAGCTCTTTTGTAATTGTGGTTGCCCTACGTCATCTTTTGATAACCCTAGATTCTTCAATAACAATTCAACATTTTTATATTGTTCTGGATGAATACCCGTTCGGTCTAACGGATTTGCCCCTTCTAATATACGTAAGAAACCTATACATTGTTCATATGTCTTCGCACCTAGACGTGGTATTTTCTTTAAGTCTGTTCGTTTTGTAAACTTCCCTTCTTCTTCACGCTTTGCTACAATATTTTTCGCAACAGTTTTCGATAAACCCGAAACATATTGCAATAACGCAACTGAAGCTGTATTTACATTCACCCCAACTTGGTTAACTGCCGTCTCTACTACAAACGTTAACGATTCATTCAATCTCTTTTGAGATACATCATGTTGGTATTGTCCAACCCCAACTGATTTAGGGTCAATCTTTACAAGTTCAGCAAGTGGATCTTGCAGACGTCTTCCGATAGAAACCGCACTTCTTTCTTCAACCTGTAAATCCGGGAATTCCTCACGAGCTAAATCAGAAGCCGAATACACACTCGCACCAGCTTCATTCACAATAATATAGAAGACTTCTCGTTTCACATTTTGTAATACATCCACTATAAATTCTTCTGATTCTCTAGAAGCTGTACCATTCCCAATCGCAATCATTTCAACTTGATATTTATCTATAATAGAAAGAACTTTCGTTTTTGCATCTTCATATTTACGCACTGGTGGATGCGGATAAATAACATCAATATATAGAACTTTCCCCGTATCGTCTACAATAGCCAATTTACAACCCGTTCTATATGCAGGGTCTACAGCTAACACAACCTTTCCTTTCATTGGAGGTTGTAATAACAAATTACGTAAGTTCTCAGAGAAAATATGTATTGCTTGTTCCTCAGCTGTTTCTGTTAATTCTTTTCGAATCTCTCTTTCAATAGACGATTGAATTAATCGTTTATAACCATCCTCAATTGCTAACTTTACATACTGTGCACTTTTTGAATCGTTATCACGAATTACTTTCTTATATAAGAAAGTTACTATCTCATCTACTGGTGGAACAACAGAAACTCTCAATATATCTTCTTTCTCACCGCGATTCATCGCTAATACACGATGCGGTACCACTTTCTGCAACGGTTCTTCATAGCTGTAATACATTTCATATATATTCTTTTCATCTTTCTCTTCATCTTTTACAGCCGAAGACATAACACCTTTTCTAAAAGTAACATTCCGAATCCAACTACGATACGATGCTTCATCTGAAACGATTTCTGCAATAATATCTTGAGCACCTTGTAACGCTTCTTCTGCAGATTGCACTTCTTTCTCGGCGTTAATAAACTCCATTGCCTTCTGATTTGGATCTTCTTTCTTATATAACAATAACCATTCGGCTAATGGCTCTAGTCCTTTTTCTTTCGCAATCGTTGCTTTCGTTCTTCTTTTCTCTTTATATGGACGATATAAATCTTCTACTTCTTGCAACTTTGCAGCTTTCACAATTTGCTGACGTAACTCTCCTGTCAGTTTCCCCTTCTCATCAATAAGACGAATAACCTCTTCTTTCCTATCTTCAAGCTGCATCATATATTGCCATCTTTCTAAAATCGTACGAATTTGCACTTCATCTAAAGAGCCTGTCCATTCTTTTCGGTAACGAGCAATAAATGGAACTGTGTTACCTTCTTCTGTTAATTGAATAACATGACGAACTTGCTTTTCGGTAAAGCCTAATTCCTTCACTAACATTTTCATTAACGCTTGTCGATTATCTACCATTTCCATATACAACCGTAACCTCCTCTATAATAAAAAAAGTTGCCCTGTAAAGAGAGCAACTTAAACTGCCGATTTAAAAATCTATTAGTCCTAAACTAATTTGTAGCGCTTCATCTACACGAATCATCATCACTTCATCTAAATGAGTGATTTTGTCCGTTAAGCGCTGCTTATCGATTGTTCGAATCTGCTCAAGTAAAATAACAGAATCTCTCTCAAAACCGTACTTTTTCGCATCAATTTCCACATGAGTGGGTAATTTAGCTTTTTGAATCTGTGCAGTAATAGCCGCTACAATCACCGTTGGACTAAAACGATTTCCGATGTCATTTTGAATGACAAGAACCGGACGAACGCCTCCTTGCTCAGAACCAACAACTGGGGAAAGGTCTGCAAAATACACGTCGCCGCGTTTTACAATCAAAATATTACCCCCCGCTAACTAAGCGTTCTACTGTATGAGCTGCTTCATACTCTGCTAAGAAAGCTTCAGATGCAATACCAAGATTAATTTTTCCCATTTCAATGTACCCACGTCGCATTGATTCATGTTGGTAGCGTTTCTTCGTCTTATGTTGACGCAATAACAGTTGTGTTGCCTGGCAAATTAGTTCATGGCGATTCTTATTCTCTTGTTTTCCAATTCCGTCCAATTCCGTTACCATTTGCTTTGGCAACCGAACCACGATTTCAGTAGTTACACTTGATTCGGACACAAAAATACACCTCCACCGTCAACTACACACCCAAATATATATATGACACCTATTGTAATAATACCATTGTATGGAGCCTGTTGCAAAGACTTCCTTATTCCTTGCTTATGTTTTCCAATTCACAAACAAAACATTCATATTCTTTTATTTTTTATCTCATTACAACAAGAAACGGAAGAGTTTCTGCACTAAATTCACGTTAAATCATGTTAAAAGTAATGATAAGTAAAAAGCTTCTCGTCAAAAAACGAACTTATTCTTAACCAATGAACAGTCCTCTCAAATGACAAGAAGCAAATCATACTACCTTCTATATATTATTCAAATAATTGATTACTTCTACAACCTTGCCATTTCGTATAAATATTCTCGGCACCCGGAAGCTTATCGTTGCAATAATTTCATAATTAATAGTCCCGGAATATTCAGCAACCTCAGTAGCACTAATATACTCATCACCTTGTCTTCCAATAAGCGTAACTTTCGTACCCAGAGGCACTTCACAAGGAAGGTGTATCATGAATTGATCCATCGTTACTCGCCCTACAATCGGTACCCTTTCGCCATTTACAAGCACTTCAAATCCTTGTAATCTTCTAAGCCACCCATCTGCATACCCAATTGCAACGGTCGCAATCCATTCTTCCGTTTTCGTTCGATAAGTGACGTTATAACTAATCCCATCCCCTTTAATCACCTGCTTAATATGTGCAACTTTCGTATGCAGTGATAGCGCTGGTTCTAATTGAAACGGTAAAAAAGGGCGTATTTCTACAGACGGGGATAACCCATACATCGCAATGCCAATTCGTACTGCATTAAATGTAATCCCTTGAAAGCGTAGTGTTGCAGCACTATTAGCTGTATGAACAAACTTAGGATCCACTCCGAATTCTTTCAACCAACTTAACTGCTCCAAAAATGTGTTATATTGCTTATCGAAGTAAGAAGTCTCCACCTCATCCGCTGTTGCAAAATGTGTATAAACTCCTTCTAATTCTAAAAACGGTGCACCTTCTAAACTCTTTAAAAAGCCTTTTAATTCTTTACGTTCGCGTATCCCAATTCTCCCCATACCACTATCGAAATTAATATGGTACTTCATTGTAGACGAACCATCCCAAAGTTTGATTGCTTCATCTACCCATTCTTTTTGAAAAACAGTTAACGCCACATCATTTTCAGCAGCTACATTGACATCACGAGGCGGAGAAGGACCTAACACTAAAATTGGCACAGTAATACCAGCCCTTCGAAGCACTAAAGCTTCATCTAAAAAGGCAACCGCTAACCTTGTCGCCCCTGCTTCTAATGCCGTTTTGGCTACCGGTACATAATCGTGTCCATATGCATTGGCTTTAACTACAGCAAAAATCTCTACATCACTTGGAATGAAATTTTTAATATGTGTAATATTGTTATAGATCGCATCTAAATCCACTTCCACCCAAGTGTCACGGTAAAATGGTGCTTCTTCCATAAATACACTTCCTTATACACGATATGCGAAGCTTATTCTTTTATATGCTTCTTTTATGAAATCCACCCTTCAAACTAAGAAAAGACGTGGTGCACATATATCACCACGTCTAAGAAGTTTACTTCACTTGCTTCTCTGTAACTGAACGAGCAACCATTAATAGCTCCTTCGGCTCTAAACCTTTAGACACGAGCATATATTCTACTCCGTTATGCGACCATGTTAAAGAGTCTTTCGTCAATGCACCAATTGTAAATCCGAGATCAACCAATTCTCCGCTCACACTGATCGCTGACGAAGCTTCTGCAACTTTTGCCTTTTCTTGTATTAAAGTAAAGGATTTCTTACTTCCAGTGTATGTGAGTATCGCACGCTTGCCACTGTCTGTCTTCAACTCTTTTTCATCTTTCAAAACCATACCTTGCGGCGTATCACGCGGATACAAAATAGCAAATGGTTTATCTTCTTTCGCTGTCGTTTGAACATCTACTTGCGCTCTAGACATATTTTGTTTCGTATCAAATGCACCTTTATCAAATTTCGCATCAAATTTCACTTTTGAGAAATCTACTTTCACAAGAACATTTTGATCATTATCCATTAACTTTACCGAAACTGGTGTTAAATCACTTTTCTTCAACGTAATCTCTTGTTTCGGTAACATGTTTTGATGTTGATAGTTTGTTTTCGTTTTAAAAATATAATACTTATCTGTTTTTTCAAAAGTAAGGTCTTTCTTATCCTGCAAAATATCTCTCACAAGGGATTCATATAAGTAAGCCTGGCTACTATTTTGCGGCCAATCACTTTGGAAACGGAAACTCTTATTAAGCGCTGGAGTTAATACAAATACCCCTTCTTCATTTCTTAAAATAATTTGGCTTTGATCTTTTTTCGCATTTTGCAAATTCACACGATAAAAAGAAGGTTCTTTATGCCATATTTCTACCTTATACTCCTGAGGCTCATTCCCTGTTTTAATAGATAATTTTGCTTCAGCTTGATAACTTTTCATCCCTTTGACTTTCGCCTCTAAATCTCTCACAACATCATCTTGTTTCTTTTCCATACAACCGGCCAACACAAAAACGGTTAACAAACCGACAAGAACTAAAAACAGACGCCTTTTCATCACTTCAGCCCCTTTGCCCCTATAAATGAATGGAAGATGTGCCTTCCTTATCGCTACCACAAATATATGAGACAAAGATATAAAATATGCAGACTAGCGTGACGAGCTTTCTAAAACAACTTGAGCGACAGCAAATTCCCTACTATGACTAATTGATAAATGAACAATATGCTCTGTACTTGCAATAAGAATAGGCTTACCTCTATCATCGTTTCTTACTTCAATATCTAAAAAACTTACTTCTTTCCCGATACCCGTCCCTACCGCTTTTGAATATGCCTCTTTTGCTGCAAATCTTCCGGCCACAAACTCTGTAAGACGACTTCCCTTCAGCTCCTTAGCAACATTACGTTCACTTTCAGTTAAAATACGTTCCATAAATTTAAGCTTTCCATCTAGCATTTTTTCAATTCGATTCAATTCAATAATATCGATTCCAATCCCTACAATCATTTCAAAATCCCCTTCTTCTATTTAGCTTTCTTTTTTCATATTGTAAGAATAACAGAGAATCTTTCTGATGCAAAAGGAGTGATACTCACAACATGCTAATACCATCTGCCCGCATTTCCTTACAACCAATCGTCATCGCTTTACTTCTCATACAATTAGTCATGTTTATGTTAGGCGACTTTTTTCTCTTTCCACTGGCAGCCTATAATGAATATATCGCTAAAGGAGAATGGTGGCGTCTCATAACTTCCTTACTTGTACATGTAGACTTACAACATTTTCTTTCTAATAGTATTTGTTTATTTGTGCTTGGCTCTTCTATTGAAAAACAACTAGGGCACTTTTCTTTCATCATTATTTTTTTCCTTTCTGGCATTCTTGGAAATATTTCTTCTTATCTTATTATGCCTCTTGAATATATTCATGCCGGAGCATCTGGCGGTATTTTCGGATTGCTAGGTGCACAATTATTTCTACTGTATAGTCGATATCGTTCTTCCAATCCAAGAGACATCGCTATTTTTTCAATTATGATATGTATATTACTACTATTCACTTTCTTCAATCCCTCTGCTAATCCTATCAGCCATTTAACAGGATTGATCATTGGTGGTATTTGCACCCCTTTATTAATAAAGTGAAACTTTAATCAGTGGGGGTGTCCATCCCCACTGATTATTAACCCTCACCAATCAGGCTTTTACGAGCATTCCTACTCCCACCTTCCCCTCGTATTCACCAATTTTTAAGGTGGGAGTCTTACTGCCCGCAAATAGCGGGGCAAAAAATCGATGGTGCAGAGCTCATTTAATATAAAAGCTCGCACCATCGACAATTTCCACATCTGTTTGTTCACTTAAATCTCTCATAAGTTCAAATAAAGACTCATCCTTCTTCTTCGCTTCAATCATACAATCAATTTGCGGAACACTTCCCTTTATCTTTTTTAAGAAAGATAAAAAAGTATCTACATCAATAAAGTCCGCATGCGCTCTCGGGTCTTTTCCCTCTCTAGGGCTAGAAATGTGCATTTTCACTGGTAACAAAGACGATTCCCACGTATGTACAACACGGGCCCAATCTTCATGCCAATCTTCTCGATCATGATTCATCATATGGTGATGCAAATCGAACACGACTGGAATATCTAATTTCTCACCTAAATACAATGTTTCTTCTAAAGAAAATGTCGTGTCATCATTTTCTAATATAATCATCTCTTGTATACCTCTCGGAACACTCGACCAATTTTCTATAAAGCGTTCTAATGCGAGCTCCTTATCTTTATAACCTCCACCCACATGCAATACACATCGTTGTTTATGTTCAATTCCCATACCTTTTAATAATTTTTTATGCATTTGTAATGTCTTTACAGATTGTTTAAAAATACTCTCCTCAGGTGAATTGAGTACAACAAAATGATCTGGATGAAAATCAATACGCATATTCATTCGAATAGCGTATTCACCTAGTACTTTTAAATTTTCTTTTAATGGGCGAATATAGTTCCAGTCTAACAACTCCTCATGATTCGCTAAAGGAATCAACTTGGAACTTAGTCGAAAGAACGATATATCATGTCCTCTATTATGCTTTAATAACCGTAAACAGTTTTCCAAATTCGAATTCGCAATTCTTTCAAGCTTGCGAATCGCCGCTTCTCGATCATCTATTTTTTGAAATTGCGCGTACGTCATCGTTTGAGATGGAGATGCGTTTTTCAAATGTACACTCATTGCGACATACCCAAGCCTTACAAGCATGTAGCACCTCATTTCTACACAAGTTATTATGTAGTATGTACAATTACAGAAATAAAAAAAGAGAATGCCGGCAAAGGGCATTCTCTTTTTTTATTATTAAGCTTGTGGCTTACGGCTATGATGTTTTCTTTCGCCGCGTCCGTTTGAAGATCCTGGGCGACCTTGACCTTCTCCACGACGACCACGGTTACCATCACGGCTACCTTCACGATTACGATCACGGTTACCGTCGCGATTACGACCATCACGGTTACGGTCACGGTTACGACCATCGCCACCGCGTCCATCACGACTACGATTACGGTTACCATCACGGTATCCGCCTCCGTTACCGCCGCGTTTTTTAGAACCGCCACCTCTTGAAACAACTGGTGGTTCTGACGTTAAAGCGATTGGAGTTGTATCTGGCTCTTTTGTCATCATTTTTAAAGCAGCAGCTACTACTGTTACAGAATCATTTTCTTCTAACATTTCTTCTGCAATACGCTTGTAGTATGCTAAGTTTTCATTTTCAATTGTGCTTTGAAGCTTTTCAGCGATTAAACGTTGTTGACCTTCTAGTGCCTCGTCAAGTGTCGGTGCATCCATACGGTCCATTTTACGTTTTGTTGTACGCTCGATATTTTTTAATTGTCCTGATTCACGTGGTGTTACAAATAGCATTGCAATACCTTTTTTACCCGCACGACCAGTACGGCCAATACGGTGAACGTATGATTCTGGATCTTGTGGAATATCGAAGTTATATACGTGTGTTACGCCTGAAATATCAAGACCACGTGCAGCAACGTCTGTTGCAACAAGAACTTCGATAGAACCTTCTTTAAATTTACGTAGTACAGACATACGTTTCGCCTGAGTTAAATCACCATGGATACCTTCTGCAGCATAACCACGTAAGTTTAATGCTTCTGATAATTCATCAACACGACGCTTCGTACGACCGAATACAATCGCAAGTTCTGGAGATTGAATATCTAGTAAGCGTGTTAATACGTCAAACTTTTTCTTTTCTTGCACTTCTAAATAGAACTGCTGAATGTTTGGCATTGTTACTTCTTTTGCTTTTACTTTGATGTGTTGAGGCTCAGTCATGAAACGCTCAGCAATACGACGGATTGGATCTGGCATTGTTGCTGAGAATAATAATGTTTGATGCGTTTCTGGCACATCTGTTAAAATTGCTTCAATGTCTTCAATGAAGCCCATGTTTAACATTTCATCCGCTTCGTCAAGAACAACTGTCTCTACGTTTTGTAGACGAAGTGTTTTACGGTTAATATGATCTAAAATACGACCCGGCGTACCAACAATAATGTGTGGGTGTTTTTTTAGAGCACGAATTTGGCGGTTAATATCTTGACCACCGTAAATTGGTAAAATACGAACGCGTTTATGTTTACCAATTTTGTATAGCTCTTCTCCAACTTGGATTGCTAATTCACGCGTTGGCGCGATAACAATACCTTGTACTGATTCTTTATTTGTATCCACTTTGTCTAATAGTGGTAATCCGAATGCTGCCGTTTTCCCTGTACCTGTTTGTGCTTGCCCAATAATATCTTTACCTTGCAATGCATGAGGAATTGTTTCAGCTTGAATCGGCGTAGCCTCTTCAAAGCCCATACTTTCAACAGATTGCAGTAAAGACTCACTTAATCCTAATTCTCGAAATGTTGTCAATGTTACTTCTCCTTTTCTATCCTATACTTATCATTTAAAAAAAGGCGTTTTCCGAATTTGCGGAAAAGCCCTTTTCCTGAATGCTCACGTATATAAACGGGCGTATATTCTTCGCGAAAATACTTCTAAACGTTATTACACTTTATCAATTATAAGTTTTGTATGTGTAAAAAGCAAACCCAACTGTTACCTTATTTTCATATTCAGAGTTTTTTTCTTCACTTTTATTTTTTTATATTTACTGTAAGCGCTTATTATAAGTTTCTTCTATTTTCGTAGCTATCATCCCTATTTATATACTCCAATTATTTCAACATCGTAATTACTTCTTCCAATTTCATCCCGCGAGATGCTTTTATTAATACAACATCTTTCGCGTCGACTACTGCTTGCAACTCTTTTACTAACTCTTCTTTATTATCATACGCCTTTACACGTTCATTAGGGAAATTAATTTTTGCGCCTTCAGCAATTTGAGCCCCTAATTTACCATATGTGAACACATATGCGATTTTTGCTGGATCGATTAATTTACCTACTTCATAATGAAATTGTACTTCTTGATTTCCAAGCTCTAGCATATCCCCAAGCACAACAATCTTTTTAGCAAATCCATCTAAACCATTCATTAAGTGGAATGCTGCTTCCATAGCCGTAGGACTTGCATTATAAGCATCGTTGATAATTGTTAATCCACTGTTTGTTTTTACAATTTCCATACGCATGCCTGTCATTTGAAGCGTTACTAAACCTTCTTTCATCTCTTCCCACGTTACACCAAAATGTTTCGCAATTGCCATAGAAGCAAGCGTATTATACACATTGTGTTTCCCTAATACTGGTAGATAGAATGAAATATTTTCTTCTCTATTCATTTTAAAGTGTGTCCCAGTTGCTTGTAACGTTACAGTCGTTGGATAGTAATCATTTGCTCTAGCATCACCAAACGTAACTGTTTCAGCTATTAAATTCATTTCAGGAACACGATTCGTTAATAACGGCTCATCTCCGTTATATACGAACACTCCACCTTCTTGTAATCCTGTCACAATTTCTAATTTCGCTTCAGCAATAGCCTCACGAGATCCTAAATCCATTAAATGTGCCTCACCAATGTTCGTAATGATAGCTGCATTTGGACGGGCTAACTTAGATAGGAATTCAATTTCCCCGCGGCTTGACATTCCCATTTCTAATACAGCTACTTCTGTATTTTCTTCTAAGTTTAAAATAGTAAGAGGTAGCCCGATATGATTATTGAAGTTTCCTTCTGTTTTTTGAACTTTGAATTTTGTCGCAAGAAGACTTGTTACAATATCTTTTGTAGATGTTTTACCGTTACTACCTGTCACACCAATAACTTTAACATCCAATTGATCGCGATAATTTTTCGCTAACATTTGCAATGCTGATAGTGTGTCTTCTACAAAAATAACTGGAAGATTCTCAGGCGGATTCGCTACATCTTTCATCCATAACGTCGCTACTGCTCCATTTTCAACAGCTTTATCTACAAAAGCATGTCCATCGAAACGTTCACCTTGAATCGGAACATATAGATTTCCTTTTTCGATTTTTCTCGTATCAATAGACACTCCTTGTATAGTAGTTCCCTCATATTGCTCTGCTAATCCCGTACCATTTATCATCTGTTCTACTTGTTTTAACGTTCGCTTTATCATGAAAACACTCCTTACATAGAGGAAGCACTATTCCTGCGAATAGTGCCTCCTCCTTTTTTGTTAGATTGTATATTTAATTTTTTGTTTTTCTTCGTGACGATCAATTGCTAAACGAATTAGCTCTTCAATTAATTCCGGATACGGCAATCCAGTATGTTGCCATAGTAGAGGGAACATACTAAACGGCGTAAATCCTGGCATCGTATTCACTTCGTTTATATATACTTCTCCATCTTGCGTTAAGAAGAAATCAGCTCTTGTTAAGCCAGCGCCGTCTAACGATTGGAATGCAATAATCGCATCTCGCTTAATAACGTTAGATTCTTCTTCTGTCATTTCAGCTGGGATAATTAACGCTGTATCACCATCGATGTATTTCGACTTATAATCATAGAAGTCTTTTTTCGGTACGATTTCACCTACAACTGAACATTTCGGCTCATCATTACCTAGTACACCAACTTCTACTTCACGTCCAACGATATTTTCTTCCACAATAATTTTACGGTCAAATTGGAACGCCTCTTCAAATGCATTCTCAAGTTCTTCACGGTTTTTACACTTATTAATACCAACACTTGAACCAAGGTTTGCTGGTTTTACAAAGCAAGGATATCCTAATACTTCTTCTACTTTTTCATATGCTGTTTCACGATCTTTTTCCCATGCGCTACGAATGAATGATGCATATTTTGCTTGTTTCAATCCAGCTTCTGCAAAGATGTTTTTCATAACAACTTTATCCATACCAGCTGCAGATGCTAAAACACCATTTCCAACATAAGGAATGTTCATTAATTCTAATAATCCTTGAACCGTTCCATCTTCACCATTTGGTCCATGTAGTAATGGGAAAATAACGTCGATAGCATTTTCCTCAGAAGCTGCAGATGGAATAATTTCTGTGCTTAATGATAACGGAGAAATCGCATTTTCTGCACCGCTCATTTTTAGAACTTCAACATCTGTTACTTCGCCTTCAATACGCTCACCACGAACCCATTGACCTTGTTCTGTAATATAAATTGGATGAATCTCGAATTTATCTTGATTTAATGCTTTAATAGCAGCAAGAGCCGTTTGTAGCGAAACTTGATGCTCAGCTGATTTTCCACCATATAATAAACCTAATTTAATTTTTGTCACTGAAATCACCCTAACCAATTGTTTTCATTTTTCTATTTTAGCACTTTTTATAAAAATAGGTAGTTCCTATTTGAAATAAAATGTAACTTCCACAAATAATTAAATGACACCACTTATTGGTTTTCTACACTTCTCCACTTAACTTTCTTCATAAATATATAAAGTGAAACTTTAATCAGTAGGGGTCTTACTGCCCATTAAAGTGGGATAAAATCGCAACCCAATCTAGTTATGTACCTAAAATATGTAGAAATCTCCTTTTTGTGTATGTCATCTACTTATTAAGAAGATTGTTTGGTCAGTGTGCTCTTTTGCCTTTGTTCAACGAGACGATCTAAAGAAACATATACAATACCTGCAACTACACATCCTACAGCTAAAATTGTAAATAGCAAGTGGCCAAGTAATTGATCTAATAAAAAACCTCCAAGAAGTGGACCGAATGCGCTTCCTGTAATCCACTGCAAACTCGCAGCTCCCATATAAGTCCCTCTCAAATGCTCAGGAGCTAAATTTGCTACAAACGTCATCTGTACAGGCGACATAATCATCTCACCTAACGTATATACGGCATACACAAGCATTAGTGTTATTAAAATAACTGTAACATTCGCATCAAATTCCCCAAACCACTTCGGTAACCACCCTATAAAAAATAATCCAATCCCAAACAAACATGCACCATATAACATCGTCTTTCCAACAGGCTTATCTGTGGCCCATTTTGAAATTTGAAATTGGAACAACACAACTAATAATCCGTTTAGCGCCATTAAATATGGGTATGGATTGTTAGTTCCAAAAATATCCTTCATTTCATTATCAAAGTGCAGTGGCAACATACCTTCTGTTTGAGAAAATCCCATCGAAATAATGATACCTGCTAATAAATAAATCATTAATGCTTTATCTCGCAATACAATTTTCCACACTGCTCCTGATTCCTTTTCTTTATCCTCTTCTTTACTCGTACTCTTTGGCATTGTCTCTTGAATAAGAATGAATACAAGTAATGCATAAAATAACATCGTAGACGAGGCAATAATAAACACGAGGTTCTTCGACAACATAACTACCGAAGCGCCCATTATTGGGCCAATTGCTGCACCTATATTGTGCCCCATTCGTAGTAAACCATATGCTTCTGTTCTTTTTTCTGGCGCTGTTACATCCGCAACCATCGCTGATGCAGCTGGATGAAATAACGAGTTACTTAATCCTAAAAAAACAGATAAAATCGCATAAGGAATAAATCCTTCTATAAATAAAAAACCGAGCATTAATACCGCATTACTCGTCATCGAAAATATCATAATCGGCTTTCTTCCATATATATCAGCAATTCTTCCCCCTATAATTGATCCAAAGCTTGCAGCAATTGGAGAAAGCGCCATAATAACTCCAACCTGTAATAATGAATCTACCTTATCTTTTAAATATAATGCAAAAAAAGGCATCAACATCATCATTGCAATTCCATTTAACGTCTCACCAATAAACCGTATCCATACGTTACGGTCCATCTCCCTTAACTCACGCCACGTGTTTTTCATCATTCCCCCCCTTTGTTCACCACCAATTATCTTATAACACATTCAGAAAAATGTAAATTTTCAGAACAAAAAATCCACCCTAACAGAATTAGGATGGATTTTTCTACTTATAAATTTGCTACATCGTCTTCGTCTTTACTATTATTTAACGCACTATGTTTTCGGCTATATAAGAAGTAAACCGCAATACCGATAACCATCCATATACCAAAACTAATCCAAGCTGTTCCGGATAATTGAAGCATTAAGTATAAACAAAAAATTACCGTTAACGCTGGTAAAAATGGTACAAGCGGCGCCTTAAATGCTCTTGGTAAATCAGGATGAGTTCTTCTCATTACAATAACAGCAACAGCTACAAGTGCAAAGGCTGATAAAGTCCCCATATTTACAAGATGCGCCAATACATTTAAATCTATTAATCCTGAAATAAGTGCTGCAATAATTCCCGTTGTCCATGTATTTAAAAACGGTGTTTTAAATTTAGGGTGAACTTTAGCAAGACGCTTCGGCAATAATCCATCTCTACTCATTGCATACGAAACACGTACTTGCCCATACATCATAACTAACATTACCGTCGTAATCCCTGTAATTGCTCCTACCGAAATTACTCCAGCCAAACCATCTTGTCCAATAAATTGAAGTGCAAAAGCAACTGGATCTGATATATTTAGCTGTCCGTATGGAACAATTCCTGTCAAAATAAGTGAAACAACAATATAAAGAACCGTACAAATTAATAAAGATGCAATAATGCCAATTGGTAAATCACGTTGCGGGCGTTTCACTTCTTCTGCTGCCGTTGAAACTGCATCAAACCCTATGAATGCAAAGAACACTGTAGCAGCTCCAGCCATTACACCATCTAAACCAAACGGCATAAAAGGTGTCCAGTTTTCAGGCTTCACATAATTAAAACCAGCAAAGATAAAAATAAGAACGACTGCTATTTTAATGAATACCATAATATTATTTACACGTGCACTTTCACGAACACCTCTAGATAAAAGAACTGTCATCACTAAAATAATTAGAACTGCAGGTAAATCAATTATTCCACCCTTTCCTGTTCCTGGGGCTGAGGAGAGAATGGTAGGAATATGGATTCCAAATCCCTTTAATAAAGATTGGAAATACGCAGACCAACCGTTTGCCACAGCAGATGTAGCAAGTAAATACTCCAGCATTAAGTCCCATCCAATTAAAAATGCGAATACTTCTCCCATCGTCGCATATGTGTACGTATACACACTGCCTGAGACAGGAACTGAAGAAGCAAATTCAGCATAACAAAATGCAGCAAAGGCACAAGCTAACGCGGCTATCGCAAATGATAATATAATAGCTGGTCCAGAATGTTTCGCTGCTACCACGCCCGTTAGAACAAAAATACCAGTTCCAACAATCGCCCCGATTCCAAGCATCGTTAAATCCAATGCGCCCAATGTTCTTGCTAACGTCTTTTGTTTACTCTCTTGCATTAACTTTGCAATAGGCTTCTTTTGAAAAATTTGCTTCATAGCATGCCCCTCCAAGTTTTAAATTTTCTGAAAATTTTTAATTCGCTTTTTCATTTTACCCATAGCACTTTTCTTAGTCAATACTTTTGTCGAAATAAGTAGAAATTCTTATGAATACGCATTCTCTTTATCCTTCTTTCCATATATCTTTCTATAACTTTTTTTGGTATTATTATACATGTCGATTCCATAAAAGAGGCATGCTCACTTATTGAGCATGCCTCTTTTTACTTATTTCACAGTATATGAACCCTCTTCAATCCAGCTATACATATATTTTTCATCTTCTGTTTCATGTGCTTGTTTTACAATACGAAGTGGACGGAATGTGTCTATCATAACAGCCAGTTCGAGTGTTTCTTTCTTCCCTATACTTCCCTCTGTTTTCCCAGGATGTGGCCCATGAGGAATTCCGCTCGGATGAAGTGTAATAGAACCTTCTTCCACACCTTTCCGGCTCATAAAGTTTCCTTCTACATAGTACAGTACTTCATCACTATTCACGTTACTATGATAATATGGTGCCGGAATAGATTCTGGATGATAGTCGTATAAACGTGGTACGAAAGAGCAAATAACGAAATTGTGACCTTCGAACGTTTGATGTACTGGAGGTGGCTGATGAATACGGCCTGTAATTGGTTCAAAGTCCTCTATATTAAAGACCCATGGATATAAATAACCATCCCATCCAACTACATCTAACGGATGGTGCCCTAAAACATGCTTATGCATATATCCTCTCGACTTTGTCATTACAACAAACTCACCTTTGTCATCATATGTCTCTAATTTTTCAGGGCCACGAATATCCCTCTCACAAAACGGACTATGCTCTAACAATTGTCCGTATTCATTACGATAGCGACGTGGCGTTGTAATTTGGCTATTTGCCTCTACAACAAGAAACTTAGTCTCTCCTTCATCTGGAATAACACGATAGATCGTTCCAATTGGAATCGTTACATAATCACCTTTTCTATAGTGAATCGTCCCAAACATCGTTTCAATTTTTCCTGTTCCGTAATGAACAAACAACATTTCATCTCCATCACCATTACGGTAGAAATAATCCATTTTTTCTGTTGGACTCACTACTCCAATTAACAAATCTTCATTTCCAAGTATGAAGTTTCTTCCACTTATTGCATCACCATTTTTTTTATTTTCTTTCGTGCGGAAGTGGCGATGAGCAAGAGCTACATCTTTTTCATACTGCAACTGACAAGAATGTGATAATGCCGAATGCGATACTTCGGTTGGCATATAATGATGATACAAAATAGATTGTGTACCAGAAAAACCTTTCGTTCCCATTACTTGTTCGCGATAAAGCGACCCATCTTTTTTACGGAATTGTACATGTCGTTTATGAGGTAGCTCCCCCATGTGACGATAAAACATGCCCATCACCTGCTTCCATTTCTTTTTTGACCGTATTACGTAATGTACCTAAACCAGTAATCGTAAGCTCTACAACATCTCCATCTTGCAGCCACTCTTCCGTACCCAGTTCTAAAATACAACCTGTTCCTACTGTCCCAGAACCAATCACATCGCCTGGATATAACGTAACGTCTTCCGAAGCACGTTCAATCATTTCAGCAAATGTATAGTAAATATCTTGGAAGTTCCCCTTTGATAATAACTTTCCATTTACATGAGCAGTCATCTCTAACTCATAACGGTCACCGTTACGATAAACATCTAATTCCTCTTTCGTAACAAGGTGCGCTCCTAATGAAGTTGCAAAATCTTTTCCTTTCGCTGGACCGAGTCCTACCTTCATTTCTGTTGCTTGTAAGTCCCTTGCACTCCAGTCATTCATAATACAATAACCAAAAATGTATTCCTCGGCTTGCTCACGAGAAATATTGCGTCCTTCTTTCCCAATTACGCAAGCAATCTCTAGCTCATAATCAAGTTTTTTAGATTTCTTCGGACCGATTACAAAATCATCCGGACCAATTACAGCACGATGGTTCGTAAAATAAAAAACCGGTATATCGTACCATTCAGGTACAACATCTAGCCCTCTTCGGCCACGAGCTGTTTTTACATGCTGTTCAAACGCGTAAAAATCCCGAATACTACTCGGATTAGGAATTGCCGCCGCTAATTGTACTTCCTCTAAGGAATATATCCCCTTTTCCGGATTCTTAATATTACGTAATACTTCTACATACTCATCCGCTTTCTCTAAAAAGGCGAACATAGAAGAAGGTAATTTCCCATCACTAGCAAGATTCATATCAATTACTTTGTCACCTTCAAGCCATCCCGCTCGCATTTCTTTTGAAGGAAGACGAAATGTAACAAATTTCATCATGATTCCTCCCTATGAAAATGAAATTTCCACCAACAAAAGAATTCTTGTTGGTGGATATAAATTTTATAAATTTCCGCGACGCTCTTGTTCTCTTTCAATTGATTCGAATAATGCTTTAAAGTTTCCTTCTCCAAATCCGCGAGAACCTTTACGTTGAATGATTTCAATAAATAAAGTTGGACGATCTACAATTGGCTTCGTAAAGATTTGTAGTAAGTATCCTTCATCATCGCGATCTACTAAGATCTTTAATTCTTTTAACTTATCAATTTCCTCATCAATTTTTCCAACTCGTGCACTTAACTCATCATAGTAAGTATCTGGTGTATCTAAAAACTCCACACCATTTGCACGAAGCGCTTCTACTGTTTTAACGATATCATTTGTTAGTAAAGCAAGATGTTGTACACCTGCTCCATTGTAGAACTCTAGATATTCTTGAATTTGTGATTTTCTCTTTCCATCTGCTGGCTCATTAATTGGGAACTTAATACGACTTCCATTTGTCATAACCTTCGACATTAATGCTGAATACTCTGTACTAATATCATCATCATCAAAATGGATCATTTGTTTAAAGCCCATAACGTTCTCGTAATAACTAACCCACTCTTCCATTTTTTCAACATTACCAACTACATGGTCTACAGCAATTAAACCTGACTCTTCAAACGGAATATCAAACTCAGCCTTTTGAAATCCTGGCATAAATGTTCCTTTATAATTTTTACGCTCTACAAGCGTGTGAATTGTATCACCATACGTACCAATAACTGCTTTTTTCAATGTACCGTGCTCGTCTGTTAACTCTACAGGTGGCGCAATTGCGACGGCACCACGTTTCACTGCTTCCGAGTATGCTTTATCAACATCGTCAACAAGTAATGCCACATCTTTCACACCATCACCATGAGTCTTTACAAACTCTGCAATACGATTGTCGCTACTTAAAGCCCCAGACACAACGAAACGCATATTTTTTTGCACAAGAACATAAGATACTTTCTCACGGTTACCAGTTTCCAATCCAGAGTAAGCCACAATTTTGAATCCGAATGCTCTCGCAAGGTAATAACTTGATTGCTTTGCATTTCCTACGTAAAATTCCAAATGATCTACATCACGTACTGGAAAAAAGTCCTCCATTTGTGCAGCTAGCGTATCCATAGATTTTTGTTTCATAAAATCCTCATCCCCCTGTA
This sequence comes from Bacillus sp. EB106-04-02-XG92, assembly GCF_058791995.1. NCBI lineage: Bacteria > Bacillati > Bacillota > Bacilli > Caryophanales > Bacillaceae > Bacillus > Bacillus sp. EB106-04-02-XG92. The sequence continues at coordinate 19,843 of NZ_JBYTEA010000017.1, forward strand.
AATAGATTAAATGGTCCATAATTAAAACCAACCGAAAACGCTTCCAACATCAATTAATAGAAATTAGTTAGCAAGCTAACAAATTCTGACCTTTAAAATTTTCTATCTTTTCTGTCAAATTCCTCTTTTTTTCTTACATATAAAATTCGACTTTTTTCTCTTTAAAATAAAGGAAGGTTATTCATACTTGGAGGGATATATAGAAGAAAACAAAAAAGACCCCAACATATTAACTGCTTACTAATATGCTAGAGTCTTTATTTTTTTTGAATGATTGTATTTATATGTCTCATACTAATACTTTTGCAAGGAATAGAATAAATGATGTTAATACTACCGCTCCACCTAATGATCCTAATAAATCTGTTTTTGTTACTTGTAACACCTGTTCACTGTTCATATTCCTCATTCTCCTTTCATTTTGTATGATTTAAAACTTTTATTATACTAATACACTTGATAGAAATACGATTAATGCTGTTAATACTACTGCTCCACTTGCTGATCCTACGAAGTCACCTTTTGTTACTTG
>NZ_JBYTEA010000017.1:20474-89822 GCF_058791995.1 Bacillus sp. EB106-04-02-XG92
TGCATTCTCCTCTCTTCTTCTCTTTTGTTACAAAACTTCTATTATACTAATACGCTTGATAGAAATACGATTAATGCTGTTAATACTACTGCTCCACTTGCTGATCCTACGAAGTCACCTTTTGTTACTTGTAATACTTGCTCTTTCATTTTGCATTCTCCTCTCTTCTTCTCTTTTGTTACAAAACTTCTATTATACTAATACGCTTGATAGAAATACGATTAATGCCGTTAATACTACTGCTCCACTTGCTGATCCTACGAAGTCACCTTTTGTTACTTGTAATACTTGCTCTTTCATTTTATGTATCCTCCTTTTAATAAGTTATCTATATGTAATTTCTAAGAAATGTTTATTTCATAGTTTATACGTTAGCGTTACATTAAATTTAATAACGTAACGTTTGTAACATTAATGTAACATAACTATTGTTACGTTGCAATATAATTACGTAAAATTTATTACACTTTTTTTACGTTTTTTTATAACTACCCTTAAAAACCTTGTTTTAATGCACTTTCTACTAAGTTTACGCTTGTAATGTTATTGTAATATTACAGTCATATAACGAAATATACCCATACTCCCTCCTACTTTTGTTACAAATTAAAGTGCATATTGGAATGAATACGTTGGAATCTATCAAGATTTTACTAACTGTTCGTGCTAGATAAAATACAATCTTTCCAAGATAAGTTTATATGTTTCCTCTATATAACTATGTATAATAAAAGCAAAGAGGTGGTCATTTTGAAATTAATCGCATTAGATATGGATGGTACACTACTATCATCTAATCTTGAGATCTCCAAAGAGAACTTACAAGCTATCCAAACTGCAAAAGAGGCTGGTCATATTGTCATGATTTGTTCTGGTCGTGCAAAAGAGGATGCTTTAAAATTATTGGAAGAATATAAACTATCCCTTCCAGTTGGAGCGAGCAATGGGGCAATTGTTTATGTGGATGGAAAAGTAATTAACTCGCGTTGTTTACAAAACGATAAAGTATACAAGCTTGCAAAATTACTAGAATGTGAAGGTTTTCCATATAAGCTATATACGAATAAAGGAGTTTATTCTCCATATACATGGCAAAACCAAGTCATGCAAGCTTTTGAAGAGAACAAGCATGCACTAGATGTTACACTTGAGGAACTTGAAAGAATTACAGAAAAACAAAAGAAATCAAATTTAATTACTGATTTCCAAAAAATCGAAGATGTTGTAAATAATCCAGAATTAGAAATATCTAAATTCTTCATTTTGACATTTAATGCAGCGCATCGTGCGCAGCTATTAAATACGTTACAAGAAGATACTGATATTTCGGTTACAGCATCAGCTCCTACTAATGTAGAAATTATGGATAAGCTTGGTCATAAAGGGAACGGTCTACAAGAAATGGCTGCTTATTTCAATATATCAATTGAAGATACTATTGCAATTGGAGACAACTTTAATGATGTGCCAATGTTACAAGTAGCTGGCTTATCAGTTGCGATGGGAAATGCTGAAGAAGATGTAAAAAAACTATGTGATGTTGTAACATTAACAAACAATGAACACGGTGTTGCCCATGCAATCGAGCAATTTGTATTGAAACAAACTTCATCTAGTAAATAAAAGAAAAGGACTCTTTCTATTCGAAAGAGTCCTTTTTTATACATGATGACAAGCAACAAAATGCTCCTCACCAACATTACGGAATTCTGGCACCTTTTTTTTACAAATATCTGTTGCAAACGGGCAACGTGTATGAAAACGACAACCCAAAGGCGGATTTGCCGGACTTGGAATGTCACCCTCTAGTATGATTCTCTCTCGTTTCACTGTTGGATCTGGTATTGGCACTGCCGATAACAACGCTTTTGTATACGGATGAAGTGGATTCGTAAATAACTCATCACGAGGCGCTGTCTCCACAATCGTCCCTAAATACATAATCCCGATTTTCGTACATAAATGTTCGACTACACTTAAATCATGTGAAATGAACAAATAAGATAGTCCCTTTTTCTCCTGTAACTCACTAAATAAATTAATGATCTGTGCTTGAATAGATACATCTAGTGCTGCCACAGGTTCGTCAGCTACAATAAATTCTGGGTTTAATACCATAGCTCTTGCGATAACGATACGTTGACGTTGTCCACCAGAAAATTCATGAGGGTACCGGTCAATATGATATGGAGCTAACCCACATAACTCTAATACTTCCGTCACTTTTTCGCGAACATTTTCTTTCGTTGCTAATCCATGAGCCAACATTGGCTCACCAAGCGCCTCTCCAATTCTCATTCTCGGATTTAATGAGCTAAATGGGTCTTGAAACACGAGTTGCATATTAGGACGATGTTTTCTCAGTTCTTCCTTAGATAAAGAGTGAACATCTTGCCCTTTAAACTTCACTTCCCCTTCTGTTTTCTGGACGAGACGTAAAATTGTTTTTCCTATCGTCGTTTTTCCGCTTCCCGATTCACCAACAAGGCCGAACACTTCACCTTTATTAATAGTAAAACTTACTCCATCAACTGCCTTTACATATCCAACTGTTCTACTAAATATGCCGCCTTTAATTGGAAAATATGTTTTTAAGTTTTTTACTTCTAATAATGGTTCACTCATTGTCCCGCACGCTCCTCATATAACCAGCAGGCTACTTTATGATTCTCATCATGTACATTTAGATTTGGTGCTTCTTCTTTACATATTTCCATACAATGCTCACAACGACCGCTAAAGTAGCAAAACTCATCCAAACCAACTAAATTAGGAACTTGCCCTGGAATAGAGTACAGTTTATCTATTCGTTTTCCCATCACTGGTTTTGATTTCAACAAACCTTTCGTATACGGGTGTTTCGGATTTTGGAATATTTCTAGTACTGGTGCTTCTTCAATAACTTTCCCGCCATACATAACGACAACGTAATCAGCCATTTCTGCTACAACGCCTAAATCATGTGTAATTAATAAAATGGATGTTTTAAATTCCTCTTTTACTTGCCTTAATAAGTCCAATATTTGCGCTTGAATCGTAACATCAAGAGCCGTTGTCGGTTCATCCGCAATTAATAACTTCGGATTACAACTAAGTGCGACAGCAATCATAATACGTTGTAACATGCCACCACTCAGTTCATGTGGATAAGAATGGACAATTTCATCTGCACGAGCTATGCCAACTTTACGAATTAATTCGATTGCTTTCTTGTATGCTTCATTTTTACTAAGCAGTTCATGCTCCCTTAACGTCTCTACAATTTGTTCCCCTACAGTGAAGACTGGATTTAGCGACGTCATTGGTTCTTGGAAAATCATCGCAATATCATTGCCTCGTAAACTACGAAGCTCTTTCTCCTTCATTCCTAGAAGACTTTTTCCTTCGTATAAAATATCTCCACCTACTACACTGCCCGATTCAGCAATAAGCCCCATAATAGATAAAGCTGTTACACTTTTCCCGCAACCCGATTCACCTACTACACAAACCGTTTCACCTTCCCGAACTGTAAAACTAACATGATTCACAGCCTTTACTGTTCCTTCTTCTGTCTGAAAGTGTGTTTGTAAGTCTTTCAGCTCTACTACCGCTTTACTCATATTCCCTCACCTACCGTCTCATCTTTGGGTCTAACGCATCACGAAGTGCATCACCAAGTAAGTTAATTGATACAACTGTTATAAAGATTGCGAAACCAGGCGGAATCCATAACCACGGACGCTTTTGGAAATCAATTAATGAGTTCGCTGCGCTAATCATATTCCCCCATGATGGTGTAGGTGGGACGACGCCGAGGCCTAAGTAGCTTAGTGCGGACTCACTTAAAATAGATCCAGCCACACCCAAAGTTGCTACAACAATAAGCAACGGAAAGACGTTAGGAATTAAATGATGAATAATTTTTCGAGAATCCTTTAATCCTAATACATCTGCTGCTTGCATAAAGGCTTGCTCCCGTAATGTTAAAATTTGTCCCCTCACCAGACGGGCAAGTCCTGGCCATCCTACTAAACTTAAAATAATCATGACAACATATAAGCGGTATTCCGATGGTAATTTCCATTCTGATAAAATTGCTCCCATTATAATAAGTAGCGGTAATCCTGGAATGGACATTAACACATCCGCAACACGCATAATTAAATGATCCACAATCCCTCGATAAAAACCAGCAATTGCTCCTAATAGAGCTCCTAGTATAACGGATAATAGCATTGACGCTAAACCAATTGTTAATGAAATACGCCCTGCTTGCATAAGTCTAGTTAAAATATCCCGTCCCAACTGGTCTGTTCCAAGCCAATGTGACAGGCTGGGCGGTTTATTAATTTGTGTTACTTGTACTTTCCCATCAGCATACGGCGAAAAGATTGGACCGATAAAACTAAATAAAAACATGAATATTAAAACGTATAAGCCATACAATGCCATCTTATTTTTCTTAATTTTTTTATACGCTTGGCGCCATGGTGATGATTCATTTCTCTTTTTTCGTTCTTTCTTTTTCTCTATTATTGGTGTAATAGTCTCCATATCTTTCCCGCCTTACTTCAATCGAATTCTTGGATCAACAAACGCATATACAATATCAGCTAAGAAATTAGCCATAATGGTTAAACAAGAAAGAAACATCGTAAAGGCCATTAATACCGTATAATCACGGAAGTTTAATGCTTCTAATTGAATACTCCCAATCCCTGGCCAGTTAAAAATCTGTTCAATAATAATGGCTCCTGAAAATAAACCTGGTAATTCAAAAGCAAGTAATGTAATTGCTGGTAAAATTGCATTCTTCAATGCATGTTTATAAATAACGGTTCTTTCTTTTAAACCTTTTGCACGAGCCGTACGAATATAATCTTGCCTAATAACATCCAACATACCAGTTCTAAAATATCGTGTTAACGATCCTACACCAAGAAGCGTTAAAATAAACACTGGTAGAATCATGTGACGCAATACTTCTAATATGTATGCTATCCCTGTTGAGTTACTCCCAATATCAATCATGCCACCAATAGGTAATAACTTTAAATCAACTGCTAATAATTTAATTAAAAATAGTCCTATAAAGAATGATGGAAATGACATTGCTGCAAAAACACCGATTGTTACCAATCTATCAAACCAAGAGTGTTGCTTTGTTGCAGAAATAACCCCAATAATAAGAGCAATAATCCAAGTGAAAAATAAAGCTGCAACAGCAACGATAAATGTATTCCAAATAAATTTATTAAGTAATGAAGTTACAGGTTCTTGATACTGTAAAGAAAATCCAAAATCACCATGCAAAGCATTCACTAACCAGTGAAAATATCTTTCAATAATTGGTTTGTTTAAGCCATACAATTCCCTTAACTCTTGCGCCCTCTCTGGTGTTAACTTTGGATTTGAATCAATATAATCCCCCGGCAAAAGTGCAAATAAGAAAAAAATAATAATAGATGTACCAAACAATGTAGGGATCATTTGAAGGAACCTACGAATGATATATGTTTTCACCTTTTGTCTCCCCAATCCTATTTACTTAAAAATAGAAGAACATTTTTTCAAAACAGCTACTATTCCATCGCTGTATGAAAAAACGCCTTCTATTCTTTAGGTCAACCCTTATTGTTCAATAGATAACACTGGTAAGTTAGAACTAATGCTATCGTATTTTTCTGGATCAATTCCTTTTATACGTGCATTATGAGCATAAAGTAGTTTACGATAGTTTAATAAAATAACTGGTGGATCATCGCTTAACTCTTTATACAGTTCTTTATATATTGCTTTACGTTTTTCAATATCTGTCGTCCCTATACCTTTTACAATCAAATCGTCTACTTTCGGATTATTATAACCCGTATCACTTTTTGGATTAGTTGATAAGTACTCACTTACAACTTCACTTGGATCACTAATCCCTGGTGTTGAAACTGCTGCTAAATCGTAGTCACCTTTTCCTACTTTTGAAAGCATCGTATTAAAGTCCATCAACTCTGGATTTAATTCAACACCAATTTCTTTGTAACTTTCTTTTGCAATCGGAATAAAGATATCATTTGTTTTACCTGTATTTGATGCGTAGTATGTTAATTTTAATTTTTGACCATCTTTTTCACGAACCCCGTCAGAACCTACTTTCCAACCAGCCTCATCCAATAATTTTTTAGCCTTTTCTACGTCGTGCGGATATTTATTAATACCCTCTTCTGTATATGCCCATGAAACTGGAGCAATTGGTACGTTAGCAACAGATCCATATCCTTGTAAAGCTGTATCCACATACTTCTTACGGTCTAATCCATAAGTAAGTGCTTGGCGGACCTTTTTATCTTTCAAATACGACTTCTTATTATTTACATAGATATAAGCAATATCACTTGATGATTCAAGATTAATATTTGCGAACTCTAACCCTTTTAATTGGTCTATATTTTCAGGGTTCGCTCTAAATCCACTATAGTCCAGTTCACCTGTTTGGAATAATTGGAATCCAGTATCACCTGATGTGATTTTATAAATAAAGTTTTTAATTTTTGGTTTACCTGCATAATAATGTTCGTTAGCAACAAAGCGTACTTCTTGACCTGGAACATATTTTTCAAACTTATATGGCCCCGCTGCAATTGGTTGCCCATATAATGCTTTTAAATAGTCTAAACTTGTATTTTGTTTATAATCTTTTCCATAATAAGCTTTTGATAGCACTGGGCCACCTAAATTAGTTAGCGCCTGTGAATTAACTTTTTCAGTTGTAATTTTAATTGTCTGTGGATCAACAACTTGAATTCCTTCAATAGAAGTTGCTTTTCCTTCTTTATATTCTTTCCCGCCTTTAACAGCATACTGAGCAATATCCAATCCACCTTCATACGCTTTATCATGAAGTAGTGTTAATGTAAATGCTACGTCATCCGCTGTTAAAGGCGACCCATCACTAAATTTTAAATTTTTACGTAAATGGAATGTATATGTTAACTGGTCAGCAGAAATATCCCATTTTTCTGCAAGATCCGGAACAGGTTTACTTTGTTTGTCTGTTGTTACTAATGACGCAAAAATAACAGACGTTACATTTCCATCCCAACCATTCTCTTGGAAATATGGAAGAAAAACTCCTCCTGGCTTAGAAATGGCTGTAATAAAAGTATCTTTTCGTTGATTTGCTTTCTCTGGACTTTTCTTTTTATCTGTAGCTGGAATTGATTCAATCTTAGCGTCTTTTAAATCCTGTTTTTTTACCGGTTCTGTAGAAGCCGTATCCTCCTGTCCCCCACAAGCAGATAACACTAGCGAACTACTCAGTAATACTGAAAATACACCAGCCCATTTTTTTGTCTTTTTATTCATTGTCCCCACCCTAACTGTTTAATAGTTATACCCTTTGAACTTATTAGCCTATGTATGCCTCCCACAGCACATTTATAGCCAATCGGAAAAGTCGGTTTTAATCGTAAAAAAATAGATGTTTTTGAGGGGTAACAATCCTATTCCGACCTTTCCGGTAGACTTTATGGTTATTAGCTTATATCTTCCGTTATATTTTGTCAATTCTTTCTAATTAAATATTTTGATAATTTTTTCGAAATTATTGTTCTATCTTTAATTTAGGTAAACTTAATAGAATGCCGTTATAGTTATCTTCTTGTAATCCTTGAATTCGTCCATGATGCGCGGACACCACTTTGCTATTATTTAAGAAGATTACAGGTGGGTCTTCACTTAACTCTTGATATAACTTTCTATAGATTTCTTTTCGCTTTTCAATATCCAACGTTTCTAATGCTTGCTTAGCTAAATCATCTACTTTTTGGTTATAATATCCGTCGTAATTTCGTTTACTTGTTGAAACAAACTCTTCAATCGTTCCACTCGGATCATCAATCATTGGCGTAGATACCATCGCTAAATCATAATCACCTTTTATCACTTTTGAAATCATCGTATTAAAGTCCATATATTCTGGGTTAAACCCTACACCAAGCTTTTTATAATCCTCTTTCATTACTGGAATCATCACATCATTTATTTTACTTGCAGAAGAAGCAAAATAACTTACCTTCAATTTTTGGCCATCTTTTTCGCGGATTCCATCTGAACCAGCTTTCCATCCAGCCTCATCCAATAATTTCTTTGCTTTCTCTAAGTTATATTCATATTTATTAATACCCTCTTCTGTATGCGCCCACGAGACTGGCGTAATCGGTACATTAACGAGTGACGCATAACCTTGGAAATACGTATCAATAACCTTTTGCCGCTCTAATCCGTAAATAAACGCTTGGCGAACACGCTTATCTTTAAAGTATGGCTTCTTATAATTCATTTTAATGTAGCCGTAAGAGCTTCCTGTGTATACATTAATATTAGCAAAGCCTAAATCCTTTAACTGCTCAATCGTCTCCGCGTTTGTCGTAAAACCATCATAATCTACTTCCCCGGCTTGAAATTGTTGTAGCTTCGTATCACCTTTTGAAATTTTATAAATAAAGTGCTCAATCTTCGGTTTTCCTTCAAAATAATTTTCATTTGCTACAAATCGAACTTCTTGACCTGGAATGTATTTATCTAGCTTATAGGCTCCTGCTCCCACCGGCTTCCCATACAACTCTTTTAAGTACTCCAAATGTCCTTGCTTATACTCTTTCCCGTAATAAGCTTTAGATATAACTTCTCCGCCAATTAAAGATAATGTTTGGGCATTTACTTTCTCGGTTGTAATCGTAATTGTTTTCGGATCAATGACCTGAATTCCCTCAATAGAATTTGCTTTTCCTTCTTTATATGCTTGCCCACCTTTTATTGCTGTTTGACTTATATCAGTCGCACCACTATAGGTTGGATCGTGTAATAACGTTAATGTAAATGCTACATCATCTGCAGTTAACGGTGTACCGTCACTAAACTTTAAATCATCTTTCAAATGGAACGTATATGTAAGCTGATCTTCTGAAATATCCCACTTCTTCGCCAAAATAGGAATTGGTTTCCCTTCCTTATCGAGTCCAACAAGAGGTGCAAATATAGCTTGCGTTATATTACCATCCCATCCATTCTCCATAAAGTGTGGAAGGAATATTCCTCCAGGACTCGGCATTCCAACTACAAAAGTATCTTTTCTCTCTTTTACTTTCGTAGGAATTTTTGATTTATCGCTTGCCTTAATAAATTCATCTTTTATTTTGGGAACATTCCCGGCTTCATTTGTACTCACTTCCTCTTGACCACATCCGGCTAGCAATACTGATACACTAAGAAATGTAGCAATTGCTCCTTTAAAAGCATTTTTCATTGCACGCTCACCTTTACCTTCCTAATTTTTAACGATGTAGAAACAAGGCCTCCCTCCTGTAACTATTTTTATTTTTCCTATAAAAATAGTATGAATTAATTTCAAGATTATTCCTTTCCTTGAAACATGTCAATTGTTCTCTTTTATTTCGTATGAAAAAACTTAAAAATTCACTTCTATTCGTTCTGTATGAAACATAGAATACTAATAACCAATTACCAAAAAGGGGGCGAAAACATGGACAACCTATTCCAATACGTCCTGCACTACGTATTATTAACAATTATGATAGTTGGGGCGCTATTACTATTCCCATTCTTCCCAAAGTTCGTCCTCTTTTTAGCTTTTTTTATTATGCTCTTGATTGCTATTATCATCTCAACAAGGGAAGATACCACACAAAAAGAAAACAGAGTTCAGCGCTTAAAGCTATAACTCTGTTTTTTTATTTCCAATCATGAATCTTAGTTTCACGCACTTATGTCTCGGGAAATAATTAATCGCTCTAAAAATCGCCTAATATCATTTATGTTTCACACTCTACGCAAATTGCGGAACAAGGATTTATGAAATATGTGTTTCACGTGAAACACATATTTTCTTTTTCTCTTACAGTAAAATATGAGTATAAAAAAGCGAATTCCTTCAGCAAAACTGAAAGGAATTCGCTTTCTACTTTTTACTCCACAATATTCTCTAACTCATTATATAACTCTGCTCGTAACAACTCTTTCTTCGCTTTTTCTTCATACAATTGTTCAAGCATTTCAACATCAACTACATGTTCCATCTTATGATCAAGCGTATATATATCTTCTTCTACACGCATTAACTCTGTTTCAATCTCCTCAATATCCTTAACTTTTTTCTTTTTTACAGGTGCTGTTTCAATACTTTTTCTTCCTTGGCGCTGTTGCTTTACTACTTGTTTCTCGAGCTTTTCTTCCCACTTTTGACGAGCCCATGCATAGTTCCCTGCAAACTCAAATAATTTACGCTCATCAATCCAATATGTCTTTTCAAATAACTTATTTAAAAAATAACGATCATGTGAAACAGCTAGAATCGTCCCATTATATTGCTCAAGAGCTTCCTCTAAAACTTCCCTTGATTCAATGTCGAGATGGTTTGTCGGCTCATCTAAAATTAAAAAATTGATATCTTGATACATCAGTTGCGCAAGTCTTAACCTCATTTTTTCTCCACCGCTCAGTTGCGTTACTTTCTTAAACACCGCTGGACCATAAAATAAAAACTTAGCTAATATATGTCTTGCTTCTCCTTCTGTTACAGCTACACATTCCCTAAAGGCTTCCAATACATTACTCTTCATATTTCCGTACGCATGCTGTGATAAATAACCGATTTTCACACTACTACCAATTCGAATTTCTCCAGCATCTGGTTCTATTTCTTCTAATAATAACTTTAGTAGCGTTGTCTTCCCTGTACCATTACGGCCAACGATAGCAGCACGCTCTTGAAAACGAACATGTAAATTTGCTTCGTTAAATAAAAAATCGTCAGCAAATCCTTTACTCACTTCTTTCATTACAACAACATCTTTCCCACTTCTCTCTTGTCCTTCAAACTGAAGTCCCATTTGTTTTCGTTCTAAAATAGGTTTCTTTAGTTTCTCCATACGTTCCAGTGCACGTTCCATACTTCTCGCTCTCTTATGCAATCCTTCATTCGGAGGATTCGCCTGATTTGCCCATTCACGTAATCGTTTAATAGCTTCTTTCATTTTCTTTATTTTCTTTTGCTGTTCTTGATAAGCTTGAAACTCTTGAAGCAACCGTTCTTCCTTTTCCTCAACAAACTGAGAGTAGTTTGTATGATACACGTGAATCTCTCCATCTTCTAAATCAAAAATCTTCGTTACAACTTCATCAAGGAAATAGCGATCATGTGAAATGACCATAACCGTTCCATTGTATTCTTTCAAAAATTGCTCTAGCCATTCTACCGCAAATAAATCTAAATGATTGGTTGGTTCATCTAATAAAAGTAAATCTGGTTTCTGCAATAGCATATACGCAAGACTTACCTTTGTTTGTTCCCCACCACTTAACTCCAGAAATGATCGAGGGAATAGCTCTGTCACCTGTAGACCATTTGCTACCTTCATCAAATTCGCTTCTATTTCATAACCACCAAGGAACGCAAACTTTTCTTCAATTACTCCGTATCTCTCCATTAATTTTTGTAAAGCAGACGGTTCTCGTTCTTCCGCCATATTTTTTTCTAAAGTACGCATTTCTCTTTCTAATTCCTTTTCTGCTTTAAAAGCCGAACTCAGTACATCATATACAGTCATATCCTCATCAAATTTCGGAATTTGTGCCACATGACCAATACGTGTACCTTTCTTCATATGAATGGCTCCTGCATCTAAACTTTCCATTCCAGTTAGAAGCTGAAAGATTGTTGTCTTCCCACTACCGTTACGACCAACTAATCCAACACGTTCACCATTCTTTATTTCAAGCGATATATTTTCAAATATGATGTTTCCACCAAAAGATTTCGTTACATTATTTACACTACAAATTGTCATTTTCCGCACTCCTTTCAATATAAAAAACCATGGGAAAGAAACATTCCCCATGGTTTTCGACATAGAAAAAGGAAGCCAAATAGCTCCCTTTTCACACGTTTATTAAAAATGGGTGAAGAGATTTCTATCGTTCAATAGCTACTATGCAATTGTTAAAAAAGGACAGACGTATCCCGTTAACAACTACATCATGAAAAATCGCACGACAAAAATAGATATAATCTAAAAATTTGGCACGTGCAGCTAAAGAACGTTTCATCTCATTCACCTCTTTCGTACGGAATTTAATACTTACTTCTTTATTATACTTTCCCATTTCATGTTTGAATAGTCATTTTTCTGAAAATAATGAAGATAGACTAAACATTTCAATAAGTGACATCAAATCTTACAAAACTGTTATGTTCACGTAATGGAAAGCGATAGTACGAAAAGATGCCTCCCTATACAATAAAGATGTAAACAAGAGAGACAACAAAAGGAGGAAACAATCATGATGAAAGAAATCGTAACAGCAATCTTTGAGGTATTAGTGAACGGACAAGCAGTTGTAAAAGAACTAAACGAACTATAAAAAGGAGTGAAAGAATATGATGAACATGGTAAAAATGATTTTACACGCTCTAGTTGATGCAAAAGCAGTTAGCCACGAATTAAACCAACAATAAAAAAGGGGTAAACGAATATGAAGAAAGCCATTATTGTAATCGCAAGTACAGCAATTGCCTTATACACAATAAAAAATAGAAAAAAGAAGTACAATACAAACGATCTATACTATCCATACACATTATTAAAGAAAAAATAAAAGACAAGGTACCCTATCTTAATGAGGATATCTTGTCTTTTATTTTTCCGATTTCCTTTAAAGGATTTTCTTCTCCTTTTCCCGAATGTATTAAGCGGGATTTTTACACATATTTTAAAGGGGCATATATACAAATGGATACACAACAACTATACTTTTTAAACGATATCGGTAAACAAAAACCAGAAAGCATCCGGAATAGAAGCGCGGCATGTCCTTTTTGTGACAGAGAAAATTTAACGGATATTTTAGCAACTGAAGGATCAATTATTTGGCTAAAAAACAAATTCCCTACATTAAAAGATACATTTCAAACGGTGCTAATTGAAACAGCTAATTGTGAAGACCATATTGCGACATATACAGAAGAACATATGAAATCGCTAATTCATTTTTCCATTAAACATTGGTTAGATTTGCAGAAGAATGAAGAATTCACATCTGTGATTTTATACAAAAATCATGGTCCATTCTCCGGCGGAAGTTTGCATCATGCACACATGCAGATTATCGGAATGAAATATGTAGACTATCTCGATAACGTTGAACAGGACAATTTCCAAGGAGTCATTGTACAAAAAAACGAGCGCATTGAACTCAATATTTCAGATCGCCCTATTATCGGTTTTACTGAATTTAATATCATCATTGAAGATGTTGAATTCATCGATGAATTGGCAAATTACATTCAGCAAACTGTACGTTACATACTGACAGATTTCCATAAAGGATGTAGTAGTTATAACTTATTCTTCTATCACGTAAACGGAAAAATCATTTGTAAAGTTGTTCCTAGATTTGTCGTTTCACCATTGTATGTAGGATATAAAATACCGCAAGTTTCTACAAAGCTAGAAGAGGTGAAAATACAACTGGCAGAGTATTTCACAAAACAACGCGATTATCCACAAAAAATAGAGTAGGTCTCAAAAACCTACTCTTTAATTACACCTTTATTTCGATAGTACACATCCTCTAATCCGACGTTATACTTCATATTATTATCCGTCCACTCCGGCCCTAAATTCCCTGGCCATCCAGATGTATTTGCTACATATTTTAGTAATGCAAAATCCGTCAAACCTTTTTGCACCCCGCGCTTATACCCTTTCATTAAATGCGGCATTGCAATTTGCGCATTTGTGCGCGGATCTTTCAACTCTTCATCAGTTAAATGATCTGGTGCAAGTCCACCACCACGGTGCAATTGAAACAATCCGAATGAAGTTCCGTTATCTCCAATACTTCTTGGATTTAACCGGCTTTCATGTTCGGCAATTGTAAGAGGTATCCATTCTGGAAGATTGACTTTCTTTGCTTCCTCTATAATAATTTGTTTCATCTGTTTTGCTTCTTCTGAGTCAACATAGCTTGTCTCATTCACTAACTTACCCATTCCTTCAGACTTTCCTTGGAAATATAAGTACACCCCAAGAACAACTAAAAATCCTACAAAGAATTTCTTCACTAGCTCTACCTCTTTCTCTGCTGAAATTTGTCCCCTTTCAGCCTTCCCTTTACAATTACCTAAACTTTAGCATTCTCTTACTCTTTCATCATAGCAAATAACTATACATATTATCATCATGCTTTAGACCGATTTTGTGAAAAAACAGCTGGTAAATACGTGTAAAAATGTAACCTTCATAGACTGAAACGCTTTTTTTGTATATAATTGTAAATTGAATTCTAAATATAAACTAGGAGAATAATAATATGAAAAAATGGTTGCTACTCTTATTTAGTTTACTACTATTAATTCCTATCCCTATTTCCGCACAAAAAAACGAAAATCCAAAAGTCCTTATTTTATACAGTTCAATCGATAATCAAATTACAAATGATACCCAAATACTTAATACACAAGTAGGACATTTTACTAATAACATAACAATAAAAAATATAAAACAGTTAGCTGAAATAACTGATAAATCTTTATATACACATGTTATTTACTTAGGTGAAAAACAAGAAGAACTTTCTACTGAAGCAAAAGAATTTCTAGAAAGTTTCTCAGGTCCACTACTCGTTTTAGGTCAAAATATAGAACAATTATCCAATCGTTTTTCATTTATCACACTTAAAAATGAAGATATAAACTCTGATACAATTGAATATCCAACACGTAAACTAAAGAATACATTAGAGGACGAACGATCCATTAAAAATCTTGATACAAATGGAACAATTCTTGCCAATGCTTTAAAAGGAAGTACTACTTATCCATTAATTGTGCAACAAAATAATTCTTATTATGTTGCAACTTCTAACCTCTTTGATTGGATATCTTATTATATTGGCGAAAGCCTATTTTCTTACTTTGGACAAAAGCCAACGACAAATAAAGTGGAAGCTTATTTACGTCTTGAGGATGTTCATCCAGCCGCAGATATAAATCAATTAAAAGAAATTGCTGAATTACTAAAAGAGAAAAAGATGCCATACATGATCACTGTTATTCCTGTATATACGGATCCGGAGACAGGTAAAACACTACATTTAAAAGATAAACCCGAACTAGCCGATCTTTTACGCTCTATGCAAGATGATGGTGCAGCAATTATTATGCATGGTTACACTCACCAATTTTATGATAGTGAAACTGGTGAAGGTTTTGAATTTTGGGACGTAAAAACAGACCAACCGATTCGTCAACCGAAGCATGAAAAACCAAAAACAAAAGATGATTTCCCTAATATAGAGGCATATAATGCATACGTAAAAAAAGGGGAAGAATTTGAAGAAAAATATACGACTGATCATATTGAAAAAGGCATTCAAGAACTTGTAGATGCCAAACTATATCCTGTCGCATTTGAAGCACCTCATTACACCATGTCTCAAAAAGGCTATGAAATATTATCAAGATATTTTTCAACTTATGTAGGACAACTACAGTTAAGTGATACAACTTGGAAATCCATGCACTCTCCAGCATACAGAAGTACACCATCATTCTTACATGGAATGAAATTAATGCCTGAAACAGTTGGATTTATTGAAGAAGATAAACCACAAGCGATTGCTAAAATGAAAGCAAATGCTTTATCTGTTGATAAATTATCCGATGGAGTTATTGGTGCATTCTATCATCCTTACTTAGGTGTGAAACCATTAAAAGAAGTGTTAAAGGACCTAGAAAGCATTCCAAACATAGAATGGATTGATTTACAAAAAGAAACAAATGAAGTGAAAATGAACGATATTCATATTACTACTAATAAAGACGGCATTCACGTTGAAAAACCAACAAGCGTAAGTGACGTAATGGATTATGTAAAACAATATGGGTTCTTCCTTATACTTGGTTTCTTCGTCATTGTCTTTCTTTTATTATTAAGACGTGCGAAAAAATTAGAATCCTAATACAAAACCACCAAGCAGAATGCTTGGTGGTTTTTTTAACTTAAACCAAAACGTGGCATATTATTAATAACCCATTGATTATTTTCATAAACAAATTCAACTTCTACTTTTTCTGTTACATTATCATAGTCGTTATACGTTTCTATCTGTGCTTTTATTTTCCCATCCTTTAACTCGGCAGAAATAATTTTTGTAAATTTAGTTGCTGCTTTTGACCCTGGATCTCCAATAACATAGTGCATTTTTCCATTTAACTCTTTAATATACTTACTCTTCATATACTCTGCTATAAATGATTTTGAGAAGTACGTAGATAGCGTAGTCTCTAAATTATCTTTCTTATTATAAATAGGGTTTACTAATTCCCCGTATGAAAACTCCCCTACTCGTTTTGGGTTTCCTGTTAGTGCAGCCATTTGAACATTAGTCAGTTCCTTCTGTGCATTCCATACTTTCTGTAACATAACGTCATCTGCTAGCTTCTTATCTTTTACTTCATTTGATTTCTTTGTATCCAGATTCATGATAGTTCCATTATCTGTATAGAGATACATATCTCCTGCGACAAAATATAAATAGGATTTAGTTGGTTCAACCGCTTTATTATAAATTACTTTTTCATTTCCGCCATTCATTTTCTTCTTATATACTCCGTCCTTTTTTAAATAATAAAAAGTATCCCCTTTCACATTCATCTGCAAGGCATCCTTTACCAATAACTTTTCATTATTTTGTTGAACGTCTATCTCATATATACCGTGCTCAGCTTCATTTGTTTCAAAAGGTAACGAAAAATCAACAACAGCATATAATTTTTCATTATCATACGTAGCACTAGATATTGTTGCATAATTTTCTTTTGACCAAGTTTTATTATCTTTTGTCACTTGTGTTCCACGATTTTTATTCCAATGTAGAATACTATCATCTATCGTTCGAGACCAACCGGAGTTTTGAAATGCAGCTTCTTCTTCCTTTCCCGTCTTCAAATCCATTTTTGCGATCCCTACAATGTCAAAACCACCATGCTCAGAATATTTTTTCGGATAAAATAAAGTTTTATCTTTTATATAAACATAATTTGTATCCTCTTTTAATGTGTCTAACTTTTTGCTAGATATATCATACTTCATTAAAGAAGATAATCCCGCATTCTTCTCTTCATCCGTATGAATAAAATATAAAGCTTTGTTTTTTTATATTTATGTAAGAAGCATTTACACCTTCCAATACACGTTCCGAAGTCTGAAATTGATCTTTCGTACGATAGATGCCTCCTGTATTTTTATCACCTTTTACCGAATAGTAAATCCAGCCGTTACTCTCTGCCATTTTCCCTTTGTTAGAACTGTTTCCAATCGAATTCCCGTTTTTCTCGGTTTCTTTCATCTGTTTTTCAACTACTGGATCAATTCGTTCTTCTTCTTTATTTTCTTGTATCGCATTTGGATTTATAGCCTTTTTTTCTGCTTCACACCCAAACGCTGCAAGTGAAAGTGCACCAATCATCATTGTAATAGCTATTTTTTTATATGCTTTCCCCATTTTCTCCCCTACTTCCTTCATCAAATTAAACATATCATAAATTATAGAAAATATTAGAAAAAATATCCATAAAAAAGATAAGAGTAACACTCCTATCTTTTCAAATAAAACCGAATGGTATTTCTATATAATGTTTCTGTAACCTTATCAATAGATATGTTTTTTATGATACTAATTTCATTTAATACTTCTCTAATCATTCTTGGATGCGTCATAACGTCCTTTTGAAATTCCCACGGCCCATCTGTTTCTACCATCATATATTCAAGCGGATAATATGAAACGATTTTTCTAATTTTCTCCTTATGTAAAACATCCGGTGTAATAGAAATATGATAACCGTTCCTCATCATCCGTTTCGTTGTCTCCTCACTTCCTTTAAACCAATGGAAGTGTGCACGTGAAACTTTATATTCTTCAAGTAAATCACATACAATGTCAGCATCTTCATAAACTGCGTGCAATACAATTGGTAAATCATACTCACTAGCTAGCCCTATAAATCTTTTCAATACAGCTATGTATGGACCTAGAGTAATCCTTTCATCTTCTTTCCTTAAATAATACGGTAAGCCTACTTCACCAATCGCTACTATATCCTCTACATGATCTTCAATTAATTTATAGATTTGCTTACATCCTTCTTTATGAATCGGTTGCTCTGGATGAAAACCTATTGCTGGATGTACAAAAGGATATCGCTTTGCTAAAGATAAAGTTTCTTTACATGATTGATAATTCATAGATACCGCAATAAGCCCCTTTATCTCTTTGCTATTTTCCACATCTTTAAGTAAGCTACTTTTCTCTTCATCTTTATATTGGTCCACATGTATATGACTATCAATCCATTTCATCTTTATGCCCCCATAAAAAAAACAAGAAAGGATCTCCCTTCTTGTTTTATCATCTATGTTATTTAACAATTAAGTTTGTTATGATATCAAATAATCCAATACATACTACGGCAACAGTAAAGTAGCTACAGAAATCTTTAATTGGAAACTTCACTACTTCTTCTTTACGCATCCCATTCTTCTCCCTTCTTACTATATCCCTAATTATTTTTATCTATTTGTATCTATTATGCAAAAAATATGACAAATTTACTATCGAATTAACTTACGTAAACCTTACAATGTTGTAAGGTTTATAAAAAGGGCCTCATCTCCATACAGATGAGGCTATTAAAAAGTAGTTGGTTTTTCATTCTTCATTCACATTACAAACAGAAAGTAATACAGTGAACTTTCTAATTACACTATATGAAATTCACTACCTTTTAACCATCGAATTACATTACAGAAGGCTTACATGTTTGTAAGCTATGTGTAATGTAATTCGATAGTTTCTCTTACTGACATTTCGTACAATAGAGGTAGCAAGTAAGCTAAATAAGAAGAACACTCACATAACCAAATTACATTGCTAGTAGCTACTCTTCTTATACCTTTCACTCATGCTACTACAATGTACCCCCTTCCCCTTTATATAATAAAAAGAGCCTTAGTCCCTATAGACTAAGGCTTTTTTATTAACCTTTAAAATACCCCTACCTAGTATTTTTATTTTCGACAAAAAATAGGTGGGGGTATAATTCGCTATCTCATCGCTAAAAGTTTACTCTTTGCATTAATAGGAATATTTACTGCTTCAATTTCTTCAATCGCCTCGCCGTAACGCCCCTTTGCATACACCTTTAATGCTTCATCTCTCTTTAACATATGCTTAACAGTCTTCTTTATTTTTTGTTCTCTTCCACGTTCGTCAAATGCAATAAATTCATATTCATACCACTCATCACCAATATGCTGACCAATTGTATTCACAACCGTATAGTATTCTTTCGTCTTATAAAGTGGATTATATTTATCGATAACTGGTCCAAGTTTCGTAGGCAGCAACATTACTACTATCACTACCATCGCTATTATAGTAGTGATCATTTTTTTCTTCATAATAAACATTCCTCCTCAGCAGGATATATATACATCCATTTTAAAAAGAAGGAATAAAATCTACTATTGAATCTCATTACATTACACTTACATTTTTGTAAGAATAAAAAAAGCGAACGAATTTACTCGTTCACCTTTTAGCTCGCTTTAAAGCCACCACCAAGTACATCACGTACATCATGGATAACAACGAAAGCATCTTCATCTACTCGACTAATCACTTGCTTTAACTTAACAAGCTCTTGTTTATTAATAACAACATATAAAACTTCTTTATTTTTACCAGTATATCCGCCGCGTCCTTCTAATACAGTGACACCGCGTGTCATGTTTTTCGTAATAGCCTCACGTATTAATTCTGGTTGATTTGAAATGATTGTAACAGCCGTTTTTGTATCCATTCCTTCTACAATGAAATCAATCACTTTTGCTCCGATAAATACTGCAACAAGTGTGTACATCGCTTTTTCTTGCCCTATTATAAATACGGAGCCAGCAATTACAACGATATCAATAATAAGTACGCCTTTACCAACGCTCCACCCTAAATATTGATTTGCTAACTGAGCTAAAATTGCCGATCCCCCTGATGTACCTCCAGCTTTGAACATACAGCCTAATCCGACACCGACAAATACACCAGCAAATAGTGCCGCTAATAACGTATCGCTATTCACATGATACTCAATATGTTCTGTAACATATAAAAACAAAGATGTTTCTACAATCCCTAAAATTGTATAAACCATCGTTTTCTTATCAAAAAATTTATAACCAATAGCTAGTAAGATTGCATTTATAGCAAAGTTTACAACCCCTGGCGACCAATCAAATAAATAGTACGTAACAACCGTTACACCAATAATTCCACCCTCTGATAAACGGTTTGGAATTGCAAAATAATTAATACCAATTGCGAATAATAATGAACCAATTGTAATTAGTGTTATTTCCTTTATACGTTGATTAACCATAGTTCATACCTCCCCCCATTTGACATTGTATCACTATCTCCTAGAGGTTTAGAAGTTGTTTTTATTGCGCTTTTCCCCTCTTAAAAATCGAGATATTATGTTTAAACAAAGGGGTGATTAATTATTCATATTCGCTCTAACTATACGGACAAATCGCTCCACATTCCCCTTCTGAATATACTTAGCTCGAATGGTTTCGTGATTACAAGCACATTCGAAATGCAGGCGAAAATCTATGCTATCTATATGCAAATATGAGTACTCTTTAAATGTTGCAGGATAATAGAGAAATTTCCCGTAAAACAGGAGACGTCTAGTAGTGGCAACAAAAATTCCATGTTGATAACATAACGTGAAATTATCCTTCTCAAAAACCCCCACCACAAAGGCTAAAATATTTTCGTCATTCCCTAAATACTTTTTTATGCTTAATAAAAATTCATTCATGCATACCCCTCCAAATACTATTCTTGAAAAGAATCCATGGATTGTTACAAACCGGTTTAACCCCTTTATAAAGTATGAAACGCGTTTCCTGTCAAAGGTATTTCAAAAAAATAATCCGTTATGCAATTTACACATAACGGATTAAAACTAAACAGTAGAGCGTTCCACAAGTTCGTATGGAATTTCCACCTTTTCTTGTTTAGAACTTTCATCACTTATTTGCCTGTAAAACATTTCAAAGGACTTTTTACCTATTTCCTTTAAATTTTGATCAATGGTTGTAAGTTGTAACACTTGCGAAATAGGTTGATTATCAAAGCCAATAATCGCTAAATCTTTAGGAACTTGAATGCCTAATTTTTCAGCTTCTGTCATCACCCCAATCGCAACTTCATCTCCTGCTACAATTAATGCTTCAGGAAGATGCTGCATCTCCTTTAATTTATGAGCTACTTTCACACCATCTTCTAATGTAAAACATTCTGTGAAAATCCATTCTTCATTCACTTCTTCATCTATAGCTTGCAATTGCTGTTTATACACATCAAAACGCTTTTGACTACTCGGTCCTAATTTCCTTCCCGTGCAATAACCAATTTTTTTATAACCTTTCTCGATTAAATAATCCATTCCTAATTGAAAAGCGGCCGAATGATTCGTATATACACTTGAGATATTCGAAATATCATTATCTTCACAAGCAACAATTGCCCCATAGGAAGCATACGGCTCTATCGTTTCCCAATCATTTGCACGAGAACAAATAATAAGACCATCTAACTGTTTTGTTTTTAACATATGTAAACTTTTCATTTCTTCTTTTTTATTATAATTCGTTTGGCAAAGCAGCACCCTGTAGTTATGGGTTAACGCTCCCTCCATCATTCCCCCTACCATTGCATCGAAGCTCGGGTGATTAATGTAAGGGAGAATCACACCAACGATATTCGTTTTCCCTTTTGATAAATGAACGGCATTTGCGTTTTGTGAGTAATTCAATTTCTCAACTATCTCTATAACCGCTTTCCTTTTTTCTTCACTTACATACGGATGATCGTTCAATACTCTCGAAACAGTCGTAACTGAAACTCCCGCCATCTTTGCAATATCTTTAATATTAGCCATACACTCACCTCTACTTTTAAATTAATAAATTCCATGAACATATGTCAAACCTTCTCATCATTACACTTTCATTCGTTTTTCTTACAAAAGTGTAATTTTCCTGTAAGTTAATTCGATAGTTACTCTCTTCTTTTTTTCATACAATTAAGTCAGAAACAGGGCAACAATTATTCGAAAAGGAGCGGATCAATATGATGAACAAAATGAAATCAAACAATTTTTTAAATACAATGGGCATGGTATTTTCCGCTCTTATCGATGCAAAATCTGTTGCTTCTACATTAAACAAGTAAGGAGAATGCATGATGAAAAATATCACTTTCAACAAATTAGATTTTTTAGGACTAGCTAGCGGATCAGTTCTTCTTACTGCTTTTATTTACGCCGCTACGCTTGTATAAATTTTGTGTCCCCTTTCCCCTTTATTATAAATAATAATAGAAAAGACGACCGTCTATGCCCGGTCGTCTTTTCTTACTTTTGATTTGATTGCAAAGCTATCTTTAGCTCCTCAAACTTCTCATTTAATTGATCTGTCATCATTTTCATAGCTGTTTTTCGATCTATTTGTTCTTCAGCATCAATTTGAATTGGGTCTCCGAAAATCAATTGCGCCTTTTTCCCTTTTATTAATTCTTTTACACTTGATGGACCAATGTAAGCTGCCGGTACTAATGGAACGTTAGAACGCATCGCAATTGTCACCGCACCAGCTTTTAATGAAACGTCTTCTGTTGATCTCGTTCCACTCGGGAAAATCCCTACAACTTTTCCTTCTTTTAATAAGCGTGATGGGATTTTAAGTGTACTCGGTCCTGGATTTGCACGATCGACAGGGAATGCATTTACATTTTTAAAGAACCAATTTTTGAATTTCCCTTCAAATAATTCTTTTTTAGCCATGTAATGAATTTCAGTCGGATACATCCCTGTAGCCAACATTAATACATCCATAAAACTTGTATGTGTACACGCAACAACATACGGGCCGCCTTCTGGTAACTTTTCTCTTCCTTGTACTTCTACTTTCCCAGCTGTTTTAAATATATATTTCAACAAAAATGTAATTGGTTTATACATTTGTTTCGTTCCTTTCTGAACATCCGAAGTATAATCATTTTCTTATCACAATTATAACACTAAGTTTTAGGAGTTAGTAATAATTTTAAGTATTAATTGTTACATTTCAATTCTTACAAAAGTGTAATTTTCTTGTAAGCTAATTCGATAGGTACTTCTTGCGATATTTCATACAATTAAGTCAGAAAGAAACAACAACTATTCGAAAAGGAGCGGATCAATATGATGAACAAGATGAAAACGAACAATTTTTTAAATACAATGGGCACGGTATTTTCCGCTCTTATCGACGCAAAATCTGTTGCTTCTACATTAAACAAGTAAGGAGAATGCATGATGAATAATATCACTTTTAACAAATTAGATTTTTTAGGATTAGCTAGCGGCTCTCTTCTTCTTACTGCTTTTATTTACGCTGCTACGCTTGTATAACTTTGTGTCCCCTTTCCCCTTTATATAGAAAAAGACGACCGTCTATGCCCGGTCGTCTTTTTACATGTTTCTTTCTTTTAACTCTTTTAAAAGCTGTATCATTTCAGCTTGTTGTTTTATCTTCTTACGACCATTCCGATTAATTGCTGCAAGCTCACAAGCAACTCCAACGGCGAAGAAAAACAATAAACTTTCTAACATGTGAAATCCTCCAATTGCCTATTAAACAGCTTGACGTAATTGCTCTTCTTGTAAAACCTTCTTATTTATATTTTCTTCTTTTCTCTGACAAACGTTATTGCGAATAAGCGCTGCGATAACAAGTAAAGTTCCTATAATATCAAACATTGTTATTTGATATCCTTGCATCATCATAATCATTAAAGTCGTAATAGGCACAAAGTTAATAAACAAAATCCCATTAATAGATGATAAAATCTTCACACCGTAATTCCAAGCGAGTAATGCTACAATTCCCGGTAATGTCATCATAAACAATAAATCATATTTCACGATAGAAATCGTTCCCATACTCGGAACTGAAACATATCCAAGCGACGTAATAAGTACCGTTATAATTCCTGTAACAGTCGTACCGAATACACACGTCAATGTAGAGTAACGTAATGTCGACCAATCGCTACACGTTTGACCACCCATCGTATAAATAACCCAACCTACAACTCCTACAAATATACATGCTAGCGAAAACATGTTATCTTTCAACGTTAAAAAGAAACTCATATCGCCCTTTGTAATAACAAATACAGCTCCTATAAAAGCAATAATCATGCTCGTTATCATATACTTTTTCGGTTTTACATGCTTATATCCCCATAGAATACAAATAGAAATCATCGGCATAAGTGCTTCCATAATGGAGGCTACCATCACACCTGATTTCCCCATCAACATTTGACCTAAAAATATAAGTACATTATATACAGTAAACGCCATCGTCCCGAAAAAGACGAGTAACTTTCCTCTTCCCTCTAAACGAAATGCCTGTTTTCCTTCTTTCATTAACAGCAATACTATCAGTACAATCGCCACCGCTCCATAGCGAATAAGCGAAAAATAAAATGGATCTATGTATTCTAACGCATGATCAGCAACCGGAAACATTGCTCCCCACGACATACTTGCAATTAAACACGCTAAAGCCCCTATTATCATTTGACCTTTTTTCAACACAATCCCCCACTTCTTTCTATTTGCACAAAGAGAATTGTAAAAGAAAAAATATATCACGTAAAATGATTCAAAATGATGTTAACTATCACTTATAATGATAGTTAACATCAAGGAGGATCTTATTATGGAATTAAGAGATTTACAAATCTTCCAGAGCGTTGCCGACCAGGGTAGTGTAAGTAGCGCAGCAAAGGAATTAAACTACGTACAATCAAATGTAACTACCCGTATTAAACAACTAGAAAATGAGCTCAAAACACCGCTCTTTTATCGTCATAAACGAGGCATGACTTTAACAGCCGAAGGAAGAAAAATGCTCGTTTATGTTAATAAAATTTTGCAAGATGTTGATGAGCTAAAACAAGTATTTTTAGATAGTGAAACACCTTCTGGTATATTAAAAATCGGTACTGTCGAAACAGTAAGTACATTACCTACCATTTTATCTTCTTACTATAAACGCTATCCGAATGTTGATTTATCATTACAAGCAGGTCTAACAGAAGAATTAATTAGAGAAGTACTTGATCACCAATTAGATGGTGCCTTTATATCAGGGCCTATTAAACATCCACTAATTGAACAATACGATGTTAGTACAGAAAAATTAATGCTGATAACACAAAATAAAGCTTTTCATATAGAAGAATTTACAACAACGCCCCTACTCGTTTTTAACCAAGGATGTGGATACCGTTCCAAACTAGAACGATGGCTTAAAGATGAAGGTTTGCTACCAAAAAGAATTATGGAATTTAATATATTAGAGACAATATTAAACAGTGTCGCACTTGGCCTTGGCATTACGCTTGTACCACAGTCTGCTGTCCACCATCTTTCTAAAGCTGGTAAGGTACATTGTCATGCAATCCCTGAAAAATATGGTAGTATTTCAACGGTTTTCATACGCCGTAAAGATAGCTATATGACGAATTCAATGCGTAGCTTTTTAAAAACAATTGAAGAACATCATCATATCAATATGCTTTAAAAGACATTCTTACACGAATGTCTTTTTTTCTTACAAAAGTGTAAGCCTTCCGTAAGCTAATTCGATAGTTGCAGGCGATCATATTTCCTATAATTAAGACATAAAGCAGGGCAACAACAATTCGAAAAGGAGCGGATACGCATGATGAACAAAATAAAATCAAACAAATTTTTAAATACAATGGGCATGGTGCTATCCGCACTTGTCGATGCAAAAGCCGTTGCAACTACATTAAACAAATAAGGAGAGATTACAATGAACAACATTACTTTCAACAAATCAGACTTTATCGGACTTGCAAGTGGAGCTACTCTTCTTACAGCTTTCATTTACACACTTGCTCAAGGTCTCGTTTAATACTTTGTTTCCCCAAACCCCTTTATATATAGAAAAAGCTGCTTGTCTTATAGACAAGCAGCTTTTTAGTTTGTTTCATATATAATCTGACCTGTTTTCGTCATATCGTATCCACCAATCGCTTTTAATTCATTATGAAATTCTTCCGATTGCAGAATATCTTTCACGACTTCGATCAGCTCTTCATTTTCTTTATTCTTCAAAATCACTAAATCATACTGTTCTTTCATGATTGGAACAAAGTCTACATTTACAATTTGTGAAAACTTTTCTGATCCTACTCCCACATCAGCTTTTCCATTCGCGACTTGTGTGGCAACACCAAGATGATTCGATTCTTCCCATTCATACCCACTAATACGTTCTTTATTTAACTTTTGAATGCGCAATTGTTC
Organism: Bacillus sp. EB106-04-02-XG92; assembly: GCF_058791995.1. NCBI lineage: Bacteria > Bacillati > Bacillota > Bacilli > Caryophanales > Bacillaceae > Bacillus > Bacillus sp. EB106-04-02-XG92. The sequence goes on from NZ_JBYTEA010000017.1 coordinate 46,990, forward strand.
GTCCACCAATACCCTAATGCCAGAGCCTTTTTCTCGATTTACAAATCTTATAGATGATTGGGATAAATCATCCCATGTTTTTATATTTTTAGGATTCCCCTTTTGCACATAAAACCCAACGTTCCTTACTAATAAATTAATCATCGTACACGGTTGTCCAACTAAAATACGTTTTACGTAAGGAACATTGTATGTACCCGTTTCGCCATCAAACAAATGCAAGCTAACGATACTTCCTTCTCCTTGATACATCTTTACTAAACTCGTTAAACTACCTTGATATGCCCTTAATATATTTGAACTTGGCAGGCGATTTTCTATACGTTTCGCCAACATATCTAACGTTAGTTCTTGTCCGCTAATAATACATGTATTCAAGCCTCTACTATCTTCGCTCTTTACAGGAGTGCCTTGTATTTTCCCTGTTTTCATTTGCTTTATATATTGTTCTAAATCCGTTGCATCAATGCGCATCTGTCTACCAATTCTATAAGAAGGCAGTTCTCCTTTTTTAATTAAATCGTATACCGTTAATTTTGATACTTTTAATCGCTTCGCTACTTCTTCCGTTGTGTAGGAATGATGATCCATAGACGATTCCTCACTTTCTTCCTTCATTGTAACAAAGAAAAGAATATTTCTCCTATATTAAAAACAACTACATCGTTCAAATTATATTCAATTATAACTATTTATATCTAGTTATAATTAGTTATAATTGAATATATCAAAATGAAAGGGGATTTTTTTATGAACAAGTTTACATTACGATCCATCGGGGCACTTATACTTTCTTTTCTTCTTATATTTAGCGTTGCATGTACAAGCGGAAACAAGAAAGAGAAATCAACTGCTAAAGAAGGAAAAACAGTTGAGCTTACTATATCAGCTGCTGCAAGCTTACAAGATGCACTAAAAGAAATCGAAACAAAATATAAAGAAAAAGAACCTACTATTAAACTTTCTTTTAACTTCGGTGCTTCTGGTGCACTTCAACAACAAATTGAACAAGGTGCACCTGCTAATTTATTCTTCTCAGCAGCCGAAGATAAATTCCAAACTCTTGTTAAAAAAGGATTCATTAATGAAAAGGAAGGGAAAAATCTTCTCGGAAATGAACTTGTTCTAGTCGTCCCAAAAGATAGTTCCCTTTCAAAAATTCAAGATTTAAAAGATGAAAAAATTAAGAAAATCGCACTTGGTACACCTGAATCAGTGCCTGCGGGAAAATATGCAAAGGCCTCTCTCACACACGAAAATCTATGGAATGACATTCAAAATAAAATCGTATTTACAAAAGATGTTCGCCAAGTGTTAACATATGTAGAAACAGGTAATGTCGATGCTGGCATTGTATACAAAACAGATGCTCTTATTTCAAACAAAGTAAAGATTGGCGAGACAGCGGCAGCTACTTCTCATGAGCCTATCCACTATTCATTAGGTGTTATTAAGGGATCTAAGCATAAGAAAGAGGCGACTTCATTTTATGAATATTTACAGTCAAAAGATGCACAATCTATCTTTAAAAAATATGGATTTACAGTCCTATCATAATTGCCATGAGCTTTGATGCTATTTTTTCACCAATCTTTCTATCTTTACGAGTAGCTGCATGCGCCACCATTATCGTTACCATTTTAGGGACGATTATCGGACGAGCGCTAGCACGCTCCTCATGGCGATATAAAGTTATATTAGAAACAATTTTCTTATTACCAATGGTACTTCCACCAACTGTAATTGGCTTTTTTCTCATTATTATTTTTGGAAATAATAGTCCCATTGGAATGTGGATAGAATCCTTGTTTCAGCAGTCTATTATGTTCACATCTACTGCTGCGATCATTGCTTCTACAGTTGTTGCATTTCCGCTTATGTACCAATCAGCAAAAACAGGATTTTCTATCGCGAATGTACAAATTGAAGAAAGCGCTCGTGACCTCGGTGCAAGTGAATATCAAGTTTTTCTACACGTCACACTTCCACTTGCATTTCCTGCCTTACTAAGCGGAATGATTTTGAGCTTTGTTCGTGCGCTCGGTGAGTTTGGTGCTACACTCATGTTTGCTGGGAACATTCCTGGTAAAACACAGACTATCCCAACTGCAATTTATATGGCGATTGATGCAAGTAATATGCAGCTTGCCTGGACACTTGTAGTTATCACTATCAGTTTGTCACTCCTATTTCTGCTATGTATTCAGCTTATCAATAAAAGAATTACCAACTCTTAAAGCAGCTTTTTTCGAAGCTGCTTATTTATTTCTTAGGAAATAAAATATACGCTCGGGAAATAACTGAATTTTACCTCTTATTAAAATATACATTTTATTTGAATTCACTTTCTAAAATAGGCAATTTCCTGTTATTATATGGAGGTGTTTCAAAAAATGAAGAAATGAAAACGCATTTATATCGTAAATTCTTCATCCTGTTTTAGCGATCGGTAATCTTCTACTCTACTAGTGGGGCATTACCGATCGTTAGAACGATATGTAATTATATTGGTATAGAAAATCGAAGGGAGTCTTGTAATGGACATTTTATTAGCGCTTCTTCCTGCAATTGCATGGGGAAACATCTTATTAGTAAGCGTAAAAATGGGCGGTGGTGCATATAGCCAAACGGTAGGTATGACAATCGGTGCTCTATTCTTCGCAACAATTATGTATGTATTTACTCAACCAGCTTTAACAATGACAATCTTGATTGTTGGTTTTATTTCAGGTTTATTCTGGGCTTTAGGACAAGTAAACCAATTAAAAACAGTTGAAAAACTAGGTGTTTCAACTACTGTAACAATTTCTACTGGTATGCAACTTGTTGCAACTTCTATCTTTGGAGTTATCGCTTTCCGTGAGTGGACTACTACAACAACGATTGTTCTGGGAACGATTGCAATCCTATTAATCGTAGTTGGTGTTGTATTCACATCATTAGATGACAAAGAAAATGCACAGCCACCAGGACAATTGAAAAAAGGACTTCTTACTTTAATTGTTTCTACTTTTGGTTACCTTGTATATGTAATTATTATTCGTTGGTATAATATCGATGGTTGGTCTGCTATTTTACCACAAGCAGTTGGTATGTTTGTTGGTGCGGTTGTACTGACATCTAAACATAAACCATTTAACAAATATGCAATCCGTAATGCTTTGTCTGGTTTACTATGGGGAACTGGAAACTTATTCTTACTTCTTTCATTACCACGTGTTGGAGTAGCAACAAGCTTCCCATTATCTCAAACTGGAATCGTTATCTCAACATTCGGTGCGATTGTCTTCTTAGGTGAAAAGAAAACAAAACGTCAATTGATCTTTATTGCACTAGGTAGTGTTTTAATTATTGGCGGCGCTGTATTGTTAGGTATGACAAAAGCATAAACTTATAATCTATTAATCCCTGAAGCAATTGTGCTTCAGGGATTTTTTATTACAACTATTTTTTAAGTATAACAATTTTTATAACCTTATTTATATTAACCCTCCTCTCTCCGTTTTTATCCTTTTCACAATAAGCCTTTTCTTTTTACAAAATTCTCTTAAAAATGGTATCGTTTTTTATAACATATCTCCACTAGAAAGGAATAGAGGATATGCTAACTAAACATCGAATTTTATTTATTGGTGCTGGTCGTATGGCAGAAGCTATATTTTCCGGATTACTTAAAACAAGCAAAGAATACATCGAAGAAATTATCGTTTCTAACCGAAGCAACGTAGAAAAGCTAAAGCAATTACAAGGGCGATATAATGTGTCTACTACAACAGATTGGAAGCAGCATGTTACATCTGTTGATACGATTGTTTTAGCAATGCCACCTTCTGCACATGAAGAATTATTAGCAGAATTATCTCCGTTACTATCGAAGCAACTTGTCGTAACTGTAGCTGCTGGCATTGGTCCGTCTTATTTAGAAGAAAGACTTCCCGTGGGGACACCTGTTGCTTGGATTATGCCAAATACAGCTGCTGAAATTGGAAAGTCTATCTCCTTATATACAATGGGACAATCAGTAAACGAGATGCATCAGGAAACCTTACAACTGCTTTTAAGAGGCATTGGTACTTCGCAACTTTGCACTGAGGAAGAAGTTCATCAGCTTACTGCCGTTACTGGAAGTGCACCAGCTTTCCTTTATTACTTTGCTGAAAGCTTAATTGAAGCAACAAAAAATTATGGAGTCGATGAAGCAACTGCCAAACACCTTGTCATTCAAATGATTTCTGGCTCTGCTTCTATGCTTGAACAAACGCAAGATCCAGCTAACCTCCGCGAACAAGTAACAACACCAGGTGGTTCCACAGCTGAGGGTCTCAAATCTTTATATGAATATAATTTTTCAGAGGCAATTCAAAAAGCAGTAGAAGCAACAAACAAAAAAGCTAGGGGGAAATAATATGAATTTAACAAGTTTAAAAGACTATACAACACTACATAACGGTGTAAAAATGCCTTGGTTCGGTTTAGGTGTTTTTAAAGTAGAAGACGGTTCAGAAGTAATTGAATCTGTAAAAGCAGCAATTAAAAATGGCTACCGCAGCATCGATACTGCGGCAATCTATCAAAACGAAGAAGGCGTTGGACAAGCTATCCGTGAATCAGGTGTTTCACGTGAAGAATTATTTATTACATCAAAAGTATGGAATAGCGATCAAGGATATGAAACAACACTTCAAGCATTTGAAACTACATTAGAAAAACTAGGTCTAGAATATTTAGACTTATATTTAGTACATTGGCCTGTAAAAGGGAAATATACTGAATCATGGAAAGCGTTAGAAAAGCTTTATAAAGACGGCCGTGTTCGTGCTATCGGTGTGAGTAATTTCCACATTCACCACCTACAAGACGTATTTGAAATTGCTGAAATTAAGCCAATGGTCAACCAAGTGGAATACCACCCACGTTTAGCACAAGAAGAATTACATGCTTTCTGTAAAGAACATAACATCCAGCTTGAAGCTTGGTCACCATTAATGCAAGGCCAACTGCTAGACAACCCAACATTACAAGACATTGCAACAAAATATAATAAATCAACTGCACAAATTATTTTACGCTGGGATCTACAAAATGAAGTTGTAACAATCCCTAAATCTATTAAAGAACATCGCATTATTGAAAATGCAAATATATTCGATTTTGAATTAAGTGCGGATGACATGAAAGCAATTCAAGCTCTAAATGAAGATCGTCGCGTTGGTCCAGATCCAGATAACTTTAACTTCTAATAGAAAAACCACTGCCATATGCAGTGGTTTTTCCGTCTGAGAAAACTGAAAATTTAAAATATATTTCATTTAGTTGACACTTCATTATCCAAGGTGTAAGATTTTGAATTATCAAAGAAACACAAAAATTAATAAAATTTATTCGTTTACTCATTGTATCAAGAGAGGTGGAGGGACTGGCCCTTTGAAACCTCGGCAACAGGTTCATTTTGAATACTGTGCCACTTCCTGCAAGCTTTATGCTTGAAAGATAGAATGAGGGACTTCGTTTATATACGGGTGCATAACTTGTACGTAAAAATCCCTCTTTCTCAATATGAAAAGAGGGATTTTTTATTTTTCATTTCCCTCATCATCATCCAAACTTAATTATTTAGGAGGAAAATCAAATGAAAAAGAAGTTTGTACCCGGTATTGCATCAGTTGTAGGAGTAAGTATTTTATTAACTGGTTGCGGTAATTATAAAAACGAAGCAAGCGGAGCAAATGCAAAGGACGAGGCGCCTAGTAAGCAGGTTTTAAACTTATCTTCACCTACTGAAATACGAACAATGGATACAGCTCGTGCTACAGATACTGATTCTGGTCAAGTAATGAGAAACGTATTTGAAGGTTTGTATAATCTTGGTGAAGGTAACAAACCTGTCCCTGGTGTTGCAAAATCTCATGAAGTAAGTGGTGATAAGACGAAATACACATTCCACCTGCGAGATTCAAAATGGTCAAACGGCACTCCTGTTACAGCGAAAGACTTTGTCTTCGCTTGGCAAAGAGCTGTTGATCCAGAAACAGCCTCTGAATATGCATTTCTATTCTTTGATATTAAAAATGCAACAAAAATTAACAACAAAGAACTTCCAGCCGATCAACTTGGTGTAAAAGCAATTGATGACCATACGTTTGAGGTAGAATTAGAACGTCCTGTTCCGTACTTTATTAGCTTAACAGCGTTCCCAACATTTCTACCAATTAACGAGGAATTCTTTAAAACACAAGGTGATAAGTACGCTTTAGAAGACAATACAATCTTGTACAACGGAGCTTTTACACTAAGCGATTGGAAGCACGAGCAAAGCTTTAAATTCAAGAAAAATCCTACCTATTGGGATAAAGATACTGTCAAACTGGAAGAAATTAATTTTAACGTCGTAAAAGAAAAATCTACAGAAGTAAATTTATTCGAGTCAAAACAATTAGACCGTATAAAACTAACATCTGACTTCGTTGATAAATATAAAAAAGATGCCAACTTTAAAGAACGTCCGAACGTAGGGGTGCAGTTTCTACGTATGAATCAACAAAATAAAGTACTTCAAAACGTTTCTGCACGCCAAGCAATCGATCAAACAATCGATCGGAAATCCTTTGTAAATACGTTATTAAATGACGGCTCTACACCAACCTCTAGTCTCGTGCCGAAAAACTTTGCAAAAGGACCTGACGGAACAGATTTCCGTGCTGCAAACGGCGATTTAACAAAGGTTGATACAAAATCTGCTCAAGAATTATGGAAAAAGGCAAAACAAGAACTTGGGTCTGAAAAAATAACGTTAGAACTATTAACAAGTGACGGTGACCTTGAAAAGAAAACTGGTGAATTCTTAAAAGGACAACTAGAAAAGAATTTAGATGGCTTAACGGTAAATATAAAGCCGCAACCACGTAAACAACAAGTTTCACTTTTATTAAAAGGTGACTACGAAATTGGAATTGACGGCTGGAGCCCTGACTTTGCGGATCCAATTACATTCCTTGAGCTATTTACAACGAATAACCCTTACAACTTAGACCATTACTCTAATAAGGAGTTTGATGAAACAATAGCAAAAGTAAAAACAACTTTAGCCGGTGATGAAAAAGCTCGCTGGGAAGCATTACTAGCATCCGAGAAAATCTTATTTAAAGACTCTGTTATCGCTCCTCTTTACCAAAAAGGCGAATCTTATTTAGAACGTTCTTATGTGAAAGGAATTGTGCAAGTAGACTTTGCAGGGCAATTAAACTTCAAGTGGGCAAAAATTGAAAAATAAAGTGAAACATTAATCATTGGGACTTTCTTTACCCACTGATTATTAACCCGCATCAATCGAGCTTTTATCGGTAGCCGCAATTAACGTAATAAAAGGCCACTTTATTTGAAGTTTCTCCACCTACACCAATTATTTTTTTAGAAAAACATATGAAAAGTAGGTTCCCAAACACGAGGGAATCTGCTTTTTTAATATATTATTCTAAGAAATTAACAATCTATTTTTATTATTGACATATAGTTCTTTCCAGTGTTAATATTCTAAATAATCAAATAAACTAAATATTTAACCATCAAAATATAATGTCTTCTACGTTGAAACATATAACGATAGATTATAGTTCAACATGTATATACATATAGAACACCTGATTACCTACACGCACATATCTGTAATAGGTTTTCTCTTCTTCTATAGCTACACTTCAAAACGTGGACATTACGACGTTACGAACAACACATTTAGGGAGGAACGAACAATGAAGAAAAAAGTTGTACCTGTTGTTGCATCTGTTTTAGGGGCAAGTCTATTACTAACTGCTTGTGGGGGAAATAAAGATCATGCAAGCGGAGCGAAAGCAAATGATAAAGCACCTGATAAACAGGCAATTAACTTATCATTCGCTTCAGAAATTCCAACAATGGATGTTGCAAAAGCGACGGATGGGGAATCCATGAGCGTAATGCGAAATGTTTTTGAAGGTTTATATGCAATGGGAGAAGATAACAAACCGATTCCTGGTGTTGCTGAGTCGGTTGACGTTAGTCCCGATAAAACAAAATATACATTCCACCTACGTGATTCAAAATGGTCAAACGGTACTCCTGTTACAGCAAAGGACTTCGTCTTCGCTTGGCAACGTGCCGTAAATCCTGATACAGCAGCTGAATATGCATTCTTATTCTTCGATATACAGAATGCGAAACAAATAAGCCAGAAACAATTGCCAATTGATCAACTAGGGGTCAAAGCTCTTGATGATAAAACGTTAGAAGTACAACTAGACCGTCCTGTTCCCTACTTCTTAAGCTTAACGACATTCTCAACATTCTTACCAATTAACGAAGAGTACTTAAAATCTCAAGGAGATAAATATGGTTTAGAAACAAATCATTTAATTTACAACGGTGCTTTCACATTAGATAACTGGAAACACGAACAAAGCTTCCAATTGAAGAAAAACCCTAACTATTGGGATGCTAAAACTGTAAAATTAGAAGAAATCAACTTCAATGTCGTTAAAGATAAGTCTACAGAAGTTAACTTATATGATTCAGGACAAATTGATCGCGTTGCTTTAACTGCGGAGTTTGTTGATAAATATAAGGGCGATCCAAACTTCAAAGACCGCGCTGAAGTTGGCATTCAATTCTTACGACTAAATCAAAAAAATGAAACGTTAAAAAATAAACATGCACGCCTTGCTATTAACGGAGCTATGAATAAAAAAGCATACGTAGAAACAATTTTAAATAACGGTGCTGTTCCAGCTGAAGGAATGGTTCCTGTGAAATTCGCAAAAAGTCCAGAAGGTAACGACTTCCGTAAAGAAAACGGAAACTTAGTCAAAGATGATGTGAAAACAGCGAAAGAAAATTGGAAAAAAGCGAAACAAGAACTTGGTACTGACAAAGTAACAATCGAGCTATTAACAAGTGATAATGCTTTAGCTAAAAAGACTGGTGAGTATTTAAAGGGTGAATTAGAAAAGAATCTAGATGGATTAACAGTGACATTAAAACCACAACCACGTAAACAACAGTTAAAACTACTATTAAATGGTGACTATGAAATCGGTATTGATGGTTGGGGCCCTGACTTCGCCGATCCAATTACATTCTTAGATTTATTTACAACAGATAGTGCTTATAACTTCGATAAATACTCTAACAAAGAGTACGATGAGCTCATTCATAAAGTGAAAACAGATTTAGCTGGCGATGAAAAAGCACGCTTTGAAGCAATGAAGCAAGCTGAAAAAATCCTATTACAAGACGGTGCTGTCGCTCCTTTATACCAACAAGGTCGCTCTTACTTACAACGCTCTTTCATTAAAGGACTTGTAACAACTGACTTCGGCGGTGAATTTAACTACAAGTGGACAGAAGTTGCAAAATAATAAAGTAAAAAGGTATCCAATCACAGGATACCTTTTTATTTTATACTTCTTTAATTATAGAACTACTTCTCTTTACCATCCCTTTTATACATATGGTAATTCTTGCTACCAATTTTATAACGAGTACAATCAGTAATAATACAATAATATTTCTCTCCCTATTAACTTCACCAAATATTATTGTATGATAACCGTTTGTTACGGGAAATAATCTCTAATCTAGTGATAACTATTTGCGTATCAATAATAGGAAGATAAACAAAACGATTATCAATTTTCTTCATAGCTCTCTTTTTGCGTCGAACCAAAACTCATCATAAATATAAACACAAACATCAAATATGTTCTCCACGTCAAAGAAGGTATATGCCCTGACCAAAGATAGCTAATGAAATAATTAATTCCCATAATACAAGACGATATTACTAAACTAATACTTATTAGTTTTGCATATTTGAGCATATCTTTTCTCCTTACTTTTCTATCTCTTCAAATTGAAGATTTATCGGTTCTTCTAGTAGTGTTTCATAAAAGTTTTCAGCCAAATCTGTTGAAGGAATTTTTTCATCCACTTCATCAAATCGGATACTATCTAGCCACACGCTTCCTTCTCCTGATAATAAAATACCAAATGCAATACCAAGCGCTTCTTCCTTTATATCTAATACAACCGAGTACGATTGCCAGTTATTCGTATTTTTAATTGGGCGATTTTGCATATTATCCATAGCGAGCGGTTCTGTATCTTTTCCGTCTACTCGCATCCACAATCCTGCCCAGTCCTTTACGTTCTCACTCTTAACAAATGCTGTTAAACGTAATCTTTTACCTACATATTTATCTGCTCGAAACATTTGCATTAATGTTGAAAATCCTCCATGTGTAACATCCTCTTTTGCTTTTATGTATGCAGATACTTTTCCTTGATGGGCAACTTCATAATCTAAACCCATCTCATATTCAGCAGGATGACTTCCACTTAAGATCCATCCTTTCGGTATACCTTTTTGCATTGAAACACCCTCTCTTTCTATATAAAATGACTGAAAGTACTTTCGATATTTCTTCGGCGGCAATTGAAACATTCTTTTAAAAGCTCTCGTAAATGCCTCTTGTGAGGAAAAGCCGTATTGCATTGCAATATCAATAACAGCCCTCTCCGTTAACACTAAGGATTGCGCAGCATGAGTTAACCTTCTCTTTCGAATATAATCCGTTACACTCATCCCGATATACTTTTGAAAAATACGATGAAAATGGTACATCGATACTGCACTGTGAGATGCCACTCTTTCTGTTGTAAGTTCCTCATGTAAGTGACTCTCTATATACTCAATTGCCTTCTTTATCATCTCTTTATATTCTTCATGCATTTTAGTACCTCCTCACAACCTTAATTTACCATATACATAAAAATCGTTTTTGATTTAAATTGCGGATTAATCTTTGTGGCTACAAGTTAATAATTTATTTTCAATGCATACATAATTACATGTTTTTTGGAAAAACTTGTATAGAAACAATTTACATAAGGAGGAATTTATAATGAGAATTTTACTATCAGTTTTATTAGCGCTTATGCTAGTACCTGCATTAACAGGATGTAAAGCTCCTGCAAAAGAAGACACAACTTCTAATAAAAAGACTACAGAAGAGGCAAAGAATGAATCTCCTGCTGATTTAAAATTAAACTTCAATGAATTCAGTTTAGATGCAGACTATCAAGATACGAAGAAAGACTATGAGGCTGATTATAAAAATGTAGCAGCAGATAAAAAAATGGAAGCAAAACTTGAAGACCACAAATCAAATGCAAAGTTTACAGGTGACGAGGCTATTACAAAATTAAGCCCACTTCTACAAGAATTAAAATTTGATAAAGATACGCCTGACCAAGAAGTAATCGATCAAGTAGTAAACGTGTTCAAACTTGATAAAGACTACCAAAAGTTCGATTTAGAAGTTGTCTTCTCTGATGGAACGAAAAAAGAATATAAAAGAGAAATAAAATAAAGAAGTAGGCGGTTGCCTACTTCTTTATTTTTGCATATCTTAAATCCGGTTTAGATCCAACATAATATTGAAGTCCAGATACCGTTTGTTTCTGTAAATAAGAATCCGACGGGAATATAATTGGGATTAATGGTGAATCTGTAAACATAATATCTTCGGCTTTATGCAGTAAGTCAAAGCGCTTATCTTCATTTTGTTCCACTTCTGCTTCTTTCACTAAAGCGTCAAATTCTTTATTATGCCATTTTGCATAGTTGTTTGGACCATCGCCTGCATATAAATCTAGTTTAGTAATTGGGTCTAATAAAGAACCGCCCCATCCCATATAAGCTAATTGGAAATCACTTTGCTTATATGTATCGATGTAACTCTTCCACTCTTTATTTTCTAACTTAATATTTACACCAAGATTTTTCTTAAACATTTCCTGCATTGCTTCTGCTACTTTTTTATGCTGTGTATCTGTAGTGAATTTTAATGTTACTTCAGGTAATGTAGACCATCCTTGTTCTTTCATACCTTCTTCTAGTAATTTTTTCGCTTCTGCTGGATCAAATTTAACGTAATCACCTTTTTCTTTACGGAAATCACGACCACTTTGTGTTTTTGCTCCTTCTGGAACGAATGCATATGCTTCTTGCGCATTATTCTTATACAGTTTTTCAACGATAAATTTACGATCAACTGCTAATGAAAATGCTTTACGTACTTTCGCATTTGTAAATGGCTCTTTTTCTACGTTAAATGAGTAAATATAAGATGAGAAGCCCGCAACACGTTTATATTCTTTATTCCCTTTTTCTTTCTCAATCATCTCTTGTGGTAAACCACTTAATAAATCTAATTCTTTTGATTTGTACAATTGATACGCTGTTTTAGAGTCTGGAATAATACGAAACTCAATTTCTTTTAACGTTACCTTTTTATCATAGTATTCTTTATTTTTTTGTACTGTAATTGCTTGATTATGCTTCCATTCTTTTAACGTGAATGGTCCATTTGTAATTAACTCTTTTGGATCTGTTTTTAATTTGTTGTTATCATCAATTGATTTTTTAGATAATGGAATAAATAATGAACTCGCTAATTTTTGTTTAATAGAAGCAACTGGATGCTCAAGTGTTACCTTTAATGTTTGAGGATCAACAACTTGAATGCCCACTTGTCCTTCTTCACCTTTTCCAGTATTATATGCCTCTGCACCTTTAATAAAATACATTTCTGTTGCATTCATAGAGCCTGTTTTCGGATTTAATAATCGCTTCCATGCAAATTCAAAATCATTTGCTGTAATAGGAGAACCATCTGACCATTTAATATCTTTCTTTAAATGGATTGTATATTCAGTTCCATCCGCATTTACTTCTTCTTTTTCTGCTAACTCATTTTGATATTTCCCATCACTATCTTGCGTATATAAGCTTGAGAATAAATGCCCAATTACATAACCTGATGTGCTATCTGTTGCAATAGCGGAATCGAGTGTATATGGATCGCTACCAATATTCGTTACTAATCGATCCCCTTCTCCCTTACCAGCACTCGCCTTTTGCGCCTCTTTCTTACCGCAAGCGACAGAAGTAATTGCTAATACGGTCATAATGACAAATAATAAAAACTTCTTCATCCTACATTCTCCTTTAGCCTGAAATTTTTGGTGTTGATGCTAATAATGTTTTTGTATAAGAATGTTGTGGATCACGGAACACTTCATCCGTATTTCCAAATTCAACAAGTTCTCCTTTATATAAGACCGCCACTTTTTCACATAAATAGTGAACCATCGGCAAATCATGAGCGATAAATAAATATGTATAACCTTGCTCCTTTTGAATTTTCTGCAGTAAATGTACAACTTGAATTTGCAATGAAACATCTAATGCAGAAATTGGTTCATCAAGAATTAATACTTCTGGCTCACATAATAACGCCCTTGCAATAGCGATACGTTGACGTTGTCCTCCGCTAAATTCGTGCGGGTAACGATCAATATATCTTCTATCTAGTCCAACACGTTCTAGTGCATCACCTGCGACTTTATCTTTCAGCCCTTTATCGTCGCCTAAACCGAATGAAATATAGCCTTCTGTTACGCTATCGCGTACTTTCCAGCGCGGATTTAATGCAGCTGTTGAATCTTGAAAAATGAACTGTACTTTCTGCAAGAAATCTCGCTTATGAGCTGACTTCAACTTGTGAACAACTTGACCGTTATAATCAATTTCACCAGACGTTGGACTCTCAATCCCAGCTATGAGTTTACCGAGTGTTGTTTTTCCTGAACCACTTTCTCCAATAATGCCAAGTGTTGTTCCTTTCGGAATAGAAAGTGATATATCTTTTAACGCTGCTATTTCTTTCTTTTTACTTCCATATGTTTTCGTTACTTGCTTTACCTTAATTAAATCTGTCGTCATGAGGCATTCACCTTCTCTTTTGATTTCGCTTGGTTATGCTCGAGAACATGCTGCCAACAATGTGAACTGTGTTCTACAGAATATGTTGTTCTCTCTGGGAAACGATGAATGCATTCTTGTATTGCTACTGGGCAACGATTGACAAATGGGCATCCAAAGCTATTTAACGTTTCAATTGATGGTGTTGTTCCCTTAATTGACCTAAGTACCTTTTCAGAATCATCCATATTCGGAATTGCCTGTAATAAGCTTTTTGTGTATGGATGTTTAGGGGAACCTATTACTTCTTCTATCGTTCCTTTTTCAACAACACGCCCTCCATACATGACAACTACTCGGTCAGCTACTTCACGTACAAGTGCCAAATCATGTGTAATCAACAAAATACTCGTATTTTGTTTTTCTTTTCGCTCTTTTAATAACCCCATAATTTGTTTTTGAATCGTTACATCTAATGCAGTTGTAGGTTCATCTGCAATAACGAGCTTTGGATGACAAGCAAATGCAATTGCTAAACAAATACGTTGCCTCATGCCTCCGCTTAATTGATGTGGGTACTGTTCAAAGCGTTTCTCTGCTTCATGTATCCCTAAATCATTTAATAAGTTAATTGCAATTTCTTTTGCCTCTTTTTTCGATTTCTTTTCGTGTTGCAAAATCACCTCTGTAATTTGCCTTCCCACCTTCATCGTTGGATTTAAAGATGAAAGTGGGTCTTGAAAGATAAAGGAAATATCTTTCCCACGAATTTGATTCCATTCTGATTCTTGTAAATTCGTTAATCCTTGAGATTGGAAAGAGATACTTCCATCATCGATGTGAATAGACTCTTGATTTAGTCCGATAATAGATTGTGCTGTAACACTTTTTCCTGAACCACTCTCTCCTACAAGTGCAACTATTTCACCTTCGTTAATAGAAAAGGAAACATGTTTCACAATCGCTTGCTTACTACTCTGTTTTTCAACGGCTAACGTTACGTTTTCTAAAGATAAAAGCTGTCCCATGTTTTTTCTCCTTTCGATTCCTTTTTACGATTTTTGGATCAATTGCATCTTGCAAACCATCACCAATTGCATTAAATGCGAACATGATGAGTGCAATCATGATTGCTGGGAAGAATAATTGCCACCACTCTCCGCTTAGCAATGTCCCGAGTGCATCGTTCGTCATCGTTCCCCAGCTAGCCGCTGGTGATTGCACCCCGAGTCCGATAAAGCTTAAAAATGATTCTGAGAAAATAGCTGCCGGAATTGTAAATGATAAATTTACGATAATAATCCCTGTTAAGTTTGGAATTAAGTGTCCATATATAATTTTCATATGAGACGTACCTAACCGTTCTGCTGCGATAACAAACTCTCTTTGTTTTAAAGACAAGACCTGGGCTCTAATGAGACGTGCCATGCCAATCCACCCTGTTAATGCAAGAGCGATTATAATCGTAAAAAGTCCTGGTTTCATCACAATCAATAGTAAAATAACAATTAATAAATATGGGATACCGTATAACACTTCAATCCCTCTTATAATCCATTCATCTATTAACGTTCCAAGACGATTACGCCCTCTTACATATCCACTAAAACCTCCGATCAGTACACCAAGACCTATGTCTAGTGCTGCTGCTACCAATCCAACTGTTAGTGAGATTTTTCCACCAGCCCAAGTACGTGCCCATATGTCTCTTCCTAAATCATCGGTTCCGAACCAATGCTCGCTACTAGGAGGTAAATTAGTCGCTTCTTTCACTTGTTCACTCGCAGTAAATGACGTTAAACTTTCGCCAATTAGTGAGAAAATTATAATGAGTAATAACGTCACTGCCCCTAAAACTGCTATAGGGTTTGATATAAACTTGCGAAACACTTCCTTCTTCCGGCTAATTGTTTGCTGATCTTTATTTATCGTTAATTCTTTTTTCTCTTCATTCGTTAATAACTGTTTATTAATTTCATAAGCTCCCATTTAAATATCCCCCCTCCTTATGTAATAGAACGAATACGCGGATCAACAATACGGTGAATAATATCTGTAATAAAAATACAAGAAATTAATAACGCACTATAGAAAATCGTTGTTCCCATAATGACCGGATAATCTCGGTTAAAAATACTATCTACAAAATATTTTCCGAGGCCAGGAATTGAAAAGATTTTCTCGATAACGAAAGTCCCTGTTAAAAGCCCAGCCATTAACGGTCCAACAAATGTAAGTACTGGCACAATTGCATTTCGAAGAGCATGTCTTATAATAATCTTCTTAATTGGTATACCTTTCGCTCTCGCTAGCTTAATATAATCACTCTGCAAAACTTCAATCATATTAGAGCGAACAAACCTTGTAATAACCGCGATTGGTCCTAACGCTAATGCAAAGGATGGCAATACTGTATGTTCGAATGTACCCCAAGACGCTACAGGTAACAGTTCAAACTGTATAGCAAATACTTGTATAAATAGTGGCGCTAAAATAAAACTTGGAATAGATATACCGAGAATCGCAAGTAAGCTCACACTATAATCAATTACTTTCCCATGATATAAGGCTGCAAATGTACCTGCTGCAATTCCGACTAATAATGAAATAATAAGTGCTTGTAAACCAATAATCGCTGACGGACCAAATCCTGTCGTTATAATTTCTGATACGCCTTGACCTGTGGATTGAACAGATTCACCAAAATCAAAATGAACTACGCCATCTAAATAAGCGACGTATTGATTCCATAACGGTTCATCGAGGTGATACTTCGCCCTCATATTTTGTATTACTTCCTCGGGAAAGATTTTCGCATCTGATGAAAATGGATCCCCAGGAATGATATGCATAATCAAAAATGTTACTGTCGTAATGACCCATAGCGTGAAAACCATAACCGATAGTTTTTTAATAACATACACTTTAATAACCTCCTAAACTCATAAATTTACTTTGTTTTATTGACGTATCTTTCCCCTTGCTTCCTTTTCTCTTCTTAAAACACAAAAAGCCTTGATCTTAAAAAATAAGATCAAGGCTTAATAAACGAAGGCCCATCACTTATCTTTCAAGACTTGCTTGCTGGAATTAGCACGGTGTTCCTGTTACAGAACCCGCTGCTGAGGTGTCATAGGGCCAGTCCCTCTACCTCTCTGGATAAGTAAATTGCTATATTATTATTTGGTTCAAATTGTATATTTCGAATTATAATTCTGAAAAAATGAAAAGTCAATCAAATTGGATATATTTAGAAAAATCAGTTTTCTATGGCGTTAGTTATTGAAATTACAATCTTTCGCTTATAATAAAAAGAAATTGTATTAAAGGAGTTATAAGATGGATTCCTTACTTCTTGCTACTATAGGATTACCCTTAACAATCGTTATACTTGTCATCATCGGCTTCTATAAACTCTTTATTAAAAAGAAACGTATCACTTCTTTTTATACTCCATTCGATAATATTACCGGTCAAACCATTTCTCAATTTCACGAAGAACAGAAGGTATTAGTATGCGAGGATGAAGACGGAGATGGTAAGAAAAAAAAATAACCTTGCGCGTACGCAAGGTTATTTTTTCGTTTCTGCTTGAAAACGTTTATAGTATGTTGATGCTGTTGCAAAATTAATTTCTATATCACGAATCAATGATGAGTCTTCTTCTTTAGCTAACTTCTGTAATTTTTTCATCGCTTGTTCCGATTCATTCAAGAAACCAGCGTATACCTCATGTTCTTGCTCTTTCGACTTTGGAACACGAATTTCTTTACGTATATTATCGATATCTTCTAACATGCTCGTTGTTACCTTTTGCACATCTTCTTTATATGTAGCATTCGTTATTTCCTTACCGCCCTTTTCTTTTGCCACTTCAAATAACTGTAATGCTTTATTAATTTCTTTATTCATTTTCATATCGTATTTTTCATGTACTGCAAGGTATTCTTTCATCTCTTCTGTTTGCTCAGTAGATTGCTCTACCTTTTCTTTCGGTTCTTTCGTATCTTTATTTCCATTACATCCCGCTAGAAGGATCATACTTCCCATTACAGCAATACCCAAAACCTTCTTCATCTCTTCTTCTCCTTTTATCTACAGCTATTACTCATTATAGTTTCTTTTATCTCCACTTGTTATTATACCGAGAACACCCTACTTTTTACACTTAAGACGATATCTTAATATACACACCAACATTTTTGTCACAGTATCGTCACTTTATGCAAATAACTTTTGCATCACCTTACAACACTGTATAAGTTATTTCAAAGAAATGAAAAAAGAGCTGATTCAACACATTTGAATCAGCTCTTTTTATAAATTAAGCCTCTAAATTTTGTCTTTGTTGCAGTTCAAACTGCTTCTCACTTCTTCTGGCCATAAATAGATAACATAACACAGCACCAATTTCACAAAGAGCGATTACAACACCCATCGGTAATGCGGTGTTACTTCCACCAATACCTACTAACGGTGCAACAAGTGCTCCTGAGATGAACTGTAATAATCCTAATAAGGCCGATGCTGTTCCTGCGGCTTGTTTCTGATTTCTCATCGCTAACGAGAACCCAGTCGTTGAGACAACCCCGACACTTGATACAACAAGGAATAATGAGCATAAAACACCAATTAAACCTATTCCGAGCACGATTGTCAGTAATAAAGATAGGCCACCAACAGCTGCGATAATAATACCAGCAACAAATAATGTCTTCTCATTCACTTTCCCTGCTAAACGACCCGTTACCTGACTAGCAATGATAATACCGATACCGTTGATTGCAAAGAATAAACTAAATTGCTGTGGTGACGCTCCGTATATGTTCTGTAACACAAATGGTGAGCCTGAAATGTACGCAAACATTGCCGCCGTTACTAGCCCTTGTGACAATGCATATCCCATAAACAGACGATCCTTTAACAGTTTTCCGTACGTCGCCAATGTTCCTGACAATCCACCCGTTTCTCTCTCTTCAGGAGGTAATGTTTCACGTAATACGAAAGTAGCTGATATTAACATGAATACACTAATTGCTCCAAGAACGATGAAGACACCGCGCCATGTTGTAAATTGTAACAATTGTCCCCCAATAATCGGTGCCAAAATAGGTGCTGCTCCGTTTACTAACATAAGCAGTGAGAAAAACTTCGTCATTTCAGAACCTGAATACATGTCACGTACCATTGCACGTGATATCACAATCCCAGCCGATCCTGAAGCTCCTTGCAAGAAGCGCAATAACACTAAACTCCAAATAGATGGTGCAATAGCACAAAGTAAAGAAGAAGCAACATAAATAATAAGAGCAATAATAAGAGGTTTGCGCCTTCCGTAAATATCACTAATTGAACCGACAAATAATTGCCCTACTGAAAGCCCAAGTAAACAAGCTGTTAATGTTAACTGCGCTAGGGATGCACCTGTTTGTAGGTCATCTGTTAATTTCGGTAAAGAAGGCAAATACATATCAATAGATAATGGCCCAATCGCCGTAAGTGTCCCTAGTACAAGAATCATCCATAACCTATTTGTCTTTACAGGTTTATATATTTCTTGATTAACTCCATTCACTTTTTCCGTTCACCCTTTCCTATAACTACTAAATCGTAACAATTATAGTTACAACATAAACATACGTCAAGTATAGTGCATTTTCCTGTTTCATACTGTAAAAAAAAGCGATAGAATTTCTATCGCTTTACTTTTTCAAATTGTTATTTGCAAATTTAGATACGGAAGACATCGACTCTCCTGTATCTAAATATGTGATTTGAATTGAATCGCCCACTTCTGTAAACATAGCATATGGGAATTTTTTCACAGGTATCATAAATACTTTTTGTTCATTCTCTAACAGTACATACACAATTGTATTTTCACCTGATTTTTCTTTATATACACGTTGTACAACGCCTTCTTTTTGTGCCTCTTTACCACTTGAAGTCGGTCTAAATGAATCTCCACTTCCGCTCAGTGCATTTTTATAATTCTCAAGCGCTTCTTTTTGCGTCGAACCTGTTGCAAATATTTTTGCATTAGAAGCATAGATAACTGTATGAGCACGTACTAATCCTCCGTCATCAATAACAGGTACAATCCAAGAAGGTTTACCGTAGACGTTATAAATAACCGGCATCGTTCCATGCCATTTCTCTCTCTTAAAGGAATTATCCACTACTTCCGAAGCAGCTGAACCATCCATAATTCCCTTCACTTCTTTTCCGTTATAATAATATAACTTACCTGTACGCGCATCAATAAGCGAGTAACCTAACGCAGAATCTACTCCTTCTTTCGGAGAGGTGAAATCAGTAAAGTAATATAACGTTCCATCCTTACCGAAGATTGGTGTAACTCCTTCTTTCGTTCCCCACTCAGTCGGGATCTTCATATCAGTTTGTGAGAATTTTGTATTCCAAAATCCGTGAATATATTTACCGAAATACGTATTTAATGTAGATGCAGTCTCGTGATTTAATACGCCATCAACGAATTTAGGTGCCTTTCCTTTGTCGTATCTTTTCACTTCACCTGTTTGTGCGTCTACTACTACAACGCCCTCTACTTCAAATCCAGATCTTCCTGAAATAAATTCACCATACGTCATTGTATAATAAGGTTTCCCTTTATCATCTACTTCAAATTTAGGTTTCCCTTTAAAGATTAGATTTGGTTCTGCTTTCCTTACAACACGCTCTAAATTATTCCCGAAAAACATGCTTGGCACATATTTCATTTTATAACCTAGGTGCAGTTTCGCTTCCGCATCTGGGTTCGTACCTGACATCGTTACGTATCCTGGAATTGTCTCTGCTTTACGCGCTTTAAAAAAGCCTGAAACTTCAATTGGTGCTACATATAAAGCCTCGCCATTTACCATTTGTGGCGTTAATTCTCCCAGTTCAAAATAAGCTACTTTCGGAATATCTCCAAATACTTTTTTCATCTTATTTTCCGCTGTCTTTGGCGGCACTGTAAACGGCTGATCATTTTCAGTAAATGGCTCTGAAATATCTTGCTCTACCTTTACAACAGAATCATATTTTTTTTGCGTGATTACTATATCGTGCAAATAACCAAAATAGCCGTAACTTGCTAGTAAAACAAACATGAGAAGCCCTTTTAACGTACCTTCTAATTTCCCTATTTGATTTTGTGAAAATAAAACAAGCCCAATTAAAACTGCTACTGCAACGGCATAATGAGTAAGAATTGAATCTGCTCGATCATCAATTAGCCAAAGATATTCATAGATTGCAATACCTATCCAAAATAAAACAGGAATAACTAAAATGGATGATTTCTTACCCTTTACAACCTTCTCCTCCCCTTTCTTATCCACTGCTCGAAGTTTACTACCGCTTCTTGTCCATGGAATCAAAAACAAAGTGAGAATAGCTAAAATAAAAAATTTCATCAAAGGCAATGTCCCCTTTTCTTTTATTTTCCCTTTTAGTATAACAAATAAAGGGTATTCAGGTAAAAATGGGGATGATTATATTTTTTTACTACTTAATACAACTCCGCTTACTACATATAAGATAGATGCAATATAAAAAATCGTACCAATCGTAAAGAAATCTACTAAATATCCTGTTGCAATAATTGCTACTGCTCCTCCAATCGATGTCCACACATGATATTTCCCAATCTCATAACCAGCATTTTCTTGCACAACTTTTCGTGCTAACGATGTCTTCTCCGTATTACGCTGCACAGCCCCTAAAATACCCATTAAAATTTGAAGAATGTATACATGCCATACTTCTGTTGCAATCGGGAAACAAAGCATTAATATAGCCATAGACCAGGCGTATATAATTAGTAACTTTCTATCACCTACTCGATCAGAGATTCTTCCAACTAGCGGATATACTAGAGCTGAAGTTAAGGCAAATAAGCCATAGGCCCAGCCAAACTGCGAGAAGCTATTTCCAACATTCCGAAGCAATAAGATGTAAAAGGGAAATACCATACTTCCTGCCATCATAATTATGCTTTGTGACGCTACAAACCTTCTATATGTCATTTGCTATACTCCTTATAAAATAAATTCACAAACCTTTCCTCTGAATCTACTTCCTTCTTCTTCTGAAGGAACTCTTCTATACGAGGATATGCTTTCTTTAACTGTTCTTTCGTTGGGTAAGAATAATACGGTAAATAATAACTACCATTATGCTTTAAAGTAACATTAATCATCTTCTGAATGACCACTTTTGTTTTCTTGATTTCATCCTCTGAGCGTCCTTGATTAATTAAAAGCACCAGTGCAAACATATCATCTTTTGCATAAGATAGTACCGCATTTTCATTCTTTTCCACATAGCGAATGGTAATGTTAAGAAGATTGAATTCCTCTTCACTCAAAACATTTCGCAAGTCATCTATATATGCTGCAAAACTGTCTATCGGTACGAAATACTCCTGTAAAACCTCAGTCAAGTTTGGGTTATCGTATTCCATAAAGGCACTATCCGATCTCATTACATTATTTCGCGTTTCGTACTTACCATTTGTACGTTCAAAATAACTTCTTTGTATATCCCAAAATGTATCTTTTCCCCAATCACTATAGCGTGATAAACCGAGTAAAAACTTTGGCGCAGCTATAATATTTTCTTCTTTTAATTTACTGTACTCTCTCAACTTCTGCTGATCTTTTGCTAATACATAATCTGTCACATACATTTCTTTTAAAAATGAATGTGGGGCAACAGAAATACGCGCTAAATGCATACGTATATCCTCATCCCTTCGCACTTTATTCTTAAAATATGAAGAGTATTCCTTATAATCTAGTACCTTCGTATGCGTTTCATACAATTCATCGTTTGTTAACTTTAGCGTCACATCTAAAATAACACCAAATAACCCGTATCCCCCAATTACATACGGAAACAAATCCGCATTCTCTTCTCTACTTACATTACGCACTGTACCATCTGCCATTAACAATCTAAATGACTCTACTGTATCAATTAATGCTTCATGACGAATGTCACGCCCATGTACATTTACACTTAATGAACCACCAACAGTAAAAATATTTTGAGATTGCATGACTTGAACCGCAAGACCATACGGATTGATTTTCTTTTGAATGTCATTCCATGTGACACCGCTTTGTACTCTAATCCTCTTCTCCGCCGGATTAAACTCTAATATTTTATTGTACCCTTTCATATCAAGCATCGTACCGTTCGGATAATACGTCTGTCCGCCTTGGCTATGTTGCATACCAGCAATAGAAATTTTCTCCCCAGAAACATTTGCATCTCGCACAACCTGTTTTAATGAACTTTCATCCTCCGCGTTTTCAATACGTTTAATTTTCGTTGGAAGTAACTTTCCTACATCGCTCATAATCGGATGATTTAGTTGCTCTTTATATGTATTTACAGATGTTGCAAGGAACACTGTATAAGCCATAATAACCACCGCTATCTTTCTTTTTTTCAAATGACACTCTCCTCTTCTACATCTTTTCCCCTTCATATTGTACCTATTTTTCTATGAAGAAAGTATACAAAAAAGAGGGCACCTTATTTTAGGTCCCCCCTTATCAAAACTGTTACTTTGCTGCTGGCAATTGTATTGGGTCAAACTTTTCGTACGACGTATATTTTGCGTTCGTAATAATGTGTGCTTTATCCTTGCCATTACTACTCATAATCATGTCTATCTTTGCTGATTCATATTTAAAATCTTTTGTAATGATATATTCTGCATCCACTTCTTCTATCTTCGCATTTTGTGCTTGTAACATTTTCTTCTGTGTTTCATCCATGCTAGTTAACATACTTTCTGTTTCTTGCCCTTTTAATGTAAATTTCAGTTTATATTTATCTCCGCTTTTTTCCATCTTCATTTTATCTAAAACTACTTCCGGTACTTCTAACTTATCTATAATATCTTGAGTTGCTTTCATTCCACCAGCGTTTAATTGCTCCTCTGGCACGTTTATAACTTCTCCTGTATTAGGGTTTTTCACCTCACCAGCAACTTTACCATCCACAGTATACACTACAACATCTGTACCAGAAATATTCATTTCAGAACGAGAATTCTTTGTCTTTGGCTCTAATTGCATCTTAGCCTTTACTATATCCATCTCTGTTCCTTCAGCTTTTATCCCTACATCATATGTCATCGTTACATGTTCTTCATTTTTAAAAGCTTCGTTCGTTTTCTTGAAAACATCCTTCGCTGCTAATTCCTTTTCTTTTTGAACAGATTCTTTTTTCGGTTCATCCGTCTTTGCTGTTTTCTCATTGCTACATCCTACCCCTAAACTGATTGTAAGTACTAAACTTGAAACAAAAATAATTTTTTTCATAATGTTGCCCCCTTTCCCAAAATAATATCACCTCTTTTCCTATAAAATCTATATAATTTTCAATCTATATTTGCTATATAGCGACATGTTTAATGAAGAGTTTAAATATGATGTAAATAACAACAACTCATTTCAGGAGGTCATTATGAAAGCAATTATTTGCACACAGTATGGACCACCTAATGTTCTTCAGCTTCAAAATATAGAGAAACCTACTCCTAAAAAGAACGAAGTATTAGTTAAAATTCACGCAACAAGTGTATCGACTGGAGATTGTAGAATACGCGGTTTTAACAGTCCCCTCTTATTTTGGATTCCTATGCGGATTATATTAGGTTTCAGAAAACCGAGAAACCCTATACTTGGTGTAGAATTAGCTGGAGAAATTGAGGAAATTGGAACAGATGTAACTCAATTTAAAAAAGGTGATCCAATTTTTGCATTAACAGAACTAAACCTCGGTGGTTATGCCGAGTACACATGCATACATGAAAGTGGATTACTCACATTAAAACCTACCAATGTGACGTATGAAGAAGCGGCAGTTATTCCTTTTGGTGGAACTTCAGCATTGCATTTCCTGAGAAAGGGCCGTATAAAAAAAGGGCAACAAGTGCTCATATATGGTGCCTCAGGATCGGTAGGAACAGCTGCTGTACAACTTGCGAAATATTTCGGTGCGACCGTTACGGCTGTTTGTAGTAATTCAAATTTTGAACTCGTTCAATCTTTAGGAGCTAATAAAGTAATTGATTATACGAAAGAAGATTTTACTAAACAGGGCGAGCGCTACGATATTATATTTGATGCAGTTGGGAAGTATAAAAAATCCCTTTGTGCAAATACATTAACACCTAATGGAAAATATGTATCTGTTAATGGAATGATGGCAAAGGTAAGTAAAGAGGATATGATTCTACTAAAAGAACTAACCGAAACAGAACATTTAAAACCTGTTATTGATAGAACCTACCGATTAGAAGAAATTTCTGAAGCTCATATGTATGTGGAAATGGGACATAAGAAAGGTAACGTTTCGATTACCTTAAAATAAAATATATTCAGAAAATAACATTGACAATTCTTTTTGTAAGATTTACTATTAATACCATATTAAAAAACTACATACACGAACTCTTATCAAGAGTGGCGGAGGGACTGGCCCGATGATGCCCGGCAACCGAGCTTATGACGTATAAGCTAAGGTGCTAATTCCTGCAAAACGAGTTTTCGTTTTGGCAGATAAGAGAGGAATCTATTTTGTCTATTCGGCACCTCTCTTATTTTTGAGAGGTGCTTTTTATTTTGGAACGTATATGAAGGGGGAACTATAGATGAAAAAAGTATTATTGAGCATTGTAAGTGGAGCAGTATTATTATTAGGCGCATGTGGTGCTAATTCAGATAAAGAAGTAAAAACGTTAGATGAGAAAAAGATTACTGTCGGTGTAACTGGCGGACCACATGAACAAATTTTTGAAAAGGTAAAAGAAGTGGCAGCGAAAGACGGACTCGAAATCGATGTAAAAGTATTTAATGATTATGTAGCACCAAACGTATCCTTAGATGAAAAAAGTCTCGATGTAAATAGTTATCAAACGAAATCTTATTTAGACGTATTTAAAGCGGAGCGCAATATGAAATTAACGGAAGTATTTTCAACAGTAACATTCCCTATGGGTGTATATTCTAAAAGCTTAAAAGATGTAAAAGACTTAAAAGAGGGCGATGCAATTGCTGTACCAAACGATCCAACGAATGAACTTCGAGCTTTAAAGCTATTTGAAAAAGCAGGTGTTTTAAAAGTGGATCCAAAGGCTACAGAAAAAGCGACTGCGAAAGATGTAATTGAAAACCCGAAAAACTTAAAGATTGTTGAATTAGAGGCATCTCAATTACCGACACAACTAAGTGAAGTGAAAGCAGCTGCAATTAATACAAACTTTGCATTAGGTGCAAAATTAAGCCCTGCGAAAGATTCTATCTTCCGTGAAGGAAAAGATTCACCATATGTGAACTGGGTCGTTGTTCGTACTGAGAATAAAGATGATGCCGTTGTAAATAAATTAAAGAAAGCTTATCAATCTAAAGAAGTAAAAGAATTTATCGAGAAAAAATTTGATGGTTCTGTTTTACCGTCTTGGTAGGAGCTGACGATAATGATTGAATTAAAAAATGTATCCAAAGTATTTACAACAAAAAAGGGGAATGTAGAAGCTCTTAAGTCTACTTCCCTTCAAGTAAAAAAGGGCGAAGTATTTGGAATCATTGGATATAGCGGCGCTGGTAAAAGTACATTAATTAGGTGTGTAAATTTATTAGAAAAACCAACGACAGGGAATATCATTGTAAATGACCAAGACTTAACAACTTTATCAGCAAAAGAACTTGCAAAAGCGCGACAAAAAGTCGGAATGATTTTTCAAGGATTCCATTTACTTAAAACTGTTACCGTTTATGAAAATATCGCATTACCGTTACGCCTTGCTGGCATTCCAAAAGTAGAGATTGAAAAAAGAGTAGAAAAGTATTTACGCATTGTCGACCTTTTCAATCGAAAAGATGCCTATCCGAGTGAACTTTCTGGTGGCCAGAAACAACGTGTTGCCATTGCACGTGCACTATCACATGAACCAGAAGTGTTATTAAGCGACGAAGCAACGAGCGCTTTAGATCCAGAAACAACGGAATCTATTCTTGATCTACTATTAAAGATTAACGAAGAAATCGGGATCACAATTTTATTAATTACACATGAAATGAATGTCATCCAGCGTATATGTGACCGAGTTGCTGTCATGGAACATGGGGCAGTGGTCGAAAGCGGGACTGTGAACGATATATTCACAAACCCACAACATGCAACAACGAAAAAATTCATCAATAGTGCATTTGCAGCGAAGATTCCTGAAGACGCACAGAAAGAGCTACAAAGAACCGGAGAAATCGTAACACTTTCATTTATAGGAACTTCTTCTGGCGAACCAGCGTTAGCTATCGCTACAAAACGTTTTCAAGTGTATCCAAATATTTTATCCGGTAATATTACACAGTTAAAACATGAAGCATATGGGAAACTAGTCATTCATATGCAAGGTGAAAAAACTGAAGTAGACCGTGCTTTATCATTTTTACAAGAGCAAGGGATCATCGTAGAAGGAGGTAGAACAGACTATGGGAAACAAGTCCTTTTTGGATGAATGGGGTAAAGTCATATGGGAAGCAACCGTTCAAACATTTCAAATGACATCTATTTCACTATTTATCTCCATCCTTATTGCATTACCACTTGGCGTCACACTTGTTTTAACGAGACCTGGCGGACAGCACGAAAATAAAATCATTTATCCAATTCTTAATACAATTATTAATATCATTCGCTCTCTTCCATTTATCATTCTATTATTCTTCATTTTACCTTTTACAAAGTTTCTAATGGGAACATCCATTGGTGTGCAAGGTGTCATCGTACCACTTGTCGTATTCACGGCCCCTTATATTGCAAGGTTAATGGAAACAGCTTTACTGGAAGTAGATCGTGGTGTTATTGAAGCTTACCAAGCGATGGGTGTTTCTACTATAAAAATCATCTGGCACGTTATGGTCAAAGAAGCTCGTCCCTCCCTTGTACTTGGCTTAACAATTGCAACAATCGGCTTAATTGGTGCAACAGCAATGGCTGGACTTGTAGGTGCTGGCGGTCTTGGTGATTTAGCATATCGATTCGGACACTTACGCTATGAACCTGAAGTAATGTATGCAACAGTCTTTATTTTAATTATCCTCGTTCAAGGGTTACAGTCTTTAGGAAATGGTGTTGCAAGAAGATTGAAGAAAGATTAAAAAAGAAGGTATCTCACTAGGGTGAGATACCTTCTTTTTTATCTTTTAAATCCACCTTCAGAATGAATAACTTGTCCAGTAATCCATTCTGCTTCTTCACTTACTAAAAATTTAATGAGCCTTGCTGCATCCTTTGGCTCACCAATTCTACCAAAAGGAAACATCGGCTTTAATCCTTGCTTTATCTCCTCAGTCATCCATCCTGTACTAGTTGGACCTGGATTAATTGCATTCACTGTTATTCCTAGGTGAGCTACCTCAGCTGACAACGTACTCGTAAGGGCGTCAATTGCTCCCTTCGTTGTTGCATACGCTAGTTCTCCTGCCATAGGTCCTTGAAATTGCCCCGACGTCATATTCACAATTCTACCACCAGATTTCTTATCAAATCCTCGGGCAAATTGAATACTTAACAACGTAGTCGCACGAATATTTACCATGTAGTGCTTATCTAATTCTTCAGCGGTCAAATTAGAGAAGTCATTATTTGTGGAATACGCTGCATTATTAATTAATATATGAGGGTAGCCTAGTTGTTCAGTAACTTTATTTATAAGCTCTTTCGGTGCATCATTCTGAGTTAAATCTAACTCCATACTTGATACTTTAACACCGCTTTTTAGTAACTCTTCTTTTAATTGTATTTGTTCACTTTGATCAACGCCCCAAGGCATCTCTTTATCGTATGCTGTCCAATACGTAAAAAATATATCGTATCCTGCTTCAGCTAATTCTTTACAAATTGCTGCGCCTATACCATCTAGACGACTTACACCTGTAACAACCGCTATTTTATTTTTTAATTGATTCATCATATACTCCTCCAATTTTAAAGGACGCATATTGTTATATAAGAGATATAAACTTTCCCACAAAAAAGACAGATACATAAAATAGGCATCTATCCTTACAAAAGGGATGTACAAGCCAAATATGCAGTCCTTGAATGATTTACAGATACCTAAATAATCCCTCACTGATGGGAGGAAAATTTATCTATCTAATTTTTAATCATTACAAGTTCGTACACATATTTAGTCTTTGTCCCCTTTCCATATATCTCTATTTCTATTATAGCAATATGACAAAATATTTCAAATGGTACAAAAGGAAGCAAAACAAAAAAACAGGCAATGGGAAAAATACTGCCCATTGCCTGAAAACAAACGAAATGTCTAATATATAACTTCCTTCTTATATACCATATAACTAGGTTCATTATAAACCCACTCATCAGTACCAATTCTTAGCCAGCTATTCTTCTCTTCATATACTGTAGCTTTTTCACCTTTGCTTGCTTTTCTAACAACAGAGTAGCTAGCACCTGCTCCACTACGAACATTTACTCCAATTCCATTAATTTCAACTGTACCAATTCCTTTTTGAACATTACCAGTTTCAATTACTTGAAGCATGTTTAAAATAAATGCTGCTGTTTCACCACGAGTCGTCGTGCCTTTAGGGACATACAGATTATCTCCCATACCTTTTACAATACCCAAACCGTATAATCTTTGTACTGCTTCTTTATAAATAATTTGATCTTTATCTGCAAATGGTAAGTTTGCCAATGGACCATTTATTTTTTTATACTGTAAAGCTTTATTTACAATAACGGCAGCTTCTTCTCTTGTAATAGGTGTGTTAGGGTCAAAGTTACCGTCTCCTCTACCCGAAATGATACCTGCACTTGCAGTACGTTTAATACCATCTCGTAAAGTTGGATTTACATCATTTAAATCTTTAAACGTTGCATCTCCAGCTGGAAGACTTAAAGAATTAGAGATTAATTGAGCAAACTCAGCTCTTGTTACAGATCTATTAGGCGCAAAAATGCCGTTTCCTTCTCCGACCATAATACCTCTTCTATTCAAATCACGAATGGCCGCCTCATACCAACCTCCTGTTATATCGTCTGTTGGTTGATAAAATTTATTATAATACCCTTCAACACCATTTACGAATGGAACCCATTGTCCACTGTTAATCATAATAGCAGGACAGATTTTACCACTCCATTTTTGATGTTTCACAACATTATTTAATGGTACACCAGTTTCTTTCATTAAATAAGCTGCGAGTTTCTTAGCGTTATCTACTGCCTTATTATAGTCACCATCACTGTTAACTGCAATTTCAATTGCAATAGATTCTCTATTACCTGGACCATCACCGTCTCCTGCGTGCCATCCGTTCTCGTTTAATGGTAAGTGTTGATAAATCTCCTTATCATCTACTGTAAAGTGCCATGATGCAGCTCGATCTGTGCTTCCTGTTGCTTGGTTATATAAGTATTGAGCGTGGTTTTTCGCTCCTGCTCCTACGCTTTTATTATCAGTTTCATGAATTGTAATATACTTTGGAACCATATGGTTTTGAGGACGAATATTCTCGTTACCAGTTGGAACAATCCATTCAGTGAATGGGACGCCATTTATAGTACTAGAAACTTTAGGAGCTGAAAAAGAAAGACTACGTTTTGTTCTATTTGGATCGTTAGGAACCGTTAATGTACCTGTTTCTTCATACATACCTTCTGAACCTTGAAGACTGTCCACTTTCTTATTATCGACAGTACCTCCAC
The DNA here is from genome assembly GCF_058791995.1 of Bacillus sp. EB106-04-02-XG92. NCBI lineage: Bacteria > Bacillati > Bacillota > Bacilli > Caryophanales > Bacillaceae > Bacillus > Bacillus sp. EB106-04-02-XG92. Next base: position 77,558 of record NZ_JBYTEA010000017.1, read on the forward strand.
CACGTCCATCTACTCCTTCAAAACTCTCTTCAATACTTTTTAAAGCTTGTTCATCTGATACTTGAAGTTGACCTGTTTCACCTTGTTCCAGAGCACTTATAGATTGATAGTTATTTACTGATGATTGTTGTTCCTCTGCGAACGATACCACAGATGAAGATAATACCGTTAGTCCTGCTGTTAATGCTACTACCTTTTTATGAAATGTAATACTCATGTTTAATTTGATATATCTCGCTATGTTAGATATATCTTCCTCCTTTAATAGACTTATAAAATTTCGCGAAAAGAACCTTTAAAATACCCTTTTGAATGTCGGAAACAACACTTAACATTTTACTCGATATCCCGTTTGTTTTCTATGAAATCTCTAAATTCTTTAAAAATCCTGACAACAAATAAAAAAGAACTCCTATTTTTAGAAATCCTTTTTTTGCTACACCTCTGGGTATGAGTTTACTAATATGCTAGATATTAATTAATTTTACATAGGTTAATCAAACCGATATGAATAACTCTAAGTAACAATTATAGAAAAGAGCATGTTTTAAAAAGATTAATTAAAACATACTCTTACTTTTTTCAAGTTTAGACCTTTAGCGAACCGCGGAATCCTCTAGCAGCATAGTAGGAATCTGCTCCATTGTGGTATACAAAAACGTGTCCGAAGCGATAATCGCAAAATAAAGCACCACCAAGTTCTCGAATATCTGAAGGCGTTTGTACCCAGCTTGATGATTTCATATCGAAATCTCCCAGTTGTTGCAACTCTCGATATTGTTCTTCCGTTAATAATTCAATGCCCATAGCAGCTGCAACATCAATAACGTTATTTTCTGGTTTATGTTTTTTTCTTGCCTCTAACGCTTCAAGATCATAACAAAGGCTTCTGCGGCCTTTAGGACTCTCCTTTGAACAATCACAGAAAGTATACTCGTCCTTCTCTTCATCATAACTAACAACATCCGGCTCACCGCCAGTTACTTCCATTTCATGAATTGACCATAATTTTCCAGTATTAGTAGCCAGCTTCGCTTCAACTTTACCCCATTCAAGACCTTCATGGCGGTTCATATTTTTCTCAAAACGAACTTGTAATACTTTTAATAGTTCTTCACGTTGTTCTACAGATAACTCATTTTTATTCGCTGTCATATTAGTCCTCCGAATTACATTTCCTTATAATCATAATGGTTTGCATACAGTTTACAACAAATTATATAATTTGTTGTATCTCTTTTTCAACAATCTGACCCAATTAAATCCCTGTACGAATGTCCATTATATAGTACGAAATCCCTCCATACTTTCCCCAAGAATATAATGGGAAAACCATATCAAGTTCTGCTTCATAATAGCTACATTCATTCCTGGCTGATCAGAACTATATGCCATTCCTTTAAATATAATTAATTCTGTATCAACTTCCATATCTCTTAATCCTTCATATAGCTCATATGCATTTGTAGTTGGAATTCTTACATCCTTTTCTCCATGTTGAATTAACGTAGGCGTACAGGCTGATTTAATATATGTCATTGGTGATGTTTTCTTATATATATCCGGATCATTCCATGGAGTATTTCCTAAATACATGCTAATAAAGTAAGGGATATCTGTATTTACATAATGGGTACTCCAGTTCGTGATTCCGCCCCCAACTGAAATAGCTTTAAATCTACTGCTACATGTAGAACAGAAAGCTGATATATATCCTCCGTTACTCCATCCCATAACTCCTACTCTATCTTTATCTACAATCCCTTTTCCAACTAGTTCATCCACTCCAGATAAAACATCATCATAATCAGCAAATCCTTGTTTTCTATAGTTTGCTTTTAAAAATTCATTACCATAACCAGAACTTCCTCTATAGTTTGGCTCTAAAACGATAAAGCCTTTTTCGATAAACTGTTCAATCGGATATTTCTCATTAAAGCAGTCTGAAAATATCGGAAAGGACGCCCAATTCGGACCACCATGGATTACTACTAATAAGGGATATTTTTTATTTGCGTCAAACTCTACTGGGGTTGATAAAACACCTTCTATTTCAAGACCATCACTACTTTTCCATGAGATGGTTTCTCTGTTACTTTTAAGCCTTCCTTCGAAAAAGCTATTTTCATTCGTTATTTTTTTATCATCCAAATAGATTTCAAAGGCTTCATTTGTTATCGCCTTAGTATAGGTTATATGATTTCCATCCCTTGTTATAGACGCATCCATTATAAAACCATCTACTTTTTCGCTTAACATTTCCACAGTGCCCTCCTCACACAGCAAGCCAATACGATAATTCGTTTTATCCTGTCATCTAATTAAAACCCCTTTAGCTGTCCACTGTAATGGCATAACCGTACTATCAAAATTTGTTACAGGTTGAATTACTTCTCCAGTATTCATATCATATATCTCTACTGTATTATCTTGTATATGATTTCTATAGTAATCCTTCTCTCTTATGCTTGCTGCGTAACATATTTTGTTGCCCTCAGGAGAAAAGCAAACGCTCCCTCCTAACAACTTATCCATATTCATTTTTTGTAGTTCCCCAGCTTCAACATCTAATATGTATAGACCACCATTCATATAATCGTTTAAGTTTGGTGTAGCCATACATACAACCTTTTTCCCATCATTTGAAATATCAAAGTTATGTATATAAAAATCCTTACCATCAGTTAGTTGATAAACACCGTTAACCTCCCGTTCCTCTTTATCATTTTGTATCACTTTTTCTATCTCAATGTAGTATAAACAATTATTCCGATGTTCCGTACCTACATGATGGAAATCTCCATATAGTTCCTTACGTTTCTTTATTTCCTCACATTCTTTTGACTGTGCAACATAATAAAAACCTTTGCCCATGGGATCCCATTTAAATGTACTAATCCCTTCTTCCTCATAAGTCATTTGAACCTCACTATAACCATCTATTGACTTAACAAAGATCTGATTTTTATTATCCCCGTCACTGCCTGGGCTAAGGTATGCAACAGTCTTAGAATCTGGAGACCATAATGGATGTGTACTATCTATATCTCCAGTTGTTAGTGGGTAACTCTGTCCTTTATCTTTCTCATATATCCATACATGACTTCTATACGTATTGTCTTCCCAGTTAGCGGTCTTCTTAACAAATGCTACGCTTTTGCCATCATCACTTATATTTGTACTCGATACGGCCGGTAATGAAATAATCTCTTCTATACTTAAATATGTGTTTGCTTTCACTTTCATAGAATAAACCCCTTTGTAATGTCCATGAATCTCTCTTCTCTTCATAATAAAGGAAATTGTTCACACATACTTAAAATGATAGCTGAAAATTCAGATAAACGAAAGTGGTTCTATTCCAACTCCAATAAAGCAAAACTTTCATTAGTAGGTGCTCTTACCAATTTTAGATGTTCTTTTTCAACACAAAAATACCCCTTTAGATAACATATCTAAAGGGGTACGGATTCGTATATTTATTAACCTACCAATCTCCTACTCAACCGTAACAGACTTAGCTAAGTTACGTGGCTTATCAACGTCACACTCGCGGTGAAGTGCTGCGTAGTATGAGATAAGTTGTAATGGAATAACTGCTACTAACGGTGCTAGTGCTTCGTGTACAGCTGGTAATACGAAGCTGTCACCTTCCATTTCTAAGCCTTTCATTGAGATAATACATGGGTTAGCTCCGCGTGCTACTACTTCTTTCACGTTACCACGAATTCCAAGGTTTACGTGCTCTTGTGTAGCAAGTGCGATAACTGGTGTACCATTTTCGATTAAGGCGATTGTACCGTGTTTTAATTCTCCTCCAGCAAATCCTTCTGCTTGGATGTAAGAGATTTCTTTTAACTTTAACGCACCTTCTAATCCTACGTAGAAGTCTACGCTACGTCCGATGAAGAAACAGTTACGCGTTGTTGCTAAAAATTGTTTTGCTAATGCGTCCATTTCTTCTTTTTGATCACAAAGTTCTATCATTGCATTTGCTACAAGTCCTAATTCGTGTGTTAAATCGAAATTAAGAACTTCACCTTTTGCTTTAGCAATATCCGCTGCTAAAATTGAAAGTACTGCAAGCTGTGCTGTGTAAGCTTTCGTTGATGCAACTGCGATTTCTGGTCCCGCATATAACGGAAGTGTATAATCAGCTTCACGAGAAAGCGTAGAACCAGGTACGTTTGTAATCGTTAATGCTTTATGACCCATTTCATTCGTTTGTACAAGTACTGCACGACTATCAGCTGTTTCACCACTTTGTGAAATGTAAATGAAGAATGGTCTTTCTGTTAATAATGGCATGTTATAAGAGAATTCACTTGCTACATGCACTTCAACTGGCATTTTTGCAAACTTCTCGATAAATTGTTTTCCAACAAGACCTGCATGATAACTTGTTCCACATGCAATAATGTAAATACGATCGCTATCTAAAATTGCATTACGAATGTCTTGATCTAATTCAATCTCGCCATTTTCATCTTGATACTTTTGAATTATATTACGGATTACAAGTGGTTGCTCATCGATTTCTTTAAGCATGAAATGAGGGTATGTTCCTTTTTCAATATCACTTGCGTCTAATTCCGCTGTAAACGGTGCACGTTCAATCGTTTCACCTTGTAAGTTTTTAATTGTAATGCTTTCTTTCGTTACAATTACGATTTCTTTATCCATCAATTCAATAAATTGATCTGTAACTTGTAACATCGCCATAGCGTCGCTCGCCACAACATTAAAGTTGTCACCAACACCTACTAATAGCGGGCTTTTGTTTTTAGCAACATAAATCATGTTTGGATTTTCAGCATCAAGTAATCCGATTGCATAAGAGCCATGTAAAAGCGATAGCGTATTACGGAACGCTTCTTCTACACTTAGTCCTGTGCTCACTTGTTGTTCCATAAGCTGTACGATAATCTCTGTATCCGTTTCACTTACGAACGTTACATCTTGTAAATATTCCTTTTTCACTAATTCATAGTTCTCAATTACACCGTTATGAACTAGTGTAAAACGTTTTGATGTACTTTGATGCGGATGCGCGTTTACTTTGCTTGGAACACCATGTGTAGCCCAACGTGTATGACCGATTCCCACGCTTGCAGCTACGTTCTCATCTACGATTTCGCGAAGTTTTGCAATACGGCCTTTTTCTTTGTATACAACAACACCGTTCTCTGCTTGTACTGCAATACCTGCTGAATCATATCCACGATATTCTAGCTTTTCTAAACCTTTTAATAAAATTTCCTTTGCATCTTGCTCTCCAATAAATCCTACGATTCCACACATGTTTAGTCGCCGTTACAAATGCTTACATTGCTCTGCGAACATGTAACGACATAGTCCGATACCATTTTTATTTATACTAAAAAACGGATTACATATTGCTAGCCCTGTAAGCTTGTAACGGCTTTCACCTTCCTCTCGATTGGGTTTAAGTCCGTATATACTTATACAGCTAGTTTGTATCCGTTCCTTTTCTCTCATCACACTTTCACCTTTGTCCACTAAGTCACCTTAATGATTTAAGTAAAAGCTTGCGGTTGTGATGAACAACCGGGAGTCATCCGCCGAAATCTCGATAAACCCCACCTCGTCAACTACACTACTTGTAGTTCTGGCGCTTCTATAATTTACAATATTTCCTTTGAGAAAAAGAACAAGACCATCTTATAACAAACATAGATAAACCGTCAATGAAATTTTTTTCATCGTCTATAAAACATATGAAAAAGGAGCACCTCTTGTGCTCCTTTTTCATAAATTTATTGAATTATTCAGCACCAACTTCAGCTTTCACAACTTCTACAATGCGATGTACGTATGCGTCACAAACTTCTTGTGTTGGTGCTTCTGCCATTACACGAATAAGTGGCTCTGTTCCAGATGGACGAACAAGAATGCGGCCATCACCGTTCATTTCTTCCTCCACAACACGAATAATTTCTTTAATTTTTTCATTTTCTAACGCTAGCTTTTTATCTGTTACACGAACATTTACTAGTAATTGTGGGAATTTCGTCATCTCACCTGCAAGCTCAGATAATGATTTTTTCGTCATTTTCATGATGTTTACAAGTTGAAGTGCACTTAACATTCCATCACCAGTTGTAATGTAATCAAGTAAGATAATGTGACCTGATTGTTCTCCGCCCAGGTTATATCCACCACGCTTCATCTCTTCCATTACGTAGCGATCACCAACTGCTGTTTTATCACTTGTAATACCGTTAGCTTCAAGTGCTTTGTAGAAACCTAAGTTACTCATAACCGTTGAAACAACTGTATTGTGCTTCAGTTGACCAGTTTCTTTCATGTACTTCGCACAAATAAACATAATTTGATCGCCATCAACGATGTTTCCTTTTTCATCTACAGCAATTAAACGGTCACCATCACCATCAAAAGCAAGACCGATATCAGCACCTTTTTCTTTTACTAATTTCGCTAATACTTCTGGATGTGTAGAACCTACTCCATCGTTAATGTTCATACCGTTTGGTGAAGTTCCCATTGTTGAAATATCAGCTTCTAAATCAGCAAATAAGTACGGAGCTAATGAAGACGTAGCACCGTGCGCGCAATCTAAAGCAATATGTAAACCAGAGAAGTCTTCCTCTACAGTTTGTTTAATGTATTGTAAATATTTTTGTCCGCCTTCAAAATAATCACTCACTTGTCCAAGGTTCGTACCTGTCGGACGTGGTAATTCATCAACTTCTTTGTCTAATAAAGCTTCGATTTCTGCTTCTTGCTCATCTGTTAATTTAAAACCGTCTGAACCGAAGAATTTAATTCCGTTATCTTGTACTGGATTATGAGATGCAGAAATCATAACACCTGCTTGTGCACCTAACGCTTTTGTTAAATAAGCAACACCCGGCGTAGAAATAACACCAAGACGCATTACTTCTGCTCCAGTTGATAATAGACCTGCTACTAAAGCTCCTTCTAACATATGTCCTGATATACGTGTATCACGGCCAATAATTACTTTTGGACGATCTGTATCTTTTGTTAATACATAACCACCAAAACGTCCAATTTTGAACGCTAATTCAGGTGTTAACTCCTGGTTCGCAACCCCGCGTACTCCATCTGTACCAAAATATTTACCCATTTTGATTCGCTCCTTTTTCTGGCTCTTTTTGATTATCTACTGTTGGTTCTTGACTCGTTTCTTTTTCTTTTTCTGGATCTTTATTTTGTTCCTGTTCCTTTTCCGGGTCAGGCTTAGTTTCAGGTTCAGGATTTTTTGGTTTTTCAGTTTGATTATCTTGGTTATGATTTGAATCTGGATTTTCACCGTTACCCTGTACTTCTTTATCTGGATTTTCTTTCTTCACAATTGTGACCTTAGCACTTTTTTGCTTTGGTTCTATTGAAATATTACCAGGACCGCTCACTTGAATGGAAACATCCTTTGTTCCCGGAGATACATTTTGCAAATTAATCGCTGCTGTTATTTGAGCAGCTGTTATTTTATCTACTATACTTGTTTCTCCTGAAATATCAACGCTTATCTTCCCATCTTGCGGCGAAAGTAGCTGGGCCGTAACATCTTTAGAAAGTCCATTTTTTTGAATCGAAATACCATCAATCGTTCTTGTTTTCGTTTGTTTTGTTTTTTGTACGCCTACGGAAACCTTCACTTGATTCGGTTTTGCACTTGTTACACCCTTTGGCAATAAAACAGAGGTATCGAATGTTGTAGACTCTGTCAATTGACTAAGATCTACTTCGACCCCCTCTATCGATTGTATATTATCCAATACATCTTTTGGACCTGCTATCGTTACTTCTCTCGGCTCAACGCTAATATTTGTAACGGCCAATCCTTCTGGTAAACTCCCCTTTTTCGTATACGTTACAGGAACAGTTTTTTCCGTATTATTGGCCGTAGCTTGCGTTGCCACATTTAACGTTACACTAATTTTAGATGGGCTCGTTCTTACATTCAAACGTTTTCCTTCTTTATTGTATAATGTAACTTCAGCTGTTTTCGTAACAGTTTTATTAACACCTTTTAAATCAATATACGCCTTAGCAGATGAAATACTTTCAATTTCTTCTTTCGTCCCAACTACCTCAACCGTATCAGGTTTAATATTTGATTTTTCAAGAGTAGCACCCGCTGGCATTTGATCCTCATTTGATAATTTTAAATCTACATGAACATATTTTCTCGCTTTTTCATGTAGAGTAATTTTAATTGTTGATGGCTGAACTGTTCCTTTTACATCATCTGGAAGCCCGTTCGTTTTTAAGGAAACTTCATACGTCCCTTTTTCGCTATCTCTCAAATCAACTGGTATATCAAATTGTTTTTTCGCCTTTGCTGTAGCAACTGCTGCTTTTGGGCCCTCTAACTTCACCTTGACGCCCTCTGCCGGAATACCACTTACAATATATTTCTCTTCATCATACTTAAGGTTAATAGCATAATTAGTTAATGTTTCTTTCGCATCATTTGCAAAAGGTAGTATCCCTGATGTCGTATTTTTTTCAGTTAAAGTCGCTGACATAAAAAGCATACACGCCAATAGTAGTGAGATCCCCTTTAAAAACCAATGATTCTCCATTAACTTATCCATGACGCTTTCTCCTCCAATTCCATAAAGACGAAGAAGTCGTTTTTTCGCTTGCACTAAATTCAGCTAACAACATATCTTTCAGTTGTTCTGTCTTCAAATCACGATGCAACTTACCATTTTTCGTTAAGGAAATTTGGCCTGTTTCTTCCGACACAACTACTGTAATACTATCAGTAACTTCACTAACTCCCATTGCAGCGCGATGCCTAGTTCCTAACTCCTTAGAGATAAATGGACTTTCCGATAACGGAAGATAACAGGCTGCTGCTTTAATGGTACTTCCTTGCATAATTACTGCTCCATCGTGAAGAGGTGTGTTTGGAATGAAAATATTAATGAGTAATTCCGATGATACATTTGCATTTAGCGGAATACCCGTTTCCACATAATCACCCATACCCGTCTCTTTTGACAAAGTAATTAATGCCCCAATTCTACGTTTTCCCATATATTCCGTTGCTTTCGCTATCGCTGTTGCAACGATTTCAGGTTCATCATCCTCATGAGTTCCAACACGCGAAAACAAACTCCCGCGTCCTAGCTGCTCAAGTGCTCTTCGCAATTCTGGCTGGAAAATAATAATAACGGCTAAAAATCCCCACGTTAATACTTGCTCAGTCAGCCAATATAGCGTATGCAATTCAAGGAAAATACTGATCATCCGAACGACAATAATAACTGTAATCCCTTTTAAAAGTTGAACAGCTTTCGTCCCTCGGATTATGAGAATTAGCTTATATATAATAAACCATACAACGGCAATATCTAATACCGTACTAAGATATTTCAAAATGGTCGTATCTTCAAAAGGCATGCTAACCCTTCCTCCTACTTACGAGCAATTCTATCCATATATTGAAATATTGTTTTATGCTCTATCTGTATGTATTTCCAACAACTAGTTAATTATACCATACATGAAACAAACAACAATTACAAACAACCTCCTTTAATCTAAATTGGTAAGATGTCAAACATTCTTATCGTACAGTATAATATAAATCATTATTATACGCCTATTTTCAAATAAAAAAAGCAACTTCTCAGTTGCTTTTCTTACATTTATTTTAGTTTTTCACCGAATAAAGAACCCATTAAAGCAACCGCTGTTGTTGCCGTTCTATTTCGCTCATCTAAAATCGTATTTACCTCAACAAACTCAGCAGATGTAACAATATCAGCTTCCGCTAACATTTCCATTGCTAAATGGCTTTCACGATAAGATAAGCCACCAATTACAGGTGTTCCAACTCCTGGTGCATCGTGAGGATCAAGGCCATCTAAATCTAATGATAAATGTACACCATCAGTATGTGATAAATATTCGATTGTTTCTTCCATAACAGCCGTCATACCCATACGATCAATCTCGTGCATTGAGAATACTTTAATGCCTTCATTACGAATAAAGTCTTTTTCTCCTTCATCTAATGCACGTGCACCGATAATTACAACGTTCTCTTTTTTTACCTTTGGATATGCCCCGTATAAATCTACAAGTGCAGGATGTCCATACCCTAAACTTGCAGCCAATGACATACCATGAATATTTCCAGATGGTGAAGTTTCTTCTGTATTTAAATCACCATGTGCATCATACCAAATAACACCTAAGTTTTTATAATGTTTCGCAACACCAGCTAATGTACCAATAGCGATACTATGGTCGCCACCTAATACAAGTGGAAAACGTCCTTCTTCTATAATATGATCCACCTTACTTGCTAATTCGCTACATACAGTTGCAACTTGTGTAAGGTTTCTTAAGCTTGTATTTACATCTACTTCTTTTTCTCTCTCTATACATATATCTCCCATATCTTTAACGTCATATCCAATTCCTTCAATTCTTTCAATTACACCTGCATAACGGATTGCGCTCGGCCCCATATCTACCCCGCGACGCATTTGTCCTAAGTCCATTGGAACTCCAATAACTGAGATTTCTTTTTTCATAGATAGTATCCCCCTTTTGTGCCTTCACTAAATATTTTAAATCTTTTATATAGTCTGACTCAACTCGACATTTTTCTGTATGGATATACAAATTATTCACTTATATTCGCTTTGAAATCCAAATGTTAAGACTATTTTATGTATAAAGTTAACTTAATGAAACAACTACTATCATTATTATTAGATAATAATAAAAAACACTCCTACATTTAGAAGTGTTTTTCTGATGCAATTTTCCACACTGATGCAATATTCTTTGCTGTCATTTCAACATTCTCTTCTGCTACTTTATATGCCTCTTCTAACGTCATCGGACTTGCTGTAATACTAAATACTGCATCAATTCCCTTTTTATGAACAGCCGGATAATTGGGAGATACAGATCCTCCAATAGCAATGACAGGAATATGAAAATGCTTTGCACGCTCTGCAACACCTACAGGGGCCTTTCCATATGCTGTTTGTTCATCTATTCTCCCTTCACCAGTTATAATTAAGTCTGCGCCCTTTATATGCTGATCAAAATTTGTATAATCTAATACAATTTCGATTCCTCTCCGCAAGTTTCCCTTTAACACTGCAATAACAGCTGCTCCCATTCCTCCCGCAGCTCCTGCACCAGGTGTTTTACATACGTCGCAAGATAAGGATTGTTTTAGGATATGCGCATAATGCTTTAAATTTTCATCCAACTCTTTCATCATCTCTGCATCCGCACCCTTTTGCCGTCCAAATACGAAAGATGCTCCTCTTATCCCAACTAACGGATTATCTACATCACATGCTGCTTCTATCTTTATATTCGCTAAACGGGAATCCATTTGTGAAAAATCAATAGCGACAATCGAATGTAACGTTCCTCCAGATGGCTCTATTACTTCCCCTTCTTGATTCATAAACCTGACTCCTAAAGCTGTCAACATACCCGCTCCGCCATCATTTGTAGCACTTCCTCCAAGTCCTAAAATAATATGCTCAGCTCCTTCGTCTAGCGCATGTAGTATAAGTTCTCCTGTTCCTTTCGTCGTTGTAATAAGTGGGTTTCGTTTTTTAACCGGAACATGTTGTAATCCTGATGCTGCTGCCATTTCAATAAACGCTGTCTTTTTATCTTTAGACATACCATAAAAGGCTTGTACGCCCTCTCTAAGCGGCCCTGTCACATGAAGTGATATAATTCTCCCCCCTGTAGCATCAACAAGGGAATCCACCGTTCCTTCTCCTCCATCTCCAATCGGGATCTTTACATATTCTGCATTAGGGAAAATTGCCCCAAAACCTCTTTCTATAGCTTCACATACTTCTATAGCTTTTAAGCTTTCTTTATATGAATCAGATGCAATAACAACTTTCACAATTATCCCCCACCCTTTACTTTTACGTTTTCTTCATTTTAAACGACAAGTATGAACGTTGTCTTTTCAAACACAAAAAAAGCTTACATCATATGATGTAAGCTTCTCTATTAGATGGAGCCTAGCGGGATCGAACCGCTGACCTCCTGCGTGCAAGGCAGGCGCTCTCCCAGCTGAGCTAAGGCCCCTTAGTAATTAAGCGGAAGACGGGATTCGAACCCGCGACCCCAACCTTGGCAAGGTTGTATTCTACCACTGAACTACTTCCGCGAAAATGGTGAGCCATGAAGGACTCGAACCTTCGACCCTCTGATTAAAAGTCAGATGCTCTACCAACTGAGCTAATGG
>NZ_JBYTEA010000018.1:0-85348 GCF_058791995.1 Bacillus sp. EB106-04-02-XG92
CGCATTTCCTCCTTTAAATTTTTCAATTTCTCTCCAAGTAGAATCAACATATTTATAAGAGTAATTGCTACAAACCCTATTAGTCCCAATAGACTCCTTCAAGCCTTTAATACCGTCCCAATTTATTTGATTTGATGGATCAATATCAATAACAGTCATATAGCTAGAGAGTAAATAACCATCTTCCTAATATGTAATTAGTATTTCTTCTTCAGATAATAAGGAACATAACAACATGTTCTCAATTAATTCTTTTTCGTCATCTGTTAAAATCGGCCTAGTTACTTTGTTTTTCTCCTTGATGATTTCACGGATGCCAGCAAACTGTTCAGGCATTGCCGCAAATGGTTAACTATACTAGAATAAAAAGTGAATTTTATGTTCAATATGTGAGCCGAGTATTCTTTTTTTCTCACATTATATAAATATTAACTGTATGTAAATAGACTAATATATTATGTTTATAATGTGACGGAAAATTATTCTTTATAGTTGGAGGACAACTTATATAAGGATTGTGTTGTAAAAATAATCGGTAGGTTTAGTAAGGATGGCACCAACTAATTGCAAATTCCATACGCTAAGCGAATTTGAACATAAAAAGTCTAATTTTCGTAAAGGATTCGCCCTTTTTATGTTCAAATTCAATTAAAGATACTAATTATTGAACAAAGATTAGTCAATTGACACTTCTAATTTCTGAAAAGAATTTTGTATTAAACTATTTCCTATCTTCATTTCATAAGAATAGGCTACTTCAAAATAACTGAAAAAAAACTATCGATAATTTTCTTTTCCTCTATACTTAATGTTGAAAGGGGGTCTCGGCAAATTCCAACCTGTATATTACGCTTTTCTAATAGGTATTTAATTGTGCGAAGTGTTCCCATTTCTATAATAGAATGCATATAGGGCAAGAGCTTTGAAAATTGGTTTTGCCCTTTTTCCTCATCACCAGCTTGTAAGTTTTTAATAATATCATGTATCTCTTCAGGAAAAATATTCCCCAAAATACTAGTAATACCGTTATATCCAAGTTCAGCATCCTCAAATATATTTGTATCAGATCCTGACAATACTATGAATTCCGGTCCTAATTTCTTTTTCACAATTGGTACACTACTCACATCACCAGCTTCTTTAAATGCTACAATTTGAGGGAATGTTTCAACTAGTTTTATTAATGTTTCAACATGTAAATCAAACCCAGTTCGTGGAGGGTTATTATAAATCATGATTGGTAAATGGGTTACTGAACAAATCTTTGAGACATAGTTAAATGCTTCTTGTTGATTAATTCGTAAATATGGTGGAAATCCTAACATAATGCCATCTAGTCCTACTTTTTCTGCGGTAATTGCTAATGCTATCGCATCGTTGGTTTGAACAGCTGCAACTCCTCCATATATAATCAAATCATTTTTTGCTTCTTTTTTTACTTTGTGAAATAAAGCCATACGTTCCTCAACGGTCATAGAGTGTTGTTCACCAGTGGTACCACTAATCAATACTGCAGGAACTTTGTGCTTTTTATAGTAATCAACTAATGATGGTATTCCTTCTAAATACAGATTACCATTAGTAGAAAATGGTGTGACCATTGCTACACTAAAAGAGATAAAAGGGTTTTTCATTTTTCTAATTCCTTCCCAATTGTATTTCGATTTTAGAGAACTATCTTTATAAACCACTCTACAATTGCATCATATAAATGAATGATGTATAAGTAAGCAGAAGTCGAGTATAGTACTCTTTTGAGACTTTAAACCTTCTTTTTCATTACTTTTGCCATTCGTTGAGAATCAAAATCCTTTTCTTCTTGTAATTTATTAATGATGTTAAGATAATCTTTTTCATTGCGATTCTGACTTAATTTATATGCAGCTTGAATTTCTTGCACTTTAATTTTAAATCCAACAATACCTTTTAATTCTTGTTCTAATAACTGAGGTGAAAGGTTGTCCCATAAAACTGGATTCTTACGGTGTTTTTCGTATTTCTGTAGTAACATTGTAAGATCTTGTTTTAACTCTTCTTCCTTCAAAATACTGGCTTTACCATATACATGTACAGCTTGATAGTTCCATGTTGGTACATTTTCTTGTTCATACCAAGAAGAAGAGATATAAGCATGTGGTCCTTGGTATATAACTAATACATCTTCACTAGTTTCGAATGTTCTCCATTGAGTGTTCCCATAAGCCATGTGTCCCGTTATATAGTAATTATCATCTTCTTGATTTAACTGTAATGGTAAATGAGTAGCAATTGGTTTACCTTGTTTTGTTGTTATAATCGTTCCAAATGAATTCATTTGAATAAATTCTCGAATTTCATCGATATCTTTGACTTTAAAGTATTTAGGAATATACATAATCAGGCTCCTCCTCAATTAACTTGATTTGTAATACATAGTATTATATAAATAGACATGTCAAAAGGTACAATTTTAAATAAATAAACATGTCAGGGGTTGCAAATGAAAAATATCATTTTTTCTCTAAATAATGACTCTCCTAAATACAAACAAATCTATGAAGAGTTTAAACATTTGATTGAACGAAGAGATATACTTCCTAATGAACAGTTACCCTCCATTCGTCAACTCGCAGATTCTCTTCAAGTAAGTCGTAATACGACATTAACAGCTTATGAACAACTTGTAGCTGAAGGATATATTTGTGGGGAAGGAAGGAAAGGCTATTTCGTAAATGAGTTAGAGCCCCCCTTATTCCAAGAAAAGTTAAACCCTTTTACTAAAAAACAAAAAGAATCAGTAACACCTCTTCTTATTGATTTCCGAGCAGGTGCCGTAGATCAAACACATTTTCCTTTGAAAATTTGGAGGAGGATTGCCAATCAAGTATTAACATTACAAGATAGTTTTAAATATGGGTCACCTTTTGGTGAAGTATGTTTACGTAAACAAATTTCCACATATCTACTTCAATCCCGTGGGGTGAAAGCAGATGAAGATGCGATTATTATCGGCAGTAGTACCCAACAAATGCTTATTAACCTAGGACATATTCTGAAGAATGATTTTTCAAGTGTTATAGTAGAGGATCCGGGTTATGATGGCGCTAGGAAAGCTTTTCAATTTCATCATTTTAGGATTGAAACTTTACCAGTTTATGAAACAGGTGCTGATTTTTCACAATTAGATCAAACGAACTCAAGAGTAATTTATGTAACACCTTCTCATCACAGCCCATATGGAGTAAGTATGTCTATCCAACAACGTCAAATGCTAATTCATTGGGCTAACAAGATGAAAGGGTATATTATTGAAGACGATTACGATAGTGAGTTTCGCTATACGCAACAGCCATTTCCAGCCCTAACTTCAATTGATTCATCAAGAGTCATTTATTTAGGAAACTTCTCAAAATCGTTTCTTCCGGGAATTCGTTTGAGTTATATGGTGTTGCCCCAGACACTTATAAATGATTATAAGGATCAATTTCTTCATTTTGAGAGTACCACTTCAATTTTTAGTCAGCTCACAATGGCTAAATTTATGGAAGAAGGAGAATGGAATCGTCATATTAAACGTATGCGTCTAGTTTATAAACGAAAAATGCAACACCTAGTGTCCGTATTAAAGGAGCAATTCAATCAAAATATTTTCATCATTGGAGAAAAATCTGGTTTGTTTGTATTGGTAAAGGTATATCTAAACCGTTCAGAAAAATGGCTAATAAAACAAGCTTCATATTATGGTGTTCAAGTGTACCCTACTTCGCGTTATTTTGTTAAAAATACAACTGACAGCCCAATCATTAAACTTGGTTTTGGAAATCTTTCTTTCGAAGAAATTCAAATCGGTGTGGAGCTGTTAAAAAAAGCATGGATGGCGTAAAAGAGTATAAAAAGGGAAGTTTGAATTTAGGTTAAGTAAAAATGGAAATGTTGTGAAGGAATATACTTAAAATAATAGGAATAGAAAGCATTCTATATAGAATGCTTTCTATTCCTATTATCATTTGATGAAGGACTAGGTTTTATTATTAAGGGGTCTAATAATTTTTTAGTAAATGGCATAAAGTAATTAAGGATTAGTCCACCTAAACAAACGGTGATTACAGTACCAACACCAATTGGTCCATGTAAAAATATTGCTATTATCAAGAATACGAGATAAATGAGCGTTCTTGATAAAAATATATTCGTTCTAGTTAATTCTTGTACGATTAATGTTAAGCGATCAATAGGAATCGGTGCAAAATTTGTGTGTAAATATGTTGCAGTTCCTAATCCTGTAATAACTAAGCCGATTCCAGAACAAATCATTTTACTGTACCATATTTCAGCTGTAATTAAATCGCGTAATAAAAATAGCCACATATCAATACCAATACCTGTTATGAATGCTGTTAACAGCCCCATAACTTCTGGTCGTTGTCTTTTTAAACATGAATTGCAGCATATCAATAATAAAGCTATTATTATTTCCCAACTCCCCACAGTAAGCCCCACATTTAAAGACAGTCCTACCAAGAGTGCATCAAAGGGTGAAGTTCCAAGGTCTGATTGTATAGTGAAAGAAATACCAAGGGTTAATATTAAAATTCCTAATACATAGAACACATATTTCATTTTAATCAACCTCTTTACCATTATTTTTGTTGCAATTACAATAAAAAAGATGTATATTTAATGTAACCTTAAAATGTTGCATTTGCAATAAAAATATACGATAAGGAGTTAGCTATGAAGGAAATTCTCCGTGAAATTGGAATGATAGCAAGGGCATTAGATTCTATAAGTAATATAGAATTTAAAGAATATGAACTTACAAAAGGGCAGTATTTGTACCTTGTACGAATATGTGAAAACCCAGGAATTATTCAAGAAAAGTTATCTGAGATGATAAAAGTGGATAGAACAACAGCAGCTCGTGCTATTAAAAAACTCGAAATAAATGGATTTATTGAAAAAAAAGATGATGAATATAACAAAAAAATAAAAAAACTCTTTCCAACGGAGAAAGGAAAAAATATTTATCCTTTTATAAAAAGAGAAAATGATTATTCCAATACCGTTGCATTAGAAGGGTTTTCTGAAAAAGAAGTGGATACCATTTTCAATTCTCTTCAAAAAATAAGAAAAAATATAGAAAAAGATTGGGAATTTGTAAAAAAGGGAAACAAGAGAAATTATTGATTGTATAGAGGAGTGACATATTTAAATGGCTATAAACATAAAAAAGGGTACCCTTGAGGATTTATATACACTTCAAGAAATTAGCTATGAAACATTTAATGAGACATTTAAGGATCAGAATTCACCTCAAAATATGAGTGCTTATTTGGAAAAAGCATTTAACTTAAAACAATTGGAAAAAGAATTATCTAATGTTGCTTCGCAATTCTTTTTTGTTTATTTTAATAATGAAGTTGCTGGATATTTAAAGGTAAATACTAATGATGCACAGTCTGAAGAAATGGGCGATGAATCACTTGAAATCGAAAGAATTTATATAAAAGGTGAGTTTCAAAAACATGGGCTTGGTAAATATCTTCTAAATAAATCTATAGAAATTGCAATGGAACATAATAAAAAGAAAATTTGGTTAGGTGTGTGGGAAAAGAATGAAAATGCTATTGCCTTTTATAAGAAAATGGGTTTTGTCCAAACTGGAGTTCACTCTTTTTATATGGGTGATGAAGAACAATTTGACTTTATAATGATCAAAAAGCTTATATAAATTTATTAATGAAAAATCAGTACTATACTAGAACATTACCTCAAAGAGCCTCTAACATATTAGTCATATATAATATGTTAGAAGCTTGATAGTTTAAATATTTTTTTGATTTAGGTCTTGATAACAAATGGGGTGAATTTCACCATTCCTCTTCCTTTTGGCATATTAGCGTTGTTCATGATTTATGCCCCCCTATTAGTGTGTTTCGGTATCTAGCTGTAGCGCTATGCGTGTAGGAAATTCCTCGTAAAATACTGTTCTTCCCAAACTTTGTGCGTATTTCATCCATTACTTTTGTTAGTTTTACTTCTTGTTCTCGTTGTGGGACATTATCAAAAAGAGAAATTTGTTCTTCCCCTTCTCGGATTAGATTTGTTAGAGAAATGTTTATGCTGCGGATGGGTTCGCCTGTATATTGTTGATGCAAAAAGTATGTACAAATCTTATAAATATCCATTGTTAGGTTAGTCGGCCGACTTAAAGTATGTGTTTTTCTAATGCCACCGTTATAACTCTTGCTATAACCAACAGAAAATTGAACGGTTTGAGCAAGTTTGTTTTGTCTCCTAAGGCGATAACAAACTTCTTCAATATGTTCCAGTAGAACAATCGGGAATTCTTCTATTGTATAGTCGCGCATTAGAATTTGGCTTTTTCCGATTGAAGTTGTAGCAGGGACGTATTTCTCCGAAATACGGCTGAAGTCGATGCCGTTGCTATGTAAGTGCAATTCCTCTCCAATCTTGCCGAAACTCTGTTTTAAATATTTAAGAGGATAATTGGATAAATCCCCAATTGAATGTATTCCCTTTCGATTCAATTTTTCTTCCGTTTTGTATGAAATGCCCCAAAACTTATTAAGTGGTCGTATGCTCCATAATTTAGTTGGGACATCTTCATACTTCCAATGAGCAATTCCTTCTTTGTTCTTCTTTACTTCAATATCTAAAGCAATCTTACTCATTAAAGGGTTCGGAGCAATTCCGATGGTACATTCAATTCGTGTATGCTCATATATTTCACGTTTGAATTTCATAGCAAATTCATAGGGATCGTTAGCAAATAAATGAATGCTATCAGTAACGTCCAACAGAAATTCATCTATGCTATATTGGTGGAAATCCTCATAAGGAACGTATTGTAAAGCTAACTTTGTTATGTAATTAGAGCATTTTATGTAAGTACTCATAGTCGGATTCACAACAAGAATATCTTTTCTTCGAGGAATCTCGTAGAGCCTTGCCATCTTCTTTACGCCCAGGGCTTTTAAAGGTGGTGTTGCAGCAAGAACGATTGAACCATTTCTATTTACATCGCCGACTACAGCCAACTTTGTATGCATAGGATCAAGTCCCATTTTGATGCAACTCACTGAAGCATAAAAGCTGCGTAAATCAACACATAAGATGATTCTATTCGGTAGGATTGAATAGTCATACATCGTGATTCCTCCTAAATAAAAGAACGTTTGTTCTTATTATGCACGAACTTACGTTCTTTTGTGAAGGGGTTTTAAAAATATAATTTGAATATAAATATGTTGTTAAGCAGAATATTTAACGAAAAGCTTGAATCCCCAAAAACGAATCTCTACATCTAATTTTTTCTTTCTTCCCTTTGTTTTTTTCATATTTAAAACATCCTCCTTTTATATAAATACATAGCTTAATAGAAGCCTACGTTGCGTATTATAAGAATTCTTTCCCTGTTTTTTAAGAGTAATTTTAAAAAAATATGATTTTTTTGAGACAAATAATATCACGAAAGATTTCTTGTGATTTAAAACCCCTCTATTCCGACAAAACATAGCAAAGACAGTACGAGTCTCGTCCATTAATTCTTAAAGGTTTTAAGCTATTCGTATAGTAGAAGTTAAACAATTAATTAATACTTTGAATATATATCTGAATTTTCTCAACATAAATAAGTGCTGGCTGTGATATAATAAATTTTATTATTTATGATTTTATATTAAAGGAAACTGGCTTATTTACCTCAAATACAAAGGGATTCCTATAATGGGAGAGTGATTTTGTGGAAAAACAAGAAAAAAATATATAAACATGGTGATTTTCTTTTCGCTCGTTTTTTTTCTAGGTTACAGTTCTCTAATTTGGATTTATATAATGGGTGTGTTAATATTCTTAGCACCTTTTATTTTTAAAAGAGTTACTAAGAAAATAGCTTTTTATAATACATTATCACTTATTGCTTTTATATCATTTGTATATATAACTAATTCTTGGTTTACATAAAAAGGTTGCTCCCATTGAGAGCAACCTTTTTATTATGTTCTGTGAATTTCTTCATAGAATTTTATTATACTGCCTCTAGATCTGGATGGGTCAGAATAAACCCAAACACGATATTTGACATATACATTAACAGCATCGTAATCATAAAACTTATGAACAGTATACCAAATTTTTTCATTTGCATTCTTGTGTATACTGTTAATAAGTTGACCAGTAATATATCCTGCAACACCTTTTGCAAAATTATAAACTACTATACCTGCAATACTTCCATCTAACCCAGCCATTAGAGCGCTCGACATGTGTTTATCGAATGTACTCCAAGCTACATTATCCCCATCATAACTTCCTAACTATTGCCAATTAAAGCCACCATCAGCAACAATTACTTTTTGACCACCATCTTGAATCATTAACGTTCCATTTTGATTCACAGACATACCAGGATCTTTAAACGGGAAGCTAGGATTAATGTTATTGGGAATACACCCGCGATGACTAAACCAATAATGAAGATGACAAACAAATACACACCTGTACCTCTAACAAAGGGGAATAGAAATAATAGAATCACTAATGAAAAACAGCTAGATGTAATGTATGTCCAATAATTAAATTTATGAGCTAACCAAAAACAAGATATACTTACTGAACTGATTAATTCATTATTGGTAACAATTACAATAGGTGATACCACATAATTCATACCCACGGCGAGCATTACATATCACTCCATATTCAGTAACAAATTTCATTTTATGCTAATATTCATATATTAACATTAGGAGGATTTAGATGATGAAGAAATTAGTATTAGTAGTTGGTTTATCGGTTGTAATGTTAGCAGCTTGCGGTGAAAAAGAAATGGTTCAAAAGGAGCAGCCAAATACACAACAAACAACGTTGAAAACAGAACAACCAAAAGATGAGCAGACACGAATGACGAAAAGTATTGAACGTAGAACTAAGGAGATTATAGAATATTTCGGTGGTACTGTAACAGCGGTTGAATTAAATAAAGAAAATAACTTGTATGTCTTATATGTTTTCGTTGACAAAACAGCATTGTCAAATGCTGACGAAGGCTTACGGGAAAATTTCGGATACAGAACGAGAACAAAGTTAAAAGACGCCGTTGCACAGAGTGGCTTGCAAGAATACGACAAAACAACCATAAGATACTTCACATCAGATGGTAAAACAGAAATCGATTTTGAATAAGCACTTCTACGTGAGTGCTTATTATTTTTACCTGTTATTTCAAAGTTTAGAAGATTATTTCGAACCTTTGACATTTAACCCCGGTTCGGAAAGTTATTACGCTCTTTTCTCTTTTCTCTTTTCTTTCAATACATCATAACTTTGATTCTTTCTCATTATTTTGAACTACCCCCTCTTTCACTTCATTTAGAAGTGAGGGAATCCTAAGAAAAGAATTCTTTCAAACTCTAATTGATTAGGCTATTCCCGTATCCCTTGCAATTAGAATCCCTATTGCTCCATTCTTTAAAATAAAAAATTGTGAAATTTTATAGCATTATGTAAGTCATTTGATATCAAATATATTACATTCACTATAAAATTAGTTTATTTATAAGATTTCTATAGATAAACAAGGTACAAAATTGACCCTTAAGAAGTCATTACTATGGAATTTGTCTAAAAATTGAAAAAATATGTGTAGATAGATATCATCTTAAATACATATATAATTAATTTTAATTCTCTGACATAATTCCAAATAATTCTTAAACCAGTTTTTTGTGCATTATTAAATAGAATATTACACAATGTCAGTCTTTAAAAGATTATATATCAAAACTGTAAGAGAGGAAGATAAACTATGAAGATGAAAAGAAACATCATGATGACAACAGCACTTGCAGCTACGTTAGCTACAGGTGCACTACCTACTACATCAGTGTTTGCTGCAGAAAAAGAGGCTCCTATCCAACAAAAAGAGGCACAAATGACTATTCAACCATTAGCACAAAATAATTTAGAAACAGCTGTTAATGCTGCCTTAAATGGTCCAGAAGTCAAAAAAATAAAAGTATTTGAGCATGAATTTAATGTAAAAGAAATAGAAGTAGTAAATCTAGGTGGAGGAAAAAAATATGTTAAGGGACAAATTTCTCATCATTTAAGTTTCCGTCCAGATGATCAATTTTATTATGAGTTTACTGTGCAAGATGGAAAAGTAGTAGATAAGCCTGTATTTAATATTGATAGAGGTGGTTGGACACCATTTGCTGCTCCACTTTTATCAATTCTTGCTGCGTATAATGGAATTCCAGTTAATCCAAATGATTTAAATACACTTGGGCAGCAGATTGGTAAAGTTATAGATGGAAGCTGGGAACATGCAGCCCAATCTATCGCAACCGTAGTTAGTCTAAGTTTTAATGAATAGTATGTTTTAATTTTTATTAGCATTGTAGGGACCACTTTTCCTGAATAGCCTTGTTATAAGAAATTCCTGAAACAGCTATAAATAGATTTTTACCGCCCACTCACATTATCTTAATTTATTAACTACCTTATCATTCATAATATGTCACAAAATAGAAGTCTTTTTAAGGCTTCTGTTTTGTTTGTATACAATACAGCAAAAAGCTTATTTTTCACCTTTTTATGCTACTATTCTTTAAGAATCCGTTTGGCTATTAGATACAATTCATTACAGTAAATTTATAATATCTCAAGTTAGCTCATTACCCCTTTTTCAATTACAAAAATTCATTACATTAGGAATAGAAAACAATAAATATAGTCAAAAACCATCTTATTATAGCTATTATGTAAAGGTCAGGAGAGATAAAATGAACAAAATAAAAAATTCCTTTAAAATTAGCATCCTCACTTGTTTTACACTAGCAAGTTTAGGTACACCATCAACTATTTTAGCTGATAGTCATCCAGGTTATTCCTATGAACCCAATCTAGGTTATCAAAACCCATCGTGGATGTCACAAGTAGCAGATTCAACAAAATTAAGTGAAATATCTATTCCAGGAACTCATGGCACAATGGCTTTACATGGTGCAAGTTTTCTTGATGAAAATTTGACAAGAAATCAAACTATGAGTTTACCCCAACAATTAAATTCTGGAATTCGATATGTAGATATGCGCGTTAAACGTGTAAAAGATTCTTTTGCAATGTACCATGGCATTGTAAATCAAAAAGCAGTGTTTGAAGATGTATTAAAAGATGCAATTCAATTTTTAAAAAATTATCCGACTGAAACAATTTTAATGCGCTTAAAAGAAGAAACTACACCTGAAATTGGATCTCCATCATTTGAGGAAATATTTTTAAAATATAAAAACGTTAATGCTTCATATTTTTGGGATCCTAATTCCGTACCAGCTATAGACAGAAACAACCCTACTTTAGGAGATATCCGAGGTAAAATTGTAGTCTTACAAAACTTTGCATCCTCTCAATTATACGGTATTGATTACGATAGTTTGAATATACAAGATAAATTTGAAATTGGAAGCGGACCAGACGAAATATATGAAAAATGGAATGCGATAAAAACTCATCTACAAAGTGCAAATACTAACTTTAATAATGGAAAAATATATCTTAACCATTTTAGTGGTACGGGTGGTGCAGCCGCATTTTTAAATAAAGTATATCCTTGGTTTGTTGCAAGCGGAAAAGAGAATAGAAATACTGATAGTAGCCCTAAGTTGATTCAAACGAATTACACTAATGCGTGGAGTGATTTCCCCCGCGATAGAAATGGGCAAGTATATTATGGTGGGATGAATACACTTGGGACCGAACTCTTACAACAAGGTAGAGTTAGACATTCTGGTATTATCGCAGCTGATTTTCCTGGGCCAGGTTTAATTGATAGTATCATTAAATTAAATGGTGTACATTCGAATGAAAAAGAGATATTAATTTCGCAAATCCCATCCGAATCTAGTCCTTTATCTGGACAACAAAATCGTTCTAGTCAAAACTTTAAAATTGATAATTTACCTGTAGGAACTAAAGAATTAAAATGGGTTATTGAGCCTTCAGAGAACGATTATCCTTCTACTATCTCTTTCCATGTAATGATTGATGTTTCCTTAGGTACCGATTCTATTCGTTGGAAAAATATTTCACATGAATCTAGGACTGAGGCTTACTCAAATACTAAATATTATATCGCAAGTCCAATTGGTGCCACTAGCAAATTCACTGTGAAAATATACGCTATTACAAATTAGAAAATAAAAGAATCCCATTGGAGTTCCTTTTTGATGGAATACCATTGGGATTCTTTTCTGATTTCATTTTGTAAACATTAGGATGGTGATTAAATTTATTAACATATTATTTAAACCATTCAGAAATTTATATTTGGAACGCCCCTTTACTTTCAAAGAAAAACCCAAAAATGTTAACTACATTTTCCCCTTATCATTTATTCAAAACTGGCTTCCAAAGCGATAGGGCAAAAATCCAATTTGTGTCACCATTGCCTTGATAATCTTGAACTGCTTCATACACTTTTCCCTCATGTACTACTCTATCACCTTTTGTATATGCTTTTCTTGCATCCCATTTTTCATATGTGGAATCCTCTGACTTTGTTGTTACATTCAAAATATCACTTCTACTAGATTCATTTCCAGCTAAATCAACCGCCGTCACTACATATTTATACGATGTATTAGCCTTCAATTCTTTATCCATAAAGGATGTGTTATCCGTTGTCCCAATTTTATTCATAACTCCAGCGCTTTCTCTATATACAATATAATGGTCTACGCCTACATTATCTTCAGACGGACTCCACATCAAGTCAACAGTTGTTGCTGTTGTACTCATACTATGTAATCCTTTCGGTTGAGTCGGAGCTTCTATATCTGGGATTTCACTTGTTGTCTTAACCTTTAGTTCTTCACTTTCTTTTGATATGTTTCCAGCAGAGTCTAACGCCTTTATTGTATAGGTATATTCCGTGTTTGCTTTTAGTTTTTTATCAATAAATGTTGTACCTGGTACCGTATCAATTACTTCCCCATTGCGTAACACTTGATATTCCTTTACACCTATATTATCCGTAGAAGCCTTCCATGTTAGTGCAACACTATTGGCAGTAACTTTAGACGCATTTAATCCAGTTGGTTGACTTGGAGCTACTGTATCGGGAGTTTCATTATTTACTAGATTTACATCAATTACATTATAAAACGCATTCGATGTATCTGCTACATCCCATACAGCTAAAATAACATGATAACCATTACGATCAGTTGGTACATTAATTGTATGTGTTAAATTATTTGATGCGGCCGAGCCGTCATGTTTCACAGTTCCAATTGGTTCTAATTCAGCACGTGTTAATGGTTTATTAGGATCCCATCCCTTTTTTGTAATGTAATAATGCCATTTACTTGTAGGATGTGCAGCTGTATATTTCCATGTAAATGTATTTGCTCCACCCTTAATCGTATTTTTGAACCAACGATTTGATGTTTGTTGGTCAAGAATCCCTCCAAACAGTCCTCCTGCCGAAGCGATTTTCCCATCAATCGGTCCACCATCTGGGAATCCTTTAGGTGCTTCTAGGCTTTGAGGTTCGTACATTATATTTCCACAATTTAAATTCAATGCTCCATAATTCTGACTACATAAAGCAGCACGACTGCTTGGCTTTTCAACAAATCCATGTGCATACGCACTTTGAGGTATCATTGTAATAGCCGTCACCCCTACAGCTAAAATACAGGCACCAATTCCTTTTTTACTTTTTCTTAATCCTTCAAATTTAGATGTTAATTTTAAATTCATTCTTGTCCCCCCAATATATTATTGTTATCGCTAATATAATAGCAATATAGAGATAAACGAACAAATTGCTATTAAATATACTAATATCTCTCATACATTGGTACGTTTATTATTATTTTTAATCTCATATAAAAATAAAATAAATACAATAAGTCTATTTTGTAACATTATGTATTAATAGAGGGATGAAAACCTCAATTAATTTCACAAAAAATTCAAATGTTTATTTAAAGAATTATATATTAAACCTTATGTAGAAAAAATTCACTTTTAAAGTAAAAAAGTCTGGAAGGAACTGATAATATCAGTTTCTTCCAGACTTTACATTTCTATTATATAACTTGCAAATAAGTCATTTCTAAAGCTAAATTCACACATATTTTCTAAACCTTAAAAAACACAATAAATAATCTACTTATATTCACATGGTGAATGCACACAAACCCTTTAATCTTAGACATTTACTCCTATAACCACATAACTAATGTAATTTATATATTGATTACCTTCAGGATGTTCAAACTCATATATTAAAATTACCAGGCAGAATGAACTACCCATCACTTAGCAAAACATAAAGTGGGAGCTTCTCAGTTACACGACGAAAGTAACCTTTCGTTTCCCTGATCGTTTATCCAACTTAACTTTATAGTCCTTTTTAATAGTCATCTCCTACCCTGTTAATCCTTATTTTAAACAACTCATCAAGAGATTGATTATGTAAGATAAGAAAAAGAGAATTAAAAATCCGATTTTCCCCTATAACATTCTACCAATTTATTGTATTATTTTTACCTAATAAGGTACAGAAACAAAGGAAAAAATTCAGTATGCTTGAGGTTTAAATAAATACTAACGTTTTTAGGGTGAAACGTTTAAAGGGTACATTACTAAATTTTTATTAAATGTTCCTGTACCTAGTATTTAAATTAACTTATGTCAAAATATTTTACAATACAAGTATGAAACGTTACATATTTCTATATTTAATGATACATTTCTTCAACTTACTCCCCTAATCTTTATGCTAAATATAGAAAATTAAGCTCGTTTAGATTTAATTTTAGAATTCTCATAATAGCAAATGAAGAGATTAGGCACATAACTTTCACAAATTAATAGTTTATCTATTTTTTCAACCATGAAAAATTTATTACCACTTCAATATTTACTCTAAAACTAAAACATATCTATAGCCACAACTACTTAATAATCTTTTAAAAAAGTCGATAGTTTTATATTTTTTTATTGTACATTTGTACATTTGATGTTAGGATTATGCCTATTAAAATTGAATCCTAACGATTCTTTTTTATACCTTTTATATTTTTATTATCAAATAAAAATATAAATTCTAAAACAAGATCAAAATCAGAACAAAAATGTCGTTATTTGATAATGATGTCTTGAAACACCTTTAGAATGGAATGATATATGCAACAACGTGTTAAGGGGTTACAGGGGGAACAAAAATGAGAGATTTTTTTGATGATAAGTATAAAAATATTGAATTAAAAAGGAGGTTAATCAATTTAATAAGTGAAATTAGCGAATTCAAAGGAAAATTAGCTGCTTATCAGGAACAAAACCCTGACATATTTAATAGTTTAGAAAAAACTATACCACTACATTACATAAAAAATTTTACTACTATTTATGAGGATATAAAAGTTCCTAATAAAAGATTAAAAGAACTTATTTTAGATGATATAGTACCTCAAAATATTTCGGAAGATGCTATTTTTTGTTATTATCAAACACTTTCTTTTGTACATAAAAACTCCTGTACTTTATCAATTAATCCAGCAACTATACAGGAATTACATTTTCAACTAATTCATTACATTACCTCTGACAGTGCCAAATGGCGTGAAAAATCTTTTATTATTCCAGGTATTCCCGATCATGGAATGCACTTGAATAGTTACCGCATTCTTCCACATGAACTCATTCCACAGTTTATGGAGCAATTATGTGATCAATACAACTCATTAAATACTAGTAAGGGGCTACATTCGCTTTTATTAATAGCTCGTTTTATATTAAATTTTTATTGCATAGTCCCTTTCAATCAAGGTAATGGCAGGTTAGCATTTATGTTAATGCAGTTGCTGCTAATTAAGAGTGGACATACATTTGTAAAATATGTATGTTTGGATAAGTATATTAAGAAAAATGAATCTGAATATTACAATTCGATTTATAAATCTTCGGTAAATTGGTACTGCGAGGAACACAATAGTAGCTTTTGGTTAAAAACGTTTTTAACTATTATATTAGAGGCTTACAAAGATCTGCATAACACCGTTCTAGATTCTATATGTAAACATACTAAAGTTGAGAGAATTCAGGATTTTATACTTAAACAAAAACAACCCTTTACTAAGGAAAGTATTCGTAACAGATATCCAGACATTGCAGAGAGCACAATTAGTAAGGCTTTAAATTCCTTGCAATTATTTGGGCATATTAAGCTAGTTACAAAAGGAAGAAACGCAAAGTGGACTAAAGTTTGACCATACTTTTAAAACTCTTACAGTTCAAAAATTCAATTATAACGTTATCAATTGTTTCCATGATTTTGGAATCAAATTCATGGAATGTCATTTTAATTTTAAGCTATTATTACTACTTTAGTTATTTCTAATTCCTACACAACAATTTATAGGAAAAGGTACGTTTCCCTCCACCTTTTCCTATAAAAATATTAGATATTAACACAGAAAGACTGTCGAAAAAAGTCGTATTATAATATTTTTTCTTTATTTTCTGGTTGTAAACGTTTTAATTTCATGTTACCATCTTAATCAAACAATAGAGGGTAATAAAAATGAAAGTATTTCTTTCCCTTAGGAACATATAAACGTACGGTAACATCAAGTAAATAAGGCCAAAGAAATATTTGATACCTACCAAAATAACCAATAGGAATTTTGCACTTTTATTTTTCTGTTAATTCAGAAAAAACATTTTGTCCCTAAACAAAAATTGTTAGCATGCAAAGCTCAAATACACTAGAACACCCAAATAAATGTAATGTCTTTTTAATCTATCATTAAAATATGAAAAAAGAATTCTTCCTACAAAATTCAGCTGATTAACTTAAAGACATCTAAATTACTACCTTAATTGCCCTCTATTGTTGACAACATATTTACCAACTATGAAAAAGAGCCTATCAAGGGTTCTTTTTTATTATAATCATTCAAATTTCAATTCTATCTTGATACCTAGATTTCCCCACAAATCACCTCTACTTTTTGGCTCTCAATTATTAATTTCCGTTCCCAATTTGTTTAAATTTGTGAATAAAATTCCCTCAACTAAAAATAATAAATACAACTAATCGTTATATATTAAAGAGGTGTCAATTTTGTCCTTAAATGAAGAGACCTTAGAAACTAAAACAGATAAAAACATCCAAACAAGTAACTTAAAAGAACTTAAAAATACATTAAATAATATCTTTGATATTAGTGCAGATTTAATCGAACATCCTTTGCAATTAAAAACAACCACGAATATTTTACTATATTATTTTGAAGGCCTTACAGATGGTGTCGCTTTAAAAAGCAATGTTGTTACACCATTACTACAAGAAGTAAATGAAGACAGTCAAATATTTAATTCTAATATTATTGCTACTCATACCAAAATAGTATTTACATGGAATGAAATTAAAGAAGGATTACTTGAGGGTCAATGTGTTCTATTTATGGAAGGAGAAAAGCGGTCACTTCTAATAAATACAAAAGGCTGGGCAGAAAGGGCAATTCAAGAACCCATTTCAGAAGTTACTATTAAAGGCTCACATGATGGATTTATTGAGAATGCCACAAAAAATATAGGCTTAATTCGTCGATATCTTCCTTCAACAGAGTTAAAGATCAAAAAGCTGACGATTGGAGAACAAGCCACTTCAGTAGTTTATTTAATTTACTTAGGTGATGTAGCAAACGCAGATGTAGTCCAAGAAATAGAAACTAGAATCTGTAGAATTAAAACGGATGCGGTATTGAGTATTGGAGAACTATCTAATTATACAAAAGATCAAAATTGGACTCCTTTCCCACAAGCTTATTTAAGCGAACGCCCAGATGCCATTTCAAATCATATACTCGATGGAAAAGTAGCAGTGTTAATGGATAGATCCCCTGGTGCAATGATTGTTCCAATGAATTTAATTGGATTCTTTCAAACTCCAGATGATTATAATATTCATTGGCTCATTGCTTCATTTTTTCGCTTATTACGATTTGCAGGATTTATTATAGCTATTTTTTTACCGGCATTTTATATTGCTATAGTGTCTTTTCACTTTGAAATCATTCCTATAGATTTATACACTTCTATTGCAACGTCTAGAGTCAAAGTCCCTTTCTCTCCCTTATTAGAAGCTTTTATAATGGAAATCACACTAGAAATGCTACGTGAAGCTGGTATTCGCTTACCGCAACCCATTGGACAAACCATAGGAATTGTTGGAGGGATTGTAATTGGACAGGCGGCTGTTCAAGCAGGTCTTGTGAGTAACGTTATGGTTATTATCGTATCTATTACAGCCATTGCATCATTTATTGTTTCTAATTATGATTTATCAAGTTCTATACGCCTTATTCGTTTTCCAATGATGTTATTGGCATACTTTTATGGGATTGTAGGTATCGTTAGTGGATTAATGCTCTTATTCGCTCATTTTGTTTCACTAACCTCCTATGGTTCACCATACGGATTGCCAATCGCGCCATTTCGGCTTCAAGAATTAAAAGATTCTTTTGTAAGATTTCCTATTTCTATGATCACCACCCGCTCGAGTACAGGACAGCCGAAACAAAAAAAGAAAAAAGAAGGTGGTTCGCATGGGGAATCTTAAATTCCAAAACATAACTTTATTCGAATTTATTATTTTCATTCATTCACTGCAACTTGCATCAGGTATGTTAATCATGCCAAGCCCACTTGCTACTACGGCTGGCACAGATGGCTGGATTTCTATCATTCTTGGTTGGATAACTACTTCTATAATCGGCGTATTTATTGTATTAATGTTACAAAAAAATCCCAACAAAAATTTCTCACAAATCCTAAAAACGTACTTTGGTAAATGGATGGGGACAATTCTTTTTCTTTTATATGCCTTTTATCTATTTTTTGCTGGCTTTAATACTTTATTAAAGGCAACTGATATTGTAAAAGTTTGGATATTCCCTTCCACTCCTGCTTATCAAATCACCATATTATTACTATTACCTTTTATTATTTTGGCCCTGAGTGGGTTAAGGGCTCTTACTAGTTATTCTATGCTTGTTTTCTTCTTCACTACTTGGATGCCACTATTTCTTCTTTTTTCACTAAAGACTAACTACAACCCTTTACACCTATTACCTATTTTTAAAGATGGATTATACCCTATTCTAAAGGCAACAAAAGAAACCATTACTCCTTATGCTGGCTTAGAACTTGCATATTATATATACCCGTTCTTACAAAAAAAACAAAAAGCCATAAAAGGACTACTAATTGCGAATACTGTAACCATGTTTTTCTATCTATATGTGACTATTCTTTCTTATATATACTTTAGCCCGGAGGGGATAAAAGACGTAATCTGGCCGGTATTTCATCTGTTAAAAGGGGTTCGTTTTTCTTTTATGGAACGATTAGAAATTATATATATCGCTTATTATTTAATTGTATTTTCCACTACGATATATCCGTATTTATTTTTCAGTTTTGAATCTGTGACCATTTCACTTCAAAAAAACGCCCGCAATTGGGCGCTGCTTGCTTTTATGTTATTTATAGTTGGCCTATTTATTTTCCTAAATCCCGATGTCGATCAATATTTGTTTATATATTCTCTTATGGACATCTTAAATGTCGTTTTCTTTATTCTATTACCAATCTTATTTTTCGCTTACAGTATTCTTTTTACTTGGATTACTAGGAGGAAACAACTTTGATTCGAAAATGGATATGGATTGTAATTTGTTGTGTATATTTAATTGGTTGTAGTCAGAGAATTCCTCTTGAGAAGGTTTCATTAATCCTGTTAATTGGCTTGGATAGAACCCCTAATGGAGACATAAAAGTTGGAACAAGCATACCACTCTTTCATCATAAACAGCCAAAAAGCACTATAGAACATTGGACACAAGCATCTACTGTATATACTGGATTCAGTAAAATAGATACGAAGTTAACTGGCTTTATGACAGCTTCCAAAGCTGAAATCATTTTAATTGGGAAAAAATTAGCGCAAGAAGCAAACTGGTTGCAGGAGCTTGATTCCTCTTATCGTGATCCTTACGCTACCATTAATGCTAAAGTAGTACTTGTAGATGGACCTGCAGAAGACATTTTTAAAATTCATAAACCTAATAAACCATCACTTTCATCTTATATAAATGGTGTAATCGAATCCTCAATTCAAAATAACCAATCCGTCTCTTCTACAATTCAACAATTAATGAGAGAACAAAATGAAGAAGGCATGACGCAAACTGTTCCAATCATCAAAAAAACAAGGAATGAAATCGACACAGTAGGAATTGCATTTTTAAATCGCCGAGGGAAATATTTAACTCATATCCCTAAAAAAGATGTTAAATTTTTCAATCTTATAAATAAGCCAAAAAGTAACGGCCGAATGATACTACACCTTTCGCTTCCCCCTAAAAAATTTAACAAAAAAACAAACACTTCTATCTTCATACAGAACGCGAAAAGAAAGGTAGATGTTAATTTTCAAAACGGAAAATTTGTATTTAATTTCAATATATATGCTAATGTAGCTTTAATAGAAAAAACCAATGCGAATTTAATTAAGGGGCACTATGATAATAAAAAAAATATAAATAATTTAAAAAGTGCTATTCAAAAAGAAATTAATAATAATTTGCAAAATATATTGAATGAAATACAGCAAAATAAAATTGATCCAATCGGATTATCCCTATATGCTAGAGCCTTTCAATATAAAGAGTGGAAAAAAGTAAAAGGAGATTGGTTGCAAGCGTTAGCAGAGGCTAAAGTAAACGTAAAGACACACGTCAAAATAAAAGATACTGGGACCATTAGAAATTAGTCTAGCATTTCTCAGTGGAATTTTCCTTCTTCAATAATTATTTTGTAAAGGATGCTAACTCAAAATTTTTTCCGTTCTTTTAAAAGGGAAAACCATTCAACTAGGGTAATCAAATTCAAGTCTCTAATTTAACGAATTTATCGGAAGGGCAATATTTTCTTGTGAACTAAAATTTATTTATTAAACATCTCTTTAATAAAATGGAGTATTGCATTTTATATGAGGTCAAGAAGCATTAGAAAAGGCAGGATAAAAATATTAAATTCGATGCCATTCTCCACGAGAATTTAAGCCTTGCACTTATGAATATTTGGTTGAGCGATCGATATGTTGTGCTAAAATGTGAATATACCTTAAAAAGGAGCTCTCTTTATCAAGAGAGCTCCTTTTCTTATTTCTTCTTCTTTTCTGTTGGTTGGCTTTGTTTAGCGAAATTTGATGAATCATCGAAATTCGGTTGCTTTTTTCCAGCATTATTACTTCTACCTTTTCCCATATGTAATGCACCTCCCCTCATCCTTACTATTCCCAATAAAAAATCCTCTTGCATCCAAGAGAATTTTTTATTGGGCTCTTATTAATAATGCCCAAATGTGCTCGTAGTACTTCAAACACTTCCAGCCCATTCCCCGTTGCCTGTAATACATTCCCCCATACGCTCAAATCTTTTCTTAATTCGCTGTTCAATCTTTTTAAAGGTGTACTCCCAATCGCAGCAATAATTGTCCCTACTGCAACAAACCAAGCGCCAACTATCTCCTTAATCTGATCATCCATTCTCAATCTACCCCGTCATTAAATTAGTACTTACAGGATATGAATCGACACATCCTCATGTTAATGACCTACTTCTCTCACTTCTGAATAAAAATCAATATTCCGTCAATACTGTAGACACATGGTTATCTTTCTCCGATTTCTTTATATGAGCAGCTAACTTTTGCTAGCTGCTCTTTTATTTCGTTCCTGTTCTTGTTTTTCAAGGAACTCCTTAACTACGTTTTTCCAGTAAGAACACATATCCATTCCCCTTTTCTACAAAATGAATTTTTTATATAAAAGAGTCACACATAAACAAATATAATTTCATATGATATATTACATTCTTTTTAGAGTGGATAGTCATTACAGAAGGGCACTTCCCGAAGTGCCCTTACATTTACATATCAAATAGCATTTTAATTATTTTCGAGGGCGGATTTTATTATTTTGTACAAGCACTATTTCCTTTTGTTTAATAAGATATATAGACATCTTAAAGAAAGGAGAACAACATAAGTATGGCTGATTACTATTATAAATACGGTAAAAAACACTATAAAAATCGTTCGCAGTCTCACCAGCAAAAAAAGAACTGTTTCATTGAAACCCACACGGTTGCTGGATCAAATAGAATGTTAGATATTATCGTACCAGCTAACACTTCAAGAGTTGTCTTTGAAGATTCTACTAATAATCATAATAAAACATTACTTCAATTTCGTGTTCCTGGTACTTCTACTCCCGTTGTAATAACTATTCGTACAAGAAATTCTCGTATACCAATTACCACTACAATAACTACAGGTGAAACAAGGATTCTTCAAGTAGAAAATTTTGAAAGCCTCACTGTCACAAATAATACTAATATAAATAGCGACATTGGTGTTTTTATCCAAAAAACTTTTTGCATCTGCTGTAATGACCACAATGATTATTATAAAGAACAATCTCGTTCTTTAAACCAAAAAGGTAATTGTTTTATCGAGACCCATACCATAGCTGCTTCAGGAACCCCCTCTACTGGAAATGTACCTCTAACTATTATCGTCCCTCCCAACACTTCAAGAACGGTTTTTGAAGATTTTACTAGTAATCATAACAAAACATTACTTCAGATATCTGTTCCTAACGATTCCAGTTCTATTGAAGTAACTATTCGTACCAGAGGTTCTAGCAGACCAATAACGGCTACAATAATTCCAAATGAAATAAGGATTTTTCAAGTAGAAGATTTCCAAAATCTCACTTTAACAAACAATTCCGATATCCTTGATTTCATTGATATATTTATTCAAAAGACGTTTTGTATTTGCTGCAATGATCAGAGCAATCCTTGCGATGAATGTTGCGATAAATACGATCATGATTTTGAGTGTTAGATTAACTGCCAAAAGAATCCTTTATATAAAGGATTCTTTTTCTTTTACACCATTAGCATTCAAGCGTTCTCCATTCACGTAATTACTTATCTACCATTCTCCTTTACAAATCCTATCTCTTAAACCACTCTTATCTTTATAAAATAAACAACTTTTATTAATCCCATTTTTTGAAATTTATAGAGCTTTTTTATTTTCCCTATCTTTTAAAATTTGAAATGATAAATCTATTAGCTTTTTTGACAATTGTAATCTAATACTAGATTTCTAAATGTATGCTACACTAAACATCAGTTAACACTATAAACATAGTGTTAACTTTCTTAATTGAATATTAGTAATAGTAAGTATAAAGATTATCAATTTACTATATCTTACATTTATGTAAAAATAGATGTATGTTAAGCTTTTTCAAAATCTTTCCCCTAATAAAGATTTGAAGTAGCATTTCATGATTCTCCTTACTGTTAATATGCCTTGAAAAAGAACCCAATAGGGTTCTTTTTCTTCTGATTACATCCTCAGTAATTACTTATTTAACATACAAAAAGGACTGACAATTACTTGCAATCCTTTTTACACCTTAATATACACTTGTATTAAGTACTTAACTCTTTATTTAGCATGCATATGAACTAAACCATTCATTATTATCTATATATAAAACACTTCAAAATTTAGAAATACACAATAACAAATCTTTCCCAACTTCCAGCTACATAACTATTAGCAGTTAATTCTCTACCACCATTTGCTGATACGAATCTACCATTACTTAACGCTTGTAATACATATATCCTATTGTCCCCACCATTATATAAGATAAATTTTTCCCATGCTCCAATTGATGTACGATCTGCTACTACTCTACCATTTGGCTCAAACGAAACGTACTTTCCATTACTTTTCGCTTTTAAAGCAAACGTATATAATTCTCCAGTCGGAATTAATTCGAATTTCTCCCATTCATTAACTGCACTACGATTTGCTACCACATTTCCCGATGGCTCAGCAGACACATATTGTAAATTTGCAGCTTGTATAGCAACAGTCCAACTTCCATTAAATAGACTCACACCTTTTAGTGAACCGGTATTTGATTGGTCGGCTGCCAATGCATCATTCGATGGAGTTATCATCATTATCATTAGAACCATTGGTAACACCATTAAAACTAACTTTTTAAAGATCTTATTACCATTTGCATGAGCTATGAACCTCTTCATTCTCATTCCTCCCTTAATATATAGCACTCATATACATCATACCAAATATGTAAAATATTGTAATACAAGAGAGTCTTTATCAACAAATACCTTATTATTCTGTTTCTTTTTTCTCAAATCTATAGCACCTAAACATCACTCAATCCTCAAACATATTTTTAAAATTAATTTCACTTTATTTTAAATAAAAGCCAAATAGCCGTTCATAAAGAACGACTATTAAGCATCTAACTAAAAATTTGAATATTTTTCATGTTAATCTATTTTGTTTAATCCCGTTGAAGTAACTTGATAGATTCTTTTTTTGCCTATATATTCTTGTTTATTATTCTCAAGGTTAGTAAGTGTAGCCCGAGCCTTTTCATTCACTGCTTCCCCTTCTATATGGGTAAACTCAATATAATCTCCCACTTTGACTGGCACAGTTTGGCTTTCAGCAGTTTGCTGTCTATTTCCCACTATTTCCTTATTGTACACAACACTACCGGATGAATTCTGTACTTTGATACTCGCATACGTATTATTAAAATAAGAATGTGGTACGCCTGCTTCTAAATTCACCTGCATTTTCTCTGTTACCCTATTATAATTTACTTTTGCAATTTCTCTATCACTATATCCTTTTAAAGACCAACTAAATTGATTTCCATCTAAAACCGTTGTTTCTGGCATTTTTTCTACTTTCTTCAGACCTTCTTTTGTAATTTCGTACATTGCTTTTTTTCCAAAGCTTTCTTGTTTACTATTATCTACATTTGTTAAAGTAGCTCTATGCACACCTTCTAGATGTGTTAACTCAATATAATCTCCTACTTTAACTGGAACTTTTTGCGATTCAGCATTTTGTTGTTTGTTTCCATAAATATCTTTATTGTATACTACTTTGCCTGATGCATTTTGCACTTTAATACTCGCATATGTTTCATTAAAATAATGATGCGGTACGCCTGCTTTTAAGTCCACTTGCATTTCTTCAGCCGACTTATTGAAATTGATTTTAGCAAACTCAAAATCACTTATTCCTTTTAGTGACCATGCAAATTGATTTCCGTCTAAAATTGTTGCTTCTGGCATTTTTTCTACTTTTTTCAGGCCTTCTTTTGTAACTTCGTACATTACTTTTTTTCCAAAGCTTTCTTGTTTACTATTATCTACATTTGTTAAAGTAGCTCTATGCACACCTTCTAGATGTGTTAACTCAATATAATCTCCTACTTTAACTGGAACTTTTTGCGATTCAGCATTTTGTTGTTTGTTTCCATAAATATCTTTATTGTATACTACTTTGCCTGATGCATTTTGTACTTTAATACTCGCATATGTTTCATTAAAATAGTGATGTGGTATTCCTGCTTTTAAGTCCACTTGCATTTCTCCTGCTGACTTATTGAAACTGATTTTAGCAAACTCGAAATCACTAATCCCTTTTAGTGACCATGCAAACTGACTTCCTTCTAAAATATTATTTGCATTAGGCACATCTGGTTTAATCGGATTAGAATCCGTCCCCTTCCAAATCTCTGCTGTTAAAATTGGATATCCCAATGCAGCTACTTTTTGAATCGTATCGTTATTCGGACGTAATCCCCACTTCTCAAAGAAAGGCATCAAATTTTGTTTGGCTACTTTTGATGCTGAAATCATAAATAATTGTTTTTTATTTTCATCAGTTTGTGGAAGTTCATTCGAAGGCATATCTCTATACAATTGATGCAGTTTAGGATAGAAGTCTTCTCCATATGCTAATTGTAGTTGCCAAAGCATAACAAGCTTAACAAAAACATCACTAACTTCGTCATAATTTTTATTAGGTTGTTCTAAGTATTGAAATGCCTTAGTATACGCACCCTCTTGTTGCAATCTATAAGGTTGATTAGATGTAAATGCTTTTTCTACAGAAAGGCTGTAAATATTATTTTGTACTTCTGTCATATTATAAAATTTCCAAGGTGATTGCTGTCTCAAATGCCCTGCCTCATGCCAAGGACCCCAACCATCTTTTATAAATTTATTAATATCTAACACGTATTGAATTGCATCTCCTACATATGCAGTTCGATAAGAAGTCGCATACATATAATAATCTGGTGAATGATTTTCTTCTACGTAATGAATATAATGCTTGTCTGCTTGTTCTTCGGATAATCCAGCTACTTTGTCTTGGATTCGGGTAGCTTCATCCATCTTTTTTAAGAGTTGTACAGGATCTGTATTAGAACCTAGCAAATATTTCTTAACACGTGCAGGGCTGGCCGTAATTAATACACGTTCTCCTTTTAACTCCACTGCATGTGCATTTGGATATTGGTTCAGCATATCTATTAAATCTTGTTTTGTATGCTTGCCTAGTTCAAAGAGAGGAGTAGTCGCTCCACCAGTTGTGACTGTTGTTCGAATGGTACCACCTTGTTGTTTATTGTAAAAATAAATCATTCCTCCATTTGGAGATTGGATTGTGTTTATACCTGGTTTTAATGTAAATGATTTTATTTTAGAATCTTCTCTCCAAGAAGCATCATACGAATACGTTCCAATGTATGCTTGAATATTTTGATTTCCTTCTACATTAATCGTTATTTGTTCATTTGGCTTTGCATATAAACCAGTCGGTTCATATGGACTAAATGCCATACTTTTTCTTTCCTGTTGTTTCAGTACCTCAACATCCCCTTTTCCTGGGACTGTAAACGCTCTGGTTTCTGACTTAACTGACTTTTCCCCTTGAAGTGATGTCGATATTTTATTTTGCTGCTGCGCTTCCTCTGCAATGATATCTGTTGTAGAAATCATTCCCGTTGCAAGCATAGTTACTGTAGCGGTGGCTGCAAGTATTTTTCTAGTTTTATGTTTTGAATTATTCCCCATATTTTCTCCCTCATTTTTCCTTAATGCACTTAAGGATTTTTGTTTTTTTATGTTTTTACAACTCAAGCGATTCATGCTATCTATGTTGTATCTTTCAATCTATTTTTTCTCATAATAATCTCCTTTTCTTTATTTATCATTGTATACAAATACTATTTGATGACACATTAAATAACAACTTTACGATAAACTCATCAATAACAAACTATTATGTTTTGATTCAACACCCTTAACTTCCATCTAATTGTATAAATGTATTCATTTGGCGAAATAAGTAAATAAATTTCAACATTTAAAGCTTATAATCTAGCGAAAAATTCATAAAAGTTTTTAACTTCAAAGGTTTAAATAATTGCAACCACATTTATTTAAACTTCCTTAACTTTTTTAAACTATTCTCTAAGAATCTTATTATTTATTGTAAATAAACCAGGTTGCTACTCAATATGTAAAAGAAAGGCGGAATCTTTAATCTGACTCCGCCTTCTTTGATATAAAAAGCATCTAATTCTATTAGAATTAGATGCTTACATTTAGTTCTTAAACCAAGCATTCTAAACTACTTATGCCCCTGTAAATCTTTTTTTATGTCCCACAATCGTGTAGCGTAACCAAAAATCTGAAGCAAGATAAAGTTTATTTAGGATGCAAATTTTTAAAGAACTTACGCTGGATCTTTAGAAAAAAGAAAAAATATTATATGAAATTAAACTTATATAATATTAGCTTGATGGGCATGGTGCACCGCCCACATTTTAATGCTCTTATAGACCAAGCGATTTTCAAAAAACGATAGCACAATTTAAATTGTAATTTTGATTTAAATAATGCGCTCTGAAACACTACTCTTCTTCTAAAATAGCGTAATAATATTCATCCCACCATTCATTTCCATGGGGTATACACTTCCTGAAATAGCCTTCTCTTCTCATTCCAATTCTCTCCATCAATCGATATGATGGGGTATTTTGTGGCTGACATGTCGCTATAATTCTATGTAATTTCATCTCCTTAAACCCATATTTCAATGTAGCTTGTGCTGCTTCAGAAGCATATCCTTTATTGAAATATTTAGGATTGAATACCCATCCAATCTCAAAAGTATGCTCACCAAAATATTTATGAAAAACAATATGACCAATCAGAATATTTTCATCAATCAGTACCACAGGAAAGTTCTCAGCATTTTCACCCATATTATTATTTACAAAGTTTCTTGTATCTTCTTCAGTAAAAACCCCTTCGGGTATGTATTTCATTACATTGCTATCTGATGTATACTCATGGACAGCTTGCCAATCTTTGAACTCAAAATTTCGTATTAATAATCTTTCTGCTTTATAAACATTTACTTTTCTCCTCTCAAAAAATTGTTTCTTTACTTCAAATCCACATTCAACCCTTAAACTAAAAAGAGCCTGTAGGAATCTCTACAAGTTCTTTTTAATTTAAGATGAATATATGAGACAAACAAACTATCTTACAGGTTCATCACTAAAACTACAGGAATAGTACTTTGACAAATATATCATATAACAAATATTAACATCTATATATTTTTGAAAATTATGCCAATTAAGAATTAAAATAGCTTTTTTACTATTCCCAATTTCGTTTACTACTAACTTCTTCTTACTTAAATAAACTGCTCGACCCGATTCTTTTGCAAATTCTTGCGAATGCGTAACAACAATTACGTACTTACCTTCTTGATGTTCAAGTTCTTGAAACAAATCAAACATTTTATTGCTGTTGGTCCAACAGCAATAAATCTATACAATTATATTTAATAATTTGAACTACCCCCACTTTCACTTCGTTTAGAAGTGAGGGATTCCTAAGTAAAGAGTTCTATCGAACTCTAATTGATTAGGCTAACCCCGCAGTCCCTGCGGTTAGAAGTCTTATTGCTTCATTCTTTATATTGATACTTGCGTTAAAATCCCTATCATGGTGTGTACGACAAGAAGGACAGTCCCATTTACGTAGGTTTAGATTTTTAACGTCTTTGTTTTGATATCCACAACAAGAACATAATTGGCTGGAAGCAAATGTTTTCGATACGACAATGACTTGTTTACCATACCATTTTACTTTATATTCCAACATGGTTCGAAACTGTGACCAAGATACTTCACTAATTGCTTTTGCTAACTTACGATTTTTTAACATATTCGATACTTGCAAATCCTCTATACCGATAACATCGTGGTTTTTGATGATTTCAGTTGAGATTTTGTCTAAGTAATCTTTTCTAGCATTTGATATGTATTCATGAATTCTAGCTACTTTTACTCGTTGTTTATTCCAGCGAGAAGATCCTTTCATTCTTCTAGAAAGGACACGCTGTGCTTTCGCCAACTTATCTTCTAATAATCGGAAAAACTTCGGATTTTCATAGGGTTTTCCATCTGACAAAATAGCGAAATCTTTGAGTCCTACATCTATCCCAATGTAAGAATGTGTTTTCGGAAGTTCTTGTACTTCTGTTTCAACTAATAGTGACACAAAATATCTGCCAGAAGGGTTTCGTCTAACAGTGGCATTTACAATACGTCCCTCTACTTCACGACTTTTGGCAAATCGAACAAGGCCTAGTTTCGGCAACTTTATTTTGTTCCCTACAACAGCAATATTTTCATTTGTTTGTTTTGTGGTATAAGATTGTACGTTGTTCTTCTTGGATTTGAAACGTGGGGCACTATTTTGTTTTTTGAAAAAGCGCGTATACGCATCCGTAAGGTTGCGAACAGACGACTGTATAGCAATACTATCCACTTCTTTGAGCCAAACAAAATCTTTCTTCATAGCAGGGAGTTTGGCAGAGCATGTACCATAGGTCAAGCCTTTTCCTGTCTCTTTGTATGTGTGATCCCATAAGGATAGAAAATGATTGAATACAAAGCGGGAACAACCTATTGTTTTATTAATTAGAATTGTTTGTGCTTGATTTGGATAGATACGAAACTTAAAGGATTTATTAATTATCATTTGATTCACCTCCATTTCGGTATATGACCATTATACACCAAACATATATTCGATAGATAGTGAAGTAACAATTTATGTATGTCGAACAAGGGATGGCTTCCTGCCATCCCTTGTTCGAAGCCAATTCATCTCCCACCTACTCACTTCGCGTTCCTTGAGGAAGGAGTCTTCTTGGCTAAAATGATAAAAAGAAAATAAAAAAGGTGTCTTATAATAAATAAGCAAAGGTCTTTACTTCATTGTAAGGGCTTTTATTTTTTATAAAAATCCATCCTAGAAATGTTATAATTACTCCATTCCTTTTATATTAATAAGAAGAATTTAAAAGGATTAGAATATTTAAAGAGGGGAGGAAATTACTAATGTATACACAAGACAATTTTTATAAAAAATTAATTGAGGAACAAAGGATAGTAAATATTATTCTACTCAACGGAGTTAGAATACCTGGAATCATTATTGCTGTGGATAAATTTTCAGTGCTAATCTCTAGCAATGGAAAACAACAATTCCTATATAAGCAAGCGATTTCAACAGTTGCCGTATAAACTACCGTAAGTTTTGATGTTTCATCATTAATATACTCCACTTTAAAATTAAATTTGAATTATATTATTGTAAGAAACAATAAAAAAGGAATCCTTATTAAAAGGATTCACCCCAGGAAGATATATAGAGAGAGATACATAAATAAAAAGAATTAAGTATATTATAATATAAAAACAAACAAAACATATTGAGAAACAAATAATCAGATTGAATTTTCTGAGTATTTGACATAAAATGAGTATGAGTCGAATAGCAACTAATCTCTAACCCTTGTATGAAAAAGAGATCGAGTATCATGATCTCTTTTTCATACGTAATTTTAGCCTGTGCATTCAGGCTCTTTTTATTTGATAGAAAAGAAAAATGTTTGCTATACTAAATGCGCACAAATATATGCAAAATCACAAATAAAAAAAGGGCAGCCTGGCATGGCTGCCCTTTTTTTATGTTTATTCCCGTAACCTACTATTTAGTTTAAGTTATTTATAAACCTAGTACACTAACAATCTGGCATGCTTTGGAATTTATAATATGATAGTACATCTCTAACCCTCTTCTTTCCGAGCGAAGAATCTTCCCACGCATCTTAGATAAATGCTGCGAAACAGTAGATTGAGGTATCTCTAATAGCTCCGTCAATTGTGTTACATTACAAATTTTGCGATGTTCTAATTCTTTCACAATTTGTAATCTAACTGGATGAGCCATAATCTTCAATAATTCTACATCCGCCTCTGGAATTTTGTGCATTTCTTTATTTATTTGCATTTCTGCCATATTTTATTTCTCCTTTTCTACATTCTTTATTATTTTTAATATCAATTTATTATTTGTACAAGTATATATAGTTCATAATCACTGAGCCATTTACTCTTCTTTATCTTTATGACCTTTTGCATATAGAAGTATTATGATGGCTAAAAATCCAACAAAAGATAGCATAGGTATCGAGATGAAGCCAAACAAATTCAAATAATTTTCTGTACAAGAAACGCCTACTGAACATATCTTCATTTCACTTGTAGGAAAAGCCTGAATTGTGATTTGATAAACGGCTATTAATAGGCCAATACATGCAAATGGAAATACATATGTACTTACATGTGGATCTTTTCTATACATACCTATACCTAATATTAATACTAATGGATACATGGCCATCCTTTGATACCAGCACAAATCACATGGAGGCAGCTTCATCCATTCACTAAAAAACAAACTTATGAGCATTGCACTAGTAGCTATCATCCAAGCAATTGCAATTTGATACTTTCGAATGATTGACATCCTATATTCCCCTCACCTGTCTTATTTAGAATGTAAAACGTTTGCTAATATATGACTAGTTTATTTCCGTATTTGGAGTACCCTGCTTCAATAGAAAGTATCCAATCATTGATATCTTCCCAATCATAACCCTTCTCTTTTAATTCTATAGGGAAAGATTTTCAACATTTTCACGCATTACATACATGGTTTCTAATGCTTTTTCTAGCGGATTGAATCTATATACAATATGTGTATGTACCCTTTTGTTTTTCTTTTTTGCTACCGCTAAATATACATACCGTCTCCCTTTCGCTAAAACGAACTTCAAAAATCCAGGTACTTGCTCACCTTTCGCACTCCTTTTTGGGTTTTCCATACCCTTATTAAAAAGAAAAGGTATGGAAAACTATTAAATCTCACTTTACTAATTTAATAAATGTCCCGTTTTTTTGATTTGAAAATACAAGAAGACGCTCATCATAACGATATTTATTACGCCAGCTGCAGCACCAATTTTGAAGATAACATACACATATTCATTACTACTAAAAGGTAATAGACTCGCGAAAATAAATAAAATTGAAATAATAAATGATAAGAGCATATTTCTTTTGTTTTCATTCATTCAAAAAACCTCCATTTTGTACGAATATCTATATTGCATAGATTAGGGTGCTAGGCCACATCATTATGGTTATAATGATGCTTATCTTCATCCACATACCTTTTATGCTCCACACACCAA
Source organism: Bacillus sp. EB106-04-02-XG92 (assembly GCF_058791995.1). Classification (NCBI taxonomy): domain Bacteria; kingdom Bacillati; phylum Bacillota; class Bacilli; order Caryophanales; family Bacillaceae; genus Bacillus; species Bacillus sp. EB106-04-02-XG92. The sequence continues at coordinate 32,641 of NZ_JBYTEA010000018.1, forward strand.
TCTTTGATGCCTTTGCTTCTTTTTTGCTTTCCAGCATTTGTGGAAACAGTACAGTGTTAGGTTTTGAAATGTAAGCTACAGTACCATATCCTGATTTGACCATTAATTCGTTGATATGTATCCCTTCACAAAATACATATGCCAATTTCCTACTATACTTGTCCTCTTTTGGTCCACGATCATAGACCAATGTTACACTTTTTCCATATAATTGTTTCTTTAGAAATAAGGATGCTTCTTTTCCTATCTTTTGTGGTGGAATTATTTTGAGATACAGATTCCGGGTATCCAATAAGAGCAATCTTACAGTCTAGTTCTGCCTATTTAAAAGCTCGTCTATCGTATCTCCATCCTTTAACTACCTTTCCTTTAACTATTTTTAAGCCTTTAAGTTTCTGAAATGTCAACAATACCTTTCCCTTCTGCGTGCTGTTGTATTCCTTTGTGTAGGATTCCGTCCGGCTTTGAATCATTTATTTGTGTCGAACTGCATGTAGTGATTTGAAAAAGAATGATGTAATACAAATAACCTTAATCCAAGACTTCATAATGTATTATCCTGCTAATTCTAGCTTGTAAAGTACACTATCACTCTAAAGACCATAATGCCATAAGATAAAATGTAGGAATAATAGACACAGAAAAACAAATAATTGCACTTTAGCATGACGTGATTTCCCCATGATAAAATGCGCCATAAAGCCAATGATAAATATAAGAATAAAGAAGTACGAACCTAGTTCAAAAAATACAGCTAATTAATATAAGTTGTTGATGTTTTCATTAATTACTCCTTTAAAAACCTATTTCTATATCTAATATAAAAAGAGGATATTTGCTGGATTCATTTCCTTATAATCACAACATAGACAAAATCGAACCCACTCTTTTAGATGTTCTTTATACGGACCCCTGAATGATTGCTTTTTACATTTGGCGCATGTTGATACTCACATCCCTTATTCTGCAACTCCACATTCCCAAAAGATACATATATTGTTGATATGTTATTTATAAACAATTCCCATTCCCGCTCTTTTTTCAGAAACTTATAGAAAACGAAAAAAAGGACACACCAATGGCATATGTATGCGTAGGTGTGTCCTTTTGCAAGATAGATTTAGAAGTATTTTGATACTTTCATCATATCATAAATCTTATTAATTTTATATACAAATTAATAATTTTAAAATATTCGTTATTTTCATTATAAAACGATTGTAGTTGAGGATGGTTTGATACTTACATTCATATATACAATTTGTTAATCCAATTGATGACCTGCTACTAAAATAATACCTCTTTACCGAGTATTTCTTTTACTATACTAAAAAAATTAACATGTTGAGGATTAACAGAAAAATTATTATGCATAGCGCATACTGATAACTTATACTGAACATCAATATCATATTGTCTAACAAAATATGGGATTTTTTTATTGTTTTTTATTATTTCAATTTGTTTAAAATCATTTTTTTTAACTAAAAAGGAATTCAGAGGAATTGTTAATCCTTCTCCCAAAGCTTTTACATAACTTTCCTTTATAGTCCAAAGCTCATAAAAATAATCTAGTTTCCTTAGTGGATTTATAGAAAGCAAATCATTATATTCTGCCTCTGCAAAAAAGCCTTTTGCTATATCAAATTCAATTGGCCTTATCCATTCAACATCTATACCAATTGAAAATTTATCTACAGCACAAACAACCCAATTACCCGAATGAGAAACATTAAATTCGAAATTAGAAAAATTATGTAAATACGGCTTTCCATAAAGATTATTTTTGAATTCAATTTCTTCATTTGAAATACTATATTTTCGCATAATCAAACTTCGAACAAGAAGGTCCGCAATAAGCCCCCTATAACTATCTTCTTCCCTGTGGAAATTTTCAATCTTTTTTCGTTTTTCATTAGAAACATAACCTAGTAATTGTTTAAATAATCTAGTTTCTATTTTATTAGGAATTCTTACAATATATACTTCTATCATTTAAACTCCACCTCCTTTTATAAACCTTTTAAGTTTCTTTAATAGATGTGCGAATACCAACGTGTAAAACTACGAAAAAAATTGGAGAAGAAACAAGGGAAATCATTCCCTTGTTGGTTTTTTTCTAATGAATTCCCCTAAAAAAACATAGAAATATTAAAGTCTCATTTATAATATTTCACTTTGAAAATCGGATGAACTTAATGTTTTATTTATTACTTTAACAACTTCTTCTGTAAAATCATTAATAAAAAAGTGCCCTCCCTGATACCCATAAAAATAGCATTGTTTACTAGTATAATCAGCCCACTCTATCAATCTTTGATTATCTACTAGCTTATCATCGTAACCGTATAGAATAGAAATATTAAATGTAAAAGGACTTATTTTTTCTTTAAGCTCATAAGTTTCAACTAGTTTAAAGTCTGCTCTAATAATCGGGAGAAACATATCTAATATTTCATCATAAGATTGTAATTCTAATGGAATTCCTCCTAAGTCTACTATGTATTTCTTTAGTTCTTGATCTGGTAAAGTGTAACGCTTTTGCTGATCTATAGTATGAACAGGTAGTCGCCCAGAGAAAAATGCATGTATTGGACTTATTCCTTTGACATCATGGATTTTCTGAATCATTTCATATACTAATAAAGCTCCCATACTATGGCCAAACATCGCAAATGGAGAACCATCTAAATTAGGTTTCATCAAATCGTAAATATCTAATACTGCTTCTTCCATACTTGTATATACGGGCTCCTTTAAACGTTTCCCTCTTCCAGCTAATTCAATAGGGATAATCTCGATACCCTTGTTTAAATAATCCTTCCAATTGTAGTAGGCTGACGAAGATCCACCTGCATGATGAAAACAAAAAAGCTTAATTTTTGAAACCATATTTCATTCTCCTATTATCATTTATCTTTAAATATATTAGATTTATCAACATTAATTTATTTGAAAACTTTATACCTGAAATAGGCATGTACATAACTTAAAATTGCTTATAAGCCTGCTTTTTAATTTTGTCTATTTTTTGGTTAATTTCGTAAATTTTTGCTAAAAGCTCCTCTTGCTCTTCTTCATTTACAGGACTATCTGCCAAGTAATTCTGCCTCTTGATTTCCAAATAGAAAAGTTCATTTTGCATTTCTACTGTTAATTTTAATTCTTTATTTTGTTTATCCCGCTCATAATCAGAATAAGAGCCTTCAAATACTCTTTTGCTTGTGCTTCCTAAATCTAGTATTCTATCTGCAATTTTTCTCAAAAAATATTTGTCATGTGAAACAGCAATTATCGTACCTGGAAATTCTTGAAGCGCCTCTTCAATCGTCTCTCTCGTCTCAATATCTAAATAATTATTCGGTTCATCGAGAATGAGTAAGTCAGCGCCGGAGAAATATAATTTTACAAAGGCGACCCTACATTTTTCACCCATGCTTAAATGAGATATTCTTTTGAGCACATTATCTCTTTTAAAAAGAAAACAGCCGAGAATTGTCCTTGCCTCTGTCTGAGTTAAATTAGGGATTTTCATAATATGATCCAATATTGTATCGCTTCCGTCCAGATCACTAAGCTCTTGTGAAAAATAACCAACTTTACATCTAGGATGAAGCTGTACCATTCCTTCTTCCGGCTGCTTCCGTCCTAAAATAAGCTGAAGTAGAGTAGTTTTCCCAGAACCATTTGGCCCAATTACAGCTAATCTCTCGGAGCGTTTCACATCTAAGTTAAAATCCTTAAAAAGAGGAATACCATCATATCCAAATTTCATTTGACGTATTTGCAAAAGACGTGAGGCTCCAAAATCTGTTTCATGAAAATCAAGCTTCACTCGATCTGCTTCTTTGTACTTTTCTATTTTATTTTTCTCAAGGCGATCTAATGCTTTTTCAAGCGCCTTAAATCGTGAGGCGCTTTTCGTTGCCCTCGATGAGAAATTATTTTTTTGCGCAGCAGAATCATCTTTTCCAGATGATTTTTGGGCTTGCTGGAACCATTGCTTATAACGGTTAATTGACTCTAATAACTCTTTCTTTTTTTGTTCCTGTTTGGCGTAAAGTTTCTGATGAGTTAATATTTCATGATCCTTCTGTTTTTTATATGCTGAATAACCACCTTTGTACTTTTTTGTTCCTCCTGCTGTCAACTCATACGTTACATCAGCCACCTGATCAATAAAATGTCTATCATGAGAAACGAACAATACGGTTGTATCACTAGCTTTAATCCAATTCGTAAGCCATTCAATTGCATCTTTGTCCAAATGATTGGTTGGTTCATCTAAAATTAAAAATTTTGGATTTTTGAGCATCGTCCTAGCTAATTGCGCCCTAGTTTTTTCTCCACCACTTAATTGACTATAAGGCATGTACCAGCTTGCTGGAGGCAACTGTAATTGACTCAGGTGCTTTTCAATTTCCGTTTGAAATTGAAAACCATCCATTGCCATAAAACGCTCATAAAATGTCGTGTATTCCTCCATCAAGCCTTCTAGCTCCTCTTTTGTTACAATCGACATCTTTTTTTGAAGCTCATCAATCTTCTTTTGATAAGTTGCCAGCTCAGGACGAACCAAACTAACATATTCATAAAGAGTCACATCCGCTAGTTCCTCCATCTGTTCAACCCATCCCCAAGCATCTGCAGGATACCTTCTCATAATTTTTCCCTTTTCTAATTGCACCTTACCAAATAGTGCTTTAAGCAATGTCGTTTTACCAACACCATTACTGCCAATAATAGCTACTCTCTGCTTTTCTTCTATATCTAAATGAACGTTTTCAAAAATCACCTTTTCATTTCTAGTAGCTTTACACCCTTCTGCTTTTAACATAAGCATTTTATCGTTCCCCCTTAAAACAATCCCCCCACCTTTCATAAGAAAAGTGAGGGTAATACCTATCCTATTAAATGTTTTTTATATGCATTTCTAAAAAATATCCTTTTTTCCTCATCATTGAAAATAGTTTCTTTATATAATCAACTGAAGGCTCTGGCCATTCAAAACCGCATTGTTTTAAATAGTGAACTGTTACATCACATTTACTTTTTACTACGGCACGATACGCCTCATTCTCCTTCACAATATAATAAGTAAATCCTAAAATCTTTTGATAGTTTTTTTCATTAGCATAGGATTCTACTAGCAATTCATACTCATGATCTGGCACCTTATTTATTTCAAATCCTCCTAAATTAAACATTTTCTGTATATTAATTTTATACGGATTATAAATATGAAAAACAGGCTTATTACTATAAGAGGAGGCAAGTTTTAAAATTGCTTCACTACATAAATCCACTGGTGAAACATCTAATAACTGGCCAACAATTTCCTCTGAAACAGCTCCTAGATGATAGATAGTTTCAAGTGTATTTGCGAATGCATTCTTCCTCAAATTCAATTGTACGCATCCATCTACGTGTCGCCCTGTAATCAATCCTATGCGATAAATAGTTGCATTCACCTCTTTACGAGCAACGGCCTGCATGACTTCATGCTCAGCTAAAAATTTACTTTTCACATAAACATTGTCATCTATCTCCTGCTCAATGAAAAAGTCTTCTTCAGTAAAAACTCTTTCCTCTTCACCTTTTGCGACATGACCTGCTACACTCATAGTCGAAATATAATGAAGTTTTTTATTGTCGCCTGCAAATTCCAATATTCTTTTTGTACCATTTATATTGAACTCTTTGAATTCGTTAAACTGTCCAAAGTGGTCCGTTTTAGCCGCGGCATGGAAAATATGCTCTGTCCGTTTTTTAATATCTTCGTACATGTCATAGGTTAAGCCGAATCGTTCTTTTGTTAAATCTCCGGCAACAATACTTAATCTGTCTGATGCTTGTTCTATCAAGTCAACACCCTTCGGAAAGTATTGTAAAAAGACTTGTTTGAGCCATTCTTCTGCTGTATATTGCTTATTTCCCCTTACTAAGCAGAAAATATGCCCCTGTGTTGTACGTAGTAACCTTTCCAGCAAATGAATGCCTAAAAATCCTGTTGCCCCGGTCAAAAATACGCCACTTTTGCTATGCAACCTTTTATCATCAATCAAACAAAGCTCTGCTGGACGGACATATACACTATCATCGATTTGGTTTTCTTCTCTTTCCGTTTGATCACAGATAGCAGCTATCGTTTTTCCGTCAAAAAAGTCTTGAATCGATATATCCCAGTCCTTATCCATCGTTAAGGCAAGAATCTTTAAAATATTGATAGAATTTCCGCCAAGTTCAAAGAAATCATCATGAATCCCTATAGAAGTAGAAGGTATATTTAGAACTTCTCCCCAGATCTCTCTCATTTCGGTTTCAAGTTTCGTTCTAGGCTCTATTTGCTGCTCTGCATCATTTTTTGCTTGTATCGGTTTTGGCAGTGCTATTTTATCTACCTTTCCGTTTTCAGTTAAAGGAAAGTAGTCAAGCTTTATAAATTGTGAAGGAACCATATAATCTGGAAGCCTTTCTGAAAGCTGGTTTTTTATTTCGTCAACGAAAAATGGCTGATCACATATAATGTAGGCAATTAATCTTGCAGCTGTCGTACCCATATTATTTTGTAAAAGATAGACATCCTTTATGCCCGGTAACATTTTTATAGCATGGATAATTTCCTGCAATTCGACTCGATATCCACGTATGTTGATTTGCTCATCCGCTCTTCCAATGTATTCAATTTTTCCATCTGATGTCCATCTCCCATAATCTCCGGTTCTATATAAACGTTCTTTTGTAACCGGATGATGTATGAAACGTTCTTTCGTCTCTTCACGACGATTCCAGTACCCTTTTGCTAGGCCAGCTCCTGCAAGACAAATTTCTCCCGTTACTCCTATTGGTTGCTCTTGAAATTGATCATTGACAATGTATACCCGGCAATTATCAATTGGCATTCCAATAGTTATGTTAGAATCGCTGTCAATTACACTACTTGTGGAAACGACTGTATTTTCTGTTGGTCCATAATTATTGACAAGTTTATAAGAATGGGATTTACAGGTTTTCAACGCTTCACCGCCAGTTAAAAGGATGCGAAGTGAGCTGTTTGTCAAATAAGAAAATTGTTCGTAATAGGCCGTAGGCATAAATGCAATCGTAACTTGGTGACGTTCAATAAAATCATTTAGCTGATATATGTCCTGCCGTACATGAGCATCGACGATGTAAAGAGATGCCCCATAAGATAGACAAGGGAATATTTCCCATACAGAGGCATCAAATCCAAAGCCAGCAAATTTCAAACAACGATCGGCCTCTGTTAATTGGAATCTCCTTTGATGCCATTGAACCAAATTCATTAATGAACGATGCTCAATCATGACACCTTTTGGATTTCCTGTAGAGCCGGAAGTGTAAATCATATAAGCTACATCATGCCCTTGTACTGTTATAGAATTGGACATTCCATTTTTCTCAAAATGATGGACATCCAAAAAAACCACTTCCTGTTCAAACCCTGTTAGCAAACTCTTATACTCAGATTCGGTCAGCAAGAAGGCAACTTCACTATCTTTCAAGATATAGTCGATCCGTTTTTTAGGATACGCTGGGTCTATAGGTACATAAACTGCTCCAGCCTGTAAAATACCAAAAATTCCTGCCAGCATATTGAATGATGGAGTTGTCATAATTCCAATCATCTCACCTTTTTTGATCCCTTGCTGCACAAGCCAATCAGCAATTGCATCAGCCTTTTCGTTTAATTCCTTATAGGTTAAAATATTATCCTGATGCACCGCTGCTACGCTATCTGGGTGATGTTCAGCCCATAATTTCATCATGGTGCACACCGTCTGATCAACCAACAATGGATAAGCAGTATCATTTACACGCTTAATTAATTGCTTTTCTTCATCTAAACGAAAATCAATTTCATACAAGTACTGTTCCGTTCCCGTCAGATATTGTTTAATGAGCTCCACGTAGTGTCTAGCCATCCTATCAATGTTCTCTACACGGAATAGGTTTGTACTGTATTCAATATTGATGTGAAATTCGCCGTTTAACTGAGTGACCTCAAATGTCAAATCAAATTTTGCTGTCTTTTGATCTGTTTGAAGCGGTGTCCATAAAGAAACTTCCTCTTCTGTATGAAACGAAAAGACTGTGTCAAATAATAAATTCCGATTAAGATTTCTTTTAATCTGTTTACGTTCAATAAATTCATCGAGTGGATAATCAGCATATTTCATCATACTATATACCTGATTTTTCACCTGCTCTAAAAAGCTAGCTATAGACATCTGTGGTGTTGTAACTGTTCTAATGGGCAGTGTATTCATTAATAGACCTATCGTATTTTCTAGGCCCATTTGACCTCTCCCTGAAACCGGGGTTCCTGTTAGAATGTCAGTCTGACCTGAATATCGATGAAGAAGTATCTGATACAATCCCAGGAACAAAACATAAGGTGTCATTTCCTGCTCTTGCAGCTTCTCTAGAAGACCACGTCCCATTTCTCGATCAATTGAAATCGATATATAATCTCCTTCAAACTGTTGAACCTTTGGCCTGCTAAAGTCAGTCGGTAGATTCAAAACAGGTAGCTGACCCTCCAGAATAGATTCCCAATGATTATTCGACTGGCTGTAATCTTGTTTTTGTTTCCATACTGCATAGTCCTTATATTGCACCTGTACAACAGGAAGTTCGGTTTTTTCATCAATATACAGCGAGGAAAATTCATTTAGTAATATATCTATTGATACACCATCGCAAATTATGTGATGTATATCCAAAAACAGCAAATGCTCTCCATTGTCTACCTTCGCTATTTTTACTCTCATGAGAGGTGCTTTTTTCAAATTAAAAGGCTTAGTCCACGTAGAAATCCGTGAAGGCACCTCATCTGCATTCAGTATTTCTTCTTCTATATTTAAATCAGAGTTTGCATGAACTATCTGTACTGCTTCACCATTTTTCACCTGGAAAGAGGTTCGTAAACTATCATGACGTTCTATTATTCTTTTAATCACTTTTTCTGTCTTTTGTTTTTCTAGCTTAAATGGCACTTTTAGAACAATAGGCATATTATAGGTTGTGTCAGCGCCTATTAAATGACTAACTGCATAAATGCGTTTTTGTGCAGAGGTCATCGGATACTCTTCGGCCTCTTTAGCCACTGATATGATTTCTCTTTTTGCTTGGCCCGTTTTGTCAATTTTATTAGCAAGCTCTTTTAAGAGGGGATATTCAAAAATATCCTGTAAAGAAATTGTTGTAAATAGTTGCTTTCTGATTTTGTTCATCAAATCTATAGCTTTTAAGGAATGGCCACCAGCTTTAATGAAGTGGCTATTTCTCCCAATTAGACTTGTCTCCAGTACCTCCTGCCAAATGGAAACGAGCGTCTTTTCAGTCTCTGTGCAAGGCGGTACATATGCTTTCTCTGTTTCTTTTTCAGGTATTGGAAGCAGCTGTTCATTTACTTTTCCGTTTGGCGTTAAAGGCAACTCATCTATTGTCATGAAATGCATAGGAATCATATATTCTGGTAGAGTTTGGGCCAGATTTCGTCTTATTTTCTCCGGTTCACTCTCTTTCTTCCACACGATATACGCACATAGATTTACTTGTCCTTCCTCATCATGATGAGCCACCACATAGCCATTCTCGATCTCATCCAACTCCACCAACTTCGCTGTAATTTCACCCGGCTCAATCCTCATACCCCGGATTTTGACCTGTTTGTCCAGTCTGCCAAGATATTCGATTGTCTGATCGCAGTGCCATTTAACAAGGTCACCTGTTTTATAGAGGCGCTCGTTTTGTTCGAACGGATCGGGTACAAAAGCACGATCCGTCTGATCTGGCCGGTTCAAATAGCCCCTTGCAATACCTGCACCACCAATATACAGTTCACCAGGAATGCCTGATGGTACGGGATTTCCATCTTCATCAAGAACATAGACTTTTGTATTGTCAATGGGCGCTCCCAATTTAATTATCCCTCTGTCCGGTGGACAGGACCATACAAGTGTATCTACCGTCGCTTCTGTTGGACCATAATGATTGTATAAATGGTACCCTTGCGATGTAATTTGGTTAGCCAATTGAGGATCCAACTTTTCTCCACCACAGATGACCACTTCTAAATTCTTAGCTTTTTTCGTTTGTCCAGCTAAAAGTGTACGTAAGGTTGCCGGAACGAATTGTGCAATGCGGACTTTGTGCTCATTCAAGAAATCGATTAGCGTTTCCTTTTGGAACACTACTTGTTCTTCCGCAATAACAACAACAGCTCCTGACATGAGCGGAATCAACGTTTCCTCCACACTAACATCAAAGGCAGAATTGGTCATATGGAGAATGGCATCTCCAGGAGCCACATGATACGTCCTTTCAAACCATTGCCATAAATTCAGTACACTGTGCTGTTCAATCAAGACGCCTTTTGGCTCCCCAGTTGATCCAGAGGTATAAATCATATAGGCTAGATGATGCCCTTTTGCCACTGAAGGTGGATTCGTTGTACGCTCTACTTCCATCCCCTCATCCAAATAAATCACTTTGCCTGAGTATGATTCTGTTCTTTCTTTCAGCACCGACTGTGTAAGCAAAAGAGGGACAGCGCTGTCTTTCAGCATATATTCAATACGGCTATCTGGATATTGAGGGTCAATTGGCACATAAGCTCCCCCCGCCTTTAAAATTCCCAGCATCCCGATGAGTAGATCAAATGATGGGCGAACCATGATGCCTACCAACATATCCGTTCCAACACCTTGTTGAATGAGGGCATGTGCTAGCTGATTGGCACGGCTGTTCAATTCTCCGTAGGAGAGGGATCTTCCTCTAAAAACAGCCGCTGTTTCCTCCGGACGCACCTCAGCCTGCTTTTCAAATTGAGCCGAGATAGATTGGTAGGAAGGCATCGGTACAAAGGTATCATTCATGCTGGCCAATAGCGCTTGTTCCTCCTGGGAAAGCAACCCGATTTCGCCAATCAATTGATGTGGATCGGCCAACACCGTCTGAATAAGATATTCAAAATTTTGGGCCATCTGTTCAATAGTCTCTTTTCTGAATAAACTTGTACTATATTCAAAATAGATGTCTAAATGGGAACTGTGTTCAAACACATCCAATGATAGATCAAATTGTACATTGGGATTGAAAACGTTTTGTATCTCCCATTGTGCAGCAATTTCTTCCTGCTCATGATGAAACGAAAACATAGTTTGAATAAGAGGAGTACCATTTGTCTTCCGTGTCATACTAGTTCGATTCATAATCCATTCTACAGGATCCATATCACATTCGAAGGCTGTAAAACAATGCTCCTGTACTTTTGAGAAAAATTCATTTACTGGCTGTGCAGACTGTAAATGAGTCCTAATAGGTAATGTTTTGACAAACATCCCAACAGTTTTATCAAAAATTGCATGATTTCTCCCAGCAGAAGGAGTACCGACTACTACATCTTTCTGTCCTGTATATTTAGAGAGCAAAAGCTGATACATTCCCAATAATAGTGAAAAGAGAGTTTGATTCTGTTGCAGAGCATACTTTTTCAATTGATTTGTTATTTCTTGATTAAGCGTTCTGATATAAAAACCACCCTCTGGCTGTGTTCTACTCGTCTGCTTCTCATCAAAAGGCAATGTCAAAACTGGAATATCATCCTTAAACTGCTGCTCCCAATAGGAAACATCCGCATCCATCTCATTCTGCTTTTCCCAAACAGCATAATCCTTATATTGGAGCGCAAGAGGAGGTAGTGGCTGATTGTGTTTATACAATTCAATGAATTCCCGTATAAAAATCTCAATTGATTGACCATCTGATATGATGTGATGCATATCAATAAACAGCAGGTGATCTCCTTGATACTCAAAAATTCCCGCTCTTAACAGCGGAGCCTGATGAAGATCGAATGGTTTTACCAATTTAGACATAAGCTTGTCCAGCTCGCCTTCACATACTTTTTCTCTCATCACTTCTACATTGGCAGAAGAGTGGATTCGCTGTACCAGCTCATCCCCAACCATATCAAAGGATGTTCTTAGACTTTCGTGGCGCTCAACAAGCATATTAAGTGTGTTCTGAACACGCTCAATGTGTAAAGTATGAGGAGCCTTTAAAAGGAACGGCATATTATAGCTCTGCTCCCCACCCGGTAAATGACTGACTGCATATATCCGTTGTTGATTTGCAGAAGCTGGATAATGGTCCTGAGGTGCAGCTGGGAGAATACCAAGCACTTCCCTATTTTTTTCTTGTTCAATCATTATCGCCATTTCCTCTAAATAAGGATGTTCAAAAATCTTTTTAATCGACAATTTAACCGATAACTCCCTCTCAATGGCCGCTATCAGAGAAACCGCTTTGAGTGAATGACCTCCCACTTCAAAGAAATGGGTACTAATACTAACAGGAGTTACCCCTAAAATCTGCTCCCACAATTCTGCTAGTTTTTTTTCTACGGCTGTTCTAGGTGCAATATATTCCTCCTCTTGTTCTAACATAAGTTCAGGAGCTGGCAGTTCTTTTTCATTGGTTTTTCCGTTCGGGGTGATTGGAAGGTCGTTTAATGGAATGAAAAAGGAAGGCAGCATGTAATCAGGTAGCTGTTGAGCCAAAGCGTCCCTTATCTCCTTTGATTCTTTCTTGGTATCAGACACATAATAAGCGCATAAATATGTTTCATCCCGCTCGCTTTTTCTTTCCATAACATACGATTTTTTTATGTTGGGGACGAGTAATAATTCGGCCGCTACTTCTTCTGGTTCAATACGGAAACCTCGGATTTTCACCTGACGATCAATTCGTCCTATAAATTCAATAGCTCCATCAGGAAGCCATCTTACCAAATCACCAGTTTTATACATTCTCTCCTGTTCTTTAAACGGATGTGTGACAAACTTCTCGTCGGTTAAATCAGGCCGATTCAGATATCCTTTGGCAAGAGCTTTTCCAGCTATGCATAGTTCACCAGGCAGCCCGATTGCTTGAAGTTGCCCATATTGGTTTAAAATTATGAGCTCTGTATCATTGAGCGGCTTTCCAATTGGAATAGTCCCTAATCTTTTATCAATAGATTGAATCTGATAAAAAGCGGCAAAAACAGTGCTTTCCGTCGGCCCATACACATGAATGAATTTGTTAGATCCAGATTCCTTTAAGGCTTGCTCGACAAAAGAAACCGTTACCTTTTCACCGCCGAACAAAACGTTATGAAGTCCATTAAAAGCTGCTGGATTTTCAGCTATGATTGCATTGAATAAAGCAGTAGTTAAAAACATGGTCGTAATCTTTTGTTCTACTAAGAATGTAGAAAGTTCTCTTGGTGACAGAATGATATTTGGGTCAATAAGGATTAACTCTGCTCCGTTCAATAATGCTGCGAAAATATCAAATACCGAGCCATCAAAAGATGGGTTAGATAATTGTAGAATACGATCCTCATTTGTCACATCTACATAATTCGTATTTACAGCCACCCTCATTACATTTTCATGTTTGGTGAGAATTCCTTTTGGCTTTCCTGTCGATCCTGATGTATAAATGACATAGGCAAGGTCTTGTACAGTGGATATAGAAGGAAGATTTTCACAATAGTCACCGCTATACATGTCATCTATAATCAGTACTTTTCCTGTATAAATAATAGAAGGAAATATATCCATATGCTTTTTTTGATCCGTAATAAGAATGGATATTCTCGAATCTTGAATCATATAATCTATTCGTTCCAGCGGATAATTTGGATCAATTGGGACATATGCTGCTCCTGCTTTTAAAATACCAAGAATGCCTATGATAAATGAGTGAGAGCGTTCCAGCATAACACCTACTAAGTCATTTGCTTGTACTCCAAGTCCTCGAAGCTTTTTAGCAAGCTCGTTAGCGCGACTGTTTAGTGTTTCATATGTAAGCGATTCTCCATTAAATGAAACTGCTGTTTTATTAGGAAACCAAGCGGCCTGCTGTTCAAAGCGCTCATGAAGGGTGAGATAGTCTTCAACCTTATTGTAATTAGACGTTTGAAATGTTTCAGTTATAAGTCTTTTTTCTTTTTCATCAATTAGCTCTATTTCACACATCCTCATATCAGGTGCCTCAATAATCTGTTCTAATATACGGATAAATCGTCTGCTTATATTACGGATTTCATCATTTTCATATACGTTTCGATTAAAATGAAAAATGATGTATTGTTCCTTCGGAGCAATAGTTAAATGAAAATCATAATTTGTTTGCTCAGTATCGTGGAATTCTTCTATGCGAAAACCAAAAAGTTCTTCGTCTGCTTCTGTTGAAGTATCATTAGACGGATAATTCTGAAAAACAAGCAAATGACTGAACAGATCTGTCTTAAATTCTGTCATTTTCTGAAGTTCAGCCAGAGAGCAATATGAATAGCGCTCAGACTCCAAGTTTGATTCTTGTACATTCTGTAGGAGCTGTGCAAAAGACATTTCAGGCTCCATCTTTATTCTGACTGGAATGGTATTGATAAATAATCCCACAGCATGCTCAATGCCTTCTAATTCAGGTGGTCTTCCAGATACAACTGATCCAAATACAACATCTTTCGATTGGTTGTAATGACTGAGCAAAAAAGCCCAAGCTGTCTGACATATAGTATGGACAGTGACTTTATATTGCTTTGATAGCCGCTCAAGACCTTGAAGCAAGTCATCATTTATTTTTTGATAAAACTCCCCTTTTTGAAAGCCTTTTTTTGTTGCCTTCTTGTAGAATCTCGGCATTTCTGTATTTGTCTCAAGTCCTTTTAAATATTCCCTCCAGTAGGCATGAGCCTTATCTTTATCCTGATTTTCAATCCATTGAATATATTTACTAAAAGAAAATGATTTCTTCTCTCTCACCGGCTCCTGGTGCAATAACGTAGCATATATCTCAAAGAATTCCTCTAACACCGCTCTAGAGCACCAGCCATCCAAAATAATATGATGATTCGTAAAAACAAGTATATGCTCAAGCTCGCTTAATCTCAGTACCTGTACCCGAAATAGAGGGCCAGTTACCAAATCAAACCCTTCCTTTAAATCAGATGCCAAGAACTTTTCGATAGCTTGCTCTTTATGAATTCCTTGTAAATGAGTATAATCATGCATTTGGATGAACATCTCTCTATTTTTGAATACAACTTGTCGAGGACGGCTTAGCTTAGAATGAATAAAAACTGTTCGTAACAAATCATGGCGCCTTACAAGAATATTTAAGCTATTTTCTGCAATGTCAAAATTAAACGTGCCGGAAATTTTCAGAGCCGATTGGACACAGTACGCTTGAAAATCTTGATCTTTATCGCTTAAATGATGAAACAACATACCTTCTTGCATAGGCGATAGCGGGTAAATGTTTTGGAAATTTTGTTTATTTTTCATTTTTCCACTCCTTTTTCAATCATAGAGAGAGGATGTCCTCTCTCTACATGTCTTCAAGCAGCTCATAAATATGATCCAGTTCTTCGTCTGTCAATCGTTGATCATCAAAATCACTTAACGTTTTTTCTCCGTCATCTTCCTTCTCTATACAATGATCGACTATTTTTTCAAGTGTTTCCGTGTAAGCATTCAAAAGTTGTTCGATTTCATTTCTATCAAACTCACGCTCATGATATTCCAAATTGATTTCTAACACGCCATTTATGACTGCAAGATTCAAATCAAGCATGTGCGTTCTTTCATTTTCCAAGCTGTTTGAATTACCTAAGTGCAAAGATCGGTCCTCATTTTCATGCAACTCAAACTGACCCAAATAGTTAAAACTCACTGGAGGAGACGGTCTTTCTTCAATAGTTTGCAGTTCCTTACAATAAAGCAATCCATATCCCATTCCCTTTTGAGGAATACGGCGAAGCAGGTCTTTAACCGATTTTATTGCGGCTCCTAGTTTTTCTTCTCTTCCCGCCTCTAGTACAACTGGAAATACAGACGTAAACCACCCAATCGTTCTTGAAACGTCGACATCTTCCGAAAACGTCTCTCTTCCATGACCTTCTAAATCAAGTGGTAGTTCTTCTATTCCAAATTGTTCATTCATAGCCAACGCAAAAGCCGCCAACAGAATTTCATTTATTTCTGTGTTATATGCACGATGTGCCTGTTTTAAAAGCAAATCCGTTTTTTCTTTGTTAAGTTGCCGAACAAGCTGTTTGCTGTACCATCTCTTTTGATTGATTGATTGACGTACGGCTAAAGAAGAAGGTACTACCAGCCTGTTTTCAACATCTTCCCAATAAGCTTTTTCATTTACTACTTCCTCTTTGGCGTAATTCCACAATTCTGTTGTCCATTCTTTATAAGAAGTCGTCTTCTCAGGTAATTGTATTTTTTCTCCAGAAACAGCTTGTTCGTAAGCTGTTTCTAGATCCTCAAGCAGAATCCCCCAAGAAACACCGTCTATGATGAGATGGTGTACAACTATAACAAGGTGGTCCCCTTTATTGGTTTGAAAGATACTTGCTTTGATAAGAGGTCCATTTTCTATATTGAGCTCACCTTGAATACTATCAATATGGTTTTCTGCAAGCTCTCGCCAGTTATTTTTATTTCTAAGGTTCATCACTTCCAATGTATAAAAATCAGCTGTATACGCTTTTCGGTTGATTTGAACCATCTGTTGCCGATTCTTTACAAAAACAGCTCTTAGTAAATCATGGTGCTCCATGAGTTTGTCCAACGCCAATTCAACCGCTTCAGGATCAAATCCTTCTGCTTTGTAGAGTGTCTCAGCCTGGTTATAGTGGTGCGGATTAACAAATTTTTTTGAAAAAAACCAATTTTGTATAGGAGAAAGTAAAACTTCCCCAGATATCTGCTGTTGATCAATTTGTTTCTTTAAAGGCTCGATATAGTTAGCCACTTCTTGAATTGTTGCATGTGTAAATAAATACTTTGTTTCAAGTTTCAATCGATACTTTCTTAATTGAGAAGAAATTTGAATGGCTTTGATCGAATCTCCTCCATAGTCAAAAAAGCTTCCTTTTATGCTAACACGTTCTATACCAAGCACCTCCTGCCAAATGTCAGTGAGCAACTTTTCAATCTCTGTACAAGGCGGCACATATGCTTCTTCTGTTTCTGTTTCTTTTTCAGGTATTGGAAGCAACTGTTCATTCACTTTTCCATTTGGTGTTAAAGGCAACTCATCTATTGTCATGAAATGCATAGGAATCATATATTCTGGTAGAGTTTGCGCCAGCTTTCGTCTTATTTTCTCCGGCTCACTCTCTTTCTTCCACACGATATACGCACATAGATTTACTTGTCCTTCCTCATCATGATGAGCTAGCACATAGCCATTCTCGATCTCATCCAACTCCACCAGCTTCGCTGTAATTTCACCCGGTTCTATCCTCATACCTCGAATTTTGACCTGTTTGTCCAGTCTGCCAAGATATTCGATTGTCTGATCCCTATGCCATTTGACAAGGTCACCTGTTTTATAGAGGCGCCCGTTCTGTTCGAACGGATCGGGTACAAAAGCGTTATCTGTCTGATCTGGACGGTTTAAATAGCCCCTTGCAATACCTGCACCTCCAATATACAGTTCACCAGGAATGCCTGATGGTACAGGATTTCCTTCTTTATCAAGCACATAGACTTTTGTATTGTCAATGGGCGCTCCCAATTTAATTACCCCTCTATCCGGTGGACAGGACCATACGAGTGTATCGACCGTCGCTTCTGTTGGACCATAATGATTATATAGACGGTACCCTTGCGATATAATTTGGTTAGCCAATTGAGGATCCAACTTTTCTCCACCACAGATGACCACTTCTAAATTCTTAGCTTTTTTCGTTTGTCCAGCTAATAGTGCACGTAAGGTTGCCGGAACAAATTGAGCAATGCGGACTTTGTGCTCATTCAAGAAGTCAATTAGCGTTTCCTTTTGGAACACCACTTGTTTTTCCGCAATAACGACAACAGCTCCCGACATGAGCGGAATCAACGTTTCCTCCACACTAACATCAAAGGCAGAATTGGTCATATGGAGAATAGCATCTCCGGGAGCCACATGATACGTCCTTTCAAACCATTGCCATAAATTCAGTACACTGTGCTGTTCAATCAATACGCCTTTCGGCTCCCCAGTTGATCCAGAAGTATAAATCATATAAGCTAGATGATGTCCTTCTGCCACTGAAGGTGGATTCGTTGTACACTCTCCTTCCATCCCCTCATCCAAATAAATCACTTTGCCTGAGTATGATTCTGTTCTCTCTTTCAGCACCGACTGTGTAAGCAAAAGAGGGACAGCGCTGTCTTTCAGCATGTACTCAATACGGCTATCTGGATATTGAGGGTCAATCGGTACATAGGCTCCTCCCGCCTTTAAAATTCCCAGCATCCCGATGAGTAGATCAAATGATGGGCGAACCATAATGCCTACCAACATATCCGTTCCAACACCTTGTTGAATGAGGGCATGTGCTAGCTGATTGGCACGGCTATTCAATTCTCCGTAGGAGAGGGAACTTCCTCTAAAGACAGCCGCTGTTTCCTCCGGACGCATCTCAGCCTGCTTTTCAAATTGAGCCGAGATAGATTGGTAGGAAGGCATCGGTACAAAAGTATCATTCATACCGTCCAATAGCCCTTTTTCCTCCTGGGAAATCAACCCGATTTCACTGATTATTTGATGTGGATCGGCCACCATCTTCTCGATAAGATGTTCAAAATGTTTTGCCATCTGTTCGATAGTTTCTTTTCTGAATAAACTTGTACTATATTCAAACCGGCACCCAAGGCAATCATTAAGAACTGCAGCCTCTAATGTTATATCAACTTTAGAAGTGTTATAGTCTGTATCGACAATAGACATTTTGACACCTTCAGACAGCTCATAACTCTCTTTGACATCTTGTAGAGCAAATACAGTCTGATAAATAGGATTTCTACTTGGATCACGATTGAGTTTCAGTTGCTTAGCTAGTTCATCAATAGGGTATTGCTGATGATTCAGCATACCAAGCATATCGCATTTGACTTCTTGGCAAAATTGAGCGAAACTAACTGTTCCGCCAACTACCTTCCTAATAGGAAGAGTGTTGACAAATAATCCAGTAATCCTTTCTATATTTGAATGAATGCGTCCTGATATAGGCGTACCAACAATCAAGTCATCTTGACCCGTGTATTTTGATAACAAAACAAAATATACTGATAAGAGACTCATATAAAGCGTAAGGCCGTGCTTCATAGAATAATCTTTTAGTTTGTTTAGTAGATTTATATTCAATTCAAATTCAAATGTTTTTCCATCAAAAGATTGCACATCTGGTCTTGGGAAATCAACAGGTAAATTGAGCTGTTCCGTATGGTCAGCAAGAATGTCCCTCCAAAAATCTCGGTGTGCAGAAAACCGCTCTGCTTCTAATTGGCGCTTCTCCCATACAGCGTAATCTTTGTACCCAAGATCCAATTGCGGCAAAGTTTTCCCCTGATATATCAATGCCAATTCTTCCATAAATAATTGGAGAGACATACCATCGAAAATAATGTGATGAAAGTCTAATAATAAAACATGTTTTTGAAGAGATTGTATTCTAATCAACCGTGCCTGCATCAAGGGAGGCTTGTCCAATGAAAACGACTGCGGCGAAGCGCGAATAATCTCCTCTATTTCAGATTCATTGTATACATCATAATCTACATGCACGGAAACGTTTGTATGAACTTTCTGCTTAATGACGCCATCTTCTTTTATAAAAGAGGTTCTAAGCGATTCATGTCGATTGACTAACTTTTGCATTGCATCTATAAACGCACCCGCGTCAAGTGGACCATCTATTTTGAACACACAAGGTATGTTAAATAGATTAGCATCTGTAATTAATGATCTTGTGTATACCCCTTCTTGCGCAGCTGTCACAGGATAAGAATCACTCTTCTTAGCAGGTAACAGCTGTTCAAAATTGCCTATCTTCATTTTTTCTTCAATGACATCTGCCATTGCAAACAAAAGTGTATTAGAAAAAATATCCCCCAGTGTCAGTCGAATCCCGAACTCTTTCTCAATCTCATTCAAAAGTTTTAATGCTTGCAATGAATGAAAACCTAGCTGGATAAAATCAGAAGTTGCATGTAAATCGTCTACCTTTAGCGCTTCCTTCCAAATTTCGGCTAATTTCGCCTCAACTGCTTTATGAAACAAACCTGTTTCTTCCTTTTCCTTGAAAAAGACTTCAGGCTCTGGCAGCTCTCTCCGATTGACTTTGTGGTTTTCAGTTAAAGGCAATCGGTCTAATTGAATAAAATATGTCGGGACCATATAGTCCGGCAGCTCTCTAAATAAAAAGGCTTTTATTTGATTTGTGATATCTACTTCATCTGATTCAAAGTAAGCAGCCAATACGGTTTGATGGGAGTTAGGTTTAACAGTCTTTACAACCGCTCTCCTCACCAAAGAGTGCTGAATCATTTTTGCCTCAATCTCTCCAATTTCAATTCGATGCCCTCTAATTTTGACTTGAAAGTCATTGCGCCCAAGAAACTGAATATTTCCATCAGGCAGCATTTTTGCTTGATCCCCTGTCTTATACAGTCTTTCAGAGGGATCATAAGGATTTAAGATAAATTTTTCC
The DNA here is from genome assembly GCF_058791995.1 of Bacillus sp. EB106-04-02-XG92. Classification (NCBI taxonomy): domain Bacteria; kingdom Bacillati; phylum Bacillota; class Bacilli; order Caryophanales; family Bacillaceae; genus Bacillus; species Bacillus sp. EB106-04-02-XG92. The sequence goes on from NZ_JBYTEA010000018.1 coordinate 53,213, forward strand.
TCTGTCAGCTCTGCATTGTTCAAATAGCCTCTGGCGATGCCTTTTCCACCAATGTATAACTCCCCTATATAATGAGGTGGAAGAAGCTCCATGTTTTCACTAAATATGTACATTGACATATTTGATAACGGTTTACCGATTGGCGTAATGCCCTCATAATCTGCAAATGCCTGCTCAGAACAATAAATGCTCGATTCAATTGTCGCTTCAGTGACACCATACGTGTTAAAAATTCGTATACTCTCACCATAACGTTCTAAGAGACGTTCATAGTCTTCTTTCAAACAAGAATCAGCACCCAGCACAACCAATTCAAGAGAAGTATGCTTAATCCCTTTTTCATACATATCATCTAGAAGAGGAACAATTAAAGCTGGTGTTGATTCCAGCATTGTAATCTGATGGGTCTTAATCAGCTTTTGAATACGTACTAAATCACGCTTTGCTTCTGACGAACAAATGACAAGGGTTCCTTGATTCAATAAAGCTCTTGCCATATCCCCAGCAAACACATCAAACGAAAAGCTGGCCATCTGTAAGATACAAGGCTTCATTTCTTGAAAACCGTATGCTTCGTTATAGGCCCTCCACATATTTAGATAATTCCGATGTTCAATCATAACACCCTTTGGCGTGCCAGTTGTTCCAGACGTATAGATGATATAGCATAAATCTTCAGGCTTCGTCAGGCTTTCAATAGACGCTATCGGCTGCTGCTGAATTGCTTCATCTTGAAAGTAGATGCATTCAATAGAAGCATCTTGTTCTACTCTATTTACTTGATCCGTCAGCAAAATCATAGAACTACTGTCTTTTAAAATAAATTGGATTCTTTGCTCTGGAAATTCGGCATCAATTGGGACATAAGCTCCACCTGCTTTCATCACCGCTATCGATCCAACGATCATATCTTCTGTACGATTAGTAAGAATAGCAACTGTTTTTTCTCGTGTTATGCCCTTTTGCCGAAGGAGTCGTGCAAGCTGATTTGACCGCTCATCCAGTTCCTTATATGTCAGTGTGCGTTCCTCGCAAACAACTGCTATCTTTTCAGGTGTTTTTTTTGCAATTCTTTGAAAAATTTGTTGGAAGTATTCCTCCGGTTCATGACAGACTATTTCCATTTTCTCCCTAAAATATAAGGATTGATCAGTAACTGTTAATAAATCTAAATCTCCAATTTGCTGCTGTGGAGCCGATAATGCTTTAGAAAGCAAAAGCATTATTCTATTAAACATGTCACGGATCTCTGTCTCTTCAAATAAATCAACTCTATAGTCGATTTCAAATGCAATGTCTTCCTCATTTTTTACAATATGAAAGGCAAGATCGTTGATTTCATAACCGTTATATAAAAAATCAACATTATATCTAATTCCATCTGTCTTAGGGAAATCAACCTCCAAATATTGCAAGGAAGTTGTATACAAATAATCATGCGTGCTGTGCTTTTTTCGCCAATCATTTAAAATACGATTATATGGATATTTTTGATGCCTCATTGTTCTAATCTGCTGCTGATTTAAATTTCTTGCGAATGAAGAAAAAGTGAGAGTTGGATCAACCTCTACGCGAAAAGGAACAGTGCTAACAAGCATGCCAAACAGTTCCTTTTCACGAAGCGTTGTCCGGTTGGAAAACATTGTACCGATTACAACATCCTTTTTCTGACTCTTTTTGGATATATACAAGAAAACGCCTGACAAGAACAAATTAAATAAACTAATATGATTCTTAGTCGAATATTCTTTCAACTTATCCGCAAGAGATTTCGGAACTGCTTTAGATAGCCGTATCGCTTTCGCACTGCTGCAATAATCGTTGCTAGGCTTAAGAGATGTTAATTCTGGCCTACTTTGGAAAATCTGTTCCCAATAAAGACGATCCTTTTCAAAACGCGAGCTTTTCTCGTATGTCTGCTCCGCTTCAATTTGCTCGATAAACGATGGACTTTTCACCATATCGATGACCGCACCACTAGCTAAATCAGTGTAAATGGAAATAATGGTCTCTATGCAACTCATGACAGACACAGCATCCGAAATAATATGGTGAATATTTATATAAAGAAAGCACTGATGCCTGCTTTCTTTAAACACTTTAAAATCAAAAAGATCCTCGTCCTCTAGTGGTAAAGGTTGCTGAAAGTGGGCAAGAGCAGCCTCTTTTACACTTTCAGTGCCTGCATCTTTTAACTCGATAATTTCTATTTCCTTTTCTATATATTCAGCTACATACTGAACTGGTTCGCCTTCTTTTCTAGAAATCATACGTAAACGGATATTGTCTGTTCGTTTTATATACTCATTTATAGCAATAGAAATTAGATTATAACGAAGGGGCTGCTCTGTAGCCAATTGTATAAGAGCCCCGTTGTTTGAAATACTTGTATTAGGATACATTTTTTCAACATACCAAATGCCCAGCTGTCCATTACTTAATGGAAAATAACGACTCATCTACATGTACCTCCTCATATATCCTTATTTTCTACAAACTGACCTTGCTCCATTTTGATAAGATGATCAGCCTTATGGAAGTATTGATCGTCATGTGTAATCGCAATGACACACTTCCCTTCATCTCTTAACATAGGAAGCAAATTGTAGTAGAAGAATTTGCGATATTCTGGATCTTGATCTGCCGCCCATTCATCAAATAAACAAATAGGTCGATCCTCTAAATATGAAACTAGCAAAGCCAAACGCTTCTTTTGACCTGTCGACAGTTTAGTCGTGCTGAATTCACCATCTTTGATTGTGACCTTATCCTGAATTCTAAGAAGCTCAAGTAAACTTTGAATTTCCTGCTCTCTTCCATCAATATCTATACCGTAGAGACGGTCAAAAAGATAAAAGTCGCTAAAAATTGCAGAATAGTATTCTTGGATTTGTTCTGGTGTTTTAGAAACGCCGTTAATGAGAGTTTCTCCTCGATCAGCCGGATAAAGGCCGGTAACGAGCTTAGCAAAGGTTGATTTCCCACTTCCATTTCCTCCGGTAATAAAGGTAATTTCTCCAGCTTTAAATTCATAATCAATTGGTCCAACTGAAAAATCTTCACCGTTTGTACCTTTATATTGGAACTGGACTCCCTTTAAAGTAAGAATCACTTTCTTTTCAGGCGACGCTTCTACAGAAACTAGGTCTTCTTTTTCTAATTCAGCCACCTCTTCCATTAAACTATTAATACGTTTCCAGCTTACTTGAATCTGCATAATTTGCGGAAAAGAATGCAGTAGATAGGTGACAGGGCCAATCATATAAAGGAAAATAAACACATAATTGTACAGCAATTCACCTTGCATTTTGAAAATCAGTGGAAAGAGAAACGCCACAAATCCAACAACCGACAATAGAATCATGTCTTCCATAATAAAGGCATTAGCGAACTTCAGATCAACCTTTGTTCCCTTTTTACGATAGTCGCTGCATGCTTCTTCAAAATTTTGTTGGAATGCCAGTTTTCTTGCTCTATTTAGCTTCAACTCTTTGAATCCTGCCAACATGTCATTAATAAAACCAAAAAACTTATTTTGAATGTCCCTTGTCTCTTCATACAGTCTAGTTGCTTCCCCTGCAACAAATAGATTGATTAGAATAGTGACTACAACAACGCCCAAAGATAAAACAAGGCCCCAAAAGCTCAACATACCCAAATAAATTAGACAGAAAAACAAAGTAATTAAATTGGTCGCACCAGTAACAGCTAAATGCATGCCTTCACTAATTTTTTCTGTATCATTATTTAAACAAGCACTGATTTTTCCTTTCTCAAAACGCTCCATTCGTTCAAATGGAATTTGCAACGTTTTATCAATCAGCTTGACCCTTTTTTCATAAACCACTCGATTGGTAATTACAGCAATCCTTGTACGAATGTATCGTTCTGCAATAATATGAACAACCAACCCAATTAAAAAGGCATAGAATAAACCATTCGTAAAGTTGTCTTTCGTATTTAACGATTGATTAATGATGTATATGACAAACGTATTGCTCAGCCCACTTACAGCCCCGCTGATAATCATTAGCAGAAATTGTTCCTGCCCTTCTTTTTTATAAAATAAAGTAAACGCATAGTAGAGAATATACAGACCTATCAATAAAATCGTTAGCCAATATACAATCGACATTTGTATACTAACTGCTTGTAAATCAACAAACTCAGATTTTAGCCACTTATAAGATTCATGAAGAACGTAAATTAAGGCTCCATATATAACAACTGCCACACCCAAAAGCAATCTATTCTTTGCCGATACAACAAGTGAACGTTCTTTTCTCAGAGCCTGTACAATGACTCTGTATAAAATAAATAAATTAATGCAAATAAACACACCTATGACAAACGAAGCTCCTGTCAAGGCACGTCCAATATCTGCTAGTGATTGCTCACTGCTAAAATTCAACGTTATTCCCCCTTCAAAAACTCTAACTCTTTGTTTTTTATTTCCTCTTTATTTCTCTCTACATATACAATGGAGGTTCCTTTTATTAATGCAAACACGGGTTGCTTTCTCACTACTCCCACCATTCAAAATGAAAAGATCACCTGCTTAGATAATTTGACAAATTGTATATATTGTAGCAAGCAAAAAACCAGTGCATTCTGCTCGTTTTTGCAATTTTCATTTCGAAAATGGCGCTTAACTATACAAAATCCTCTACAACGAGTAAACTCCAAGATTATTTTTCTCTATCTATAGTAATTAAATAAACAATTTTTCATAGTTCACTTGATATTCCCTTTCCATTCAGTCGTAGGGTGTTGAATCAAATAGGACGCATAATTCCCACAAAACCCAAAGTTATTGACAAGCACGCTAGATATGTTCGCAAATGCCTTTTCTTTCATAATATTTGCGGTAATTTTCGGATCAAGCTGATCTAAACCTGTTGTCGGTGGAATACATTGCAGCTTCAAGGCTAGTAAAGCAGCTGCTGTACCCAAAAAACCTGAACAACGCAACAAATGCCCACATGCTCCTTTATGAGAACTAACCGGTATACTGCTTCCAGCTTCAATGGTTTCCACCAATGCTTCTGATTCGATCACATCTCCTTGCGGCGTTCCAGTTGCATGAGCATGTATATAATCTGGCTTATTGACCCCTGCCAGTTGGAGCGCTGTTTGAATAGATTTGACTACCTTTCCCTTATCTAGCTCAATCATATTTTGCTTTTCTCCACCTAATACACAACTGGCACCGTCAAGCCATGCCAACGGCTTATGTTTACGTTCTTTCAAACTATCCGCCGACTCTAATATAATGACTCCTGCCCCCTCACCGATCGTAATGCCATTTCTCTTGAGATCAAAGGGCTTCGCTTCAGTTTTTGTAATGGCTCTGACAATATCAAGTGAAGCAAAGTCATACTTATTAAATACTTCTGCACGTGCGATAAAGACCATATCCAACTGGCCATGTCGAATCATGCTGTAGCCAATTGAAAGTGCTGTACCAATTGACGCACAAGCTGACGTCGGTCTAATGATGTTTCTTGTCTGAAATAAGAAAGTTGGGAGATCATGTTCAGGATCCATGATCCATTCATTCGCTTCATTTTCCATTGTGTCATTGCCCGGCCCTGTTACAACCGGAAGAATCCATCCGGTCCTGTGATGTTCTATCTTTTTTTCACTTAAACCAGCGATTTCTACAGCCTCTTTCATGGCAAATGATAAAAATTGTTTAGCGATACTTTCCTTAGAATGAAGAACATTCCCCTTTATCTGGCCAGCTATTTGACTCCTAAAACCACTTGCATCAAAACGGGTAATAGGCGACATAGCACATTCCCCTGAATATAACCCTTCTTCAAATGAATTCATTCCAAGCCCAAAAGGGGAAACAAGCCCCATTCCACTAATGCCAATCCTATTCATATTTACAGCTCCTTCCACTGCCTTTATGTTAAACGACTTACACCTTGTCCTTTATTACCCTCGACGCAATGGTGAATCCATTCACTAAAACTTAAGTGTTCATCATGTTCGTTTTCCCATTCCCAGTTCCGTATTTCAAACAGAGGTTGATAGTTTTGAAGACGACATGCATTTGTTAAAGCGGCAATTGTAATCCGACCGGTAAAATTTTCATAGTCAGTTTCAGGCGCTCGATAAATTTCTGCCACTAACATTAGACCGGCCAGTCGGTCTATTAAAGCGTTATGTGCTAATCCAATTCCATACATTTTGCCACAGTAATCTGCAAACGTTGTAGATGGTCCATTGAGACCAAGTTGTATGGCTGCTTGAGCAGTTGGAAGACTATTTTCAAAAGATATTGTCATGTGAGGCCTAACAGCCTTTTTCCCTTTTTCCAAAGCTTCTACGTATCGTTCAATATCAGGCCAAATCGCATTTGAAACATTGACAAACAGGCCAATATCATCATTAGAATGGACAAATCCTTGATGTGATAATTCAGTAATAATCTTATACAGTCCTTCACATAACGGTTCTACAGTCTCATCGTTAAATTTACTTTTTTGATATGGAAAGGGTTCTCTTTCAATTGGTATCTCATTTTTTGTGATCCATTGATAGCTCGGAACCCCGTTTATAACGTTTACTTCAATGCCAATAAGAACAACTGAAGGTTCATTTTTCACTCAATCACACCCTTTGCTTGTTTTGTAAAACACACATCCCTTAAAGCATTCCGGTCAATTTTTCCATTTGCCAGCATCGGAAATTCATCCAGTTGTTTGTAATAAAAAGGAACTTGTTCTTTTTCTAAATGCTTTTGTGCATAGCACTTTACATTTTTTGAGTTGATTTCACTTTTGTTTTTGCTAATGTAGATGGCAGCAAGACGCATACCGTTGTTTTCATGATGAACACCAATAACGACAACGTCTTGAATTTCTTGAAAGTGGCGCAGCTTATTCTCAATATATTCAGGACTAATATTTTTTTCTTTAATCACAATGATATTTTTCGTCCGGCCTATAATTTTTAAATAACCTTCCTCATTGATCTCTGCTAAATCTCCAGTATTAAGCCACCCTTCAGAATCGAGTGGATTTTCCTGTGAATTTGGACCAAAATAGCCCATCATATTGCTAGGGCTCCTAACAAGTAGCTCTCCCTTTTCGTTCAGTTTTAATTCCGTCCCTTTCAGTGGCCTTCCCACCGTTCCTATGCAAAAATCATTGCATGCATTCAACGCCACATTGGGTCCAGCTTCTGAAAGCCCATATCCGTCGAGGATAGGACGTTTTATTAGTTCAAACCATTTTTCCGCGACAGTTTCAGGCAAGATTTCTCCTCCACATCCCCAGCTGCGCATGTTGGACACTGCCTTTCGTTCATCCACTTCCTTACTGAAATGCTCAAGCATGATTTTGTAAAATGAAGGTGTTCCCTCAAATAAAGTAGCTCCGCTTTCTTTCATTAATTGCAAAACATACCGAGGCCGCAAATGTTCTGGAATAACCAGGTTCATTTTGCATGTTTCAATGATATTAATCAGAGTCAAGCCATAAGCTCCCCACAAAGGAACAGCCGCAAACATAATATCTCTTTCGGTAAAGCCCATTCTTGTGATTGTTTGTTCACTTTGATATTTGATTCCCTTTTTAGACCAGATGACAAATTTAGGCATACCAGTAACCGATCCTGTCGTTCTGATAATAGCCCCAACTCCTTCTGGAAGAAGTGCCTTTTCAATATCATCATAGCGTTCAACACAAAAACCATAATCCGCCTCGTAGCAGAAAAGCGGCACTTGGATCCGCGCAAGCTCTTTTTGAGGATTTTTCATTGCACCTGTCACGACTGGAATAATTCCCAGTTCACTACACCCTTTATAGGCTGCGTAAAATAGCAGCGGATCTCTTATTGAAAGAGCGACAGCCTCTTTCGACTGTATATGGTTAGCCTTCATTAAGAGAATAAATTTATTTGTTAAATATTGAATTTTATCTGTTTGATCTTGATGGCCGACACTCACTTTGTTTTTTAATCCTATCATGCCCTACACCCCATACTCTTGTTGTACTGTATATGGAATATCCGTTTTCCAGTCTATGCATATTTCAATTAAGGACAGTTTCCCCCGTTTACATTGTTCTTTTGCTTCACAAATAGCATTTTTGAATTCTTCTTCATTAGTTGGAGAGTAAAAAGCTCCTTGAAGAGATTGAATCGCATGAGCCCATTGATGCTCTCTAAAATCACATCCAATGGAAACATTCTTTTTTTGTTGATTAAATCGCGGCCACGAATAGCCCCCATTATTAATAACGATATAAATCATACCCAATCCCAGTTCGTATGCAGTATCTAATGCCCCTTTTCCCATTTCAAATGAGCCATCTCCAATAAACGTAACAATGGTTGATTCAGGCTGAGCTAATTTAGCTCCGATGCTTGCCCCCATTGGCACACCAAGGGCAGTTTGTTCGCCAGGTACAAGGGTTCTTCCCAATTGATTAATAAAAATAGGATAGGAATACCCCCATATATCATGAAGCCCGTTATCCTGAACCAAAATGTTATTTCCTTCCATGTGTTGTGACAATATATGATAAGCAGCTCTGACAGGGTGTTTTGAAAAATCAGATTTAGTCCACTCGCTAGTGAGCTGATATTTGACCCGTCTCTGTCTCTCTAGCCATGGGTGTCGCTTCGCTCCTTCATTCTCCTCATGTTCCAGCAGCTGCTGCACAGTTAAGGAAACATCACCTAAGATGCTCACATCTTCATCAACGGACTTTCTTAAACTTTCGTAATCACAATCGATATGTATAAACAAATTTTCATCTGCAATATCTTTCCACCCCATTAAAGCTGTTTCTTCAAGTTGCGTGCCAAAAGCCAGAAAGACATCCCCTTCCCTCAGCAGTTCCTTTGCTTCTGGCAAAGCATAAAGACCTATATTGCCAAATACATGTGGATGCTGCTCATTCACAACCCCCCTACCAGAAGCAGTGGTAAACACGGCGGCCTGAAATTTTTCAGCCAAGGTCAAAAGAGATTGACCTAGCAAGGAATTATTTTGACAACCGCCTCCTGCGATAAACACCGGTCGTTTTGACCTCCCTAAAATCTCTGCTGTCAAGCTTATCTGCCTTGGATTTGGGCACATAACAATTGGCTCTTTTGAAATCAATGAAGAGGGCTGCTCATACCGCTCTTGCTCCAGGTCATTTGGTATTTCTAAATAAACAGGTCCAGGCCTTCCATTTATAGCCATATGTACCGCTCTTTTTAGCGCCCACTCTGCTTGATCTTCATGTTCAACCCTATACTGCCATTTTGTGATAGCTTTCATCAATTCGATACTGTTGAGTTCTTGAAAAGCTCCTGTTCCAATGGATGTTCTCGATGTCCCTGCAGAAATGATAATCAGAGGAACACACGCAGAAAAAGACTCCAACACTGCCGTTAATCCATTCACAAGTCCTGGACCGGGGCTTGTCGCGTAAACGACTGGTTCACCTGAGGCTTGAGAATATCCCATAGCCATACTTGCTGCAATTCTTTGATCTTTTGATGTATAAACATCCATATTGGCTAAGTGTGCAGATTCTAGAAGACCTTCGCCTTCTCCCACCATAGCAAAGACCTTTCTAATATTTGAATTTTTTAATAAATATGCATAAAAATCCCATATAGAAGTGAACAAAAACAACTCCCCCTAATTTTTAATTAACCTGCATTATATATTGATTAAATACTCGGTTGACTTCTTTAGAAATTAAAATTGGCCTGCTTTCCATGCAGTCTTTGTATTTCACATAACTTGCCTTTGGACCATAACCACCAAAAGGCTGATGGCCACATTCCATATCAAATAGTGTTTGGTTAACGGCAACTGTATAATGTTTTTTTAATGGTTCAGTTAAGTCTGTATTCCCAAAAATAGACACACCAAACGACGATTCCAAACGTTTTGCATCCATAAGCCAATTGAGTACCTCAGACGCATCATGATAGGAAACAACATTAAAAATCGGGGTAAAGTGCTCCTCATATCGCGGCATATCATCCATATCGGAAACCAAAACAGTAGGTTCAATCCAATTCTTATCTATATCCACTTGGCCTCCATAAACAATTTTCTCCTGATAATCACTAAGAAATATTTCAGCCTGCAGCACTAGCTCTTTATAATTACTGTTTTTGACCTTGTCACTCATTCGCCCAGAGATTTTTATCTCATTTAACTGCTGCAGCAAGCATTTGACAAACCTTTTTTTTTGACTCCTGTGGATAAAAAATAAATCCGGACACATGCAATCCTGACCAGAATTGAACACTCGAGCCTCTACAGCTTTTCCTGCAGTATATTCGATATCAGCTTCAGCACCTATGAAAAAAGGATTTAAGCCGGAACCAAAAAATAGAAAGAGAGCACTAGGATAGTCCTTTTGAACAGATATGCTATTATGATAATTACCTGTAAATACCACCACTTCTGCATCAGATGTTTTCTTTTTAAATTCTGCATATCCAATAGGTTCAATTTTTATATTCAAATTAGAGTGCTTATTAAAAAAATTATGAATTTTTAACGTAGTAGAATGAGATAATGTAGACGGTCTTAAGAAAATATTTTTACAGTAATAGCTTGGAATAATTGCATATAAAATATAAGAATATAGAATTGAGTTAGTTGGATAGAAGATTGCTACTTTTTCAACTATATCTCTTTTCATATATTTCAGTTCCTTTGTTGCTTGCTCCAGAACATTAATGCTAGAACTAATTTCATACTCAGCACTTTCAACCGTGCTGACTTCCATAAGAATTGATCTAAGTTCATTTTTATACTTTTTCATGTTACGTATAATAAAGCTCAGCTCTTCAAAAAACACATGATCCATAAGTATTTATACCTGCCCCTCGTTAGATTTTATAAGAATATACAGACATTAAATATTAATAAATTCATGCTTTTAGACTTAATACTAGACTAAAAGGCAGCCCTATATTGTTTTACTAAAAAATATAACAATGATGTGGTGTTTATATGGAAAAAGCAAATGGAAAATGTCATAATGCAACATAAAAAAGAAACGTTAAAGTATATTCTAGAGAACAATAAACCCGTGGCACAAGTAATTCTAGAAACTAGATTAAATGTAAATACCTATAATTGAATTAAAAAGAATAGCGAAAAACTAAAAGTAAATTTCTACCTCAGGTGCTGAACTAAGAGCATTACAAAAGTAATTAAGTAATCTCGAAGAGGAAAATAGAATTCTAAAAAAGACGATGCACTAATTCTCGAATAGTACTCGATTAGGTTAAAATTTATTCACCATCATCTCTCCCAATATTGAGTGAAGAATGTCTACGAAGTCTGAGAATTTCTAAATGGCTATACCAACCAAAAACTTATGCGAAAAACATTTCAAGCCCCCAAGAATTCAACCAAATATATAGAAGTATAAAAATTGAAAAAATAACAAGTTGGTATGGTATTCGGTATGCTTCCAATGAGTATTAAAACCATTAAAACAATATAATTTGATAGGCAACTTGAACCGTAAAAGAAACTATTACAATTAATGCTTGTATCAAATACCTTAACCGCATTCTTAATAATGAACTTGTTTATCTAACGAAGTATAAAACAATAAGTAAAGTAAGAAAATCACTTTTTGAGCATATTGTATTCTTCTATAATTCAAAGAGAATCAACTCAGCATTTGGTAATCAAACACCAAGTGAATAAAAAAATGTATAGTCAGATATTCATGATATAGAATTTCCCTTCATAAAAAAGTTTAAAAATGACATTTCTTTAAACTTTTTTATAAATGCCGTTAAGCGAAAAAACGGTAGAATATCTGTGTTATCTTATTTTTGCTATAACTAACTATAGAACCATCTTCCTCTAATTCAATAGATCCTCCTTTTCGAAAACCAACTTACATCCTATTAATCCACACTAGCGTTTAATAATTCAATTTCTACAGTTTTCTCTATCTATTTTCTACTTATTTAATTTTTGGTACTAATTCTATTTGCTTTGAGAAACTATTAAATTATAGATTTTCATTATAAGAATTAAAATTTTGAATTTCATCAATTCTGATAATTCATCTTTCAATAGCAGAAAATCCTGCCCAGAATATATACCTTGACTCAATGCATTTTTATATTAAGTATTATTCAATGTATCGTTTGATTATACAGATACACCATTCGTGACACCAACGATAGTTTCTAACACAGTTCCCAAATAATTTACTTCATTTTTCAATTTAGAGTTACTACATCACTATTTTTCCATATTATTACTTCAGCTCCATTAAATTAGCATATATAGTTAATTTTGTAAACGGATTAGTTGGAAGTGAAGATTGAGAAAATTTTTTTAAAACTAGATTTATGACACTATACAATTTTTTTATAATGTAATTTAAATAATATTAGCAATCGTGTATCCCATTTATAATAGAAAACTACAAGACTATTAAATTATTTAAAACTTATTATCAAATCTTTTGCAATATACTCTAAAATACTGGATATATGAGTAATTCTGCCACTGTCACCTCTGTACAACGCTGTACATTAAACCAACTTATAATTTTATCTTTAACCGTAGCTGTCCTTTTTCCATTAGCTAGAATGCCCCTCTGTAGATATTTAATGATGCTAGATTACATCGTGTATTTTCCTTAATAAGATGCTGCTTTGTAATTTCTTGAAAACATGATTTGTCTATTACTTTCATGATACACATCACCAGTAAATGCAATATTCTCAAGTAAACCTCCACCTGTTAATAACCTAAAAGAATTAGATATCTAACAAATTAAACATAAAAAGATCATTATAATTCCTTCATCGCAATCTCCTTTAATTTTTCAACAATACACTCTAATTGATCTAAATCTTTTGATGTAAGTTTGCTGTAAATTTTATCTGAGATTTGCTGTTTTACATAATCTTGCTTCGAAAAATACTCCATCCCCTTCTCATCTAACGTTATAAATATTTCACGTCGATTTTGTAGATTAATTTCTCGTTTGATATATTGATTCTTTTCTAGTTTTGCAATCAGTTGGCTAACTGCGCTAGAGCTTATATTCATTTCCATCGCAATTTCGCCGACCGTACTGCGTTTTGCCATGTACACAATATCTAATACAACCGCCTGTTGTGTTGTAATACCAATATTTAAATATTGTTTATAATGTTTAAAAATCAGACGATCTATTGTATATGTAGCTTCATTAATACGCTTAACTTGTTCATATAAAGACAAAAAATCACCCGCTAATACGTTAGATAACTAATATATTAGGTAGCTAATATGTTAGATATCTAATATGTTAGCAGGTGACTTATAAACCGTCAATCTTTATTATTGCCCTTAAAAGAGTTTTATAATTTTTGTACCATATTCACTTATAATAATGGATTTTGGTGCAAATTCATGAAAAAGATTACAAATGCTAGTAGATTCTTAAAGGTATCGAAATCTATACTGTAAGTTCAAATTTTTAATGAATGAACACCTTCCGCTTTTGAACAGTCTAATCCTGCAAATCCATCTGTTCTTTTTTGATCATATGGATGACTTTGAAAATTCTGTTGAAAAGTTGTCTAACTGAGGCACCACTCTAGAAAAAGGAATAAGGAGAATTATACATGTGATATTTTAGCGTACTCCCCGCAAGAATTCTCCTTCCTCAAACGTGTGAAGGGCGTAACCCAACGATAGGTGGGAGACGAATTTGGGTTTAGCAAAGCCAAAAACTTTTAATAAACGAGATATATGAAGTTCTTTGATAACTTGATATAGGAAATTGTAGGAAGAAAATAGCGTGCGAAAACCAATCCATTCGGTTCCTTTGTAAAATATCAACCTTACCACAAGATCGTCCATGCGTTGGACATCTAGGTGTAACAACCCAAAGTAACGCTCAGGGAATCGAAAGGTTACTTTCTTCGCGGAACTGAGAAGTTCCCACTTCAAGCTTTGCTAAGTGGCGAGTCGTTCACAACAGAACCTTCCTGACCATATCAATTGACTTTTTGATATGGTATTTCAACACCTTCATCGATAAATAAATGCTTCGCATCATCTACATAACTCATCGTATTACGTATCCAATAATATGACTCATCTATTTTAAAAAGTGGCACAGACAACTGATGTTCAAATGAAATTATAAATTGTATATCCTTTTTAATTGTAAATCTTGTGCCAAGCCCATCTGCTAATTCATAACAACCCGTAATATCATCTTTAATTGTGAGCGGTAAAGTCATCACATATTTTGGTGCTTCTACAGCATATTGTATTCCCATTAAGTAATGCATAATTTCTTGTTCATATTGAGGAAACACTTCTTGATTCGTCGCTAACACAATCACTTCCCCTGTAGGTATATTCATAAAGGCTTGTGCTGAGCAACCAAGCCATCCACCTGTATGGCCTACCCACTCATTTTGAATGATAAAACCATAACTATAATTATTATTGACTTCTGTCGGTGTTAACATAAATTGAACAATCTCTTTGCTAATGTACTGACCTTGCCAAAATGCTTTTAAAAACTTCGCTACCTCTGCGACTGTTGCATAAATACCACCGTCACCATATTGATTATTATATTTTTCGATTTCGTGTAAATATGGGTCATCAAGCACCTTTTTATATTGTTGCTCCTCATAATTAAACGTTTGACCTTGCGCTACAAATTGCTTTATGGGTTGCGTGGTCATATGAGTAAGATTTAATGGTTCTGCAATATATTGTTGCAAATACGTTTCATACGATAAACCACTCACTTTTTCAATTATTTTGGCAAGTAAAACATAATTCGTATTACTATAAGACCAATGCTCATTTGATGTATATTGTGGTAGCACTCCTTCGATAAATGTTTCAACACTTATTGTTAAATCTTCCGTGATATACTCTGGAATACCGGATGTGTGTGTAAGTAATTCTGCAACTGTTACTTCTGTAAAATATGGTACGTTAAACCAACATGTAATTTTATCTTCTAACTGTAGCTGTCCTTTTTCGATTAGCTGAAACGTCATTACCGCTGTAATCATTTTACTTAATGATGCTAGATTAAATTGTGTATTTTTGTTAATAAGGTGCTTCTTTTCGAGTTCTTGATAACCATGAAAATACTGCTTGATTTGATCGTTTTTTTCATAATAAACCGCACCGTTAAAAGCGATATTTTCAAGTAAATCCCTCATATTTTAGCCCCCTAAACAAATTAGATATCTAACATATTGAGCGTGAAGGGATTTTTATAATTCCTTCATCACAATCCCCCTTAATTTATCAACAATTCTTTCAAATTCATCTAGCTCTTCTGATGAAAGTTTGCTGTAAATTTTATCTGCGATTTGCTGTTCTACATAATCTTGCTTCGAAAAATATTCCAATCCTTTTTCATCTAACGTTATATATATTTCACGTCGATTTTGAAGATTAATTTCTCGTTTAATATATTGATTCTTTTCCAATTTCGCTATTAATTGGCTAACTGCGCTAGAGCTTATATTCATTTCAATTGCAATTTCGCCGACCGTAATACGTTTCGCTAAATATACAATATCTAATACAACTGCTTGTTGTGTTGTAATGCCACTATTTAAATATTGCTTGTAATGTTTATATATCAAGCGGTTTATTGTATATTCAGCTTCATTAATTCGTTTAACTTGTTCATATAAAGACAAAAAATCACCCGCTAACATGTTAGATACCTAATATATTATCAAGTGATTTGTTAAACGTCAATCATATGTCAACCTTTTTACGTTTCTTTGTATGCGTGATCCCATAGGGATAGGAAATGATTGAAAACAAAATGCGAACAACCAATTGTTTTATTGATAAAAAACGTTTTTGCTTGATTTGAATAGATACGAAACTTATAGGCTTGATTACACATCATTTCATTCACCTCCATTTCGGAATATGACAATTACACAAAAATGCATATTCTGTATATAGTAAAGTAACACTTTATATGTGTCGAACAATTAAGATGCCTTCCTGCCTTGTACTTTTCATGAAACATGTTCAATTCATCGGGAATATCGAGTATATTTTTGTAAATAATACTGTTGTTAAACGTTAAATCGAGGAGGAGTTGTATGCAAGGTCATAAAAAAGCTATAAAAAGCACTGGTTCTGTTATGAAACCAGATTTTGCTGAAACTGATGCACAAAAAGTGAAACAAGAAATTCAGAATGATGTAAGAGCGGGACAAGGAGCAATGACTTCCCGAGAAGCAGGGGCAATGCGAGATTAAGAAAACACTCCTTACTGATTAAATTTCTAGAAATTTAATCAGTAAGGAGTTATTCCAGAACTATTTTAGCTTGTTACATTTATCATTTAAAAATATAATGCACTTCTTTTGTAGATCATAGTTAAACTTGGTTTTCTATTCATACTTATCTCCATAACTTGAAATAGTCCTTTAGGACAGCCATTGGTATTGGTGGATATTCACAAAAATCGCTAGTGTATATGAATTAAATTAAAATGACAATAAAGTTATTTAATTTTAAATCCTAAAATACATATAATCCCATTCTTATTTTAAGAAGGGGTTAAAATAGAGTCGTTTAATTATTAATATAATATACTTCACTGCAAAGATAATCGCTACACTTCATAGCACTACATACCATTCTTCGGTGAACTGTGTATGTCGACGGCGAAGGTCACGCTTTTCGGGCCGAACTCAGAACCTCTAAATAGTGCTGATTGTACATAATACCTAAGATGTTACCAAAGGGATCGATTACGGAAGCAGTAATGAAACCCTCACCTCGCCCTGTTGGTGCCTCGTACTCTTTTGCTCCCATAGACAACAGCTTTTTGAATGTGGCTGTTACATCATCGACATGCCAATACACTACAGCACCTGCTGGACTGGTCGCTGAACCATTAGGTGCGTAGCGGCTATCAATCAGGCCCAGTTCGTGCTGGTAGTCACCAAGGCGAAACTCGGCATATCCAGGACGTTCGAAGTATGGTTCTAAGCCCAATAGTTCGCCATACCAATTCTTTGCCGCTGTTAGATCATTTGTCCAAAAACTGACTGTCGTTAGTCCTCGGAATGTCTGTGTGTTGCTCATAATCAATTTCCTCCTTAATGTTGAGTAGTACGTCCAGATGCTAACTTAATAACTGCTTCTGAATTAATTTCAATTTACTTACAAATAATCCTTTCTATCATTTAAGGAAATTTCCATTTGACTGAATAACATGACTGACATATTTCAACATCTTTATTTGTAATTAAAAAATTTTTTTACTCAACAATTAGTAAAACTGAAGGATATTCGACTCAGTCATTTTCAAATACGAAATACATAAAAAGACTGCAGGTGATATAACAAAATAATCCTGCTCAGCAAGGTCTCAATGTTGCTACAGAATTAGATTTAGTCGATGCTTTAAAATTATTCTTTTGAACTTTTCATGACGGTCCTAATAATGTACATAGTCTATTAGCTTTATCTCTACAATATATCTTTAGTCATTCTTTTTCATCACAAAATCTTTTGGGTTACCTTTTAACTGGTAATACTTCACGTTAAGACGAATAACTACTACGATGATTACCAAAAAACCTATTATATATAACATTGTTCCTTTCTCCGTTTCTTATTGTTTAGCGAATCTATTCTGTAAATACTTCACATGTTTCTTCTCAATATCCTTACCGGTATTATTAGCTCGTAAAATAGTTTGGTAGATATGCTCAACCTCGTTCTTTGTTAGTTTCAGATCAATATAAGATTCGATACATTTTTTCAGATCGTTATAATATAAGATATGTTTATCTTTAGAATGAACATTTACCCTTTTTAAACTGCATTTTGGATGAAATACAGCAATAGAGATACACGGCAGCTGTTTTTCCATCACCCATTCAATTGCCTTTATATGTTTATAGTTTTGTCGAAATGGGTTTTGAAAAGAGGATTTCTTTCTAAAAATACCCTGTGACCACCTTGCTGATTTCTCACTTCCATCAATCCAGCCCTCGTAATTCTTTGTCTCTATAACAAATACACCTGTTTCCGCGATAACAATATGGTCAACTTGCGTTGTATCACCATACTCGGTATAAACCGTCACATCATGTAACACATAATAACTTTTGGAATCTAATTTTCCCAATATACGTTTCACAAATTTTTCCCCAGCTTTCCTTTTCCATTTCGGTACATGTTTTTTTAAAACGATGTTCAAAGGAATCAGAATTACAATGAGAATCAGTTCGAATATCAATACTTTCATAATAAAACTCTCCTTTTCACATTCTTGTGTTACTACGCATCAAATGATATATATACGTTTCTAATCCTAAAATAAAATATGAGATACATAAGCCTTTTATCACCATCTCTACGAATCCTAACGCTAAAGAAACAAAGAGCCCACCCCGAAACTGAAAAGGTCTAGTTACCCTTCTATTTACTGGCTTTTCAATGACACCAAAGTTAGCCCAGGTGGGTAAACGTTTTTCTACATTCTTTATTGTGCCCATTAATCCGTATTTTAGGGACAGAATGAAACAACCGATTAATAAATATATAATGGAAGAAAAATAGATAGATAGCCCCATAATAATAATTGTGAGCAGCCAACCGATTAAAATGGAATTTCGTAAAACAATATACTCTCGATTTCTTTTCAAAACAAACAGTCCTTTCAAAATAGATCAGGTTATTTTCAATTGAGAAATTTTTACATTCAATTATAAGCATGATATGATACACCTCTATTAATTTTCGAACTAGCCTAAAGAGGATTGTAATTGATGTGTTAAAGCTTATAGTAGATAATACGGTAACAGAACAAGAAACAGATTCAGCTTTTTCAAACCTTTTCACCTGTAAAAGTACAACTGTATTTCTAAGTTGCATATTATCTCCTATATTGCCGGAGATACTTGAAGAATATGAAAAAAGAAACCAAATAGATAGATAAAAGGTACAGAATGTAAATTCAGTACCTTTTATCATCTTTATATATAGGTTTTACATATTAGCAAATAGCCATGGAGCGAGTACGGCTAACATACACAGCAAACAAGATCCCGTTATAACACGGTTGGACCAACGGTAATACTCTGGCTGTTTCGTACTCTCATGAATTTTTCTTAAACGAATACCTGCGATTAGCATAAACGGTGTGAAAATAAGTGCTGTTGCTTTAAACAGGTTTAAAAAATCCGTAAAGATGTTCATAAACGAAACTACATCCGAACTGAACAAGAAGTACACACTCAGTCTCATGGACATCATACTAATAAATGAGAAAATCATACTTCCAGTTGCCCACTTCATCCATTGGCCATTCTTTGTAATTAACGCCATAACCATGACAATAATGCCTAATACGAATGAAATAGAAAAGATATTTACTCCTACCTTAAAAGCAGGTGCATACAAACCTTCAATCTTTTGTATGATCGATGAGCCAAATGAATCATCTTTCTCTGTTTTTTTCGTTCGATTGTTTAATCCCTCTTTAAAAGATGACGAAACATCGTTCCCCTTTAATTTATTAAAATCTACTTTTACAGAGGCCTGAACTGCTTGTAAGGGGATAAAAAGTAAAGCCATTAAAACAAGCGTACATAAGATACCTATCATCCTTTTTTCTTGTTTCATCACACATCCCCCGCTAATTTCGGTTTAACGCTCTTTAATTTGATTTGATCTCCTTCTGCAACGTAATAGAGATCTGCAGCATAATAGATATTTGCTTTTGTATATGCCCCCATAATTGCATTCGCGATTTCTTCCTTCTCTACTGCCATATATGTTTCATTTTCATTGTAAAATCCAATTTCAATTCGATTAATATTATTATTTAATACCGCAATATGTAATTCTTTTAAGCTATCTAAACGATTTCCTAATCCACACACTAACTTAAATACTTTATTTGCAATTGTTGGTGGTTTGACATAAGTCGTATTGAAATGAATAGTTTCATCATCTATCACTCCATCCTCCTCAACTGCACATGTCATAATGAACGAATGATTTTGTTTTTCTATTTCTTGTTGACTCAACTTACGATCAATGACATATTTCAAGCTTATTGATAGATTTTCTATATATTCATCCAGTTCGGTATTCAAAATTTTAACCTCTGTGAATTCTGGAAAAATCATGTAAGCATGTGTATTTGAACTACTTTTACTTACACGTAATACCTGAACTTGTTTCTTTTCATAGCGCACCGTTTGTTTTAATTTTTCTACTACGTTGTTGCTTATATGATCGATTGCCATATATTATCACTCCTATTTACTTTAATAAAATTTTTTTCATACAATACTCATGATTTGATACTATCTATTTAAAGCATTGTAATATTACGAAGAGTTCTCAATTCTCCTATTCTAAGACTGTTAATCACCTCAATCTCAAAATATTTTAATATTACAATGACGTACAATGTCTCATTATAGTCGAATATCCTTATATGGTGAATTACTCTATCCCACTCACTTGTACAAAAATAAAAAATATTTTCTCCTTGTACAAATAAGTGAGATAATGCTGTATTTCATGCTATCTAAGAAAAGATAACTAGGAAGTACATTCATATATTTCCTAGTTATCTTTTCTTAGATGCAACTAATGTATAGAAATAAGATGAATCAATTTATAATGCTATATATAGCAGTTGATTTTCTGTTAATATTTCTCCCTCTGTATGTATCTGATAACGCTTGTTATCAGAAATATTCCTGACACGTGTCAGTCATTGTTCTTGTCTTATCACTTTTGCAGTACACTTCACAAAAAACATATTTTCTACATTGAGTACTCCTCATTGAACTGCACAAATGTCTTCTATGTGTTCTCTTTCTAATAGAATCGAAACTAGTTCTGGATAGAATTCCTATATTCTAAAAGTCCCTCTGATATATCCCCATCACTTGGAAATGGAATATCATAAACCGCCTTATCATACTCTACTTCTTCTATAGCTTCATGTTTTAACTTGTTACCCCCTTCTTTATCGAGATTCTCATGAACCGATATAGTAACTAAGTTATATACACTTTCTACATCCTTTTCTAAGTGGATTTCTTTCGTTGGAGCAGTAACACGCTCTTGTTCCCTTCCGACAGGTCTATTTTCTCTTGGGCACCAATAAACGGGTCGTTCCACCGGTTTATTTTTCCTTTCTTTTTTCTTGGCTTCTTCTATTAAAAATTTTTCCTTTGAATTACAAACTACCAAAAACACATAACAAAATAGACCAATAATAATTTTTGTAAACATGATATTCCCTCCAATTTCTTTTTTACAATAAAAAAAGAAGATCCAAGTATATACATCACTTAGTTCTTCCTTTTACCCTCTATAAACTACCTCCACTTTATTCAAATAGTAATTCTTCATTTTTAATTTCCGATAGCTTATCCCTAACAATAAATATATTACCTGGCTCTTTGGATTACTTTCTTTTTTCCTGCTCTTTTGAATCATCTAATACTGTCCAAATGTTATCTTTTTTCATTTTCATATCTCCTCTTTCTTGTAATTTGTTAAGATTCATAATCCAGCCTGCGAACTTGAAAACAACACAAAAAGGCTTCTTCAAGTCGATTAAAAATGTGCATAGCAAAATAAGCTATATATACACTAATCGGCTCAAAGAAGCCCTTTCACAAATGAAACAAGACGCAACTTGCTTCTACAACTCAACCACAACACAATAAGGTGTGGGAATAAACGGAATCAAATAGACTAACAATATACCTATATATTATACATTTTAGATTTATATTTCAAGATTTTTCAAAAGAAATTATTCTATCCTCTTAAAATTTAAGAAGAAAATTATTATTACTGTTAATAAAAATTAACAATCTTAGCGTACTTATAAAAGTATAATGTGTCTACTCATCTCCCTCCTAAAACGCAAAAAAGCACTTGTTTCCTTTAATCGACAAACAAGTGCTTTAAGTTCATATGTTGTAAAATGTCATCTTACCTAAACTCGTACTTTTTTTCTATTCTATCATTGGACACAGTACCCAATGATGGGCCAACCATCATGAAGTACGTAATTTCAAACACTTAATTCTTTCCCTAAAACACTAACCTTTATTCTGCTTTTTAATCATTTCCATCCCATTCATAAATCTCTTAATAGAATCCTCATTCTTCAATAATTCACTTAAGTATAACAATACATCAAACTCTTCAGGGTCTGCATCATAATAAATCATTCCTGGATCAATAAAAGGCTCATAAACTATATTACAGATATTTTGTCCTCCTATTATTACACTAAAACATCTTTTCAATTTTGAAACATAACTATTTGTACAAATTAGATTTTCTATAGATGTTTCAAATGATTTTCCATTATAGAAAAAAAATAGTTTGTTATCTTTAACATAAATACCAACTACCTGTCCATCTTCACTAAATCCTCCGACGCCTTGTCTAACCAACTTTACTTTATTTTTTTCAACTACTGAATATCCGCTAGGTTCTAATATAATATACGTTCCTGTCTTAGAGTAATTATTCATTATTATCATAAGTTATCCTGTCCCTCCTAATGCTCTAATCCTAATAGTGTGTTTATTACATCATCTTTTTGCATTGATTTTTGAATTATAATTTTCCATACTTGTTCATCTGATTCATAAATTCCTTTATCAATGTACGAATCTCTTATCTTATTAAACATACTCTCAGCTGTCGGTCCTATTGGATTACCATATTTTTTTATATTTCTTTCCTCTAAACCGGCTCTCTCCTCAGCAGTCATATTTTCCCTCGCTGCATTTTTTTGCTGATTACGTGCTTCTACAACATGTTCAGCTATTTTTTCTTTAGAAAATCCTTCAGATATCATTTTTTCGATATCACTTTCTAATTGTTTAGATGCTTCAAGATAATCTTTTCTTACATTTTGCATTTCTTTTGTCCATTCAACATTTGTAAAGTCATATTCTGGTTTATTATATGCAGTACCCTCTTTTGGTAAATATCCATATGCTCCATTATCATCAGCATGTATCTGTTTAAGTACATCGGGCTTTACTTTTTCTAAAGGTATTCCCTCACCCGTTTTACCAACACCAGTTTTACCCGTACCCTTATTTCCACTAGAACTGCCCTCGCCTTTAGCAAACTGATGGGTTGATAGCTTTTCTTCAACTCGATGAAAATCAGGTGTATCAAATTTAGAGCGTATATTATTTGCACCTGCATAGGCAAATTGATTTTTTGGCATTAGAATATTATTCAACATGTCAACGCTTTGCTTAAACTTATCTAAAGTTATTACGTTTTTAGTGCCTTGTATAAAATTTACACTTTCACTAAGTTTTGAGGTTTTGCCTAACGTTGAAACTTTATCTACACCTTTTGTTCCTACAAATAATTCAGCGATTGCTAACTTAACTTGCATCTCTACATTTCCATACCATTTAGCTCTGCTATTCCAATCTCCATTTACAACATCTTGATTCCACGAATCAGAAATAGCTTGTTCTACAGCAGCAAATGTTTCGTCGATGTGAGAAAGAGCATACACAGCACCCTCAACACTATCTATTGGATGTAAAATTGTGTTTAATATTCCTTTAAGTTCATCTAACACCGCTTCATTTTGCCCTTTTTTGTAGTTGTAATATTGTCCAATAAGGGGAGTGTTTTCTATCTGGTGAATAAACTTTTCATACAACTGATCCATCGCTTCAACGTTATTTCCAACAGTATCTTTAAATTTATCGAACAACGATTGTTCTATAATACTGATTTCTTCAGAATGATGTTTTTTTTCTTCTGTAATTGCTTGGATAGAAGTCGTCCATTCCATATTCAAGCCCTGTGTACTAAACGTACCGCTAACAGGACTAAATCCTTTCCCACTTTGAACTTCGGCAAGACCAGTAGCAATACTAGCTGCTAATTGAAGGGCCGTGCTGTAGTTATTACTGGACGTATAATTGAATTCATATAAATGCTCTAATTTTTCTTCAAGTTTTTTTCTCATCTCAACTAAAACAGCTACAATTGCGTCTATACCAGGCATTGGTGTAGCTTCATCTATCACTTCTATACTTGCAATCATTTGATTGATTTCTTGAATTTGCTCTCTAACTTCTTGTTCGACTACATCCGTGGAAGCAACTTGTGATTGAAAATCTCTTGGAAAAGCATCATTTTAACGAATTAATTCTTCACATAAATAAATAATACCCTGTGCTAAAGGACGAAAGGTTTGGACAAGAAATATTTTTGCACTACTATATGTTCGTCCTTGCAGAACCGTATCAGTTGCAAAAGCATCAATCGACTGAATGACTTGTTCCATGCCTTGAATAGTAGCGGTACATACAGCATTCATGCTTTGAGTCTGATTTTGTACTTCCCCTAAATACATATTTAAACTCATGCTTTGTCCTCCCTTTTTAATTGCTGTTGCCTTTGAACTACCCCCACTTTCACTTCGTTTAGAAGTGGGGGATTCCTAAGTAAAGAGTTCTATCGAACTCTAATTGATTAGGCTAACCCCGCAGTCCTTGCGGTTAGAAGCCTTATTGCTTCATTCTTTATATTGATACTTGCGTTAATATCCCTATCATGGTGTGTACGACAAGAAGGACAGTCCCATTTACGTAGGTTTAGATTTTTAACGTCTTTGTTTTGATATCCACAACAAGAACATAATTGGCTGGAAGCATATGTTTTCGATACGGCAATGACTTGTTTGCCATACCATTTTGCCTTATATTCCAACATGGTTCGAAACTGTGACCAAGATACTTCACTAATTGCTTTTGATAACTTACGATTTGTTAACATATTTGATACTTGCAAATCCTCTATACCGATAACATCGTGGCTTTTGATGATTTCAGTTGAGATTTTGTCTAAGTAATCTTTTCTAGCATTTGATATGTATTCATGAATTCTAGCTACTTTTACTCGTTGTTTATTCCACCGAGAAGATCCTTTCATTCTTCTACAAAGAACACGCTGTGCTTTCGCCAACTTATCTTCTAATGATCGGAAAAACTTCGGATTTTCATAGGAGATTCCATCTGACAAAATGGCGAAATCTTTTAGTCCTACATCTATCCCAATGTAAGAATCTGTTTTCGGAAGTTCTTGTACTTCTGTTTCAACTAACAGTGACACAAAATATCTACCAGAGGGGTTCCGTCTAACTGTAGCATTTACAATACGTCCCTTTACTTCGCGACTTTTGGCAAATCGAACAAGACCTAGTTTCGGCAACTTTATCTTGTTTCCTACAACAGAAATGTTTTCATTTGTTTGTTTTGTGGTGTAAGATTGTACGTTGTTTTTCTTAGATTTAAAGCGCGGTGTGCTGTTTTGTTTTTTGAAAAATCGTGTATACGCATCCGCAAGGTTGCGAACAGACGACTGAATCGCAATACTATCCACTTCTTTGAGCCAAACAAACTCTTTCTTCATGGCAGGAAGTTTGGCAGAGCATGTACCATAGGTCAAGCCTTTTCCTGTCTCTTTGTATGTGTGATCCCATAAGGATAGAAAATGATTGAATACAAAGCGGGAACAACCAATCGTTTTGTTTATTAGAATTGCTTGTGCTTGATTTGGATAGATACGAAACTTATAGGCTTTATTGACAATCATTTCATTCACCTCCATTTCGGTATATAACTATTATACACCAAACATACATTCGATAAATAGTAAAGTAACACCTTCTGTATGTCGAACAAGGGATGGCTTCCTGCCATCCCTTGTTCGAAGTCAATTCATCTCCCACCTACTCACTTCGGGTTCCTTGAGGAAGGAGTCTTCTTTGCTAAAATGATAAAATGTTTTTCTTATTATTTTAAATCTTATTGATAGACCTTCTTTTCACTTTCCTTCACATCTATGTTGTTCTCACTTATTCATTCTACATCGTGATTAAAAACTTGAAAAAATCTTCTTCATTTAAAGGTTTACTGTAAAAATAGCCCTGAATTAAATAGCATGAATGACGTTGTAACACTATTAACTGTTTCTTCGTTTCTACCCCTTCTGCTATTACTTTCATATTCAAAGTATGGGCTAGCGAAATAATAGTTTGTATAATTTCATCTCCATCATTTGAAGTTCCAATCCTATTCACAAATTCTCTTGGAATTTTCAAAGTATCAATTGGATACAAAGGTAGATAGGCCAATGAAGAATATCCTGTACCAAAATCATCAATTGATAAATATACACCATATGATTTTAATGCTTTTAACTTCGATAAAGTTTCTTTTTCATCTACCATGGCAATCCGCTCTGTTAATTCCAAATCAATTAAATTAGCTGGTACTCCTATTTCTTCAATGGTAGATATAATCGTTTGAACAAAATCTTTCTGTTCAAACTCTATAGCTGATAAATTTATCCCCATTTTTAGATTTGTATAACCTGCAGAATGCCATTCTTTCAGTTGTAAACACGCTTGCTGTAGCGTCCATTTTCCAATTGAAATAATCTGTGATGTTTCTTCCGCGATAGGTATAAACTCAAAAGGTGAAATTAGCCCCAGCTCTGGATGTTGCCAACGTATTAATGCCTCTGCACCAATAACCTTTCCTGCCTTACTATCAACTTGTGGTTGATACAATAAAAACAATTCATTATTCTCAATTGCATTTGATAAATCCTGCTCTAATCGTAATCGTCTTGTTATTTTTTGAGATAATGTTTCGTCGTACATACAAACAGCATTGCTACCTTTTTCCTTTGCACTATACATGGCGATATCAGCATGTTGTAAAAGTGTTGTGGCATTTGTTCCTCCAAATGGATACAACGCTATTCCTATACTAAGGGATAAGTAAAATCTGTGTTGATTTATTACAAATGGTTCTTCAGTTATACGAAATAATATTTCGCACAAATCCAATAGTTGTTGCTCTGTTTTGTTATGGACAATGATTGCAAACTCATCTCCCCCTATTCTTGCTATAGGAATAGTTGGTGGCAGACATGTCCTAAAACGGTTGGCAACTTCTTTTAAAACCCTGTCACCAATTGCATGACCCAGTGTATCATTAATGTTCTTAAAGCGGTTTAAATCTATATACAGGAGTCCAAACTTATCCTGTGTTTTTTGTACCCTCTCAATAGATCTTTCTAATTCTTGTTGGAAGAATATTCGATTCCCAATCCCCGTCACTGTATCATGAAATGCTAAATAGTTTATCTCATCCTGTTGTTGCTTCATCCTCGTTATGTCTTTTACCATTATATAACTCCCAAAAGTTTGTCCTTCTATCATAATAGGAACAATCGTAACGTACCAAAAATATATATCCTTCTCATTATTATTTTTCACACGTAACTGTAACGAAGACGAACTACATCGTTTCCCCATCTTTAGAGCTGCTTCCAATTCAGGTTTATCTTCATCTAAAAAAATAGAAAAGCACTCTTTTCCTATTAATGCAACACTGTCCTTCCCTAATAATATACTTCCAGACTGGTTTATATTTAAAACGGTACCATTTGAATCAATTGTTAATATAGGGTCTGGATGATACTCATATAAGGACTTAAACCTCTCTTGATTTTTCACCAAATCATTAGATTTTTTTATTAAATCTTCCGTTCTTTGAGATACTTTTTGCTCTAATTGATTATTAAATACTTTTAATGTTTCTGTTAAATCTTTGTTTTGCATGTGTACAATTGTATGACGGATCAGTACAAATACAAAGGCAATACAATTTCCCGTAATCAGTGTAGAAGAAGAAGTTTGCTCTTTGAAAGTAAAACCAATTAAAATTGCAACTGCAAGATAAGGAAATATGACAAGAAGTTTCTTTCCAAATGTCGGATTAATAATAAAGTAATCTCTTCTAGAAGATGTACTCCTTGGAATAGTAGCAGCAATGGCAATAAATAATAGAAAAACTCTATACAAACACCTTAATAATATGAGTGAACGATGTGATAAATCATCTTGTAAATAAAAATATAAATAGTCCGTAATAGACAATCCAGTTAGTACTAAGATAAAAATAAACAATTTACTTTTCGCATTAAAAATTGCTGGTCGAAAGATTAGACTAACTCCTAGTAAAAGAAGCAATAGATCTATAATCGGAAAAATAAATGAAAGAAAAACATCTCCAATTGACAAGAATAAGATATTTGCAGAAGGTTTATTAAATAGGTACCACTCTAAGGTGAAAATAGCAGTAACAACAATACATAAATCACAAAGCAAATACGCTTTTTCCCATTTGTTACATTCCATCATGATTTTATAAAAGAACGCAAAGAGAAAGAAGAATAAGAAAAACAATAAAAAC
Organism: Bacillus sp. EB106-04-02-XG92; assembly: GCF_058791995.1. Classification (NCBI taxonomy): domain Bacteria; kingdom Bacillati; phylum Bacillota; class Bacilli; order Caryophanales; family Bacillaceae; genus Bacillus; species Bacillus sp. EB106-04-02-XG92. The sequence continues at coordinate 81,530 of NZ_JBYTEA010000018.1, forward strand.
ACATCAGAAATATTAAAATTTTGTATTGGTAATTCTACATTAAGTACTTGAAAAGCGGATATAAAATTTCCTATCAAGAAACACCCTATAGCAATAGTAATACAAACCCAAAATACTCCTAACTTAACTTTTCTGGATACTATAGAATAGAGTAATGAAATAAATACAGTAATTTCAACAACTAAGGATGATAGTCGTATATGAAAATCTGATACAAAATAATGATTCGGAAAAACAAATAAAAATATAAAACAAAAGCTTATATAGAATATAAGAGCTATTGTTAATAAGGTAAATTGCAAATGAGAACGTTTAAACAATATATTCACCTTCTTAAGTCTTGCATCATTTTTATTAAATTAGTTTCTAATTAATATTTATATTATGAGCATTTTAAAAGATTTCTTTCAAAATATAGTACTTATTAAGTACACTAACTAAAACACCGACTTATTTATAATCCTTAATAAGTCGGCGCTAGTATAAATTATAAAACTAAAACATATGAATACGAAACATCCTGTACGGTTTGCTTTGTGTCCATATCTCACAAACCTATACGGTCTCTCGTTAGAGTGGTGATGGCACACCGTAACCTTACACATCACCAATACCAGAAATGGAGTTCACCTTTGATAGTAAGAATACCTCGAACGCTAATGAGCTTACCCTTTTAGGAGTCGGAGTGATAATTATTATAGTCTATATTCAGATACATTATTTCCTTTCCATTCATAATAATCTAAAATTCCTTCATAAATAGCTTCAGCTGCAATCTGTCTGCCGCTTGCCGTAGATAATTTACTATAATCAATACCATTATCTATAAAAGCCAGTTCCGTTAACACAGCCGGCATGTCGTTTTCTCTAACAACATGAAAATCTCCATGTTTAACGCCTCTATCACGCGTTTGAAGCGCCTCTACTAAGCGTGTTTGAATTTTTTCCGCTAAAACATAACTTTCCTCCACATGAGGATTTGTTTTTTCAGATTTAGAGGAATTATAGTAGTATGTTTCTGTCCCTTTTGCATTACCATTAAAAGCATTTGCATGAATGCTTATAAAGATATCACCCTGATTTTGCTTAGCAAATTTAACACGTTCCTGTAAAGAGCTTTTTTGGTCATGTCCAGGTCTAGTATCAGATTCGCGAGTTAATAAGACTGTAAATGGTGTACGTTTTTCAAGTAATTGTTGTAGACGTAAAGAAGTGTCTAATACGATTTTACTTTCGGGCAATCCTTTTGTGGGCTTTCCAGGATCTGCGCCACCATGTCCAGGATCAATAATGATTGTTTTACTTTCTATAGGATTTTTCGGACCAGATTGAAGGGTATCTGTTTTGGCAGTAAGTTGTGCGGCCTCTGCACGTGTTATGAATCTATTTGGTTGCCAACCATTATCAGTACCAACGGAAATCTTTAAATCAATTAAAATATTGGCAAACTTTTCACCCCAATGCCCTTTTAAATCATCAAACGTAATTTGTCCATTACTATTTGTAGTATCTTGTAACTTATACGCGTTTACTAACATTGCTGCCATGGCAGCACGAGTAACTTTTCCTGAGGGATTAAATATTCCATTTCCTTCACCGTTAACTATCCCTGCTTTTTCAGCAGCAGCAATATAAGGGGTTGCCCAATGATTTTGAGAATCTGTAAAAGAAGGTTTTGCATTTGTATCAACATGTATACCTAGAACTTTTGTCATAATGGTTGCAGCAGCAGCTCGATCTAATGTATCACTTGAACCAAAAGTGCCATCTGGATACCCACTTAATACTTTTTTATCAACTAAATAATTAACAGATTTGTCAGCCCAGGCAGGAACATCTGGGAATTTGTGAGTATTTGCAAATGCACTAGATGAGTAGGATAGTAGACTCCCAGCAAGAATTCCTGTAGCAATTAATTTGTATTTCAAAATGTAACACTCCTAAAAAATTATTACAAGTTGGTAAATAAATCATTTACAGTTAAGCTTATAAGAAATATGACTTAGTTTAAAAGATAGATTAATTCGTTATTATCAATATATTACGTATAAATAATTTTTAATTAAATTAAACTATTATTTCGAAAAGAATCCACAGACATACACTTATAGCTTGGGACTATTCGATATATTTTCCAATCGCGTGTAACTAGTATAGTTACTTATACATATAAGTGTCAATTAAATGAATCTTACATTTCTGTAAGGTAACTATATTAATAATGTAGTGATTAATTATTAAATAAGGTGAATAATTACTTGTTTTAATAAATATAAGAGTTAATATAAATGTTTCTAACCCTATAAAAGTAAAGGTTACTTTCGTCGTAGACCTGAGAAGCTCCCACTATAAGCTTTGCTAAGTGGGGAGTAGTTCTCTGAAGATTAAAGAGCTATTCTACCTACTTCTTTTAACTAAATTGTATCCTTCTTCTTATTTAAATATATATGGAATTTATATACTTCATTTATTAACATATGTTGTATCTCACTTTTTCATTGTATATCTACAGTACAAAAAATAGGACACACCTTATCTTTAGGTAGATACTGGTGTGTCCTTTATATAATATATTTAATTAGTATTTTTATCGTTTTCCGACAGAAGACTCCTTCCTCAAAAATGTGAAGGTGTGAAACACCAATTTTAGGTGGGAGATGAATGTCGGTTGGCATAAGCCAACATGTTTGCTATCATTTACTTGTACAGATTGCTCTTTGAAAACTGAAGATATGAGGTTGGTTGCAGAAAAACGTTGCAACCGTAAAATCTTCAACGTTCTTTCGCCCCACGCTTGCCGAAGTTGCGAAAACCAAGCTAAAGTAGGTAATGTGGTGAGTCAACGTACAAGATACTTATGTTTTCACCGTAGGGACTACGGGTAGAGCCTGCTAAGATAACCGGTGGATACACCGGTGTTCGCAGGAATCTCCCACTTCAAACAGTCCGTAAGGACGTTAAGTGGTGAGTAGTTCAATTCACGGTAAACCTTATATTAAAAAACAATAGCAATTACTTAGGTTCTACTTGTACACGCATTACTTTATCAGATTTTGAATTCAGAATTCTCACCCTATAGTCCCCTTTTAAATAGTAGTTATTCATAGTATGTTTCTCTACTGCTTCTTGAATTTCTTGATCTAAATTTAAATCAGGAGCTAATAAGGTAACCCACCTTTTCGTTAGTTCCACAACGGCCTCATTATCATATAAGGATTTCATTTCAAAATCATTTTCAGCTGGTCCTTCAATAAGTAATTGCGCACCAATTGAATCTGTTGGAAGAGGCATACCTTCATCTACTAACTTAATGCTTAATCCGATATTACTAAATTTCAAATTAGTATTATATTTTTTATTAATATCACGAACTAAGCTTTGTGCTTGATCTGAAATTGAAATTTGTGAAACTTGTAGCATGTTTAATGCCATTTGATTATAAGTAACATCATTTGTCACTAAAGATTTATCGAGGTATGCTGGTAAATTAATCTCTGATTTTGTTCCCTTCTTCGCCCCAGTTGTTCTTTCTTTCTTTGGTTCTTGCTTCATTTCTGGTTTCACTCCTGGTTTCACTTCTGGTTTTACTTCTGGTTTCACTTCTGGTTTTACTTCTGGTTTTACTTCTGGTTTCACTTCTGGTTTTACTTCTGGTTTCACTTCTGGTTTCACTTCTGGTTTTACTTCTGGTTTCACTTCTGGTTTTACTTCTGGTTTCACTTCTGGTTTTACTTCTGGTTTTACTTCTGGTTTCACTTCTGGTTTTACTTCTGGTTTCACTTCTGGTTTTACTTCTGGTTTCACTTCTGGTTTTACTTC
>NZ_JBYTEA010000019.1:0-68368 GCF_058791995.1 Bacillus sp. EB106-04-02-XG92
GCCCGGTACAATACCGGACTCACTTTTATCAAGCTGCCTAATGAAATAACCGTGTCTAACTTTTAGGGGTCACTTCACAAACCTAGAATTCCTACAATCTGGCGAGCCTTAACATTATCGATATAATAATGCATCTCTAACCCTCGTCTTTCTGCACGGAGCACGGTTCCCCTTAATTTTGATAGATGCTGTGAAACAGTAGATTGCGGGAGTCCTAATATTTCTGTCAACTGTGTAACATTACACAGTTTATGGTGCATTAATTCATTTACAATTTTCAATCGAACGGGATGTGCCATTACTTTTAATACATCTACATCTTCCTCTCGAATGTTAGCTAGATCTCTATTAGATATTAATATTGTCATTTCGCATTCCCCTTTATTATTAATTTCTATTTTCCAATTATACTTATAAGTAGTACTTATAGATATTTACCATTTATCCTGTTGAGAAAATGTATTCTCGTTCTTAATCAAAAAAGACACCAATTCTATGAACAATTTTTACTGTACCAATGAATTGATGTTCTCTAATTTTTAGCCAAACTATATTTTATTTTAAAAAAGTTATTTTATAGTAGACGTTTTCTCGTTGACACAAACTAGTAGATTAGCGATGGGAGTATCAAAATGTATTGATAAGCGGTTGGAAGTAATTGTTTTTTTTAATAGCAAAAAACGAGCATCCTCTCAAATTAGATAAGGTGCTCGTTTTCATTTTGATCGGTAATTCTTAATTCAATTTAGTTTCTTTCCAATAAGTAAAGATTAAATCAACTTAAAACAAAGCGTTTTAAATTTAATTCATAGATCTTACTGAAACTTGGAATTGCCCCTTAGAACCATCATCATTTGAAACGTAAATTTTATATGTTCCGCTCGGTAATGGAGATAAAGCATTCTGTACATTTGTAACATTAATTTGTTGTTCTCCAGGTTTTATATAACCACCAACAATTAGCTCCATATTTGGACCTTTCACACTATATCCCATTGTATTTTGACCATTATTTTTCATAAAGAAGCTTAAATTTCCACTCCCATTATATACAAAAGAAGTTACAGCCTCTCCACTATAATCCATTGTTTGAGTTAATAATAAGTCTGCAGGAACATGTTCAACTATATGAATGGTATCATTTGTTTTGTGTATTTCTTCAGCATAAGTATTATTTCCTAACACACCAAGTGTTAATGCTGAAATTACTCCACAACTAAGCACTAGTTTATTTAACTTCATTTTAAGCTCCCCCTTGATGTTTGTAATCTATTACCATCATACATTCTTTTTCAAGTACGTTTTTATGTAATAATTCATATCTTTAAACCTATATATTTTAACTTTATATCTTAAAATAGTTACTGAAACACTCACATTGATAAAGCTACAGTATTATGATTCATAAAAAACATGTGAATTTCAAAATTTGTTTAACGAGAATCCATACAATTAAGTAATAATGTACTCAAATAAATAGCGTTTCTATTTTAAATAAAATATACTAATGAAAAATTTCGAAATTTCCACTTTATAATTTGGTATATTCCATGTTAATATAACGAAGGCTACAAATAGAATCCACAAAATATATTTTTCATAGAATATTCATACTTAAAATCCTATTATTTTATTAGTAAATCAATCCCAATTTTACTTATACAAAAGTCAATTTCTAGTTTCATATGTATAAATATCTAAGTAGATTTTTTATCTATTATTTTTCCTAACTTCCTTATCAATTCTAATAAAAGTAATATTATAGTACTTTTTCAAGCGCTCTTCCTTTTTTAGATAGAAAGTCTATTAATAACTAAACATCTAAGTTTAACTCATACATAATCCAATATACAAACTATCGGAGATGCAAAACTATGGGAATATCTACGCTTTTATTAAATACCTTTATAATAATAATTTGTATCCTTAGCTACCACGTATTTTGGCTAGAACTTAAAGAAAAAATAACATGTAATAATATATTGATTTCTATCCTTTCCTCCATTGCTATTATTTTTTGCATGACTTTTCCTTTTCAATTACATGCTGGATTTATTTATGATTTACGTTTTATTCCTATCATATTAGTTTTTCTATATGGAAATACAAAAAATATTATTTTTATAGGAATTTTATATCTTTCTTATCGATTTTACTTAGGCGGAAATGGCGTTCTTCCATCATTTATTATCTTTACTATTATTTCTGTTATAACAATGCTCTTCCGTTACTTATTACCTCTATATGTTAAAGAAAAAAAGATATTATTGAGCTTGCTTCTTATTTTAGTATGTACAACTTCACTTTCTATCTGCGGTATTGTAACTCAAATACATACAGGTAGTAAAATAGACTCTACTCTCATAGAATTTTTATTAAATTATATAATCATTAATATTTTCACAGTATTATTATCAGTATATTTAATAGAAGGCATGATTGAGAAATATAAAATGAAAGAAAAGCTGCAACGGGCTGAAAAATTTTATATAGCTAGCGAACTAGCGGCGTCGATTGCACACGAAATCCACAATCCACTAACTACAGTACATGGATTCACTCAATTGTTAAATGAAAAACATGCCTCTAAGCTACCTCAGGATCAGTACTTAGAAATCATGTTAATTGAAATGCAGCAAATACAATCTACTATTAATAACTATTTATCTTTAACAAAACCACAGAACATCCTAAAAGAGAAAATAGATATTAATCATATTTTAAATCAAGTGAAAGACACTATTTCACCACTAGCTCTATCATACAAAGTTGAAATAAAACAAAATAATACAGATTCCTTTTATATAAATGGAGACCCCGAAAAATTCAGGCTCTGTCTAAACAACATCATACAAAACGGAATTGAGGCCATGATAAATGGTGGAGTATTACAAATAAATATACAGAAAATAAAAGGGAATATTATAATCGATATTATTGATTCAGGGATTGGAATGTCTTCTCAGCAAATAAAGCGGATTGCTTTGCCATTCTATTCAACAACAGAAAAAGGGACTGGCCTTGGTACCATGATTGCTTATAGTGTTATTAAAGAGTTAAATGGTGATATAGAGATAGAGAGTGAATTAGGTAAGGGGACACGCTTTTCTATTAGTATCCCCTGCTAATATGACGGAATTATTCGAATGATAAATTCTTTCTACTTAACTTATTAAATAAATTTCAAAAATGCCACTACTTGATTCATTAATTATCTTCATTTCGTAAATAAATTAAAAGTAATAAGGACCAGAGTATATCCGTTTTTACCGATAAACTCTAGTCCTTATTACTTTGCTCAGTTCTCTATGAAATCATAATTCATCAACTATTGTATCTCATTTACTAATTAGATCTACTTAGCTTCAAGATAAAGTCTCGTGATACTTGATTTCTTACTATCATTAGATATATTACTTACAGTTATTTTTTCATTTAAAGTATAATTTTTTTGATATTCATAACGATACTCCAGTATTTATCTTTATAACTGATATCATTACCTGCATTACTAAATATAAGCTAATATTGATTTCCAGTCATAAAAAACAATTGTCTTTTTTCTACTTTACTTCTACCGTATAATTCCCTGTTCCCCCGCCATACTGATACACATGTAAATAATATTTTCCTGGATACGTGTAGTAACTTCCTACTAACTTATTCCCTTCTTGCTGTGCATACGTAACATAATTATTTAAATCTGCTTCTGAATAAAGAACCCAGTTTACTCCGATATTATTTTCCTTCGTTACATTAATTTGTAGGTTTTTCGCCGTTTCTATATTAATTTCAAAGTAATCACTCGTATCACCATTTCCTAAACTCGCACGTAAAACTTGATTTAATTGTAGTTTATTTGCTGTTTGGAATGAATTATTCAGCTCTTTTTCTACGCTGTTATCTTCTTTCTTTTGAACCGTTACATTCGTTGTAACCGTATTCGTTAATCCTTTGTCATCTGTTACTGTTAATTTTGCCGTATATGTTCCTTCTTTTGTATACACGTGAGTCGGATTTTGTTCATTACTTACAGTACCATCACCAAACTCCCATTTATAAGAAACAATTTTCCCATCTTCATCTTTTGATCCATCGCTTTTAAATGAAATTGCTTCATTTATATTTCCGCTATATGGACCATTTATAACCGCAACTGGCGCTTTATTCACAGTACCTTCTTCTGTATTAATACCATGGAATACAACGTCATATTCAAATTGTCCAGATGCATTTACACGATAATTTACAAAATACACTGTTACTGTTTTATAGCCTGTCCATTCTTTTGCACTTAACCGTTTTAACGTATCATTCACGTTTTGTGTAATTGTTTTCCAGTCTTCATATTCTCCTTTTGCAGTCGTACCTGTATACGTTCCTTGCAGTGTAAATGTATTAAAGAACTGTGATTTATTTTTCTTAACTGATACATTACTTAATTTTGCTTCTGCTGTAATTTCTGCAGCAATATCTGAAACTGGTTTTGGTGCGTGCGTTGCTAAATAATCATCCGATACTAATGGAACATTATATTTCTCACGGTTATCGACTAACATTTGCATATAATCTTGATACTCTTTATTTAAATTCGCATCTTTACTTAATGCAGAGCAGTATGCATCATATGCTGTGACATCATTTTTCCTAATAAGATCATGAATTTTGTCAAACATATCATATCTTTTCGTGTACATGTACGATTGTAAAGCGAAAGAGTAATTATAGAAATCCCACGTTCCATACTTTGCGTTTAACGTTCTCTCTGCCGTATAACGCTCTGCTGGATTTGAAGATATTCCTCCTATAATGCTCTTTCTCGGTACAACATTATCCGTTCTCGTTGCACCTGCAAAAAACTCCGCATTTCCTTCTTCAAACCAAGATAATCTCTCATTCTCATAAATCTTCCCTTGTCCCCAAAGTCCCGGTACTTCATATCTACCTTGTAAGTAATGCGTGAACTCGTGTCGGAACAATTCTTCTAAACTATAAATGCTTTCTTCTGGCGTACGTTCATAAGTAAAGAACGTACCTGTTCCTTCTATATAAAGACCGCCGTTATTCGTTTCATACCCGTACAATTGACGGTTAAATTGATATTCAGCTGGACTATTATAAATAACCATTGTTAATACATCGTCAGGATTTCCTTTTTCTAAAGGTTGATCACTTTCAACCGTACGATGGAATTGTGCCTTCACTTCTTTTGCAGCCCAATATAGACGCTTTACTTTTTCTTCTGTCACTTTATCTCCAGCTTTTAAAACAATTGCCCCATCATCAAACGTATACGTTTTCGGCAAATATTTTTTCTTTCCATCTTCTCGTATTTGATCTAAATTCACAACATTTCCATTTGCATCTTTCCCGCCATAATTCGTCGAGATTTGCTCAGCCGCTACGAAATATTGCTCTCCTAAATACGGATACATTTTCATTGCGTCCGTTACAACTTGCAATCCTTTCGTTCCTGTACTATGGAATGTACCGAGTCTACCTGTATAATAAATACCATTATTAATTAACCATCCATTCTTCGCTGTTACCGTTCCAATTAAGGCAAAACGACTTAATTCATTAATATAGCTATCAATTTTTTGGTACCACATTGTATCTTTCGGAGCTTTTCTCGTATCATACAAATACGATTGAATATCGTAGTCAACACCTTGCATAATATCGTAAATCGCATTTCCAGCTGAAAGATTGTCTACTAATGTAGAAAAATCATCGTTATATTGTTTAAAGATTTTTGCAGCTACTGTTATCGTTTCCACATCACTCGAAGCATTTCCAATTAATTTTCCGTATAATGATACAACTCTATTTTGTTCTAACGTACCGAGTTTGAAATTCGGGTTATTCGCAATCGTTTTTAATGCAGGTAAGCATTTATCATGATAGCTCCGCTCATTTAGTTTACTTAATTCTGCATTATAAAATCCTAAATAAAACCCTGAGCGTAATACTTCTACTAAAGTCTCAATCCCTTTGGAATCATCTTTCGTATAAGCTTGTCCCTGCTGCTTCAATTTATCAATAATTGCCTGCATCCTACTATCATTTTGATAGAATGCAAGGCTATCCTTATTAAACTGAAATAGACCAGTAATTTGCTCCCAATCAATTGTTACAAGTAAATCTACTAATTGCTGATTGCTTAATTGATTCAATTCAGCAATTGTATAAGTTTTCGCTGCAGCTAATTGCTTACTTTCTTTTTTCACTTCAGGCGGTCTTTGCGACAAATCAGCAAATTGTAGCCTTTTCTCAAAAGACTTATTTTCAAGCACTTTTGATGAATGCGCTAATTCTTGGACTGGTAATTGTACACCAACTGGCTCCATTTTGAGCACATTCCGATAAGAAACTTGCTCTCCCTTTGTACTTTCTGCCAATGTGCTCCCTTGGAAACTCCCTAACATTAAACTAGCAAAACTTACCCCTACTAACACTTTTTTTGAATAGCCTTTCATGCTCTCCCCTACCTTACATTTTTTAGTGTCCCGCACCATTATTTTACTATTCTTACTTTTTATTCTGTATTGAGAAAAAATAAGAGAACGTTCACACATGTATCCATGCCTAGCAAAATTAACACTTGACTTTATGTGAATTTTATATCAAAAAAAGATAGATAATAGCGAATTTCCTGCTACATCTATCCTCGTTTTCAACGCTATGATTTTAACTTTATAAACGTAACTTCCGGTAATGTTTGCATATGCTGAATCAACTCATTCTTTTCTTCTGACGATATATTTTTCAGCTGCATCCTTACCTTATAAACTATTTCTGCTTCTTGCTGTAAATCTTCCACTTCATATGAAAGTATTGGAATGCCTTTCACTTGTAGCGTTTCTACTATTTGTTGTACCGCTTCATGTTTATTTATATGTATTTGCACTGTTATGCTTTGGGGAAATAAAAATTGCACCTTAAAAATACGGCTTACAATCTCTAAACCAATTAAAACGAGGATCGTCGCTCCAATTCCTACTACATACATGCCAGCCCCAATTGCTAATCCAATTCCTGCTGTAGCCCATAAACCAGCCGCTGTCGTTAATCCTTTCACCGCCTGCTTTTGTATAATAATTGTACCTGCACCTAAAAACCCTACACCACTAACAACTTGCGCTGCAATACGGCTTGGATCAAGAGCCATATGTTCCTCATTCATAATATCTGAAAAGGCATATTTTGAAACGACCATTATTAAAGCACTTCCTACCGCTACTAGGAAATGTGTTTTTAACCCCGCCTCTTTTGATCGAATCTCCCTTTCAATTCCGATTATCGCTCCTAATAAACCCGCAACACCGATTCGTATAATTAGATCAACATCTACACTCACGAGTCCTTCCCCCTTTCGTTCATTATAGATAGATAAAACAAGAATTATCACACACATCTACTTATCGATATAAAAGCATTTCATTAAAATACACTTAATATCCCAGGCGATTTATGTTAATATTTTTAATATTAAAATAAAATGAATTCAACCTACTTTTTATACGAAAAATCATAAACTGTACTTTCCATTTAAAAATGAGATATGGATTGCATAAAATGAGGTTGAGAAAATTTAGAAAACGCTTACATTTTGTATCATAATTTTTTTAAAATACTACATAAATAAAGGGGATTACCAACAATGAACGTCTCTTTACTAACACCTACTACCGATTTACAAGAAGAATACTTAGATTTTTATAAAGAATGGAAAGATAGCGGTGAAACGATGATTCCATGGGTTATCTCAAAAGATCCATCTAATTTCACGGCAATGATTCAAGAACTTCACGATGCGCATAACGGCATAAATCTTCCTGAATCTTGGGTACCAGACTCTACATATTGGCTCGTCACAGATGAAAATAAAATTGTAGGGGCTGTTAATATACGCCATAGTTTAACCGAACATTTATTTAACGCTGGCGGTCATATCGGTTATGGCATTCGTCCTTCTGAAAGAAGAAAAGGTTATGCTACGAAGTTATTAGAATTATCGCTAGAAAAAACGAAGGAATTAAACATCGAGAAAGTACTTGTCGTTTGCGACGAAGTGAATACTGCTTCTGAAAAAACAATTTTACATAACGGTGGACTTCGTGATGATAATTTCACTGAAGAAGATGGAAATGTAGTAAGAAGGTTTTGGATCGAGCTATGAAGAACTCATCCAATAAAAATAATCTTGTTATAGAGAAATATAATAGAAGCAATGAGCTACAAGTAAAACAACTTATTAATTTATACAATGAAGAATCGTATCTATTTAACTTATTACGAGATAATAAAACAAAATGTGCGTATGTTGCCTACTATATAAAAGATGTAGTAGGCGTCTTTTTCACCTGGAACAGTAACTTCCATCCATACTGCACATACTTTCGAATATACACGAACCCTTTCTATTCAGAGCTACACATAGAACAATTTTTATTAAACGAGATTCAAAAGCAAGAAAATTTTAAACTCCCATTGCAAACCTCCATATGGGAAACGTCAGCTCATTTAAAAACCTTTTATGAAGAACATAACTTTACGGAAATCCGAAGAACGTATATGCCGATATTAGACGTACAAAAAATCATACCTATCGGGACAACACTTCATTCAAATTATGATGTACAAACCTTATCAAACATCTTATCCAATAATAGCTTCTTTGAAAAACTAGCTCACTTAGTAAAAATGAATTATGAAGATACTCACTTAGCAAATCCGGTTGCCTCATACCCGCTAGAAATTTGGAAAGAAAAGATCTTAGCTGATGACATATTACTAAATGGGAGCTTTGTAATGATAGATGAAGAGACTGAAATTATTGCGTACTCTTTCCTCCATACATCAGAAAAGGAAAATACGGTAGAACTAGGATGGTGCGGGACTCACACTATAGAAAATGTCCCCTTGATGAAACAGCTCGTTTTCAAACAAACTATGTATGCAAATAAACACGGTTATTCTTTCATTCAAGGTGAATTCGATTCAACGAGTATATATGCAATGGAGATATTAAAATCCTTTCCTTTCAATCCTTGTGCTACTTGGATTACGTATCAAAAAGAAGCCGGAAAGTGATTATACACTTTCCGGCTTCTTTTATACAGCTTCTATTTCAAACTGGACTGTAATACCACTAGGATCTACTACAGTAAATCCATTTAAAATCTCATTTATTTCATGTTGTTTTTCTATTAATCTTCCTTTCACTTCCTCTAACGCTTCTTTATGCGGTAATACAATTGTATATACTTTAAGCCCCGTTGCATGTGCTGGTGGATGTGGATTATTTACTCCGTTCCACGTATTTGCACCTATATGGTGATGATATCCTCCTGCAGAAATGAATAAGCAGTCATCTTCGCGTTGTTGCACTTCAAACCCTATTGTCTCTACATAAAACTCGTGTGATTTCTCTACATCAGCTATTCGTAAATGTACGTGCCCAACGACAGTATTAGCCGGTAATCCATCAACCTCATAATCAACGAGCGTTGCTAGCTCTTTTAAATCTAGCGGCGTACTTCCTCCTGGCCCTTCTCCCCATTGATCTCGCGGACGGTCTGCATAAATCTCAATACCATTCCCCTCTAAGTCTTGTAAATAAAACGCTTCGCTATACGTATGATCACTTGCACTATTAAACCTTGAAATTGGTAAAATTTCATTTGAATATGTATAACGTCCCTCTTGCTCAGCCGGACTATCAATTACATTCTTATTACGAATCACACCAAATAACGCCGAAGCAAATGCCTCACGAGTCGGAACTAAAAAGGCTACATGATATATACCAGTCGTACGCGGTTCTTGCAGTACCCCACCCTCTAACTTTTCAAGAACAAGTAGCGTACTCTTGCCACCTTTTCCAGCTAAATATACTTTATTTTCCTCTTGTTTAATTACTTCTAGTCCTACTACATTCTCATAAAAAGCAATTTGCCGCACTAAATCTTTCACTTTAAATTCAACATGACCAATACGTGTTTTCGGATGAATTTGTACCATGAATAACTCCATCTCCTTATACCGATATTTTCCTATTTCATATAACCGTTACTATGAAGGATACAGCTAAATTCCTCCTATGTAAATAAGAAAAGTCAGAATTTATAAACATTTTTATTTTCGTAATAAAAAAGTCACCTCTTCTAGCTTTTAGAAAAGGTGACTTTATAATTATTATTTCATTTTATGTACTTCAGCAACTAACTTTCCGCCTTGAATACCCATATAAAGTTTTACAGGTGCATCATTCGTGTTTTCAAACACTAAGTCTAAGTATGGATAAGCAATTGTAGCATCTCTTCCTTGTGGAACATAACCTACCGTTTTAGAGTGTGTCGTTCTCTCTACCATTTTCAAACCAGCTTGATCTGCTGCATTATATAATGTTGATGATGTTTGACAAACACCACCGCCATATCCATCTACTAACTTACCATCTACAATTTCTTTTCCTAATTGATATCCTTTATCCGGTGTTGTATCACCAATTAATGCATTGAAAGAGAAACTGTCTCCTTTTGCTAATACAACTCCATTTATGCTCGCTGCTGACAAACGAATATTCTCAATACGTCCACCTGTTGAGCCACCTAAATTCGTTTCATATCTACCAATTACCGTGCCACTTCCTTGCGCATCACTTAATGTAGCGGTAGGTTTTTTCTCAACAATAGGTAACTGATATGAAGAATCCCACATACCTACGTTTAATAATTTATTTACTAACTCTTTTTCCATTAATTCAAAAGAAGGCTTTCCTTCTTGCCAACTTCCGTCAGGTCCTAAACGTGAAGGGACCATCTTTTTGTCAACACTTTTCCCAACTTCCCTAGCAACCTTCTCAACTGATTTTTTAAATTTTGCTTCATCTTCAAAATAGCCTAGACTTGATAAATCTAGCTTTTTCACTTCCGTACCTGTACGACCATCTACTAAACTAATAGAATCCTGTACTTCTGCTTTAGCCTCTACCGTGTGGCCACCAATATCACTTACTAACGCAACATCACTAACTTTTGTACCACAGCCACTCACTACAGCTACACATAACACCCCAACTAATATACCCTTTACTTTACGGAACAATATACTCTCCCCTTTTTCCTAATAGTACTTTTATGTATTATTTCATTTTTATGTATGTTTTGTTACAATCATTTTACAATATATTTATAAAATGTTACAAGTTATTTTTTACTCTATATAAATTACTCTTTTCTTTTCCAAATGTCTATACATATTTACATAAAAGTTTGAGTTTGATAGAATTTTAACTTTTATGTGACTCCATTTCATTATCCAGTATATACCATCTAACGAACGAAACACAAATGTAAAACACCATATTCGCATTTACAAAAAAACATCCTGTGAACATAAATAGGTATTTGCCGTGCCACACTCCGCTTTTACACATACATTATGGTGAATTAACCTATTTTAAAGAAATGGAGGATGTTTTTATGTACCCCTACAATCCATACGATCCATATAACCAAAATGCTTATCAGCCTCAATATGATTTACAAGCACAATACCAACAATATATAGATCCAGTAGAACAAGTTAATCCATATGATCAAACTCGACAATTCCAACTTCCAATCTCTTTCCCTGGTGCTGGAAACCGTCAACTAGAAAGACGAGTAAATGAGCTTGAGCAAAGAGTACGTCAATTAGAAAATACGGTTGAGCGACATACACGTAGATTAAACCGCTTAAACCAACGTTTACGTACTATAGAAAACAGACTAAACATTCCATTTTCAGCATTAGAAGACGGATTTTAATTTCGAAAACAAAAAATATATTAAGGAAGGGACTCCCCCTTCCTTATATAAATTGACGAAAGTTTTTTCCATCTCTATACTGATAAGAGTTAATGAAATGAAACAAGGTGATAAATATGGATTTCGAAATAAATTATCTTTCCTTTTATGTTGTACAAGTAGAAGGAAAAGGTGAAGCAGTTGATAAACGCTACAAACATTTTCAAACATTAGACGCTGAAGAGTA
The DNA here is from genome assembly GCF_058791995.1 of Bacillus sp. EB106-04-02-XG92. NCBI lineage: Bacteria > Bacillati > Bacillota > Bacilli > Caryophanales > Bacillaceae > Bacillus > Bacillus sp. EB106-04-02-XG92. The sequence continues at coordinate 12,043 of NZ_JBYTEA010000019.1, forward strand.
TGAAGATAGCTCCTTAAAAGAATTTTTGAATGGTGAATTATTAAAAATTTCAAAGCGAAAAGTAGAACGTCATGCGAAAACAGAACAAGCTCCGACAAAAATCGGTCGCTTCATTGTAGAAGAAGGGCACGAACTTGATTCAAACCCCCATTACAACTTATTTAATCGCATTCGCTTCGCAGAAACTAAGGAAAACTTCAAAGATATGAGTGAACCACTCGTTTATACATATCTTGACACAAGTGCTGTACGCGGTGGTGTATTTTTAATTGCGCAAGCAAAACTACGTAAATATTTTGATGATCCATTCGTTTTCGTTATGAAATGTGACTTTGAACCGAAAGTTGCTTCTATTTCAGATGAATCCACATTAATTCGTAATGTTGAAATGGCCATCACAACAAAAAACATGAAGTCTATCCAATATCCGTACATGCCTGAAGAAGGTATGGTCGAAGTCGGCGAACTAAAAATTCACCAAGCATCACACGCCCGTTACTTTGAAGACTTCTTAAAATTCGTCGAGTATGAATGCTCTATGCCTGAAATTATGAAAACACAAGTAATGGACATGGTATATGACCAAATTGAAGATGTATTTGAAGAAGGTACGGAAGAACGCGAACAATTCGACCAAGCAATGGAAGTATGGGCTGCCAGTCCGAAACGCGAAATTATGGAACAATTTTCAACCGAAGAAGTAATGGAAGCTACCGCACAAATCGTCGAGCATGCTCCTGAAGTGGAATTGAAGCTAAAAGCGGACCATATCTCTGTTAAGGCCCTGCTTGCTGATTTCGGGGATCAAATACATATCGCAAAGGTAAATGACCGATACGTACTAATGATCGAAGCTGACACACTTACGTTTGAAAAAGGCTTCTCTCCTATTGAATTCCTGAAGCCAGATGAATTGCAAGATGTGATTGAGCGGATTGAGAATAAGCAGCAGTATTCTTACGATCCGAACGGGATTGAATAAACCCTTCTATATCCCTATTTTTACTGAGCGCTGTTAACGAGCGCTCTTGTATTTTGGACATAGTTGAAAGTTATATAAAAAACCGATTCTACTCAGAATCGGTTTTTATAACAATATATGCTTATTTTTGATCTAAGTGGACATTTATTGCCGAATCAAGTAGATTACTTCCTTATTGTACAAGCGTATTTCCAATAGAAGGGCTTATTTCAATATTTCTAATTGAACAAGTCCGTCTATAATTTTTTTATGTTTTCTTTTTAGTCACTATGTATGTTGTTCAAGTGAAAATTTCACTTCACTACCTCAAATTTATTGTAATCGTAGAAAGATAATTGAAAACGATATTCTGGATGCTCTCTCACCCAATCGTAAGCTTCTTCTAAAATATCCATTTTGTTTTGTACGTCATTAAGTTCACTACATTCGTCACCTTTTTGTTTGCACAGAGGGCAAAACCCATTCACTATTTCGGCACTTGTCGCCCTAATCGTTTTACTTTCTAAGTCAACTACTAGACGAAGAAGCAGAGAATGCTCTTCTTTTGTAGTCACCGTCATTTCAGCAATTCCTTCCTCATTCCAAAACACTCCGTTTAATTCCATCTGTACGTTGACGTCTTTAATATCTAAGTCTATCACTATCACACTTCCCTATATAAAACTCTTATCTTACTCTTTGATTTTAATCATGAATACACCTTAATTTTCAAAGTAATTATAATGACCCCATCACAACAAATCAATTGCTATTTAATATAAATATTTTATTCACATATAAAAACAATGACGTTACATTTATGTAGCTAGAAATAAAGAAGAATGTCATTTAACCTCTGCATTCTTCTCCATCTCAGCCAAATACTTAATCTGCCTTTCCGCTTTTCTAACCGCCGTACGAAAATGCTTTTTCAGTAGTTCTATTGTAGCTTCACTTATATAGTATCTTTCCGTTATACTTTCCCACGTGTCACTACTTTCAAATGTACTCCAAACGAAAGGACGCTCTGTCTTTTTTCTCATTTCTTTAAATACCCATTTTCGCATCTTTTTTTCGCTTTTTCTGTTAGTTTTCCGTTCTCTACAAGTTCAAGCTCACCGTGTCTTTTGTATCGTTTATGAATATCTCTCTCGTTATATACTTTTAGAAGTATGTTGGCTGTATTCTCAGCATCTGCTAAAGCTCTGTGTTGCTTTCCTTCCCATGTTAAACCGAGCTGTTCTACTGCAAATTGTAAACTTGGTGTATGCTCAAATAATTCTTCATACGCTTGGAAAACAAATTTCTGCAAATCAAACTTTCTCTCTTTTTCCATAGAGGGGCATTCTACACCGTGCAACGTACAATCATGAGATAGAAAGCGATAATCTTCTCTTCCCCATGAAACAAATATAGAATCCCCTCCGATAAACTGAATAAATTTCTCTATAATTTGCGGGAATTTCTCTATACCCATTAAATCTTTCTTTGTAATCCCTGTTAATTTTGTCGTATGGCGAGTAAGCCTAGCACCCGGTTTTACTAATTCCGAAAATTCTCCAATTACCTTCATTGTACTCGCTTCTATTTTTACAGCCCCGATATCAACTATCTCTGACGGATCGTCTGATTTATACGGCCTGAAATTTCTCTCTATATCAAACACAATAAAATGTGTAGCGTTTTCCAATTTATTTACCTCTTTCTACATTCCTTTTCACACACATACTTTATTTTCAGTATTCATTTATTCATACACTTTATGCATGGTAATACTTCGTCAAAAAACGAAAATTCAATCTCATTATGCTATGTACATAGGGGTATATTCAATAAAAATGCAAAAAAAAAGAAGGGCAAGCCCTTCCTTTTTCCATAATTACTTCTTGTTAACGTTAGTAGCTTGAGGTCCACGGTTACCTTGTTCTACTTCGAAAGTAACTTCTTGACCTTCTTCTAAAGTTTTGAAGCCTTCGCCTTGGATAGCTGAGAAATGTACGAATACGTCTTCTCCGCCTTCAACTTCGATGAATCCGAAACCTTTTTCTGAGTTAAACCATTTTACTTTACCGTTTTGCATGTAAAAAATCCTCCTACAATGTACCTATATGTACATATTCATTTTCAACCACTTTACAAAAATAAGTCAGACATTAAAAAAACTGCAACTCTGAGGAGATTTAACATTGCTATCCTCCTCGGAAGTTACAGCTCATTTAAATCTCTATATTATTAAAAGTAAAATGGTTTAAATATAATATATCATATCAATATAATAAAAGCAAAGTTTTTTTTGCTATACAACTTTTTTCTTCCACTGCATCGCTTTTGATTCACCTGATCCAGCTACAACATAGCCTTCTTTTTCGTTCACGATGCGCCAGCCATGCCCTTTAACTGAGTCACATACTGTAACAATTCCTTCTTCTAGAAGCACACGACAAACAGTACTAATCCCCGCCTTATTTTGCGTTGACGTTGTATATAGCACATGTTGATCTACACTTAAGTCCAAATAGCTACTTGCTTTCTGCTCGCTTTGACATGTGTGCCAATATGTTTTTTCACTCTCAATACTTTCATCTATTTTACAAAAAGAAATATTCCCGCTAATCCCTTTGCATGATCCACTAGCTGCTACTAAATAAGAATTGTGTAAAGTCAACGCTGAGATCATCTGATTCATCACGATTTTAATCCTCTTTAATTTACGTGTTTCCAAATTAAAGAGCCAAACACCACCATATTTAGCATGTATTTTCGTACCGATAAATAAGTAGTGTTTATATAAAAATAACGATCGAATAGATGGTGCCCCGTCACCATACTCAAGAAATGGATGAATGGTTTCCCATGTCGAACCAAAATTATTAGAATGATACAACGTTTTATCTCCATGTGCAACGACAGTCCCTTTTTCATTACTACACACATTCCAACTCGTTGCTTTTGTTGGAAAACGCTGAACCGTCCAGTTCTCTCCACCATTCATACTACGAATAAAAATTCCTTCGTCACCTACACCATACACTACATTACCTTCGCTATGTAAATCTCTAATTCGTTTTTGAAAACCATTTAAAATTTGTTTCCATTCTCCGTCTTGTTCAATAAATAAGCCATTATATGTAGTAGCTAACATAAGCTTTCCATCTCTTAACTTTGTAATAGCGGTCGCACTTAACATCGTCTCCACGTTGACACTCCCATTCTTAGAACTTCTCAGCAAATGCAATTGCAAAATTACTGCATTTTTCAACATCCTCTTCATCTTCTGGAGCTAATTCAATTTTCAATCCTTCTTGTACAAGCTCTGCACCGCGTTCTACAAGTTTCTCTTCAAATATCGTTACCGCTTCACAAAACAGTTCATACGCCGTATCTCCTGATCCGAATACCGCTACTTTTTTCCCTGATAAATCTATATTTTCTAAGTCATCATGGAAATCTTCCGCTTCAAATGGTAGTTCACCATCTCCCCACGTATAAGATCCTAAAATGATTCCATCATAAGCTAATAATTCTTCAGCATCCATGCCTTCCATCTCTTGCAATACTACTTCATGATCAAAAGCATCTAAACTAACTTTAATTAAATCAGCAATACTCTCTGTATTTCCTGACATACTTGCATAAGCTATTAAAATTTTCGCCACTTCGGCATCCCCCTCTTACAATAAATGATTCTCATTCTCATTATATTAATAATGAGAATCAATTTCAATTGTATTTTTAATTTTTATTTATTCCATACAAAAAAGCACAGATGACTATACAATCATCTGTGCTTTTTTATTACTTTTTAAAAATACCGAACGGCTTTCCAACTGGTAAAACAACTTTTCCGAAGTGTGTATTTAACACTGCTGCTGCTGAACCATAGAAAGATAATAATGAAATAAGCAGTTCAGAATATGCTGCTAAATTATGCATTGCATGCGGCATAACACCTAAAGTACTTAATGAAAGACCGATAAATAAGAAATCAATAAGGACGAAAATCATAAATAATACTTTATGTGTTTCCATTGCACCAATTGTCATAAAGATTGTGAAAATCAAATATCCGATAAAGGCTACTCCAAGCTGTTTTGAATCTGCAGCTTGTGCTAATTTTTCGCCAAATACTCCAAGTTGGATTAACCAAGTCATTCCAACACCTAACCAAAATAGGCCGTACGCACCGAATGCTGTTGTACCGAACGTATTGTTATGCTTTGCATCGTGAATGCACGCAAAGATTTGTGCAAATCCTCCTAAAAAGATTGCCCACGGTAATACAAGAGAAACGCCATCTGTTAAGCCTAACTTTTGAGATGATGCTACAAGTGTTACCATCGCTAATCCAAATAGACCAATTCCAGATGGATCCGCTGTTGTCATTTTCACATGATGTGTAGTTGTTTGATTGCTCATATAAACCTCCTGATTATAAACATACTCGAATACAATACTTAAATCAGAAGGCTATGTCAATGGTTTTTTTTGTATGTTGTCAGACCTTACTTTTTATAAAGATTACATATACTTCCGACCACTTCATACGGTTTTATATTCACTTCTTCCAACTCGTGTATCGGCAACCATAACGGAATATAACTTCCTCTATCTTTCAGTTCAAATTCTTCAGCTTTACCACTTCCGAAAACTCCACCTATAATACGGGCGTTAAAATAATACTCCGTACCCTTATACTCCACCTTTGCAATAAGATGCTCCACTTTTATATGTACTCCTAATTCTTCATAAGCCTCTCGCTTCGTTGCTTCTTCAGGTGTTTCTCCTTCTTCAATTCCTCCGCCTGGAAAAACATAATATGTTTCCCCTTCTCGGATACGTTTTATAAGTGCGATTTTCCCGTCCTCTACAATGATAGCCGCGCCGCGATTTTTTATCATTTTATTACCTCAATACGAATCGCAACTGTTCCCCACTTTTGTTCTTGTTCTTTCGTATATATTTTGTATGTACTTTCTAACATTTCCTCTAAACTATCATTTTCACAATCCAATAATTTTTTATCAATTTGTTCATACATTTCTTTAAAGCTTTCGTATCGTTTTATTTCCGTTACTTTTACAGTCATCGTTTCCTCTGTCGTAAGGTTCGTAAATACAATATGATCGCCTCGTTTTATAAGTTGACGTTTCGCATCGTATAAACGTACTTCATATACTTTTTTTCCTAATTGAATTGACTGAAAAGGTTTATTATATAACCCCATTTCGTATATCATTTATTCCACTCCTCTTTTATTCGTTGCGCCTACTACTATATTTGTGCATTACCAACTCATACAACACAGTTCCACTTACTCCAAGTTGCATATAATGTTCCATATCCATTACTTGCTTTAGAGAGGATGCTAAATTCGTTATGTTATATTTAAATCAAAAACCTGAATATAATAAATATGATATTGGTGATTATACTTATAGTAAAGTAGGACCAACCATTTTTTCTTGGAACGATGAAACAAAATTAAAAATAGGAAAGTTTTGTTCATTAGGAGAAGAAGTCGTTTTCATACTTGGCGGCGAACATCGCGCAGACTGGATAACGACTTATCCATTTAACGCTCTCTTCAATGAAGGAGCACATATTACTGGTCACCCTTCTTCAAAAGGTGATATCGTAGTCGGCAATGATGTATGGATTGGTTATCAATCCTGCATTTTATCTGGTGTTACAATTGGTAACGGAGCCATCATTGGAGCAAAGAGTGTTGTTACAAAAGACGTACCTCCATATGCAATTGTAGCTGGTAACCCTGCAAAATTTGTTCGATATCGTTTCCCGCAAGAAACGATTGACAAACTAGAGAATCTCGCATGGTGGGACTGGGACATCTCTGTTATAAAAGGCGCTATTCCATTTCTACTCTCGAGCAAAATCAACGAGTTTTTTACCTCATCGGAAAATGAATCTATATGATTCATACAAAAAGAGCATCTTATTCTTTCAAGATGCTCTTTTTATTTTTATTTCTTATGCCCGTGCAACTGATTACACGGAGAACATTGAAATGGAATTTTATCTAAACAATTAAAGTTCGTTTCACAAATTTGTTCAATCGTTGGAACGAACGGTATGACCACAATATTACTTTCTATTATTTGTGTAACAGGTGGTAACACTGGACCTACTTCATGTTCGAAGCGAATACTCGCTTGATTTATATAATTCCCTGAACCGCTTGGTGCTCTCTCCACTACTACTTGGAATGAAACTGTCCGTGCTTCACCTTGATTTAAACTCCCTATAAGAAATCCTGATACTGGGTTTACATTTGGCACTGGCGCATTACCAACCGTTACACTTCCAAGGATAAATCGTACACTACTATCTAACATATCTTGAAAACGAATATTTTGTATAACATTATCTCCCGTATTTGTAATAACTGTCGTAAACGTAATAACATCTCCAATCGTTGCTGCCTGTAAATCTGCCGTTTTTACGACTGCCGTTGAGACGTTTTGAGGAATAAACGGGATAACAACTGTATTGCTATCACCTTCAACTACTACTGGCAGCTCATTCGGATTTACAATTGCGAGCCCATTTGCTATAGCAGTATTTGTGACTAAGTTATTTATTTGCCCTCCTGTTATTACAACTTGAAAATTAATAATTGCTGCATCATTTGGCTGAAAATCACCTAACGGAATACCAGTATTCGGATTGGCAAATGGAAAAGGTACATCATTTACCGTTACCGTGCCATTTATAAATAACGTATTTGGATCAATGATATCTGTTAACACAATGTTGGTCACAGGAACTGTACTATCATTTATAACGGCAATTCCGTAAGTGACAACATCCCCTATCATTGCTACTTCAAAGTTTGCTCCTTTTGCAACAAATAAGATTGCAGTATTTACCGTTACAATAACTGTATTGCTCGTGTCCATCACTGTAACTGGCGGCTCTCCTGGTACTAAAATATATTCTGCTAACGCTCCAGCAACGTTTACTACTGTTCCACCATCCGGAAAACTTGTAATCGTAGCTTCATATGTTACAAGTGCCGTCTCACCAACTGGTATATCAGGTATCGTAAATCCAATCTGCGGATTTAACCCCGGTTGCGGAACCCCATTTATCGTTACACTATTTAGAACAAATTCAGCTTCCTGAGATAACACATCTATAAATTGAACATTCATCGCATCAGCCGTACCAGTATTTAATATACGAACAGTATACGTTACCGTTTCTCCCACTCCAACAACCGAATGATCTACTTCTTTCAGCATATCTAAACTACCTCGGTTTACTGGTGTGACTGTCGTATTACTTGAGTTCGTAATTGTAAACGGTGGTTCTCCTGGAATCAATTCGAAATCACCAGTTACTCTCGCTGTATTCATAATGCTACTAGAAGGCGGAATTGCGATTACATTTACTTCAAATGTAATTAATATACTATCCCCTACTGCAAGATCTGGTAATGAAAAGCCTACAAAAGGATCTAAACCTACTTGCGGAATTCCATCTATTTGTACACTTCCAGGAACGAATTCTAAACTAGATGACGGAACATCAATAAACTGAACATTCGTCGCTGTTACCGTTCCCGTATTTGTAACTTGCACACTATAAGTTAACGTATCCCCTAATCGTGTTGCTTGCTTATTTACGGTTTTTATAACATTAAATCTTCCTCTATTTACCCTTGTAATTGTCGTATTACTCGGTTCAGTTACTACAACCGGTGACTCTCCTGGTACTAAAGTAAAGCTTCCTGTTATATTTGCAACGTTCGTAATGGTTCCTGATGACGGGATGTTTGTAACTGTCGCTTGAAACGTCACGATAACGGTTTCCCCAACTGGTATATCTCCAACTCCAAATCCAGTAATTGGATTTAAGTTTGGTTGCGGGGTTCCATCTATCGTTACACTATTTGGTATAAATGACGCTCCTGCTGAAATCGTATCAATAAACTGAACATCATTAGCTGTTACCGTTCCTGTATTCGTTATTTGAACTGTATACGTCAATACATCTCCAACGAGAGTAGCAGCCCTATTTACTTGTTTAATAACATTAAATCTTCCTCTATTTACAGTTGTAAGTGTTGTATTGCTCGGTTGGTTTACTACAACTGGTGGTTCTCCTGGTACTAATATAAAGCTTCCCGTAACATTTGCAGTATTAGCAATTGTTCCGTTTGCTGGAACACTGACAACTGTTACTTGGAATATAACTTCTACACTTTCACCTGGGCTTATATCTGGAAGCGTGAATCCATTATTAGGATTGAATCCAGGTTGTAGCACGCCATCTATCGTTACACTATCTGGTATAAATGTGATCGAGGACGGTAATACATCACTATATTGAACATTCGTCGCTACCACTGTACCTGTATTTTGAACTACTGTTGTATATGTGATTGTATCACCTAATGCAACAACCGGCTGACTTACTGATTTTAAAACATTTAAACCAGGTTCATTAATTTCTGTTAATGTCGTATTACTTGTTGTCGTCTCCGTAATCGGTGGTTCTGTTTCACTTACAGCAAATGTAGCTGTAATGTCTACAAAGTTAGCAACTGTTCCACCTTCAGGTATGCTCGTAACCACTTCCTGATATGTGACAAGTACAAAATCATCTACAGGTATATCTGGAACTGTAAAACCGATGAAAGGATCTAATCCTGGTGCCGGTACCCCATTTATGCTCACACTTCCCGGTACAAATGCTACGCCGGCGGAAGTTGTATCTATAAATTCAACATTCGTCGCTGCCACTGTACCGAAATTAAAGATTAATACATCATACGTTAATATTTCTCCTACAGTCGCTACTTCTTTATCGACTATTTTTAATGGAAATATAGACGCTATATTAATTGTCGTAACGACTAAATTCGTTAATATCGTTTCCGTAATTGGTGGTTCCTGCGGATTTGGTTGTGAAGTAAACGTAACGTCAGCATCATTTAATATAACTTCATTATCTGGAATTTCCGTAATCGTCACTTGGAACGTCACAGAAATACTCGCTCCAGCATTTAATAGTGGACTAACTGTAAAGCCTATTTCTGGATTTAAACCGAGTTGCTGCACCCCACCTATCGTTACACTATCTTCTTCAAATGTCGTTCCTTCTGGAATGACATCTTGGAAGAGCACATCTGTAACAGGGATAATTCCTACATTTGTTATTAACACTGTATACGTTAATACATCTCCAACAGCACCAGCGGCAATATCAACTGTTTTTGTTGCTGTTACTTCACCAGGAGGCGGTAACGGTATCGTCACTACTGTCGTATTACTTGAATTTGTCGTTGTTACAGGAGGCTGTAAAGGATTTAATAAAAAAGTGGCTGTAGCAGATGCCGTGTTTAGTACGGCTCCGCGCGTGGATGGCGCAACTACTGTTACTTGGAACGTTACAGTCAATGATGTTCCAGCTGCAATATTAGGAAGCGGAAAACCTATATTTGGATCAAATCCAGGTTGAGGCGTTCCATTTATCGTTACACTATTTGCTACAAATGTTGTTTCTGGAGCAATTGGATCAATAAAAGAAACATTCGTTGCTGTTACTGTGCCGTTATTTCGAATGACAACAGAATACGTGTAAGTTTCTCCAAGTGCTGCTTGTTGTACAGATGAAGATTTTTGTATATTTAGCTGCGCTGTGTTTATTTGCGTCACTACAAAATTACTATTTGTTACAGTCGTTATTGGAGGGTTTGCTGGATTTATAAGAAAACTTGCAGTAACGTTCGATTGGTTTCTAACATTTCCACCGCTCGGAACACTCGTCACTGTAACTTGAAACGTAATCGTAGCCGTTTGCCCGACTGGAATATTTGGTACTGGGAAACCTGCCATAGGATCCGCGCCTTGCTGTACGACTCCGTTTATCGTCACACTATTTGCTACAAACGCAGTACCAGACGGAATTGGATCTTGAAAAATAATATTCGTTGCAGGAACAGTTCCTGTATTTTGAATAAGAATCGTATACGTTAACGTATCTCCTACTCCTGCTTGCGTTGTATTTACACTCTTCATTACATTAAGGGATCCTACATTCACTCGCGTCACAACAATATTACTAATCGTTACAATTGTAATTGGTGGCTGGAGAGGACTTACTTGGAAATCAGCAGTTACATTCGCATTATTCGGAAGAACTCTATTTGGTGGTACACTTGTAATTGTTATTTGAAAAATAACTGTTACCATCCCTCCGACTGGAATATTAGCAAGCGGAAATCCAATTGTTGGGTTTAAACCTGGTTGAGGCGTTCCATTTATTGTTACACTATTTGCTACAAACGTTGTTCCAACTGGAATTGGATCAAGAAACGATACATTTGTCGCTGCTACTGTTCCACTATTTTGTATACGAACTGTATACGTTAACGTATCTCCTACTCCTGCTTCAGCAGCGCTTACACTCTTTATTACATTTAATCCTGAAGAATTCACGACTGTCATAACAGTATTACTTGGCACCGTTACAGTAATTGGTGGTTCTGTTGGATTTACAAGAAAATCTCCAGTTACGTTCGCATTATTTACAACATTATTTCCTTGTGGAATTTCATCAATTAATACTTCAAACGTAACAATTACACTCCCACCAGCGGGTAAATTATTTAATGGGAATCCGAATTCTGGATCTGCCCCTTCTTGTAAGACCCCATTCACAAAGACACTGTTTTCAATAAATAATGTCCCTTGTGGAATTGAATCTTGGAAAAATACATTTGTAGCTGGTACACTACCTGCATTTATAATTTCGATTGTATATACTAAAACATCCCCTACTGTTGCAACATCCGTATTCACTGCTTTCACAACTTCAAAGTTCCCTGATTGTATAGTTGTATTCACAACGTTACTCGGAACATTGATTGTTACGGGTGGTTCACTCGGATTCACTTGAAAACTTGCTGTTACATTTGCTTGATTTAAAATATCTTCATTTTCTGGATCCTGTACAATTAATACGTCAAATGTGACTACAACTGTTTGAGCCGCAGGAATATTCGGAAGAGAAAATCCTGTATTTGGATTCAATCCACTTTGTGGTACTCCATTAATTATTACAGAATTTGCAACAAATGAGACAGCGGGAGAAATAGTGTCTTGGAAAAATACATTTGTTAGCGGAACGTTTCCTGTATTTTGGATGGCAATCGTATATGTTAAAGTGTCCCCTACTGCCGCTTGTGTCGTATTCACTTCTTTTATTACATTTAAACCGCCTGTATTAACTTGTGTCACAACTGTATTCGTTTGTCTATTAATCGTCACTGGTGGTTGATTCGGAATAACGACGAAATTAGCAGATACATTTCCGCGATTCGCAATCGTGCCTCCTGATGGTGTAGATGTCACTCGGACTTGAAAACGCACTGTCCTACTTCCACCTGGAGAAATATTTGCTACCGCAAACCCAGTCGAAGGATTTGCTCCAGGTTGTGAAACCCCATCTACAGTCACACTATTTGCGATAAAAGTCGTTCCAATTGGAATCGGATCTTGAAAAATAACATTTGTCGCAAGTACATTTCCGATATTCTCAATTGTAATAGTGTAGGTAAGAATATCGTTAACCGTCGCAAAAGCTTTATCCACTGTTTTTCTCGTTCTTATATCAGCTATATTAATAGTAGTAACTACAGTATTACTTGTCGCCTGCCCTGAAACTGGTTGTTGGCCAGGTACTGGAGTAAAGTTAAAGGTTGCACTCGCACGGTTCGGAATTGGATTGACAAGTGGATTAGATGTTACTCGAACTTGAAAGCGCACTACAGTCGTTTGAGAAGCATTAATACTTCCTAGATTAATACTACTTGCTGGATTTGCTCCTGGACGTGCTACTCCATTCACTGTAACACTATTTGGAACAAATGTTGTTCCACCAGGGATACTATCGACAAAAATAACATTATTTGCAGTGACATTCCCATTATTCGTCACATTAACCGTGTATGTTAATACATCATTAAGTGTTGCTGTCTGTAAATCTACAGATTTTTGCATACTTATAGTTGCTTGATTCACTGTCGTTTGTACTGTGTTTGAAGAAGACGTACTTGTAATAGGAGGGCTACCAACGAAAGGACGGAATTGATATGACACCATTGCACGATTTGAAATAGGATTTGGATTCGGGAATGATGTTATTCGAACTTGAAATGTAACAATTCTTTGCGTGTTATTTGGGATTGTACCTAAATTAATTCCATTAGCAGGGTTCGCATTAGGCTGTGTTACTCCTCCTACCGTTACACTACCTGCAACAAACGTCGTTCCGTTCGGAATACTATCACGTAATACAACATTTTCTGCACTTCCTGTTCCTGTATTTGGGACCGTAATCGTATAAGTGAGAGTATCCCCTACTCCTGCGACTGTTCTATTAACCGATTTAACAGGATTAATAATTGGCCCTGTTGCATCAATTTGAACCCCAAAGCCAGCTGCAGCATATCCATCTCCATTAGTAACGAATCGAACTGTTGCTGAAGTTTGATTATTTACTAATGATGCAGAGGCATTTACATTCGTAATATCCCATCCTTGTCTTCTGACGGCTAAAGCTGCCCCTAACGGCTGATTCAAATTCCCAAATGTCCCGGTTGTATCTAGCTCTCCAATGTCATTACAAATTTGTGATTGAAAGAAATTATTAGCAGGGTTTCTCGGGCCTGATAATGCAACTGTAGCATTTGCATTCGGTCCAAAGCGAAGTTGGTCTCCAACAATGTTAGAATCACCTTCTTGAGCAGTTACGAGCACCCGTCCTGTTACAGCTCCTGTCGCAGGGGTAGCAAATCCTGAGATAGTTGCATCAACTGGTGGTGATGAAGCATCGATAATTTCTTGACCTGCATAAACTGACAAATTCCGAAGTGGCAAACTGGCATTTTGATACACAACCTCAAGCGTCCATCCAGCCGAACGACTAATAGTTGGATCAGATGAAGTTCTTGCAGCTGGCACAGCCCCCGTTGTATAAGTTCCTGCCCCACCTGCACTAACAAGATTCGTTACATTAGCAGAGCGAGCATAATAAAATTGATTTCCTACTGAGCCTTGCTGCGCGGTTGCAGGATCTGGCGTAACAGAAAACGTCCCTGCTGGCGTTGTAAATGTAATGTTATCATTTAAAAATGGTAAAACATCTTCCGTATCAGTCCGGAAAGTACCAGCCCAAACTAATTCTGCGTATAACACACTGCTTCCCGCTGGAAGATTTAAAATGGCACTTGAAGAATTCAATTGCCATTCATCTGTTGTCCCTGCTGGAAATCCTGGTACTTGCAGCGCTGTATTTACTGTCGTAAACACAGCAAGTGTACCAAAAATATTGCCTGGTGCAGGCGATGTAGGGCTAAGCCCTAACGTATTCCCCGTAAAAGTGACGGCACCAGGTACTGTTGTTGTAAAACGATTTATAAAAGGCACACAATCATCTCATTTCAATTATAGTAAAAAGTGCTCTATACTATAAAATGTAGACAAACTGTGCAATGTACTTTGTCCAACAAAATTCCGCACATACGAGAGGAGCTTACTACACTATGCGCTATGTTATCGTAACAGGAACTTCACAAGGTTTAGGTGAGGCAATCGCCGCGCAATTGTTAGAAGAAAACACGAGTATCATCTCTATTTCTAGAAGAGAAAATAAAGAGCTTACGAAACTTGCACAGCAATATAACAGCAATTGTGTTTTCCACTCCTTAGATCTTCAAGATGTACATAATTTAGAAACGAACTTTAACGAAATCATTTCATCTATTCAAAAAGACACTGTATCATCTATTCATTTAATTAATAATGCTGGTACACTCGCACCGATGAAACCAATAGAAAAAGCTGAAAGCGAACTGCTCATTACGAATGTTCAAATTAATTTACTTGCACCGATGATTCTTACCTCCACTTTCATGAAACATACGAAAGACTGGAAAGTAGATAAACGTGTTATAAACATTTCATCTGGCGCAGGGAAAAATCCTTATTTCGGATGGGGCGCTTATTGCACGACGAAAGCTGGTGTAAATATGTTTACACAGTGTGTAGCAACCGAAGAAGCAGAAAAAGAATATCCAGTAAAAATCGTCTCTTTTGCACCTGGTGTTGTTGACACAAGTATGCAAGCACAAATTCGCGAAACAAATAAAGAAGATTTCATAAATTTAGACCGCTTCATCGCACTAAAAGAAGAAGGAAAACTATTGTCACCTGAATACGTTGCGAAAGCAATTCGTAACTTACTAGAAACTGAGAATTTCCCGCAAGGTGAAGTCATTCGAATTGATGAATAACAAAAAGGCATGCTCTAATAGCGTGCCTTTTCATTTTATTTCTCTAAAAATATAAGTACAGACTCCGCAATTTGTTCATAACCAATTTCTTGATAAATTTTATTAGACGTAGGATTCGCTAGATCAGTATATAACGTAGTCGTCTTATACCCTTCATCTAACATACGTTGACTAAGTGCACCGACACAACTAGATGCGTATCCTTTTTTCCGTTCTTCTTTCGGCGTATATACGAAATTAACTGTTATATTGTTTGTAGTCGGTCTCGTTTTTGCAGCTACAGATACAAGCTTCCCGTCTACTTCTAAACCAAATAGACGACGGTTCGTAATTAATGTATGAGCGGTTTGGGTCGCTTCTTCTTTTGTAGTAGGCAAATTCACATCTTCGCAAAATTGATATATCCACTGTTCTATTAATGGTAGCTCATCACTACTTGCTTCTCGAAAGACTCCACCTCCGTTCCACTTTTTCTTCACTTGTTTTAATTCATATACACCTTGCTCCATTACAACAGTAGTTTTCTTATTTTCTAACACGGCAATCTCTTCCGCTAATCTCTGTACAATTTTCTTATTACCGATCAATCCAGGAATATTTGGATATACTTTCGTTAATTTTTTTGCAAGTTCCACGATGTCCCCTTCTGACATCTCAGACGTAGCAACAATGATTTGTTTCTTTTCTTCTGTTTGAAGAAATACAACTACAATTTCTTCCTCTTGTTTTGCTATCCCCATAAATATCGGTTGTTGGATCATTTGTAATACACCTAATATGAGGTTATTTTCCTGCTCATTCTTCTCTAAAAATGGTGTAACCTCCTCTTTAAAAGTAAGAATCTCTTCATATACATGTAATTGAATCATCGACAATCTCTTCTCTCTATTTATAGTTTCATTAAGTATTGGCGATTAATTCACTAAATCCCTCTTTTACGATTCAATAATATCCGAGGCTAACGTATTCAAATCATTTTCCGCTTGTAAAATTCTCTGTTTTTCTTTTTCAAATACCTTTTCTTCTTTCTGAAATGACTCTTTTCGATTGTTAATCATACGCTCCATTTCTTTTTTACTCGGTCCACCGTATACCTTTCTTTTTTGAATGAAAGCTTCTGGCGATACAATCTCTTCCCACTCGTTTTCTAATAGCTGTATTTTATAATTTTCTTGTAAGTATATATTTACATCTTTGAAATGCAATTCATGCAGCTCCTTTTGTTGCTCCAATGACATATTTGCAATAACACTTGCTGCATGATGCGCATGCCGAAATGGAATGTTATAGTTTTTTGTTAAAACATCTGCGAAATCAGTTATCGTAATTGCATGTTTATAAGAACGACTTCTCAACGTTTCTTCTTCTATTTTCATCGTTCGAATCACTGCATTCATAATACACAAAACACGAATAGTCTTTTCAATTCCTTTATATAAATACGGCTGCAAGTCATCTTCCGTATCGACAATATCACCAAATGGCGTATTATGAATCATTTGAAATACTGTAAATGCTTCTCCTAAAGCACTACTCGTAATCGCACGCGCATGCTCAATTGAAACTGGATTTCGCTTTTGCGGCATAATACTACTAATTTGTACATATGGCTTCGCAACAGTAATACCATCATATTCTTTCGTCGCTAATAGTAAGAAGTCATGAATCCATCTGCTCGTATTCGTCATCATTACCATAAGTAGCGAGCTAACTTCTAATAAATAATCCGCTCCCGCAACAGCATCATATGAATTCTCAATTACATTTGTAAATCCAAGTAAATAAGCAACTCGCTCTCGTTTAATCGGGAAACTTGTTGTAGAAAGAGCGGCGGCTCCCATTGGAGACTGATTTAAAAATTTGTACGTTCGTTTCATTCGCTCTAAATCTCTTTGCATCGTATCATAAATCGCTAGCGTATAATGACCAAATGTAGTTGGCTGCGCTGGTTGTGTATGTGTATAAGCCGGCATAATCGTTCCCTTATGATCATCGGCAAGTTGCAACATACTTTCTTGCAATAACAAATGATGCTCCATTAATCGTAGTACATATCGCCTTAAACTCATGCGATACATCGTTACACCCATATCATTTCTACTTCTACCAATATGCATATTGCTTACAAAATCGCATTTCGCTTCTTGAGAAATTAAATGTTCGACTAAAAAAAAGAGATCTTCATGTTGCTTTGTATATAGCAATTGATCTTTCGGAATCCCCTCTATCTTGTTTAATGCGTGTAATATAACTTTAGCTTCTTCCTTTTTCATTAAATTTTCTTCAGTCAGCATCGTAATATGCGCTTTATGCACTTGAAACATATCTTTTAATAAGTAATTTCGTTGAAAATGAAATACATGTTGTAATACACAATCTACATATGTTTTCCCAGGGAAATCAGCGCCTTCACTCTTTATAAACTCTTCTTTACTTTGTTTCATCACCTTTTCCCCTCTCACCTAAGTATTACTACCCATCATACCCAGAGATAGGAAAAAAGTGCTTGTACATAAAAAACTCGGTGCTCTCTGCACCGAGTTTATTTAATAAAAGTCGCATCATACTTATCACTTTGCAACACTTGGAAATGTAAGTTTGCTAAATGTTTACGTATTTCTGCACTGTCGTCCTCATTTAAATTATTTGCTAAAAACACTATTTCTGTACAGTTCCCGCGTTTATCCATCGCATAAACTGCTTTTGTAACTGTCCATGGCGTATAACCATTTTTTTGCCCTGCATGTCTAAATGTTTTACGATATTTCTTAGCGCTCATATCTGTTTCAACAATATTCGCCCACACTTTTTCTTCGGCTTCTGTTAGGCCACCTTTATGATTTGCCTTTTGAAGCAGTACCATATAATCGTTTGCAGAAGCTGCTGGTAATCGATCTGACCAAATTTTATCGTAACGTTCCTCTAAATAAAGAGGAATTTCCTTCTGCAATAATGGTCCCTTCTTTTTTAAGCGTTCATGAATAATCATCGCGTATTCACGATATTGTTCTTGAGACATTTCTTTTAACTTTTTCTCTACTTTATATTTCGGAACATGTAGTTCTTTATGCAAATATCCAGGGATGTATAAAGATGAAACAATCGGAAATAGCGGCTGATGTGCTGGAAGCGATAAACTTTGTAAATTACGATTAATATTATCTAACCCTAACACTTCCATTAAATATTCAGCATTCGCATTCGAACTAAACTTAACCATTCCTTTTGCCACTTCTTCTAAAGAAACTGCTCCTTCTGTTATCTTGTCTGTCTTTTGCAAATACCTTTGCCATCTATCTTGTGCACCGCCATCTGTATTAGGTACGTAATAACGATTCACATCATTTATGGAAACGAAACTAGATGGATCAATTTTCCCTTCTGTAACTTGTTTCGTATATTCAAGCGCCACGATTAATTTCATCGTACTCGCAACTGGCAATACAACATTTGGATTTACAGAATAAACAACTTTATCATTTCTCTTTACTAGAAGCGCGCTATTTTTTTCATCTTTATGTTCTTCAATAAAGGATGCGATATACTGCGCATCATCATTATTTGAGCTCCATACTTTTTTCACTAAAAAATTACCCGATATTAGCAAAACGAAAATACCCACAATTACTGCGCATACTATAGTTTTTTTCAAGTAAAATTCCTCTCCTATTGTGTAACTCTTCTCTATTTATCTCTTACAAACAAAATAGTGGAGATGATTATTTTAGTAATCATCTCCACTATTTTAACTTGTATCCTCTTATTATGTCTACGTCATAATTTTGACGAAGTCTTCGAGAAATTTTTTATATTGTAATGACCAACCTATTCGAACCCAATTCTTTAAAGCTTTTGCATCAGGTTGAGGCCGAAAATCAGCAATACTTTCCCCCTTTGCAATCCCTACTGTATCTACATCGACACGGCGGTATACATAGTCCAAAATAGACGGATTTGCCGCAACCATCATTGTGACAACGTCATGCACTGGACTTCCTTTTATTTTCGGATTTAGCTTCCTATAAGCTTTATAATAATACGTAAAAATAGGTTCAATTAATTTATTAAAATTCGTTTTAGAATGTTTCGTAATGTAATTCACCATCTCTGGCGTAATAATTGCTTCAGATGTAACGTTAAGTGGCACTAATGTCACATTCTTGGCGTTTTGCATCACTAATTGTGACGCAATTGGATCACCATGAAAATTCGCCTCTGCGACTGGTGTCACATTGCCAGGCATTAAAAAAGCGCCACCCATTATATAATATTCTTTCACATACTTCATCATTGGCTTTTGCAAAATAAACGCTGTCGCAAGTGTCGTTGACCTGCCAGCATCAACAATGATTAATTCTCCTTTATATTTTTCAAGAATATCAAAAAACTCACAAAAAGGCTTTATATTCGGAGAAAGATTTTTTGGAGGACGAATTGGTCCTAAACCTTCTGCCCCGTGAATTTCCGGATAGTATGTTGTAATATCTCCAGATAAAGGAATCTTCGCACCATTAATAACTGGTATATCTTCCCTTCCTGCTAACTGCAATAAATATGCTGCATTACTCGTCGCCTTTTCTTGCGTTACATTTCCATATCCCGTTACTACGCCGACAATATCAATATCAGGATGCAACAATCCATACATAATTGCTAAAGAGTCATCAATTCCCGGGTCTCCTAAAAATAATACTTTTTTCATCACCCTCAACTCCATCCCCTCAATTGTTATTAATTTATGAATAGTCATTGATATACAGAATAAAAAAGAACAAATTCATACGAAAAAACGCAGTCCTATAAGGACTACGTTCTTCTTTAACCTATACTGTTTTTCTTCACGGTACTCATGCTTCCAATGGTATAAGCGATAAACGCAAAACAAATTGGGAAGACAACTGTATGTATACCGAATGGATTTGGATAGAAAAGATGGATGCACATATATGAACCTACCCCAACTAAAATAGAGGCAAGCGCTCCTGTTGCGTTTCCTTTCTTCCAATATAACCCTAATACGATCGGCCAAATGAATGCTGCTTCTAATCCACCGAAAGAAAATAAATTTAACCATATTAAAAAATCTGGTGGTTTAATTGCTGCTGCATAAACGAGCATTCCTACGATACCAGTAATCCACAAACTTCCTTTTCTAATTGTACTGTCTGCCGCATCTTTATTTATGTAATTTACGTATATATCTTTAATAATTGATGAACTTACAAGTAACAATAACGAATTTACTGTAGACATAATTGCTGCCATTGGTGCAGCTAAGAAAACTCCAGCTAGCCAAGGTGGCAACACTTCCATAGCGAGTAGCGGCATTACTTTATCTGGTACTGTTATACCGGGAAGTACGACTCGTGCAAACACACCTGTTAAATGCATACCAATCATAATTGTACCTACAACAATCGTTCCAATTATTAATGCTTGGTGCATAGCTTTTGAATTTTTATAAGACATAGCACGCACGCTAATTTGCGGTAAACCAACAACGCCAATTCCAATCAAAATCCAAAATGATGTCACATATGATTTCGTTAAACTACCATCCGCTCCGAATGGTGTAATTAAATTCGGATTAATTTGAACAAGTTCCTGCACAATCTTTTCAATTCCACCACCAGCAATGACAGTAGCAATTAAAATGATTGTCGTTCCAACTAACATAATGATACCTAATAACGTATCTGATAAAGCAACCGCACGGAATCCACCAATTAATACGTACACAAGTACAGAAAAAGTAAATAAAAATAGCGCCGTTGTATAGGAGAGACCCGTTAGTGACTCAATTAATCGACCACCGCCGACCCACTGAGCTACTGTTGCTGAAAATAAGAAAATAATAATACATAATGCAGAAAGTATAACAACTGCTTTATTATTATATCTTCCCTTTAAATAATCGATAAGAGTAATAGCTTCCATCTTCCTAGCGATAATTGCAAACTTTTTACCGATAACCGTTAAAACGATATACCCTGTTACAACTTGAATTGCAGATAGTAGCACCCATCCAAGCCCCATATTGTATGCAATACCAGGACCACCAATAAAACTACTTGCACTACCGTACGTAGCGATCATTGTCATTGCTAATAATAAACCGCCAAGCTCACGCCCACCAAGAAAATATTCTTGCAAAAATTTATTATTAGCAGTTGCTTGCACGCGTCTTGAAGCATATACACCAATTAAAAATACAACGATAAACGAAATTATCATTGGAATGATTACATACCAATTCATCTATTATTCCTCACTTTTTTCTTCCTCATCGAGTGAAATATCTTGAAATACAAAACGAACAACTAAACTAAGTAATATAACCATAACGATAAATCCAACGATACAACTATAAAAAAACCATGCTGGAAAACCGAATACATATGTATATTCACTCGGATTTTTACTACCAAGCCCATAAGCAAATCCGTACCATATTATAAAATTGATAATAGCAAGTCCAAGACCGATTAACGCTTCTCTATGGGCAATCCGAAAGCGTGAATCATCATGATAATTCTTCATTTTCTCCCTCCTCTCACGATGTATTATTGTACCATTGTTCTTCTAGTTTTTCCTACTAGAAAGCAAAAACAAGCAGGATTTTTTATATTCATATAGAAGATTCTCTTACATTACATATTTTTTACAATTGTAACACAAATGAAATTTGAATTTTCAGTATTTGTTACTTATGATTTAAATTAGAGGCTTTCCATCTAGTTCCCACATCCTTGATTTCGGAATAAACGCCGTCTCGTACTGCGTTTACATTATATTTTCAAGGGGGTTATACAATGAGTCAACTAGCTGTAAATCTTCATGAAAAAGTAGAAAAGTTTCTTCAAGGTACAAAAAAGTTATATGTGAATGGATCTTTCGTTGAAAGCGCTTCTGGTAAGACGTTTAAAACACCTAATCCAGCAACTGGCGAAACGCTTGCTGTCGTTTCTGAGGCTGGTCGCGAAGATATTCATAAAGCTGTCGTTGCAGCTCGCATGGCTTTTGACGAAGGTCCTTGGTCACGTATGAGCACTGCTGAGCGCAGCCGTCTTATGTACAAATTAGCTGATTTAATGGAAGAACATAAAGAAGAGCTTGCACAGCTCGAAACGTTAGATAACGGAAAGCCAATCCGTGAAACAATGGCAGCAGACATACCACTTGCAATTGAGCATATGCGCTATTATGCTGGATGGGCTACGAAAATCGTTGGTCAAACAATCCCTGTTTCTGGTGATTTCTTTAACTATACACGCCATGAAGCTGTTGGTGTCGTCGGTCAAATTATCCCTTGGAACTTCCCACTTCTTATGGCAATGTGGAAAATGGGAGCAGCGCTTGCTACAGGATGTACAATCGTTTTAAAACCTGCAGAACAAACACCACTATCTGCTCTATACTTAGCTGAATTAATTGAAGAAGCTGGATTCCCGAAAGGTGTTATTAATATCGTTCCTGGATTCGGTGAATCAGCTGGACAAGCACTTGTTAATCATCCACTCGTCGATAAAATTGCATTTACTGGTTCTACTCCAGTCGGTAAACAAATTATGCGACAAGCATCTGAATCATTGAAACGTGTTACTTTAGAGCTTGGCGGTAAATCACCGAACATTATTTTACCAGACGCCGACTTATCTCGCGCGATTCCTGGTGCACTTTCTGGTGTTATGTTTAACCAAGGACAAGTATGCTCTGCTGGATCACGCTTATTTGTTCCGAAGAAAATGTATGATAATGTCATGGCTGACCTTGTCCTTTACTCTAAAAAATTAAATCAAGGTGCTGGCTTAAGTCCAGAAACTACAATCGGTCCTCTCGTTTCTGAAGAACAACAAAAACGTGTAATGGGCTTCATTGAAAAAGGCATTGAAGAAGGTGCTGAAGTACTTTGCGGAGGAAGTAATCCATTCGATCAAGGCTACTTCGTTTCCCCTACTGTATTCGCTGACGTTAATGATGAAATGACGATTGCAAAAGAAGAAATTTTCGGTCCAGTTATTTCTGCAATACCTTTTAACGATATTGATGAAGTAATTGAACGTGCAAATAAATCACAATTCGGCTTAGCAGCTGGTGTGTGGACAGAAAATGTTAAAACAGCACACTATGTTGCAAGTAAAGTACGTGCTGGTACTGTATGGGTAAACTGTTATAACGTCTTTGATGCGGCATCTCCATTTGGAGGATTTAAACAATCCGGTCTTGGCCGTGAAATGGGATCTTACGCATTAAATAACTATACAGAAGTGAAGAGTGTTTGGCTCAACTTAAACTAACGAAAAAAGAACCTGACCTATCCGGTCAGGTTCTTTTCATTATGTATGCCTTTAAACTTGCAGTCCCCCGCTCACATTCAATACTTCTCCTGTAATATAAGATGCGTATTCCGATGCTAAAAAAGCAGCTGCGTTCGCAATATCTTCTGGCGTTCCAATTCTACCAACTGGAATCGCGCCGACCATCTTTTCTTTCACTTTATCTGGTATCGTTTTTGTCATATCTGTATCCATAAACCCTGGACAAATCGCATTACACGTAATACCAAAACTTCCAACTTCTTTCGCTGCCGTTTTCGTTAACCCTACAACGCCTGCCTTCGTAGCCGCATAATTCGCTTGACCTATGTTTCCTTCTCTACTAATTGAAGATATATTAATAATGCGTCCATAACCTTGTTGTCTCATATAAAGAAGCGCTGGTTGCATACAATAAAAAACTCCAGTTAAGTTCACTTGCAATACTTGTTCCCAAGAAGACTTCTCCATTTTATGTAACATTGCATCTCTTGTAATCCCAGCGTTATTCACCAAAATATGTAATGTACCGAATTTTTGAACTGCATATTCAATTAACGACTTCGCTTCATTTTGATTACTCACATCACATCGATATAAGCTCACTTCATATCCTTCATCCGATAACTCACGTGTCGTTTTTTGTAGCTTCTCTTCATTTACATCACTAATTAATACTTTTGCCCCTAGTTTTGCATAAACCCTTGCAATCTCTTTTCCAATCCCCTGTGCAGCTCCTGTTACAACAGCTGTTTTCCCATTTAAAAACTCCATTCCTATCCCCCATTTCTATTACTTATACTGTATATTTCGGCTTTTTACTTTCCAATTCCTCTTTGAATAAAAAAGTCTATTTGTGTCAAACTAACTTTGCAACGTCGCATAAAGTGCAAGGAGATTATGTCAAATGAACAAAAAAAATTTCAAGCAAAATAAAGCTGCTGATGGCATTGATGTTGAGTTCTCTCGTGAACTTGCTGACCACAATGACTTAGAAGCAAACGCACGTGCAAATGCCGCTGATGCACGTCAAAAACGCCAGTCAACAGAAAAATAAGGAAAGCACAACCTTATTCTTTTCAACAGGGACCTACTACCCAACAAAATAAACCGAGAGACATCTCTCGGTTTATTTTCGATATTTTTTTATATAATGTGCTAAAGTAAGTAGCGGATAAATTTGGGCATAGCTATGATAACGAATATAAAACCCACCTGGTAAACCTGTTCCAGTAGGATATTTTTCATTCACATAAGGATTCGCAAGCAAATATGAAATACCTTTTCGAATAGTTGGTGTTTCTTTATCATAGTAAGAAATGAGAGCATCTAACGCCCATGCTGTTTGAGATGGTGTACTAAATGGTAAAGTAACGAATCTTTTCTCCACACTACTTTGGCATGATTCTCCCCACCCACCATCTTCATGCTGTATATGTTCAAGCCATAAAGCCGCTCGTTTCAATGATGGATTGCTAGATGGAATTCCGAGTGACCGTAAACCTGTCATCACCGCCCACGTACCATATATATAACAAATCCCCCATTTCCCATACCAGGATCCATTTTTCTCTTGTACATTCATTAACCAATTTATCGCACTTTGTTTTTGTTTTTCAAGCAATTCATTTTGCGCATATGTCCCGTAAAGCTCTAACACTCTCCCTGTAATATCTGGTGTAGAAGGGTCTGTAATCATATCGCTTGCATTTTCGATTGGTAAATTTGCTAATAAATTGCTCGTCACACCTTTTTCAAATGCTCCCCAGCCACCATCATTATTTTGTAATCCTTTAACCCAATCAATCCCTTTCTTCCAAGCATTATCTATATTTTCGTTTCCTCTACTTCTCGCCAACGCTCTTAGCACAGCTGTTGTATCATCAACATCTGGAATTGTCGTATTCACATCCGAAAAACCCCAGCCGCCTGGATTAAGCGCCGGTGCATGTACGCTCCAATCAGCTTTTTTTGTATGTTGTTTTTTTAACAAATATGTTGCTGCATGTTGAATCATCTTGTTATCTTTCGGAACATGGGCTTCTTGTAACGCATAGCTGAGTAATGCCGTATCCCATAAAGTTGAAGGAGAGTTTTGCAAATGATTCCCTCTTTCCATCTTCCATATATAAGATGTTATCCCGGTTATAGCCTTTTGAATCATTGATGATTGAAGAGAATGACCTAACGCGAGTAAAGCATAAATCATATAAAAGGAGGCAGTTGCGTAACTATATAACGTTCCATTTTCATCAATACGCTCTTTCATAAAACGTTCAACTTCCTCATATCCTTTATGATGTAACGAAAGAGGATACGATATAATTTGCTTTACATCACTTACTAACGTTTGAAACAACGGAGACCGATCCTCCCGAAACCATTCTCCGCCCCCGCCGGCAATGTGATTTAAATTTGGCAATAACTTTTTCCCTACTTGAAATCTTTTATTTAAACAAAGCATCATCGGAATTAAATGAATACGTGCTGAGCTACTCAATTCAAATATACTGAGAGGGGAATCATTTTGGAGAAACATGATTGGTGTTGGCAAATGAAAGAGTGAAGGATATTCATATTCTCCATGAATTGCTAACAAAAACTTCGTCATAAAATGAGCACGCGCTACGCCTCCACGTTCCTTAATAAACATTTCGGCCCGCGTCATATTCGCATCTTCTTTTGTATATTTTTTCGATGCTAGCAGGGCCGCATAAGATTGAATTGTAGCAGATAAATTCCCTCCAACTTCATCTTCATACAATTTCCATGTTCCTTCATCTGTTTGGAGTGATGCTAACCTTTTTACAAACGGTTCTATCTCTTTATCTCTACCTAATAATTTTAATAAAAAAATCATATGGCAATCTGTTAATGGTGCCCCTTCAAAACAAAACCGCCACGTTCCATCTCGCTGTTGCATCGTTTGAAGGGCCGTTGTTCGCCTCGCTATTTCTTCATGCACTTTTTCATATAATAACAACTTACTCACCCACCCTTTCGAAATCCGTATAACGATATTCAAAAAAGGAGCTGAATATGTATGAAAACAAAGAAAAGCAGAACATATACAATGTTCTGCTCATAAACAATATCCCACTCCGACAATTATCCCTACTAAAGCACCAACTACTACTTCATACGGTGTATGCCCGACAAGTTCATTTAATTTCTTATACTCTGTTTGTCTACCGTGAAAAAACTCATTCAAAATTTTTGCTTGTTTACTTACCGCAAGCCTTACTCCTGAGGCGTCATACATAACAATAATGGCAAAAATAGCAGCAATCGCAAACATGGAACTTTCCACGCCTTCCACAACGCCAACACCTGTCGCGAGTGCTGTAACAGTTGAAGCATGAGAACTTGGCATCCCACCGGAAGCGAAAAACTTTGCAAAATCAAATTCACCCGTTTTAACCAATTTAAAGACTACTTTCGTTAATTGTGCTAAAAACCATGAAATTACAGCGGCCATAAGCGGATCATTATGTAAAATTGTTTCCACGTTCTCAGCCCCCTACTAGCTATAATGGAAATTCTTTATAGTATCAGTATAAAGAAAAATGCGTAGAAAATACTACGCATTATGATACTTTTGCTGATTTATTTTTTATAAATTTCGGTTGTTTCTGCACTAAGAACTTTGTTTTCGCTACCGAGAATACAAATAATGCAACCCATATACAGAAAAATGCAATCATATGAGTAGATGTGAAATGTTCACCAAATACGAATACACCTAAAATTAAACTAATCGTTGGTGCAATATATTGTAAAAATCCTACCATATAAAGTGGGATAAGTTGTGCTCCTTTTGCAAAATAAAAAAGTGGTAAAGCAGTAACAATACCCGCTCCTATTAATAGTAGCGTCGATAACATGGAAATAGAGCCAAATGAGCCGAAACCATGTACTCCTGTCATTACTAGATAAATAATCGCAAACGGTGTCACTAACATCGTTTCCATCGTAAGTCCAATTGTCGCATCATAGTTTAACAATTTTTTCGTTAATCCGTATAATCCAAATGAAAAGGCGAGTGATAAAGAGACCCACGGAATAGATCCGAAGCGTACTGTTAAAATGATAACCCCTAATCCAGCTAAACCAACTGCAACATATTGCCAAAAGTTTAACTTTTCCTTTAAAACAACTGTACCAAGTAAAATACTAATAAGCGGATTAATATAATAGCCAAGACTTGCTTCAATGACATGATTATGATTAACAGCCCATATGTAGACAAACCAGTTTCCGCTAATCAAGACTGAAGCTATTGTTAATGACATTAATAATTTAGGTCGTTTAAAAAGATTCACGAACTCCCTAATAAACTGACGAAACCTTTTCGTAACACCTAATACGAGTAACATAAAAACGAACGCCCAAACGATGCGGTGTGCTAATATTTCATCTGCTGGAACTTCCTCAACCCATTTCCAATAGAGTGGTAGGATTCCCCACATCGTATAAGCACCAGCCGCATATATAATCCCTTTTTTTTGCTGTGCTGATTGACTCCCCATCTTCCTTTTTCTCCTCTTCTCTTTTTTCTCCATTATACGGTCCCGCATGCTCACTTTACCAATAATCAATCTGCAATTCTTTCGACATTTCTCATACAGCAAAAAGTAAACATACTGTTATAACGACAAGTAATGGTATACCAAAAACAAATTTCTTTTTATGAGTTTTATGGTGAAACATATACATACCGATCCAAGCACCAACTGCTCCTCCAGCTGCCGCTGATAAAAACAACGTACTTTCTGGCGTTCTCCACTGCTTTTTCTTCGCTTTTCGTTTATCAAGCCCCATAAGGCTAAAAGCTATAACATTAATAATAATAAAATAAATCCATTTCATCGCTTTCTCTCCCTATGAAAAATTCGCTTAATGGTAACATGAAAAAACGACGGAAACAACTGAAGAACGCTTTTTATTAATTAGTTACCTTCATAATTTATATAGCCAATTAAACAGAAAGATGTTATGAGCAGAATCTTATATTTCATTCCCTTCACCCACTACCATATCATCGAAAAAACTTCTCTCAATCTCTTTTTCATCAAAATGAAGAACTACGACTAGTCCTACATATAAAGAAACGAAATTTAGAAACCATTCGCCATTTTCATCTTTGTTAGCTAAACATTTAAATATCTCTTGAAATTGCATACGCTCATCGGTGGCAACAACGGGACGCACGCCAAAGTATTTCAATACGAGATTCAGCTTCAGTTGCACGGATAATGATAAAATATATTTTAATAGCTTTGTATAATAAACAACATTTTTTTGGCTATATAACTTCACAAGCTTTTGATGTAAAGTAGAAATCGATAATTCTTCTTCAGTCGCTTTTGTTGCTTCTATCGTTTCAATCATCTTTTTCATATCCATTACATTTACCCCTCCTGTTACAAAACAAAAACCAAAGTGTATTTATTTTATAATCAGCAATAATCGTGCATTTCTTGTCTCTTGTTCTTCTTCACTAACTAAGTCATACTTTTTTAAAAGATGAAAGATATCGTTTAATATTTCCTGCGAATGATTACGTTGCAAAAATCCTTTCAATCCTGTAAAAATCCCTTCCGGTAAAAAACTCTTCTGACTTTCCAGCTTATTCATTACATCTTCCATAGTATGATCGATATTACAAGCCATAAAAAATTCCTCCTTTATCCTTTATAAATAATATCCTCCGCTAACGATGTAAACACTTCTCCTACAAGAGAGTCTTCATCATATACAGATGAACCGTTGTTTTCTTCTCGTTTTGCAAAAGGTATTTGCGCGATCACTTCTGTTTGCAATTGTTCTGCAAGCATTTCGCCTCCACCTTTTCCGAAGAGATAATTTTTCGATCCATCTTGTTCTTCATAATAAGCCATATTTTCCACAATACCTAAAATTTCGTGTTTCGTATGTTTTGCCATAACACCTACTCTAGATGCTACGAATGAAGCTACATTGTGTGGTGTTGTAACGATAATTTCTTGCGCCTGCGGGATCATTGCAGCAACATCAATAGCAACATCCCCTGTACCAGGTGGTAAATCAAGAAGTAAATAATCTAATTCTCCCCAGTGTGTATTCGCTAAGAAATTTTGAATCCATTTATTTAACATCGGCCCGCGCCACATAACCGGGTTATTTCCTTCCGTAAAAAATCCCATCGACATAATTTTAACACCGTGACTAACGACTGGAATTGCCGTTTGATCAATCATCGTTGGCTTTTGATTCGTTTCCATCATAGCTGGAATGCTAAAACCATATATATCTGCATCTAATATCCCCACTTTTTTGCCCATACGAGCTAAAGCAGTTGCAAGATTAATTGTCACTGTTGATTTTCCAACCCCACCTTTTCCGCTCGTTACAGTAATAAATCGTACCCCTGAATCAAGGCGAAGCATGCTCGGCATACCAGTTTCTGTTCTACTATTTTTCTTTAACTTCTCTGTTAGCGCAGCTCGTTCTTCTTGTGTCATAGAACCAAATGTCAAATCTACTTTAGATGCACCAATTGCATGCAGAGATTCTTCCACATCTTGTTGAATTTTTGCCTTTAATGGACAACCTTGAATCGTTAGCACTACTTCAAGTTTAACCTCTGTTCCATTCATTTGTATATTTCTAACCATATTTAATTCTACAATACTTTTGTGTAACTCCGGATCCTCTACATGTTTTAACGCGCTCATTATTTGTTCTTGAGTAATCATAAAACTCATCCCTTCTCGTATTCGAATTTATATACAACATCTTCTTGGCGAAAAAGCTTATTATCCCCCGCTAACAGGCGGAATGAATGCGACTACATCTCCAGCTTTTATCATCTCTTCATTCGTTACAAATTCTTCATTAACAGCCACCATCACTCTATCAAGCGATTGTAAACAATAGCTTGCTTTGAGCCATTCTTTTAATTGCTGCACTGTCATTTCTTGTTTTTCTAAAATGACTAATTGATCCAATCCGACTTCCTCACGCAAATTTGCGAACAATAAAATTGTAATCATTTTCTCATTCTTCCTTCTCCGGTTTTCCTTCTGGATATGCTGTATTTTCAAGTTGATCTCCAATCCACATCGTCCCATCTTCCCAAAATTCTTTTTTCCAAATTGGGACAATTCTCTTTATACGTTCAATCGCGTATTCATTCGCTTCATAAGCTACTTTCCGATGCGGTGATGAAACTGCAATAACGACCGCGATATCCATAATTTCTAGCCGCCCTACACGGTGCGTAATTGCTACTTTTGCATCCGGCCACTTTTCATTGATTTCTTCACCAATTCTTGTAAGTTGTTTTACTGCCATCGGCTTATATGCTTCGTACTCTAAATGTAGCGTTCGTTTTCCTTTTGTTAATTCTCTTACCGTACCAATAAATGTTGTAATTGCACCTGCTTCTCTTCTTGCGACTTTATTCGTTACTTCTTCAACTACAATCGGTATATCTATAATTTCAAATAGTACTTGTCCCATTAGAAACACCTCTCACTTTATAAAATGTCCAAGGCCATTCACTACCTTCATTATCTTCCAGCAAGAGAACATCTACGAACATATCTTTTTTATAACCTCTCGTACCACCTGGAAGTACAATAAATATATTTGTCTCTGCTAATGAAGAAACCGAACTAGATTTATCAAACCCTGACGGATAAGCAATTAATTGCCCTTCTTTATATGTCAGTTTTGCTCGCACAAATCTTGTAAATGGATTTGGTTTTAAAAAATCTTCTCCTAACAACGCTTTTTCTCTTTTTACATGTGCTTTTTCACTAAACATATACGTCCGAATACAAGGTCTTACAAACAATTCAAATCCTACGTAACAAGCAGATGGATTTCCTGATAAACCAAATAATAACTTGCCATTTAATTGTGCTACAGTCGTAACACTTCCTGGCCGCATTGCAACTTTATTGAAAAGAACCGATGCACCTAATTTTTCATATATAGCTGGCAAATAATCGTAATCCCCTACTGATACACCACCTGTTGTAATGAGCATATCTACTTGGCTTAATGCTTCTTTTACAGCTGTGAAACATGTATGAAAATCATCGCTAAACTTCCCAAAATATTTTACTCTGCCGCCCGCTCTTCGAATTTGAGACAGTATCATATACGTATTACTATTTCGGATTTTCCCTGGCTGTAGTGAATCATTTACATCCAGTAATTCACTACCAGTCGCTAATAGTCCAATTATAGGTTTTCTTGCAACTGGCACCTCGCTATAGCCGAACGTAGCAAGAAGAGCTGAAATACCTGGATGAATGTATGATCCTTTCTTTGCAAGAACCGTTCCTTTACGAGCATCTTCACCTTGAAAAGAAATATTGTCGCCCGTTTTAAATGATCGCTTCACTTCCATATAATTGTTGCCAGCTTCCTCATATTGACGAGTCAGCTCTAACATAACAACCGCATCACACCCATTCGGAATTTGCGCTCCCGTCATAATTCGGACTGCTTGAAACGGGCCTACTTTCTCGTGGAATATTGATCCTGCACCAATTTCACCAATTACTTCAAACACAATTGGTGTTTCATAACTTGCTACATTCGTATCTTCTGACCTAATAGCAAATCCGTCATACGGTGAACGATTGAATGAAGGTACATCATGGTCGGCTACTAAATCCTCTGCTAATATACGCCCGTAGGCTAATTCAATTGGCAATAGCTCCTTTAATCCCTCATTAGCAAATTCCATTACTTTACGAACAGCTTCTTCAACCGTAATTGGCACTCTTCTTTCCATTGTTGACAACCCTTTCTATTAACCGAATACGCGATAATATAATTGTTTCGCTTTCGATATATCATTTGTACCATGAATGAAAACACGACCATCCCGAAAAATAACGACGCGGTAATCATCTAGTTGGCAAGATAGTAAATATGGATTCTGCTCTACTCTCCCTAGTTTTTTTAATACTTTTTCTATGTCGTCAAAATCGTACTTTCTATTGTCTACTGGCCTAATTTGAACTGTATTTCTTCCGCATAAAACAGCTACCTTCGTTTGGTTTTCGTATGATAAATAAGGATAAGTTCGATTCAAACCGCACGAAGGGCAATCATCAGTCTTGATTTTCCCTAGTTTTATAAATTGGTTTTGATTATTCCATATATCAAACATGAAAAATGTTTTTCTAATTGCCGAGAAATCTTCTACTAAAATTTTGATTGCTTCCGCCACTTGATATGCCGCGACAATTTGGACAGCCGGACTAATAATTCCAGCTGTATCACATGTCACACCTGTAACAGGAACATTCTTCAGCACACAATGTAAACACGGTGTCTTTTGCGGAATAATTGTATAGCTCATACCGTACGATCCAACACAAGAACCATATACCCACGGGATATTATGTTTTTGCGATAAGTCATTAATGACAAATCGAATATCAAAATTATCTGTTGCATCAATTATCATATCTACATTTTTTAATAGGTCATCCATATTTTCTGCAACTGCATCCATTACGAAAGCATGTATGTGTACTTCAGAATTAATTTGTTCTAGCCGATTTTTAGCAGCAATTGCTTTTGGTATTTTCTCTCTGGCATCTTGTTCAGAGTACAATTGTTGCCTTTGTAAATTACTCCATTCAACGTAATCACGATCAATAATCGTCAACTTACCAATACCTGCACGTACGAAACTTTCGGCACTCGCACTTCCTAATGCGCCTGCTCCTACAATTAACACATGTTTATTACGAATTTTTTCTTGTCCTTTACTCCCAATTGGTTTGAACAACTGTTGTCGTGAATACCGCTCATCCATTACATATCCTTCCTCTCACGAACTCTATTTCATATTGGAATATTGTTTTTGATAACAAGCAAAGTAAGCAAATCCAACAAATCCAGCTCCTCCAATTACATTTCCTATAAAGACAGGAACAAAATTTCTAGCAAGATCCACCCACGTCAGATGACCTGCAAAAATAACTGCTGAGATGACAAACATATTTGCTACTACTTGCTGAAATCCAATCACTACAAATGCCATAATGGGAATCCAAATTCCGATTATTTTCCCGACAAAATCACTCGTCCCATAAGCGAGCCAAAGCGCCAAACAAACGAGCCAATTACAACCAATTGCTAAAATTAAAGTTCTTCCAAACGATTCATGTAATTTCCCTTCTGCTATCGCTACCGTTTTATTTAAATAATCTCCCTCTGTTAATCCGCCAAGATGACCGAAACAATACGCAACAAAAATAGCTCCCACGAAATTCATGAAAGTAATCCAAACCCAGTTATTTAGTACACTTACTAATGTAATTTTCTTTGCATATAGTGCCATAGACAGTGACATCATATTTCCCGTAATCAATTCTCCTCCTGCTAATACGACGAGCATTAATCCAACAGGAAAAACCGCTCCTCCTAAAACATTGACTAAACTACCCCAGCGTTCAGGTAAATTACCTAAAACGCGAATGTTAAGCAGAAAACCTAACGAAATAAACGCTCCTCCTAAAAAACCGAGAATAAGCATTGCTGGCAACGTCTGACTTACTTTTTGAACACCGGCCTCAATTACAAGCTCAGCAATTTGTTCCGGTTTATGAAATGCCATTACTAATTCCTCCATTTTCTCCAAATAAAAAAGCAGCTTCAAAAAACCTCCACAAAATAAAGGTTTTTGAATGCTGCTTAATTTCTCTGCACATCTTTTACAGAGATATCAATCATCACTTTTACTATAAAATAGAAAATCTACAAACGTTGCACATTTTCCATTTTGTATATAATTCATCATAGCTTTACTCTTATATATCAACCACCAATATGTGACATTTCAATTTTAGGTACTCTTTTTTCACTTGTATTATTTAAGCGTTCATCTGAATAACGATCTTCTCGGTTGTTCCATATATCACGTACGATATTTGTTATTTCCTCGTCAGTGTACCCAGATCGAAGTAGTTCTCTCAAATCATTTCCTTTAGAGGCAAACAAACAAGTATATAATTTTCCTTCTGCAGAAATACGGGCTCTCGTACATGAGGAACAGAAGGAATCTGTTACTGATGAAATAATACCTATCTCTTCATCACTTCCAATATAACGATAGCGAGTCGCAACTTCACCTGCATAATTCGCTTCAATCCGTTCTAATGGCATAACTTGATGAATGGCATCTACTATTTCTTGTTTCGAGACGACCTCTTTTAATTCCCAACCGTTATAATTCCCAACATCCATATACTCAATAAAACGAAGAATATGCTTATTTTCCTTAAAGTATTGTGCCATCTGCAAAATGTCCTGTTCGTTTTTCCCCTTTTGAACGACCATGTTTATTTTAATTTTCATACCAACTTCAGCTGCAGCCTGTATTCCTTCTAGTACCCTTTGCACTTTGCTTCTATTACCATTCAAATAGAAAAAACGGTCTTCTTCTAAGGAATCTAAACTAACTGTCACACGTGATAAACCCGCCTTATATAAATCAGGAGCAAACTTTTTAAGTAACGATCCATTGGTTGTTAAACCGATATCCTCCACACCATCTATTTTACTAAGGCGCTCAATAAGCTGCGGAAGACCTCTTCGAAGTAACGGTTCTCCGCCCGTAATCCGTAACTTTCTTACACCTAAAGAAACAAAAATACGTGTTATCCTTTCAATCTCATCAAAAGATAAAATTTTATTATTAGACAAAAACGAATAATCAGGACCAAATATTTCTTCTGGCATACAATAACGACAGCGAAAATTACAGCGATCAGTAACAGAAATACGTAAATCCTTTAAAGGACGTTGTAGTTTGTCTAATGTGACAGATTTCATATTTATTGCCTCGCTTTTACTTATTTTATATTTAAAACACGCTCTGGATGCGTATATACATTTAAAGATTGATTCCGAATAAACCCTATCGTAGTAATACCTAATTCTTCTGCTAGCTGCAAAGCCAACTCAGTTGGAGCTGATTTTGAAAGTATAATTTCACAACCAATCTTTGCAACTTTCAATAATATTTCCGAAGAAATACGACCACTAAAAACTATGATTTTATCTTTTATAGAAATATTATTTTTTAAACAATAACCGTAAATTTTATCTAACGCATTATGTCTACCGATATCCATTCGGCTTAACATAATACCATTCACGTCACACAAAGACGCATTATGCACGCCTCCTGTATGACGAAATGTCTCTGCGGATTGCTGCATTTCTTTCATTAACCGAAAACAATCTTCTGCAGCAACCTGCACATGGACACCATTCATCTTTTTCGCGCTTAGGGCATCATTTGCAAAAACAAAACCTTGTCTACTCATACCACAACACGACGTAATATAACGTTTATTTTGCATTTGTTCGTAATACGGATTCACTTTTGTCGTCGTGACATGTACAAATCCTTCTTTCTCTTGTACCCATATGTCATCAATATCTTCATATTTCCGAATGATTCCTTCAGATGCTAAAAAGCCTATTACCATATCTTCTATATATTCTGGAGTACTAACCATTGTAACAAACTCCTGTCCGTTCATTTTAACCGTGACTGGAAACTCTGTTACAATGCTGTCCTCTATATGTTTAAACGCCCCTTGTTCATAACGAAAGATTTCTCTTTCTACCTGTATCGGCTTCACGATCAGTATCCTTCTCTCACGTTATATTTTTATCAAAAACAAATACCGAAACTGCAATATCTTCTTCTACTTTCATATCTGAAAACAAATTCACTAATTTCGCTCCAACAAGTTCCTCCAAATGTTCACGGGAATTCGCAGCATACACTTCTTGAATCATTTTCGTTCTAGCCATATGAACCATTTCCGCACCGTCCATCGTACTTGAAATAAATTTTTCAGTAGGTGTTAAGTTTCCATAAAGAGTCGCTATAGCCATATTTTCCGCAAAAACAGTATGAATTCGTTCTGGTCCTTTTCCAAAAAGTTCCTTTCGAAGTTTTCGTATCATATCATTAAATTCATGTACTTTTTTTGACATACAATTATACCTCCCAAAAGCCTCATTTTACTTTATTATATATTTTACCAAAATGAGCCTTCCGCCCAAACTATTTCGTACAAATATTTGGGCGGAAAGGTTCACTTCATGAAGTTTATTCGTCTTTTAACCCTTTCCCCATACCTTTTAAGAAATGAAGCCCAAACCCGATAGCACGGTTAATATCTGGGTCTTTCAATACTTTCATAAGATCGAATACCCCTACTTTTTTATTACTTTCTAGATGTTCATTACCTTCTTCTAGTCCGACTAATAAACTGCCTATAAGCTTTTTCGTAAGTTCTGGGTCAAGTTCAGTTAACGCACCTGCAGCGCCCATCATATTATTAATTAAATTTGTAACAGGCTCACGAGTTACTTGACCTAGAACAATTTTCGCAATTGGTTCTTTCGCTTTTAGCATTGAATTTGCAGCTTCTAGCATTCCAATGTCATTTAATTCCCCTACTATATTAAACATCTGATTTAGAGCTTCCTCATTATTAGTTAGAAGCTCTTTTAAATCATCTAACTTTTGCTGTTTTATTTCTTCCTCAGTTAATTCTTGTTTTTGAATCATTTTTATAGGTGCAGCCATAGTTTTCTCCTCCTACTTATCCGTTAAATGCACATACTCTGGACGTGCCCACTTACGATGTACCTCAATGCCAGCTTGAGGGTGACGTTTTTTATTGCGTGGGTTCGCTTTTGGCATCGGATTTTCGCCATCAACTTCTAACACTTCCATACGTACTTTCGTTTGTTTATACGCAGGTGTATTCGTACGTACATCCACAGCAGGACCTGTTAAGAAATTAATTGCTGTTTCGTTATCTGTAGAGTTCATCGGTAAATATAACTCATTCGCTTTTACACGATCTGTAACGAGTGCACGTAATTTTAATGCTCCAAAAGGAGAGACAAGACGAACTAACGAACCTGTTTTTACGCCACGTTCTTTTGCAAGGTCTGGAGAGATTTCAACGAAAACACCAGGTACTTTCGTTTGAATACCTGTTGATTTATTTGTCATATTCCCTTCATGGAAATGCTCAAGCATACGACCGTTGTTAATGTGGAGGTCAAACTCGGCTGGAAATTCAGCTGGACGTACCCAGTCAGCAATCGCAAAACGAGCTTTTTTATCTGGGAAGTTAAATCCATCTTGGAACAGAAGTGGTGTATTCGTTCCATCAAAACTTCCCCAATGGAAACTGTTCCACCCTTCAAGCACTTCATAGCTCGCTTGCGAGAACAATGGTGATAAACTTGCCATTTCAGCAAAGATTTCACTTGGGTGGCTATAATTCCAGTTTGCACCTAGTTTATTCGCAACTTCCTGGACGATCCACCAGTCTGGTTTCGCGTCTCCTAGCGTAGGAAGAACTTGATATAATCTTTGGACACGGCGCTCTGTATTTGTGAAAGTACCTTCTTTCTCAAGAGATGGCGCTGCTGGTAATACAACATCTGCATATTGAGCAGTTTTAGAAAGGAAAACATCTTGCACAACGAAGAAATCAAGGCTAGATAACACTTCATGTACATGATTTGCATTAGAATCTACAAGAGCCATATCTTCTCCGACAAGATACATTGCTTTCATTTTTCCTTCGTCAATTGCGTGAAGCATTTCAATATTATTAAGACCTGGTTCACTATCAATTTTCACTCCGTAAGCCATTTCAAATTTCGCACGTTCCATATCGTTAGTAACATGTTGATATCCAGGAAGCCATCCTGGTAAAGTACCCATATCACAAGCACCTTGTACGTTATTGTGACCTCGAAGTGGGTATGCACCTGCTCCTGGACGACGATAGTTCCCTGTTGCAAGAAGTAAGTTTGAAATTGCAGCGGAAGTATCAGAACCACCTGTATTTTGCGTTACCCCCATACCCCAAAGGATACATGTACCATCTGCATCACGAATCATTTCAGCCATTTGAATAAGTGTTTCTTTTGAAATACCTGTTACTTCTTCTGCATATTCAAGTGTATATTCTTCTAGGCTCTCTTTGAAATCTTCAAAGAAGTTTACATTCTCATTAATAAATTCCTGATCATGCCAACCTTGATCGATCATATATTTCGTAACAGCCATTAACCATACTTGATCTGTTCCTTGTTTTGGACTAACAAAGACGTCTGAACGCTCTGCCATTTCTGTTTTACGAAGATCAGCGACAATTAATTTTTGTCCGTGTAATTTATGCGCACGTTTAATATGTGTAGCTAAAACAGGATGACCTTCTGTCGGATTACAACCTACAATGATAACAAGACCAGATTGTGCGATGTCTTTAATCGTTCCAGCATCTCCGCCCATACCAATTGTACGGAATAATCCGTCTGTCGCTGGCGATTGACAATAACGTGAGCAGTTATCAATATTATTCGTTTCAAATACTTGTCGGGCTAATTTTTGAATCACATAATTGTCTTCATTCGTAATTTTTGATGAAGAAATAAAACCGATAGCATCTTTACCGTACTCTTCTTTAATCGATCCTAATTTACTTGCAACTACATGTAATGCTTCTTCCCATGTAGATTCAACAAACGATCCATTTTTACGAATTAAAGGTTTTGTAATTCTTTCTTTAGAATTTACGAAATCCCAACCGAACTTTCCTTTTACACAAGTAGAAATTGCGTTAACTGGCGCATCCGAAGAAGGCTGTACTTTAAGGATTTTACGCCCTTTCGTCCACACTTCAAATGAACAACCTACACCACAAAATGTACATACTGTTTTCGTCTTCTTCGTACGAGTATCACGCATGGCCGCTTCCACTTCTGATACCGCAAAAATACCGCTATATCCAGGCTCAACTTCTTTAATTAAATCTACCATCGGTTCAAGAATATCTGGTTTTAATCCCGTCATAAATCCAGCTTCACCAAGCATTGTTTTCTCCATTAAAGCGTTACAAGGGCAAATGGTTACACATTGACCGCAGCTCACGCAGGAAGAGTCATTAATATTTACTCCTTCATCCCAAATAACTCGTGGGCGTTCCGCTTCCCAGTCTATTGATAACGTTTCATTTACTTGTAAGTTTTGACACACCTCAACGCATTGACCGCATGCGATACATTGATTCGGGTCATAGCGATAAAACGGATGCGTCATATCAACTTCACTT
The DNA here is from genome assembly GCF_058791995.1 of Bacillus sp. EB106-04-02-XG92. Classification (NCBI taxonomy): domain Bacteria; kingdom Bacillati; phylum Bacillota; class Bacilli; order Caryophanales; family Bacillaceae; genus Bacillus; species Bacillus sp. EB106-04-02-XG92. Next base: position 51,814 of record NZ_JBYTEA010000019.1, read on the forward strand.
ACATCTACTTTCGGTTCATAAGGATATTTTTGATGTTCAATCTCCATTAATTCTGCTGTATTATGCAGTTTACAGTTCCCATTGTTGTTGTCACATACTGTACAGTATAATAAATGATTTTCTAGTAATCGATCCATCGCCTCAGTTTGTGCTTCTTTTGCACGAGCAGAATTACATTCAATGTTCATACCTTCTGTCACCACTGCCGAACAAGAGCGCATTAACTTTCCGTCAACTTCTACAATACATGTGTCACATGTTTGAATAGGATCTACTTCTGGCACGTAACAAATTTGCGGATGTTCAATCCCGTTCTCATTTATAACACCCAATATCGTTGAACCGGGCTCCGCTGTATACTTTTTTCCGTCAATTGTAATATGAACCATGTTGTTATTCATGGTCTTTCCCCCTTTTTGAGAATAAAAAAACTCCACCACGAAAATATACGCACCACATTTCGGCACGTTATTATCATGGTGGAGTAGTTTATTAGCACATCTTGCTAAAATACCAATCCATTTATTCATAAATAAAACGATAGATTCATAACAGGTCATATCAAGATTCCATCTTTAACACTATAATTATAGCGTTAAAGATGGAAATATACAATATAAAATTTAAACTACGCATATGTCAGCATGGAACTATCCATAATAACCCATATAATACATGACAAGGAGTAAGCAAATAAATGGGGTCTTTTAATAAATGGATACGTGGTGAAAAGTCTTTTTCTGCACAAGAGCAAGCTGATCACTTATTAAATAAATCTATCTCTTCTTCTCTTTCCCTTAATTTAAAACACTTGTCCAAACTGTTTAGCGGTATTCCAGAATTAATTACACGCACTTTTCCGTTAAAAAACGGAAAAGAAGCCGCTCTTATATATATGGAAGGACTTGTAGATAAAACTGTTATTAACATTGATATTCTTCGCCCCCTCCTATTTAAACAGTGGAATGAGGACGATTTTTGGGAATCTTCCGTTACAATCGGAAATGTAAAAAAAGTTCAGCAGTGGTCAGACATTGAACAGTCCCTTTTACATGGTAAAAGCATTTTATTCATAAATGGACAACCTACAGCGTTAGAACTAGATACGCAATCGGCACCAAAAAGAAGTATTGAAGAACCTACAACAGAAACTTCCATAAAAAGCTCACACGAAGGATTTAATGAAGTAGCGAGCGACAGCCTTGCACTTATTCGTCGATATATTCCAAATCGCGAATTAAAAGTGAAGGAATTCACTGTTGGTGAACGAGCTACTTCAAAGGTTTTTTTGCTTTATCTAGCAGATGTTGCGAACGAAAATGTCGTAAAAGAAATGGCATCCCGTATCGAGTCAGTAAAAGTTGATGCGATTCTTACTACTGGTGAATTAGAGGGGTTTGTTGAAGATAATTCCTTTACTCTCTTTCCGCAATTATCAATAACTGAACGCCCTGACACAACAGCACATCATATTCTTGATGGGCGAATTGCCGTTGTTGTAGATCGCTCACCAGGCGTATTAATAGGACCTATGACCTTTTCATCCTTTTTTCAGACGATAGATGATTATAGCTTCAGACCTATGATTCCATCTTTTATACGACTCCTTCGTTTCACTGGGCTATTTATTGCAATATTTGCTCCTGCTCTTTATATTGCTATGATTTCCTTTCATTATGAAGTAATTCCACTTAAATTATTGTTAACAATTGGAGAATCTCGAGCCAAAATTCCTTTTCCGCCTATATTAGAAGCACTTTTGATGGAATTAGTACTTGAAATGCTACGCGAAGCTGCAGTTCGACTTCCCGGTCCCGTCGGACAAACAATTGGCGTCGTAGGAGGGATTGTCATTGGACAAGCTGCAGTTCAAGCAGGAATCGTAAGTAATGTTATGGTTATCGTCGTATCTATTACCGCAGTCGCTTCTTTTATCATTCCCAATCTGGAAATGTCAGCAGGAGTTCGGATTCTTCGCTTTCCAATGATGATAATCGCTTCTTTATTCGGAGTCATTGGAATTATGGTTGGAATGTCAGTTATCATCATCCATATTCTTTCTATGGAATCACTTGGTGTTCCTTACGGTAGTCCTTTTTCTCCATCATTTGCTACGGATTTAAAAGACGTTCTTGTGCGTTTGCCATGGAAACTAATGAAGAAACGACCACTATCCCTTAACTTAAAACAAGAAAATCGACAACCGGATATAGAAGAAAAGGAGGAAGATAAGTGACAAAGCGTGTAAAGAGGGAGATCAGTTTATTTCAATACATTTTAACGATTAGTGGTGTTCAAGTAGGATTCGGTGTACTTACACTGCCACGTGAAGTGGCACAAGGGGCGAATACAGATGGCTGGATGTCTATTATTATAGGATGCGCTATCACTACTTTAGTCAATCTATGTATTGTAAAAATCATGGAGAAGCATCCTGGTTACCATTTACTTGATGTGCTAACTCTTTATCTTGGAAAATGGTTAGGAAGAGTAGGAATGATTTTTTGGATTTTATATGCTGTTCTTGCAGCTATTTCCTTAATTTTTTCCCTCTTATACGTTATTCACATTTGGATTTTACCTAGAACTCCAATGTTTTTAATTATGATTTTACTATCTATTCCAATGTTAATGCTAGCATGTAAAGGCGTTCTTATTATAAGTCGCTATGCTGTTTTCACTGTATTTTTCACACTATGGATGCCTTTTCTATTGTTTATTCCGCTTAAAGATGGGCATTGGATTTATCTTCTTCCTCTTCTTAAAGAAGGCTGGATACCAGTTTTAAACACAGTAAAATCAACTATCATTGCTTTTCTCGGATTTGAGTTTGCATTTGTCCTTTATCCTTATCTCAGTAATAAATCATCTGCAAAAAAAGGAATTGTTCTTGCGAATTTGATTACGCTATTTATTTATCTTCAAGTCACGTTTGTCTCTTTTGTTTATTTTAGTCCAGATGGTATAACAAAGTTTTTATGGCCGACTCTTTCTCTTGTTACACCATTTCACTTCTCATTTCTTGAGCGATTTGAAATTATCTTTTTGTCATTTTATCTCTTTATTATTTTTGATTCCTGTATTCCTTATATTTTCACTGCTTCAGATGGAATTAATCAATTACTTAACAAAAAAAGCAGTTCATTACCTATTTATGTTTTATTATTCGGGTGTATTTTCATCTTATTCTTTTATATCCCTTCCTCTTACCAAATAAGTGCGTTGCGAGAATTTTGGGGAACTGCAAGTTATTTTATCGTTTTTCTATTCCCGGTCGTATTTCTCTTATACATGACACTTTATCAGCATTGGAAAAGGAGAAGAGTTTAAATGAGGCGCTTTATTCATTTCACTATACTTTACTTTCTCATAACCTTTTTAACAGGCTGTGGAGATCGACTCGACTTAGAAAAACAATCGATTTCATTAATTTACGGCTTTGATGCAAAAGCAAAAGGAAAATTAATTGTGTACCACGTAAATCCTATTTTTAATGAAGACGTAGAAAAAAAGTACGAAACACATGAAGCGAAAGTACGTACACCTCGAGAAGCAAAAGCAACGTTTAATAGTTCAAGTGGCGGTTTAGTATCTACAGAAAAGTTACAGCTCATTTTATTTAGCACAAATTTTTTAAAACAAGAAGGGGCTATGCCTTACCTTGATGTTTGGTATCGTGATCCTAAAAACACTGGAAACATGCGCATGGTTGCAGTAGACGGTCCAATTTCTTCAGTTATATATAATAACTTTAAAGATAAGCCTGCCCTTCCCGAGTATTTAACAGATTTAATTAATACGAACAAACTGTACAATCGGACCGTTTTTACTACATTCCATGAATTTCACAGGCAAACGTTTAATAAAGGTATAACACCTGCTATTTCAGAAATAAAAAAAGGTAAAAAGGATGTTATCGTTACTGGTTCCGCGCTATTAACTTCTCGCGGAATTTATAAAATGTCATTAAATCGTTATGAAAGCGCCCTTCTTCTTTTGTTACAAAAGAAAGCGAATACACCGGTTTCGCTTACATTGAAAATCCCTTCTACTTCAGTTGAAAGTAATAGTGATTTAAAAGATACCGATGGCGGCGATTTCGTAACAATAAATGTTCTTAGCATGAATCGTGATATCCATACAGATTATAGCGATAACCACTTCAAATTTCATGTTAAAATGGATTTGAAAATTGCTGTCTCTGAACTTACATTCAATATGAATATAGACAAAGATAGAAAGAAATTAACTTCTCTTATTACAAAACAACTAAACAAAGATTTGAACGATTTAATCCACAACATTCAAAAACAGCAACTTGATCCATTCGGATTTGGTGATTATGCGAGAGCGTTTCAATATAAAGAATGGAAACAAGTCGAAGATGATTGGCCGAGTGCCTTTTCAAAAGCTAATGTAAAAGTAACTCCTACTATTAAAATTTTAGAAAACGGGATTATTAAATAGCAAAAAAAAACACGCTACCTGTTCTTATAAGTAGCGTGTTTTCATTTACATTACAATTATTATTTCAATGGACTATACTCTATTTCCATTTCTAACATTACTGTGTTTTTTAGCATATACAAAATATATAACTATACCTATTATTACCCATGCTACAAAACTAATTATAGTAACCTGAGAGAGGTTCAAAGCTAAATATATACAACTTACTATTGAAACGATTGGTAAAAAAGGTACTAGGGGCGCACGGAATGGCCTTTTCATATTAGGATGTGTCTTTCTTAATACAATAACAGCTATAGATACAAAAACAAATGCTGTTATCGTTCCCATATTCACTAAATTAGCTAATAAATTCAAATCCACTAATCCTGCTAATAAAGCTGCTAGTATACCTGTAACCCACGTATTAAAAAATGGAGTTTGTAAACGTTTATGGACACTTGAAAGTCTTTTTGGTAACAGTCCATCTCGACTCATCGAGTAAGATACACGAACAAATGCAAACATAGCTACTAACAGAACTGTTGTTAGCCCTGCTATCGCTCCCACCGATAACAACCCAGCAATTCTATCTTCTCCTACAGTGCGCAACGCATATGCAACCGGATCAGCAACATTTAATTCCGTAAACGGAACCATTCCAGTTAGCACGAATGAAACACCTACATATAGAACGGTACAAATGAACAAGGAAACAAGTAGCCCAATTGGCACGTTACGTTGTGGACGCTTCACTTCCTCTGCGGCTGTTGCAACTGCATCAAATCCTAAAAAAGCAAAAAATACAGTAGCAGCGCCCCCTACCACACCGTGAAAACCAAACGGTAGAAATGGTTGCCAATTCTCTGGTCTTACATATTGTGTCCCTACAACAATAAATCCTACAATAACAGCCAGTTTAATAATAACCATTATATTATTAATTCGTGCACTTTCTTTTGCACCACGGCTTAATAAAAATGTAACAACTAAAATAATAAGAACTGCTGGCAAATCAATAATTCCACCCTTTCCCATACCAGGTGCCGAAGCAAAGATTGTAGGAATGTGAATATTAAACCCTAGTAACAATGACTGAAAATACGCTGACCATCCTGCTGCAACCGCAGAAGTCGCTAATAAGTACTCCAACATAACGCACCAACCGACTATAAATGCAAAAATCTCACCTAGTGTCATATATGTATATGAATATACACTTCCCGAAACTGGAACTGTAGAAGCAAATTCAGCATAACAGAAAGCTACACATGCACATATAATTGCCGCTAATACAAAAGATAATACAATCGCCGGACCAGCATGTTTCGCTGCTACAATACCAGTTAATACGAAAATACCTGTACCAATAATTGCTCCAATACCTAAAAGAGTTAAATCAATCGCTCCTAAAGTTTGATTCAATACTTTTTTCTTTTCTTCATCCATTGCTTTCTTTATGAAAAGACTCATTCTTTGAAACCTCTTTTTCAAGTTTATCTCTTACTTGTTACATTCTTTATTACTGTTCTGTTTAGAAAATAAAAATATACATGATTCACTCCCCATAAACTTAATAATTCAATAAAAGACTGAAAAATAAATCTTTTTAAACTGTATTAAATTTTAAAACAAGTAATCCAGCAACACACTACTAAGAATGCTGATTGAATTTATCATACAATTAATTATATTGTCAACAATATAATTAATTGTATGATAACGGTTAATTATGTATCAAATGTTATTTTTAAACATAATTATTTTCTTGAAAACATTGTTCTTTCTCATCTTTATATTTATATGCATTTTTTATATTGAATTTTATACATTTTCAATTATATAAAATTCAAGAAATATCATCATACCCTTAACTGAATTGTTATTTTTAAATAACAATTCAGTTAAGGGTATAGAACCATTTTAAAGCAAATAAAAAGTGCAGATTTTCATCTGCACTTTTTTTATTCTTCCACTTCAGTTTCTGCACTATTATTTTCAAGATGTTCCTTCTGAGCCTCTTCTTGTAGCTCAGCTGAAATCATTCCATAATAAATTTCTGGATACAATCCAAATATTTGATATACACTTCCTAAAAACGGCATCGGAATCCCTCTTTTCTAAAGTTGTATTGCCACTTTTAAGGATTCCCTTTTCATTCATTATACATTCGTTTTTGGCGTTTCCTCTTCATCATGAACACTTAATAAATTTTGCCATTTTTTATAAGGAGCACTATTTGGATCTACATAACCTTTCGCATACGAACGATCCCACAATTGTTTAATAAACATTTCTTTCTCTTTCTTCGCAACCATATCAGCACCTGTACCGTAATAGTTTTGGAAATACAACTCAATTTCATCAAGGAATAGCCTTAATAATTCATCAGAAGTTTCTTCTAGCGTTGGGTCATATTTTGCTTCACGGTCATACATTAAAATCATATCTAAAATATTATGGACATGCTCTTTACGAAGCCATCTAATATCTTGAGCACCTAATACAAATGGATGTGTATATAAATGTCCGCCCTGTATCATAGCTTTTTCTTGTTCTTCTTCAAATCTGGACAAGATGTTTTCATAAATAAACGGATTATGAAGCAACGCTCTGTGTAATTTATAACTTTCACTTGAAATATTTTTTCCCATCGACTGAATTAAGAAGCTACGTCCAACGCCGTTATATTGATACACGAACTGACCATCAACAGCAACTAAACTAATCCAGCGATACATATACGCGTATAGAAGAGCTCGATTACATTTATCGTAATCCAACTTCGTTTGCGTTGCATTTAAGTCTGGCATGAATGCTGGTAAGTGCCAATACTTATCTAAATGCGGCGTTAGACTAGATTTTTTACTATTCAACTTATTTACGCGGCGATAGTATGACTGAAAATAATCACCTTTATCATTCATAAATCCATTTGCAATATGTCCAGACGAAAGCTTAGGGAAGTCTTGCAAGGATAAACCGTAATGTGCACGATAACAAATGACTTCAAATGGCGAAAAAGCTTCATGTACTGTATCTTTTTCTTTAAACATTTCTTGAATTAATTCCTCTTGTAGTTCTTTCTTTAAAGATGGATGTATACCCCAATATTGTAATTCCCTATGATGGGAAACTTTCGGCACAAATGGACTAGCTAAATGGAACAAGTCTTCAATTTTTTCACGGACGTATTCATCACGATCACGCTTCTTATAATCCGCTTCTTTTCGTAACGCCTCAACGATATTCAGTTCTAATTTATCGCGATAACGTATTTGTAATTCATCGTAGCAATAACTTAGTATGTGCTCACGATAAAAGTCTTCTACCTTTTTCGATTGAATCTCTTCTGTTTTCGCATCCCGGCAATATTCCCCGTATAAACTCATATAAATTTCTGCAGATATATCTTTCGGTAATACACCTAAATTTAAATGTTGCTGCATATCTTGCCATATCTTTTCTTGCAACTTCTCTTCCGCTAATACGTATACATTCGTTGGGTTTGTTTTCCCTTCAAATTCCTTGCTTCGTTTTTGAATTTCGAACAATAAATTTTCACGTGTTTCGTGTAAATTATCAAAAAATCTTTCCCAATATTGAATCATTTTATTAACTGCTTGATATAGCGATTGATAAACGAGTTCTAATAGCATTTCTTTACGATACTCGTTTAATTTGTGTACGTACTGCGTTACAATATCTTCAAATTCCTTTTTAAATAAACGCTGCTGATTATTAATCATTTTTCCAAACCAGCCTTGTTGCTGCGCGATTTCTACTCGGCGAACAGCTGTTACCGTTCCATCAATATTACTCACATTAAATTTTTTATCGTAGTTTTGAATTAAATTACGCTTTTGTTCATTATTTTCATGTAGTCGATTCATTTTCTCGACTAACTGCTTTCGAATTTCATACAACATAAAACGAGCTGATACTGGATGAACAGGATCTGTTTTCTTTAAAAACCATGTATTTAATTGATAGGACTGCCCTTCAGAACCATTTGGTGAAAAACGGTCTGATTCAATCATGTCATACAATAGTGTCGTTACATGCTCATGTACGCGGCTCGGAATCGCATACGCATATAAACGAACCGCATGATCCACCCTTGCTACTTCACCTTTCATTTGCTCCATCATTTTCAGTTTCGCAGCCGAAATTTTACACTCGTGCTGCAGACGGTTTAATTCCTCATCTTTTTGCACCGTACGCTGTACATAACTTTCTACAGCTTCTAAAAATAGTTTAGATTTCGCAACACCGACCTTACCACCTTCTGCTCCTTCACGCGTTTCATTGTACATTTGTCTATAGAAAATATGAGCCTGTTCTGGGCGAGTAGCAAGATGTTCCAAGTCTTCTAAATAACTTTTCCCACGCTCTGGCTTTTCACGTTGCATACCACGTTTTACATCTTGATCGTATCTTTGTTTCTTCTCTTGAAACAGTTGATCTAAATGAAGCCAAGATTCATCTAAACCTTGCACAGCCCATTTTAAAGCACAATATTTTAACACGTGCTCATACGGATAAATAATCTTTGCCGTTCCTGCCCCGCAATATCGCCCTTTCCCGCTTGATTCTGCTAATTGCTGAATTTGATTATCTTCCTGTGCAAAATGATTGGCAGACATCGGACTAAATAACTGTAAATAAATCGTATTTGCCATTTGCTCCATATAATCTGATAAATTATGCAGATGGTGTCCATGTAAATTTTCGTAATCGTATAAAAAACAATAATTGTACGGTAAATGATGCTGTTTAATCGTATGATTCGTTCTTCCATCTTCATCTACTTGATCAGGTCGATACTCTAATTCAATCGTGACGCCACCGCGCTTTGATAATTCTCCAGTAGAGCCGAGTGTAATGGCATGTAATTCTTTTAACGAGGCATAGCCGTTTGCTTGCACCGTTTCAAACTCTTTCGCACTAACCGTTCTCGTCTTAACTAACACGTCCGGCATTAGAAACGCACCACGTATTAAAATGTTGTGATGTTGCAGTTTTTTCCGAAGCATTTCACGTAAATATAGTGCAATTTGTAGAAACATCCCTGAACCTGTTCCGCCCGCTAGTGATGTTACGATAATGACACGTACTCCATATTCCGTTTGATCGCTTGTAACCGGAAAAATCTTCTCAATTTCTTGCCAAAAGGACGTCAATTTATCTTCTTTCATCGCAGCACGTAACGCTAAACGGGAAATAACACGTAACTGTCCTGCCCCTTCTGTCAGTGGTTTATCAAGTATAGTCGGGTCCATTGGAAACCACTCTGGAATCGTTGGATCTCCCGCAATATACTCTCTTGGCGTTTTACTCGAACTCGTTTGCGTTTTAAACTTTCGAATATGATCAAATTTACTCAATGTATTCACATCTGTATCAAATACGTGCATTGCCACCTTTTTTCGGCGTTCCTCAGGTAGACTTTCATATATTTGATGTGTCACAGTACTACCGATTCCACCTAAACCAATTAATATCGTTGGAACTTGTAACGTCATGTGAACCACCTTCCTATTCTTGCTTGTTTGAAAAGAAGAGGGAAAGCTAAAATCCCCCTCTTTGCCCTATCTCCTATTCACACTCGTACCTGTAAATCTCTTTACCGTACCCTCTATCAATTACTAAAAGTTCATTTGGATACAGCGTCTTGTGTTCCATTCCAACCTCATCCTCTGTTATAAACATCCCATCAATAATCATTCCTACTACTTGGGATTCTTTCGCTACAAATATTGATTTCGATCCTTTCTTTGCTATAAACGTAACGGATTGTACTGTCTTCCTTTCCGCTCTATACGGAATACCAAAATAATGTTTCCACCATTTATTTTTAAGTAATTCTGGCTCAGATTGATATAACCAATCCTTCGCTACTTCTTGATCCCATTCGTAATACAATAGTGCCTTCCGGTGAAATCTTGGGCGGACAATCCAACCTAAAATGATTATTCCTACTATTAACAGTAATAAAGTGATAGGAATAACAAACTTAAAGATAAGCGCATATTTTTCATAAAACGGTGCATTTTGAATATGAAGTGATATTTTTTTCTTTACTTCTTGTAGTTTTGAATCTTGCACTACGATGGTAGCTTCTACGGTGCCGGTATCTGTGAAATTGAATGTGTCGGAGTAATGAGGGCGAGGATAAATATAAATTTGATTACCATGTTGTTTTATTTCATAGTTGATTGATTGTTTAGATGTGACACCAATAGATTTTAATAGTTTCTTTACAGCCTCTTCTGTCATCGGCTTACCATCTAACTGTGGTTGTATAATAAACGGTTTACTATTCTCTAAATTTGTTACTTTTTCTTCATAATCTTTCGTAACGGTTTGCAGTGATAATTTTGGTTTTTCCGTTACTTCGATTTTAAATTCTTTCGTCTGTCTATAAAATCCCTTTATGTTCATATGAACTTTCCCGCGCACTAGCCCTTTATCAACCTTCATTTCGTAGTAAAATACATGTTTTTTATCGTCCCACTTCATCGGGTACTGTTTTCCGTCTATTTCTAATTCTGCCTGAAAATATGAAGATTGAATTGGTAATTCCGTAGGCTTCGCTTCAATAACAGCAGTAACACCTTCGTACATTTTTTCCACATTCTTTTGACTACGATCATCTTTGTCATAAGTAGAAACAGTATAGTTAAGCGCCGGTTCAACTAGTACTTGTAGTCCTTCTTTCTCAATATCTCGATCCACCTCTATCGTATAAGTTCCTGGCTTAATAACTTCCTGATTTTCCGTACTGATATGAACTATATTTCCAAATAATTTCGCTTCTCCTGGTGCATGTATGGAAAAAGAAGATTGTAATTGTAACGGTTTAGAAATTTGTGTGACCTGATAATTAGACAAAGAAGGCGATTGTCGTACAAGCGTCATACGCTTTAATGGGAATGGTGTTGTAATTTCTACTTTCTTCCCTGCTACTTTCGTTTTTACAATCGATTCAACAGAGGAGAACGGATCACGATTTGCAACTAATGCTGCCACTTGATTGACGCTTTTTACAATACCATCCTCTCCACTAGACGGCATCGTAACACCATTTATCTCTTTCTTCCATATTTCTTTAAACGTATTTAATTGTGCCTTTTCTTGCTGTCCTAAATCCTCTTCCATCGTAATTAAAATTGGATGTAACGATATCTTTTTTGCATCCATATCTTTCTTAAACTGCGCTAGCTTCTGCAAAATTTGTTCTTTTCCGCCAACCTTATCTTTCTCTAAATCATTAAATGCCCCGTCAGTTAAGACAATAAGCCAAAATTCACGGTTTCCATCTATATCTGCTTCCTTTTTTATAGATTGCATCGCCGTTTCTACTGCACTAAACGGAGTATTTAAATACATCTTCCATGCTCCAATTCCTTCAATTTCTGTTTGTCTCTTATCCTTCGTTAACGAAATGTTTAATGGATCATTCGGCTTGCTCATTGGAACGTAAGAAAATGTATCTTTTTCATCTAATAGCGCAACTAAACTTTGCAAAGCGTAATTGGCATATTTCCAGCGATCGTTATTTCTCATGCTGCCCGAATCATCATATACAAGTGAAACGACCCTTTCCTTTGCCTCCTCTCCTTTTGCAAAAGTCCAAAAAGGATGTAACCATATAAATAGAAACAACATGAATGTGGCACAAATTCGAATTTTCATGATGAGGCTTCGCCACCTTTGTAGACAAATTCCTATGTTTAAATTTATGAGAGGATACAAGATATATGACTTGTATTTTAGGACAACGAACACAGCATAACTTTATTATGTAAACAGTTATACACACTGAATATGATTCCTTCTAGCGTTTTCTATCCGATACTATAAGTAAAAAAGTCTGTTTAAGCTCTACACTTAAAACAGACTTTTCCTACTTTTTATATTGAAAACAAATAACAAAAAGTTTGATTTTGAACTAACACATCACTTCAATTGTAAATCCACCAGGTGCTTCCACATAAAACGTATACGCATGTGCATGCTTAGGAGGTTCGACCAAAAATCCATCCTCCTTCAACCTTTGATTCATCTTATTTACTTGTTCTTCACTTTCTTGAGGAAACCCTACATGAAATGTTTTCGGATAATGTACGTCTTTCCCTTTCATTAACGTTAATATAAACCCATCGTTATCACGCATAACCGCAAAGCCATTTCCCCTTGCCCCGCTACAAGTTAAACCAAAATATTTTTCTAAAAACTCTCTAGTAGCTGCTACATCTGAAACTGTTAAATTAAGATGTTTAATTTTCAAACCATCACCATCTTTCTTAATTTTCTAACATTTTATCATATAAATAAAAAACACGCCTTCACAGCGTGTTTTATTGCTTCACATACACTTCAACAATTGGATTATCTTTATAATCCGCATGTAAGCGTATATTCTCTTCACTTGTACTATAAATGCTAGCTAATAACATAATCGTTAACACGTTAGGAGTTTTTGCATCGCTCCCGTATTTCCTTTCCAGCGCTTCCTTATATTCAAAATCCAAATCTCCCTGCACATATGTATACACTTCAAAACCGTCTTCTAAATTGCAAACTACTGTATCAATAATATCCGCTCCTACTTGCTTCTTCATTTCCTCTCGCAACGCTTCAATAAATTCTTCCCACGGTACTTCGTATGTCTGAAACTGATCTGTAGATTTCATGACTTTTCCTCCTTATATATCCTCTTCCTATATTTCCCCTTTCCTATAACAATTATGATACATAGGACATTCGTACAAGCCGCACTTGTCCCCTTTACATATCGTATTACTGTAATGGGGAAGGAGGAATGAATATGCATAGACAAAAATGTTACGATACGTGCCGACGTTATTTCGGCAAAGTCGTTCGCATTGAAGATAGTGATGGTCGCATTCATTTAGGAAAAATAATTGATGTGACAAAAAGCTCTGTATGGATTGAACCAGTGCAACAGCGCTCATCTTTTGATACAGGTTTTGGATACTATGACGCATATGCAAACGGTGGTTGTGACCTTTGTGGTGGCCTTAGTAGATGTGATAGTTGCGGATTTGGTTGTGGTGGATTCAGCGGCTGTGGATGTGGCGGTCGTGGTTGCGGTAGTTGCGGCGGCTGGGGAGGCGGCGGTTGTGGCTGGGGCGTCGAACTCGGATTTGGTTTCATCTTCGGAATTACATTAGCTGCATTATTTTTCATTTAACATAGTAAAGAGTTGACTACCTTTAGCCAACTCTTTACCTTTATTTTTCACATATAAAAATACGATGACCTAAAATGTGCTGATACATAAGTCGTACATTTTCATGCTGCACCCATGCCTCATATAATTCATTTGGAATAAATTGTGATACATTCCATTCCGGTTCTTCTATATAAGCAGAGATTGTTTCTGCAATTGTACCACCGCCAGCAATAGTAACCCGCTTAAAATTTGCTTTCTGAAATAATTGTACCCACTCGCTCTCAGTTAATAGTTCTTTCATCCCGTATAATTGAGCGATTTTTTCTTCCTCAACCTTATCGATATGCCTATCAATAATCATTTCAATGACAACAAGCTTACCGTCTTTCTGTAATACACGATAGCACTCCGAAATAACCCTTTCTTTTTCTGTAAAAGCGAGTATCGATTCTCCGAGTACGAACTCAAATGATTCATGTAAACAAGGTAATTGCTCTACATTTCCTTCAATTAATTGAATATCTAGTCCTTCAAACGACCATCTATCTTTTGCCTTTTGAATCATAATTTCATTCTTTTCAACCGCTGTTACTTTATAACCACATTCTTTTGTCATATACGCCGCTGTTTTCCCCGTACCGCAGCCGATTTCAAGGACATTTGCTCCATATTTAAAAGGCAATTGTGCTAACAATTGTTTCGTTAACGTAAAACCACCAGGATGAGCACTGCCTATTCCATAATAAGCTAGGAAATCGATGTATGTGTTTCGTTTCATAGAATTCTCCTTTAAATTTTCTATAATACATATATTCACCCATCAATAAATCGTGCACATAAAAAAAGCATTTCCAAGTGCTATACTGCAACTTGAAAATGCTCTTCTCTTTTTTATTTCTCTTCTACATACGCCCATTTAAAGCTATATTCCGGACTAATATTATGTTTCACAATGCCCTTTATATTTGGCTTCATAACATACGATTTAGCACTTTGATATAAAGGTACGAGCGCTACATCTTCTTCAAGTAACAATTTCTCAGCCTTCCCTAATTCCGTCCAACGTTTTTTTGCATCAGCCATCCATTCTGTCTTACTTTTCGTAATAGCGTCATCATATTTTGAATTTGAGTAGCTCATCTGATTTTGAGAATTTGTCGTTTCAAACATATCAAGGTACGTCATTGGATCAGCATAATCTGGATTCCAGCCACCATATGAAAAATCATAATCTTGGTCTGATTCTAATTTTAGTTTTTGCTTAAATGGTTGCAATTTAATATTTACTGTCACGCCTTTCAAATTCTTTTCAACTTGATCTTTTACATATTCCCCAACTTTTTTCGCATTACCAGTATCATAATTTAATAACTCTATTGTCACTTGATCTTTTCCAAGTTCTTTTTTCGCTTCTTCCCAAGCTGCTGCTGCCTTTTTGGAGTCTTGTTTTAAACCATTCTTGAACGTTTCTGCGAAATCTTTACCGTCTGGTCCACTCGCTAAACCTTTTGGTACTAAGTAATCCACTGGCTTTGAACCATCATTTAAAATGACATTCGTTAAAGCTTTCTTATCAATTGATAATGCAATTGCTTCACGTAATTTTTTGCTCTTTAACGGTGTATCTTGCCCGCCACGTTTTTGGTTTAAACGTAAGTAAAACGTACTTGTTTCCGAATAGGCACCAAACTCTTCTTTATTATTTCTATACTTATCAACAAATTCTCCTGATAAAAGGGCGAAGTCAATCGCTCCTGTATCATATAAATTTACTCTAGTAGCTGGTTCTTTAACTACACTATAGTTAATTTCTTCTAGTTTTACAGTCTTTTTGTCCCAATACTGCTCATTTTTCTTTAATTTCCATCCTTGCTCATGTTTCCAATCAGTAAGAACAAACGGTCCGTTATATACTGTTGTATCAGACTCTAAACCGAATTTATTCCCTTTTTCTTTTACGAACTTTTCATTTAATGGATAGTATGACGCAAATGCCATTAAGTTCAAGAAATATGGTACTGGTCTTTCTAGTTCTACTTCAAGTGTATAATCATCTACCGCTTTTACACCTAATGTAGACACTTCTCCTTTTCCTTGATTAATCGCTTCTGCATTTTTAATATAGTAAGCAATAAATGCATACTCAGCAGCTGTTTTTGGATCTACTAGACGTTGCCATGCAAATACGAAATCTTTCGCTGTTACAGGATCACCGTTTGACCATTTTGCATCTTTCCGCAGTTTAAATGTATATTTTTTGCCATCCTCACTTTTTGTGCTAGATTCTGCTACAGCTGGAATTGGCTTATTATCTTTATCAAGGCGATATAACCCTTCCATCGTATTCCCTAAAATTTGTGCACCAAGTGTATCTGTACTTTTTGAAGTATCCATTGTCGGAATTTCATTCGTTTCTGTACGATTTAACACTTGCTTTGCCGCATATTTAATTTCAGATTTCTTCTCTTCCCCGCCATTATTAGACGTTGTAGTCGTTTTCTTCTCTCCACCAGATCCAGAAGAACATGCTGTTAATGCCATACTCATTGCTAAAACTGGCACTACAACTGCCGTTAGTTTTTTCATTTTTTTCTTCATTCTTGTACCCTCCCCAATTATATGTACGAAACTATTTTTGAGAGATTTTCTATGACTTTAATTATTAATACCTGTTAATTCCCCTCAGTTTTAAAGTTTTATTTTATAGTAACTATGTATTTTACTATTACTACTATACGAATTCTCCCCCATCTACTATATGTCAGTACCACTTTTCTTATTCTTCTCTATTTAATTGAATAGAAAAAGAGCGTGTTAAAAATAATGTTTGAAGTGACCCCTAAAAGTTAGACACGGTTATTTCATTAGGCAGCTTGATAAAAGTGAGTCCGGTATTGTACCGGG
>NZ_JBYTEA010000020.1:0-58382 GCF_058791995.1 Bacillus sp. EB106-04-02-XG92
TATTAGGCACGCCGCCAGCGTTCATCCTGAGCCAGGATCAAACTCTCCAATAAAGTTAGTTTGTCTAGCATCTAAAATAAAAATTGACGTTTCACGTTGTTTGTTTCGTTCAGTTTTCAAAGAACTACTTGGTCGCTCATTTGCGACTTCCTTATGTTAACATCTTCATTTTTCAATGTCAACTAAGTTTTTCATTTTCTTTTTTGTCGTTTTCTGCGTTTCCGCATCAGCGACGTTTATTAATTTATCATATAATAACTATTAACGTCAATACTTTTTAATAAAAAATTCTTTTTCTTACATAACGAATACATTCCTCTGCATTAGCGACTCTTCGAAACAAACAAAAAATGATTTTATATCTCTCTTCCATCGCTTTTTTTACAACATCATGAATACGTTCATCTTCAAAATCAAATAAAAGTTCTTCTAACTCTCTCTTCAGTATGTATTCCATTTCTTTTTTCTCTTCTTTCGTTAACATAAACCCAAGCAACTCATCACCTCAGTCATTTCTTACAGAGCAATTAACGTTCCACTCATTTTCTTCTATCATCCATTATATCCACTACTTACGATATTAATCCCTTGTTCTCTTTTTTATATTTACCGCATATATGTAACTGAAAAGGATTGGACAAAGGGGCGTAATATTATGTTTTTCTTTTTTATTACGAGTAAAAGAAACTTTAAACACATTAGCTTAATAGTGATACTTTCCTTATTTACAGCATGGCTACTCTTTTTAAAAACATATTCACACGAATCAGCTTTTTCAACTGCTACAGGACCTAAAGTCATTTACAAAGGCGACACCTCAAAAAAACAAGTTGCATTTACGTTTGATATTAGTTGGGGAGACAAAAAAGCAATTCCAATCCTTGATACACTTAAAGAAAGAGATATTAAGAATGCAACTTTCTTCCTTTCTGCTGCATGGGCAGAAAGACACCCTGATGTTGTTGAGCGCATCATAAAAGATGGACATGAAATCGGTAGTATGGGGTACAATTACACGTCCTACACTTCTCTAGAGACAAATGAAATACGAAGAGATCTTTTGCGAGCACAAGATGTGTTTACAAAACTTGGTGTGAAACAAATCAAACTGTTACGTCCACCTAGTGGAGACTTTAACAAAGCAACACTTAAAATAGCAGAATCACTCGGATACACTGTCGTTCATTGGAGTAATAACTCAAACGACTGGAAAAACCCTGGCGTAAACAATATCGTTTCCACCGTCTCTAATAATTTAAAAGGTGGAGATATCGTCTTATTACACGCATCCGATTCTGCCCTTCAAACAAATAAAGCATTACCACTGCTTCTGCAAAAATTAAAGAGTGACGGCTATGAACAAATATCCGTATCACAACTTATTTCCAACACAAGTACGAAAAGTGAAGATGTACAATAATTTTTGACACATAAAAAGCTCTACTACCTTTCATTTAGGTAATAGAGCTTCTTTCATTCATACAACTCTCCTGCGTAAAATCTCTCTTAATTAGACCGACTTACTCGTCTTTCCAATTAAACGATGTAATATAAGTAACTGATATGCATTACATAATAAAAGTGGTATCACCATTAAATATAACCAATCTGTATCATTAATTCGAAGAGCTGGTACCCACTCAAGAATCGTTACAACAACCATAAAGAACAAAGCGGGCACGAATGCCTTTTTGTTCGTTTCTTTACTTTTTATATAAGCAACAATGGCACCAAACACAAATAATACACCTGCAACAAGTATATTATTTCCTAATGAAACTTCCCCATTTGCAATCAATACAGATCTTAGATACACGAAATCAAATAAAACGAATGCAATAAAGAAGAGCTGCACTGTATTCCATAAGGAAGGTGACCTGAACATCCCTAGCCCAAAACGATGGATTGTTAAATAGGCAAAGAACCCCATTTGACTAATAACACTAAAAATGAATCCTACGCCCATCAACCAGAAGGAAACTGCTAAAATCTCCTTCCCGTCGAAATTTTGAAAAAATTTAGCGTACTTGTCCCATTCTAAAACAAACCCAATAATGACCGTACTAATCCCACCAAGAAACAACGTCGTAAAAAATAGTCGTACCCACTTGCGGCTATTCACAACACATCCCCCATTATCCTTATATTTCTAATCAAATTGTATCAATGACAATTTCAAAAAGCTAGCCATGTTCATGTATAAATTCCTTAAAGATATTTATATTAAAAAGAGAGAACTGTGCTGAAAGGAGTTCCAACTTATGAAACGGATGCTGCTCGTTTTGACTTCTTCTTTTCTATTTTTTGTACTTGTAGCATGTGCACAAGAAAAAGAAGCAAAGTCCGAACTTGATTATGATCAAACGAAGAAAATGATTGTTGATATTTTAAAAACCGATCAAGGTAAGAAAGCCATTCAAGATGTGTTAACTGATGAAAAAATGAAACAAGCACTCATACTAGATGAAACAGTAGTAAAGAAAACGATTGAAGATGCAATGGTATCCGACAAAGGGCAACAATTCTGGGAAAAGCTCTTTAAAGACCCTGAGTTCTCATCGAAATTCGCTAAAAGTATGGGAAAAGAACAAACAGCCTTAATGAAAACATTACTAAAAGACCCTGAATACCAAGCAGGCGTTATAGAAATTATGAAAAACCCTGAAGTAGAAAAAATGATGCTACAAACGATGAAGAGCAAAGAATACCGCCAATATTTACAACAAGTACTAACAGAAACTGCCGAAAGCCCACTCTTCCAAGCTAAGATGATAGATATTATTAGTAAAGGTGTACAAAAGGCTGAAAAAAGTGGTTCTGATAAAAAAGAAGCAGGCGGTGAAGGTGGTTCTCAAGATAGTAAAAAGGAACAGCAGTAATTATAGTTATAGTAATGAGTGGACAATATATGTATCGTCCACTCATTATTATTTTATTTTTGCGCAACAGCTGTTTTATCAATTACCGTCTCAGCTATCGTGCGATAAATAAGACCTGTCGTATGTGTATCCTCGTATACTGACGGCGCAAAGTCTTCTTTATTCCAATCAGGTTGTTGAAGCGGGATTCGGCCAAGTACTTCTGTTTGAAGTTCTGTAGCTAATTTATCTCCTCCCCCTCTTCCGAACACATATTCTTTTTCACCAGTTGTTTTACTTTCGAAATACGCCATATTTTCAACAACACCAAGAATACTATGTTCTGTACGTAAAGCCATAGCTCCAGCACGCGCTGCTACAAATGCCGCTGTTGGATGTGGCGTTGTGACAATAATCTCTTTACAAGCTGGCAACATCGAATGTAAATCTAACGCAACATCACCTGTACCCGGTGGTAAATCTAAAACTAAATAGTCTAAATCTCCCCACTCTACTTCTGTAAAGAAATGATTTAACATTTTCCCAAGCATAGGCCCTCTCCAAATAACCGGTGCATTATCCTCTACAAAGAACCCCATTGAGATTACCTTTACACCTAGGCGTTCCACTGGGATTATTCTATCTCCTCTTACAACAGGACGTTTTTCTATCCCCATCATATCCGGTACACTAAAACCATAAATATCAGCATCAATGATACCAACCTTTTTCCCTAGACGAGCTAAAGCAATAGCAAGGTTAACAGAAACTGTTGATTTTCCAACTCCACCTTTTCCACTCGCCACTGCTAAAAATGTCGTTTTTGAATTTGGTGACAATAAAGATTCCGTTTGTCCCTCTTCCTGTTCTGGTGCAAACTGAGATAATTCTTCTTCTGTAAATTCTGCAAAGCGAAGCCCTACTGTTGCTGCCCCTAGTTCTTTTACTAACTTTACAATTCCAGATTGCAATTGCATTTGTTCCGCTGTACCGGTTTTTACGATTGCAATTTTAACACTTACATGTTCCTTCTCAGGCTTAACTGTTACCTCTTTAATTGCCCCTGTTTCTTTTAACGTTTTATGTAAAAATGGATCTACAATCCCTTCTAACGCTTCAACTACTTGCTCTTTCGTTACCATAATTAGCCCAGCCCCCTGTATGAAAAATAACGTAATGTTAATTTAATGTCTCTTTTTATCCTCGAAATAAATGCGTTTACATTTCCAGTATAACATATTTTCGGAAAACTTCGTTAACGAGAGAACCGCAAAAAAATCCTCCTTATTCTGGAGGATTTCCTTTTTCGGTGAAATAACGTAATATACCACGATATACCGCAGCGGCTACCTTTTGCTGATATTTCTCCGAATTTAACATATATCTTTCATTTACATTCGATAAAAATCCAGCTTCAATTAAAGCGCCTGGTGTTTTCGCATACTTTAATAAATACACATGAGAAATTGTTTTAGCAGAACGATTCGTATTCTCTAAACTCGTTCTCAATTCAGCTTGTATAAATTTCGCAGCACGTTCATTTTCAATCGAAGAACGATAATAGAACGTTTGTGCGCCTTTCGATCCACTACTAGTTAAAGCGTTTAAATGAATACTCGCAAAAAAGTCTACATCAGGTTTATTAATAATCTCTACACGCTTTTTTAAATCCTCTGCTTTACGTCTACTATATGATTTTGTATCTTTCTGGGCTAAATCATAATCTCCATCTCTCGTTAAAATAACTAGCGCACCCTGCTCTTGCAAATAATCTTGCACCTTCTTTGTAATTTCAAGCGTAATATCCTTTTCTACAATATCCTTTCCCCCAACTGCTCCTCCGTCTGGTCCACCATGCCCAGCATCTAATACAATTACTTTCCCTGATAAGGGTAAATTCCAAGCTCGCCACGATTTTGTAATTTGAAACTCTTGTTTGACTAAAAAAAACAAAACAACCGCAGCGAGTGCAAAAGAGATAATTCGAATTCTCTTCATACCTTTCCTCCTCCAGCTAGTCCCTCTAATTACTTATATGGGACAAGAGGAAAGTTTATGCTTGTCTTAATGAAGCTTTAATCGATATCTTCTTTCACCTTTTTCATATCCTTCCTGCCACCATAAGCCGATAAACTGCTGGCAAGATTCAAAAAGCAATTCCTCATCTTGTAACTTAATTTCACGCATAGTCATGCTCGCTAAAAATTGAAATAGCGTTTCCGTTAATTGTTGCTCTTCTTCTAAGGCTCTATATTTCACATCAAAGAACGATTCACCATAATAACCAAATTTACTATATCTCGCTCCTAATAAATACGATTCTATTCCTAATTCAATACAGTAATCTTCATACTGCCGATGAAGTTCCTGCATCTGAAAGGCATCTCTAATATTTGAACGTAATGTTTTTAATGATAATTCTCGCAGCATCTTCCGTTCATATTTCAACTGCTTTTCTTTTTGTTTTTCTTGTAAGCTGACAATGACATTCATAGTACTTATAAACCTCCCTAATACGTATTAGTCTAAACTTCTAAAGAAGAAGCATACGCGAGAGGGTAGCACTAAAATATTCCAAACTACAAAAATTCCAAATGAGGAATGAAACATAAAAAACCCCAACCAAAATGGTTGGGGTTTGTAGTTCGCAAAAATTAACGTTTTGAGAACTGAGGTGCACGACGTGCGCCTTTAAGACCGTATTTTTTACGCTCTTTCATACGTGCGTCACGAGTTAATAGACCTGCACGTTTTAGTGTTAGACGGTATTCTGGATCAGCTTTTAATAAAGCGCGAGAAATACCGTGACGAATAGCACCAGCTTGACCAGTGTATCCACCACCATTTACGTTTACAAGTACATCGTAGTTACCTAAAGTTTCTGTTGCAACTAGAGGTTGTTTCACTACTTCACGTAATGCAGCAAATGGGATATAGTTTTCAAAATCACGACCGTTAATGATAACGCGTCCTTCGCCTGGAACTAGGCGTACGCGCGCTACTGAACTCTTACGACGTCCAGTGCCATAGTATTGAACCTGTGCCAAAGTAAGCCCTCCTTTAATTGATTATCCGCGAAGTTCGTAAACTTCTGGTTTTTGTGCTTGGTGTGGATGCTCTGCTCCAGCATACACGTTTAGTTTCTTAGAAACTTGACGGCCTAGGCGTCCTTTTGGAAGCATGCCTTTAATTGCAAGCTCTAACATTTGTACAGGGTAGTTTGTACGCATTTCAAGAGCTGTTCTTTGTTTAAGTCCACCTGGGTGGTTAGTGTGACGGTAGTAAATTTTATCGTTTAATTTATTACCTGTTAAATGAATTTTCTCAGCGTTAATAATAATTACATGATCACCCGTGTCAACGTGTGGTGTAAATGTAGGTTTGTTTTTACCACGTAAAATGGATGCTACTTCACTAGCAAGGCGACCTAAAGTTTGACCTTCAGCATCAACCACATACCATTTACGCTCAACTTCGTTAGCTTTTGCCATAAAAGTCGTACGCATGTGTTTCCCTCCTCGTTATCTTTTCCATAGAAAAAATCTATTGTTTATCTTAAACACGATTTCCTTCCGGGGCTAATCGTGGTTTTAGAAACAATACCATATGTTATGATATACTTTTGAGTTTCTAATGTCAAGCAAATGTTACACCAGGATTAGTTGTTATAGTTTACCTGCCATAAGTAAAGCCCATGACCAGGAGCCATCTTTCCAGCAAACTGACGATTTTGTTTCGCTAGAATCTCTGGAATGCTGTCTGGATCAAGCTTTCCTTGCCCTATGCTCAGTAACGTACCAACAATAATTCTGACCATATTATATAAAAATCCATTACCTACAAAACGAAAAATTAATTCATCATCTTGCTCAATTAGCTCAATTTCATAAATTGTTCTCACTTTATCTTTTTTGTCAGTTTTTGCCGAACAAAAAGAAGTGAAATCATGCGTTCCGATAAAATAAGGGATCGCTTTTCTTATAGAGTTTATTTCGAGTGGATATGGATATTGATATACGTAATTTCTACGGAATACATCCGCAGTCTTTGATAATAATACACGATAACGATATTCTTTTCTCTCAACACCGTAACGCGCATGAAATTCTTCTGTTTTTTTCTCTACATGCCTGATAACAATATCATCTGGCAACATTGTGTTTAATGCATTACTCCATTGCCACTCTTCAAGAGACAACGGTGTATCAAAGTGTATGACTTGTCCTTTAGCATGAACAGTAGAATCCGTTCTGCCCGATGCTTGAACACGAACAAGTTCTCCTTTATGCAATTTCTGTAAAGCTTTCTCTATCTCTTGTTGAACAGTACGATGCTGCGGCTGAATTTGATAACCACAAAAATGCATGCCATCATATGCAACCGTACATTTTATTCTATCCATTTCTCTATTCTCCATTACGATCGCACCCATACCAAAATACAAGCTAAACAGATTAAGCTTATAATCGTTACTGTATCGCTTGTTTTCCAGCGTAGTTGCCTAAATTTAGTACGTCCTTCGCCACTTTGATATCCACGAGCCTCCATAGCAATTGCTAAGTCCTCAGCACGCTTAAAAGCACTGATAAATAGAGGGACGAGTAATGAGATAATAGCTTTCATCCTATCTTTTATCGGTCCCCCAGCAAAATCAATACCACGTGACGCTTGTGCCTTCATTATTTTACTCGTTTCATCCATCAATGTCGGGATAAAACGAAGAGAAATTGACATCATTAATGCGATTTCATGAACAGGAACTTTTATACGCTTCAGCGGCTTTAATAACGTCTCCAAACCATCTGTAATCTCAATAGGTGTCGTCGTTAACGTTAATAATGTCGTCATTAAAATAATAACGAAGAATCGTATAGAAATGTATATCCCTTGCTCTAATCCTTTTTCATGTATCGAAAACCAACCAAGCTGGAATAGTACTTCTCCTTCTTTATTTGTAAAAATATGCAGGAAAAATGTAAAAAGAAAAATCCATAGAATTGGTTTTAAGCCCGAAAGTACATAACGAATCGGCACTTTTGCAAAAAATAAAGCAATGAGTGCATATAAAAATAAAAATCCATATGAAATCGCATTATTTGCTAAGAAAACAACAAATACATATAAAAAGACAATCAGCAGCTTCGTACGTGGATCAAGTTGATGAATAAGCGAATTCCCTGGAATATACCTTCCAATTATCAACTGCTGCATGATTCATGACCACCTTTTCGTAACACCTGCACAACTTCATGAGTAAGATCCTCTAAAGATAAGGTAGCCTTTGGGATTGAAATGCCAAACTTCTCTTCAATTGCACGTTTATACTTTAAAGACATAGGAAGATCCACGCCAATTTGCTCTAATTCATCAGCATGTGAAAACACTTCCTCTGCACTTCCTTGCAAAAAGACCGTTCCTTTATGCATGACTACAATCTGCTCCGCATACTTAGCAGCATCCTCCATATTATGCGTTACAAGAATAACCGTAAGACCTTTCTCCTTATGCAGCTTATAAAACATCTCCATAAGTTCATTCTGCCCTTTTGGATCTAGTCCTGCTGTAGGTTCATCTAATACAAGCACTTCGGGTTCCATCGCCAATACACCCGCTATCGCAACACGCCTCATTTGCCCACCACTTAACTCAAACGGTGAACGTGTTAACAGTTCTGGTTCTAACCCTACAAGTTCAATTGCCTCTCTTGCCTTTTGCTTCGCTTCTTCTACAGATACCCCAAAATTGGTAGGGCCGAAACAAATATCTTTCTCCACAGTCTCTTCAAACAACTGATGTTCTGGGAATTGAAAGACAACCCCTACCTTTTTACGTAGTGGCTTTAGCTTTTTTTCTTTCTTTCCTGCCGAAATGAAATGTTCACCAATTTGAACTGTGCCATGTGTCGGCTGCAATAAACCATTTAAATGTTGAATCATCGTCGACTTACCTGAACCAGTATGACCGATAATGGCATAATAGCCCCCACTTGGAAACGACACGTCTACATCATAAAGTGCGCGTCTTTCAAATGGAGTTTTATATTGATAACGATGTTCTACTTTTTGGAATGTAATCTCCAAAGTTCGTTCACCAAGCTTTCCATTGTAAGATGCGTATTTTGCAAGAGAATTTCATTTCTTTTTAATAATTCTGCTATTTTCACTGAAAATGGTACATCTAATCCAATTTCTTGGAGCATATGAGAGGATTTGAAAATTTGTTCTGGAGTCCCTTCCTCTAATATTTCTCCCTTATTTAAAATAATGACACGGTCTGATTGTGCCGCTTCTTCTAAATCGTGCGTAATTGATAACACGGTAATACCTTTTTGATTAACAAGTTGTCTAACCGTTTCTACTACTTCACGTCTCCCTTGGGGGTCTAGCATTGACGTTGCTTCATCTAATATCAAAATAGATGGCTGAAGTGCTAAAACGCCTGCTATTGCCACTCGCTGCTTTTGCCCGCCAGATAACGAATGAGGTTCATCATTAAGAAAATCTTCCATACGGACAAGTTTGAGGGCCTGATTTAATCTTTCTACCATTTGCTCTCTTGGCATTCCGATATTCTCTAAGCCAAAGACAACATCATCTTGCACTGTCGTTCCAACAAATTGATTATCTGGGTTTTGAAATACCATCCCAATTTGTTTTCGAACATCCCATACCGTTTCCTCTGATAAAACCATTGTATTATTTACTGTAATAGTCCCTGCTTCCGGCAAAAACAAACCATTCAATAATTTTGCAAGTGTAGACTTCCCTGAACCGTTTTGTCCAATAACAGATACCCATTCTCCCTCATATAAGGAAAATGAAACATCTTTTAATGCATAAGTGGCTGCCCCAGGATATTGAAATGATATATTTTCTGTCCGAAGTTTCTCTTTTTTCAATACAAGGCACCCTTTCCTTCGCCAAGTTAGCCTATTTTTATATTTAAAAAAAAGGGCCATGACCAGTTTCTTGAAAAGAACTGTCCTGCCCTTTTAATTATCATTATACTAACTCGATAATTACCATTGGTGCTGCGTCTCCGCGACGTGGACCAATTTTTGCAATACGAGTGTATCCGCCTTGGCGCTCAGCATAGCGTGGAGCTACATCAGCGAATAATTTTTGAAGTGCATCTTGACCAGTCTCAGCGTTAGCTACTTCATTGCGAATGAAAGCTGCTGCTTGAC
Organism: Bacillus sp. EB106-04-02-XG92; assembly: GCF_058791995.1. Taxonomy (NCBI): domain Bacteria; kingdom Bacillati; phylum Bacillota; class Bacilli; order Caryophanales; family Bacillaceae; genus Bacillus; species Bacillus sp. EB106-04-02-XG92. The sequence continues at coordinate 10,045 of NZ_JBYTEA010000020.1, forward strand.
GACGAGCATGAAGATCTCCGCGTTTACCTAAAGTGATCATTTTTTCCACTACAGAACGAAGTTCTTTTGCACGAGTTTCTGTCGTTTGGATGCGCTCGTTGATAATTAAATCAGTAGCTAAGTCACGTAACATAGCTTTACGTTGCGCACTTGTACGGCCTAATTTTCTGTATGCCATTCGTAGTTCCCTCCTTTGTTGATGGGTTTAAATCCTCAGTCGTCTTTACGTAAACCTAAACCTAATTCCTCAAGTTTATGTTTAACTTCTTCTAAGGATTTACGTCCTAAGTTACGAACTTTCATCATATCTTCTTCTGTTTTGTTCGCAAGCTCTTGTACAGTATTAATTCCTGCACGTTTAAGGCAATTATAAGAACGAACAGAAAGATCTAGTTCCTCGATAGTCATCTCAAGAACTTTCTCTTTTTGATCTTCTTCCTTCTCAACCATAATCTCAGCATTTTGTGCTTCATCAGTTAAACCAACAAAGATATTTAAATGCTCAGTTAAGATTTTGGCACCTAAAGAGATAGCTTCTTTTGGCCCGATGCTTCCATCCGTCCATACATCAAGCGTAAGCTTATCATAATTAGCCACTTGTCCGACACGTGTCTTTTCCACTTGGTAAGTCACACGTGATACTGGAGTATAAATAGAATCAATAGGAATTACTCCTATTGGTTGATCTTCGCTTTTATTTGCATCAGCTGGCGTATACCCACGGCCACGCTTTGCAGTTAAACGCACGCGGAAATGCGCATCTTTTGCTAACGTTGCAATGTGTAAATCTGGATTTAAGATTTCTACATCACTATCGTGAGTAATATCAGCAGCTGTGACAATACCTTCGCCCTGCACATCAATTTCCAACGTCTTCTCTTCTTCAGAGTAGATTTTAAGAGCTAACTTTTTCAAGTTTAAGATGATCGTTGTAACGTCTTCTACTACGCCCTCAACTGTTGAAAATTCATGTAATACGCCATCGATTTGGATAGCAGTAACAGCGGCACCAGGGAGTGAAGATAAAAGAATACGACGTAAGGAGTTACCCAACGTAGTACCATATCCACGCTCAAGCGGTTCAATTACGAATTTACCATATTTAGCATCTTCGTTAAGTTCAACCGTTTCGATTTTCGGCTTTTCGATTTCAATCATTAACTAAACCCTCCTTCAAAACGTCGAAACCCCGGTTAAACAAAGGTACAACCCCTGTCTAACCGAAAGTCCCCCTTAGGCAGTTCCCGATTGTGCACAACAAGCGATGTTTCTGTACGAAATTTCTCGATAATGCATCATATCCATTATAGACAAAAGGGAAAATTCTATACAGAAAAATTACACACGACGACGTTTTGGTGGACGACATCCATTATGAGGAACTGGAGTAACATCTCTAATTGCTGTTACTTCTAGACCTGCAGCTTGAAGAGCACGAATTGCAGCTTCACGACCAGCACCAGGACCTTTAACAGTAACCTCTAAAGTTTTTAAACCGTGTTCCATTGCAGCTTTAGCAGCAGTTTCAGCAGCCATTTGCGCAGCGAATGGAGTAGATTTACGAGATCCACGGAAACCAAGTGCACCAGCACTAGACCAAGAAAGTGCGTTACCGTGAGTATCTGTAAGTGTTACGATTGTGTTGTTGAAAGTAGAACGAATATGAGCTATACCAGCTTCGATATTCTTTTTCACACGTTTTTTACGAGTGTTTGTTTTACGTGCCATTGTTAGTTCAACCTCCTTTACTTATTATTTCTTTTTATTTGCTACTGTACGACGTGGACCTTTACGTGTACGAGCATTGTTTTTAGAATTTTGACCACGAACTGGTAAACCACGACGGTGACGAAGACCACGGTAAGAACCGATCTCCATTAGACGTTTAATGTTAAGAGATACTTCACGACGAAGGTCTCCCTCAACTTTAATACGATCGATGATATCACGGATACGTCCTAATTCGTCTTCCGTTAAATCACGAACTCGTGTTTCTTCAGAAATACCTGCTTCTGCAAGAATTTTTTCAGCAGTTGTGCGACCAATGCCGAATACGTAAGTTAAAGAAATAACAACGCGTTTGTCTCGAGGAATATCTACACCTGCGATACGTGCCATTACGAATGCACCTCCTTCTGATTAACCTTGTTTTTGTTTATGTTTAGGGTTTTCACAAATAACCATTACTTTTCCACGTCTACGAATAACTTTACATTTTTCGCAGATTGGTTTAACTGACGGTCTTACTTTCATGTCTCGAACCTCCTTAAAGATTACGGAGTGCTATATTATTTAAAACGGTACGTAATACGACCACGATTTAAATCGTACGGAGATAATTCTACCGTAACTTTGTCTCCTGGTAAAATACGAATGAAGTTCATACGGATTTTACCAGAAACGTGAGCCAATACGACATGCCCATTCTCTAATTCTACTTTGAACATAGCATTTGGCAACGTTTCAAGAACGGTACCTTCGACTTCAATTACATCATCTTTAGCCATTCAATAGTTCTCCCTTCTTCAAATCAGTAACATTTTACACTGCTCTGAAATCCCGGAGAGCCAGCTACTTATAAAGTGGTAAGGATTTCGTATCCTGCTTCTGTAAGAGCAATCGTGTGCTCAAAATGGGCACACCATTTACCATCTACCGTTACCACTGTCCAGTCATCAGATAGTGTTTTTACATATCGTCTTCCTTGATTCACCATCGGCTCAACACAGATGACCATTCCCGGCTTTAATCTAGGGCCTCTATTTGGTGGACCATAGTGCGGGATTTGAGGGTCCTCATGTAAGTCTTGCCCGATTCCGTGACCAACATACTCCCTAACGATCGAGAATCCATTCTCTTCAGCATGGGTTTGAACCGCATGTGAGATATTTGATAATCTTTCGCCTGGTTTTACTTGTTCTAGACCAAGATACAACGATTTTTCTGTGACATCAAGTAGCTTTTGAACAGATTCAGAAATGTTTCCAACTGGATACGTCCATGCAGAATCGCCATGGTACCCATTGTATTTCGCACCAATATCGATACTGATGATATCGCCCTCTTTGAGCTTGCGCTTCCCTGGAATTCCGTGTACAAGCTCTTCATTTACAGAAGCACATATGCTCCCCGGAAATCCGTTGTATCCTTTAAAAGATGGCGTAGCACCATATTTTTGAATCGTCTTTTCCGCTATTTGATCGAGCTCTTTCGTTGTAATTCCTGGAGTAATGTGCTGTTTCAACTCTTGATGAGTTAAAGCAACGATCCTGCCAGCTTCTCGCATGATTTCTATCTCGCGAGGAGTTTTGCAGATTATCATTACGCTAAGCCTCCGATGAGAACATCGATATCAGCAAATACTTTATTGATATCTTGCTCACCATTAATGCTTTGTAAGTAACCAAGCTCCTCGTAGAAATCAAGCAAAGGCTTTGTTTGCTTAATATTTACATCTAAACGATTTGCTACAGTTTCTTCATTGTCATCAGAGCGTTGATATAATTCGCCACCACATTTATCGCACACGTCAGCTTTTGCTGGCGCATTGAATTCTAAGTGGTAAGTCGCACCGCACTCTTTACAAATGCGACGGCCTGTAAGGCGTTTTAATAACAACCCTGAATCCACATTAATGTTTAAAACATAGTCGATTTTTTTGCCAAGATCTTTCATAATCTCTTCAAGAGCTGATGCTTGTGCAACAGTTCGTGGGAAACCGTCTAGTAAGAAGCCTTTTGCGCAGTCTTCTTGACTTAAACGTTCACGAACGATTCCGATTGTAACTTCATCTGGAACAAGTGCACCTTTATCAATAAAAGATTTTGCTTGTAAACCCATTTCAGTTTCAGCCTTCATAGCTGCACGGAACATATCTCCTGTTGAGATGTGAGGGATGTTATACTTGGCAACAATCTGTTCGGCTTGTGTACCTTTACCAGCACCAGGAAGCCCCATTAAAATTAAGTTCATCCTTGTTCCCCCTCAGAGTACATGAGCATGTAGGGAAGATAACACTTCCCACTTACTCACTGCTTGATAAACCCTTTGTAATGGCGTTTTACCAGTTGGCTTTCTAGCTGCTTCATTGTTTCTAAAGCAACGCCGACAACGATTAACATACTCGTTCCACCAATCTGTGCAGATGGAGGAAGATTTCCCAATTTCGTAAAGATAACTGGTAAGATTGCAATCGCTGCTAGGAAAATTGATCCTACAAAGGTCAAACGATACAAGATTTTTGTTAGATATTGTTCCGTATTCTTACCCGGACGAATACCTGGAACATATCCACCTTGCTTGTTTAGATTCTCTGACATTTGCTCTGGATTAACCTGAACAAACGCATAGAAATATGTGAAGGCTACAATGAGCGCAACATATATGATCATTCCCACTGGGTGAGAATAGTTAAAGTTTGCAATAATCCACTGCGATACATCATGTTTCGGGAAGAACTGTGCAATAGTCGGAGGCGTAATTAAGAATGAAACAGCAAAAATTACTGGAATAACACCAGCACTATTTACCTTAAGGGGTAAATGCGTGTTTTGTGCTCCAGCATAACCACCATTTCCTCCTGTTACACGCTTCGCATATTGAATTGGGATCTTTCTAACAGCCTGTTGAATGAAAATAACACCCACAATAACTGCTAGCACAGCTAGTAAGATCAATGCAACTTTAACGATACTCATGAACAATTGATCTCCGATATTTTGAAACTGTTGCTGATACACTTGAGATATAACACTTGGGATCGCTGCGGCAATACCACCAAAGATAAGGATGGAAATACCATTACCTACACCTTTAGCTGTAATCTGTTCACCTAACCACATTAAAAATGCAGTACCAGCAGTCAGTACCGTAGCAATGTATAAATAAGTGCTCCAACCTGGATTCAAAATTAATTGCCCACCTACCATACCGTTAAAACCGATTGACATACCAAACCCCTGAATAAACGCAAGAACAATTGTAAAATAACGCGTGAATTGCGTTAGTTTACGACGGCCCATTTCACCTTGCTTCGACCATTCCGAAAATTTAGGAACAACATCCATCTGCAATAATTGCACGATGATGGATGCTGTAATATACGGCATGATTCCCATCGCAAAGATGGAGAAGTTTTTCAAGGCGCCACCGCCAAATGTATTTAGGATACCTAAAGCATTTAATTGATCTTGTGCTTTCAGTACGTCTCCATTTGTAAATGGCACGGGGATAAACGTGCCAATCCTGAATACGATTAACATCGCTAAAGTGAATAATATTTTACGTCTTATCTCAGCAACGCGCATAAAGTTGGAGATTGTACGAAACATTAGATCACCTCAACTGATCCGCCAGCTGCTTCAATTGCTTCTTTAGCACTTGAAGAGAACTTGTGCGCTTTAACAGTTAGTTTTTTCTCTACTGCGCCGCTTGCAAGAATTTTAACACCGTCGTTTAATTTGCTGATAACGCCAGTTTCCAGCAATAATTCAGGTGTTACTTCTGTACCATCTTCAAAACGATTTAACGTTGATAAGTTTACAATAGCAAACTCTTTACGGTTAATGTTTGTGAAGCCGCGTTTTGGTAAACGACGGAATAATGGAGTTTGACCACCTTCGAAGCCAAGACGAACACCGCCGCCAGAACGTGCGTTTTGTCCTTTATGACCTTTACCAGCAGTTTTACCGTTACCAGAACCGATACCACGACCGACACGGTTACGTACTTTACGAGAACCTTCTGCAGGTTTTAATTCATGAAGTTTCATTCCCAGGCACCTCCTTATATTAATGAGTTATCCTTAAGCTTCTTTTACAGTTACAAGGTGAGAAACTTTGTTGATCATACCAAGAATAGCAGGAGTTTCTTCCTTAACTACAGTTGAATTCAACTTTTTAAGACCTAAAGCTTCTACCGTCGCACGTTGATCTTGTGGACGACCAATTACACTACGAGTGAGGGTAATTTCTAACTTTTTCGCCATTTGTTTTCCCTCCTTAACCTAGTAGCTCTTCTACAGATTTACCGCGTAATTTTGCAACATCTTCAGCGCGCTTAAGTTCGCTTAATCCGTTCACAGTAGCGCGAATCATGTTGATTGGTGTGTTAGAACCAAGAGATTTCGAAAGAATATCTTGTACACCAGCTAATTCAAGGACCGCACGAACAGGTCCACCTGCAATAACACCAGTACCCTCAGCAGCAGGCTTTAAGAATACTTCACCAGCGCCAAAATGACCGTTGATTGTGTGTGGAATTGTTGTACCAACTAATGGTACAGCGATTAAGTTTTTCTTAGCGTCTTCGATAGCTTTGCGGATTGCGTCTGGTACCTCTTGTGCTTTACCAGTACCGAATCCAACATGACCGTTTTTATCGCCAACTACAACTAGTGCAGCAAAGCGGAAACGACGACCACCCTTAACAACTTTCGCGACACGATTTATCGTAACTACACGTTCTTCAAGTTCTAATTTACTTGGGTCAATGCGATGCATCAATTTTCCCTCCTTTGACCATTAAAATTGTAATCCAGCCTCACGAGCAGCTTCAGCTAGAGCTTTAACACGGCCATGGTATAAGTAACCACCGCGATCAAATACTACTTCTTTAACGCCTTTCTCTACAGCACGCTTAGCAACTGATTCTCCAACTTTCGTAGCAGCTTCAATATTGCTAGTACCGTTAAGAGCAAGGTCTTTATCAAGAGTAGATGCACTTACTAACGTTACACCATTCACATCATCAATAACTTGAGCGTAAATATGTTGGTTAGAACGGAACACGTTTAAACGTGGACGCTCTGCAGTACCAGTAAGTTTAGCACGTACACGTGCATGTCTTTTCTTACGAGTCGCATTTTTATCAGCTTTAGTGATCATTCTTGTCACTCCTTTCTCTCACCTAACGGGTTTACTTAGCAGTTTTACCTTCTTTACGACGAACAACTTCGCCTTCGTAACGAATACCTTTACCTTTGTAAGGCTCAGGAGCACGTACAGCGCGGATGTTAGCAGCGAATTCGCCAACACGTTGCTTGTCGATACCTTTGATTACGATCTTTGTTGGTGCAGGTACTTCAACTTCAAGACCTGCTTCCGGAGTCATTTCTACTGGATGAGAATAACCTACGCTTAATACAAGTTTATCACCTTGTTTTTGAGCACGGTAACCAACACCGACTAATTCAAGTCCGCGTGCGAAACCTTCAGTTACACCTTCAACCATGTTTCCGATTAAAGCACGAGTTGTACCGTGTAATGCACGGTGTTCCTTCTGTTCAGATGGACGCTCAACTGTTAATGTATTCTCTTCAATTTTGATAAGCATATCAGCATTGAAAGTACGAGTTAATTCACCTTTAGGGCCTTTTACTGTTACAGTATTGTCTTCTGCAACTGTAATAGTAACACCTGCAGGGATTTCAAGAATCTTTTTACCAATACGAGACATGTGGTCACACCTCCGTTCGTTTTAAATATATATTACCAAACGTATGCTACTACTTCTCCACCAGTTTGTAATTGACGAGCGTCTTTGTCTGTCATTACTCCCTTAGATGTAGAAACAAGAGCGATACCTAATCCGTTAAGTACACGTGGTACTTCGTCAGCTTTAGCGTAAACGCGTAAGCCAGGCTTACTGATACGTTTTAATCCAGTGATTACACGTTCATTGTTTGCACCATATTTCAGGAAAATACGAAGGATACCTTGTTTGTTATCCTCGATGTATTCTACATCACGAATGAAACCTTCACGTTTTAAAAGTTCAGCGATCTCTTTTTTGATTTTAGAAGCAGGAACCTCTAATTTCTCATGACGTACCATGTTCGCATTACGGATGCGAGTAAGCATGTCTGCAATTGGATCTGTCATCACCATGTGTTTTACCTCCTTCCCATTTGTGGGTTTTACCAACTAGCTTTTTTAACACCAGGAATTTGACCTTTATATGCAAGTTCACGGAAACAAATACGGCAAAGTTTAAATTTGCGGTATACAGAATGCGGACGACCGCAGCGTTCGCAACGTGTATACTCTTGTACTTTAAACTTAGGAGTACGCTTTTGTTTCGCTATCATAGATTTTTTAGCCACGTTTTCGCCTCCTCTACTTAGCGTTGGCTTCCATTATTTTTGGAATGGCATACCGAATTGTGTTAACAGTTCACGAGCTTCTTCATCAGTTTTCGCTGTAGTAACGATTACGATGTCCATACCGCGGACTTTGCTTACTTTATCATAATCAATCTCAGGGAAAATAAGTTGCTCTTTAACACCTAATGTGTAGTTTCCACGACCATCGAATGATTTCTTAGAAACACCACGGAAATCACGTACACGTGGTAAAGAAACTGATACTAATTTGTCGAAGAACTCATACATTTGCTCGCCGCGTAAAGTTACTTTCGCACCGATTGGCATACCTTCACGAAGACGGAAACCAGCGATTGATTTTTTAGCACGAGTTACAACAGGTTTTTGACCTGCGATTTGTGTTAATTCTTCTACTGCATTGTCTAAAGCTTTTGAGTTAGATACCGCGTCACCAACACCAGTGTTGATTACGATCTTTTCGATTTTCGGTACTTCCATCACAGATTTATAGTTAAACTTGCTCACTAGAGCAGGAGTAATTTCCTTTTGGAACTTCTCTTTAAGGCGATTCAATGAAGTGACCTCCTTTCTTAAGAAAATTATTTATCTAATAATTCACCAGATTTTTTTGCAATACGAACTTTTTTACCATCTTCTACTTTGAAGCCTACGCGAGTAGGTTCACCTGTTTTCGGATCTAAAATCATAACGTTAGAAACGTGAATAGGTGCTTCTTTAGTAATAATTCCACCTTGTGGATTTAATTGAGATGGCTTAGAGTGCTTCTTAACGATATTGACACCCTCAACGATAACACGGTTTTGCTTTGGGAAAGCCACAAGGATAACGCCTTGTTTTCCTTTGTCTTTACCAGTGATTACCTGTACTTTATCACCTTTTTTTACATGCATCTTAATTCTGCACCTCCTTAGCAAGGCAATACCTTAAATTATAGAACTTCTGGAGCTAAAGAAACGATCTTCATGAAGTTGCTATCACGTAATTCACGAGCTACTGGTCCGAAGATACGAGTACCACGTGGGCTCTTATCGTCTTTAATGATAACCGCTGCGTTTTCATCAAATTTGATGTAAGAACCGTCCGGACGACGAGCTCCGCTCTTCGTACGTACTACTACTGCTTTAACAACGTCACCTTTTTTAACAACGCCACCTGGTGTTGCTTGTTTTACCGTAGCAACGATAATGTCACCAATGTTAGCATATTTACGACCAGAGCCGCCTAATACTTTGATTGTTAAAAGTTCACGTGCACCAGAGTTGTCAGCAACTTTCAAACGAGATTCTTGTTGGATCATGTTATGAAACCTCCCTTCGGACTAAAAATTCCGATTCGTCTATTTAGATAATAACCGCTTCTTCAACGATTTCAACTAAACGGAAACGCTTAGTAGCAGAAAGCGGGCGAGTTTCCATGATTTTAACGATATCGCCAAGTTTCGCTTGGTTTTGCTCATCATGGGCTTTGTACTTCTTAGAATACTTAACACGTTTTCCGTACAAGGAATGAGTTTTGTAAGTTTCAACTAAAACTGTAATCGTTTTGTCCATTTTGTCAGACACAACACGACCAGTATAAACTTTGCGTTGGTTACGTTCGCTCACTATGCAAACCTCCCCTCAATTTATCGATTAATTCCGATCTCTCTTTCACGAACTACAGTTTTCATACGAGCAATTGCTTTACGCACTTCACGAATGCGAGTTGGATTCTCTAATTGTCCTGTAGCAAGTTGGAAGCGAAGATTAAACAACTCTTCCTTTAAAGCTTTAACTTTTGTTTCGATTTCGGCAGTGGTTAATTCACGAATATCATTAGTTTTCATTAGATTCACCACCATTTTCTTCACGTTTTACGAATTTACATTTCACAGGTAACTTGTGAGCTGCAAGACGTAATGCTTCGCGTGCTACCTCTTCAGATACACCCGCGATTTCGAACATAATTTTCCCAGGTTTTACTACTGCTACCCAGCCTTCTGGTGCCCCTTTACCGGAACCCATACGTACTTCTAGAGGTTTTGCAGTGTAAGGTTTAGAAGGGAAAATTTTAATCCATACTTTACCGCCACGTTTCATGTAACGAGTCATTGCACGACGAGCAGCTTCGATTTGACGGTTTGTAATCCATGAAGCAGCTTGTGCTTGTAAACCGAATTCACCGAAAGCAATTTCAGTTCCACCTTTAGCACGACCACGCATTTTACCACGATGCTCTCTACGATATTTTACGCGTTTTGGCATTAACATATTATTTTCCTCCTTCCTCAGAAGCTTTCTTTTTTGTAGGAAGGACTTCTCCACGGTAGATCCATACTTTTACGCCTAATTTACCGTATGTTGTATCAGCTTCAACTGCTGCATAGTCAATATCAGCGCGAAGTGTATGAAGTGGAACAGTTCCTTCACTGTAAGATTCTGCACGAGCGATATCAGCTCCGCCAAGACGACCAGAAACCTGTGTTTTAATACCTTTAGCACCTGCACGCATAGCACGTTGAATAACTTGCTTTTGTGCACGACGGAATGATACACGGTTTTCTAATTGACGAGCGATGTTTTCGCCTACTAATTTAGCGTTAAGATCAGCTCTCTTAACTTCTAAAATGTTGATGTGTACACGCTTGCCTGTTAATTGGTTAAGAGCTTTACGAAGTGCTTCAACTTCAGTACCACCTTTACCAATTACCATACCAGGTTTTGCAGTGTGAATTGTAACATTTACACGATTTGCTGCACGTTCGATTTCTACTTTAGCAACAGCAGAATCTTTTAAGCGTACATTAATGTACTCACGGATTTTGATGTCTTCATGTAATAATGTAGCGTAATCTTTCTCAGCGAACCAACGAGATTCCCAGTCACGGATAACGCCGACACGAAGACCAATTGGATTAACCTTTTGACCCATCGATTATCCCTCCTTCTTTTCTGATACCACAACTGTGATGTGGCTTGTGCGTTTGTTAATTTGGCTTGCACGACCCATTGCACGTGGACGGAAACGTTTTAACGTAGGACCTTCGTCAACGAAAACTTTCTCAACAACTAGGTTGTTAATGTCCATTTCATAATTGTGCTCTGCATTTGCGATTGCAGATTTTAAAACTTTCTCTACAACTGGAGAAGCAGTTTTTGGTGTGTGGTTAAGGATAGCAATCGCTTCACCCACTTGCTTGCCTCGGATTAAGTCTACTACTAAACGAACTTTACGAGGAGCAATACGAACTGTTCTCGCTACTGCTTTAGCTTGCATTGAAGTGCCTCCTCTCATTATCTTCTAGTTTTCTTATCGTCAGCAAGGTGACCTTTATACGTACGAGTTGGTGCGAATTCACCTAACTTATGGCCAACCATATCCTCAGTGATGTACACAGGTACGTGTTTACGACCATCATATACAGCGATTGTGTGTCCGATGAACTGAGGGAAGATTGTTGAACGGCGAGACCAAGTTTTAACAACTTGTTTTTGCTCAGATGCAACTAATTTTTCCATTTTGCTCATTAAGTGATCATCGACAAATGGTCCTTTTTTTAAGCTACGAGCCATTTTGGTGCCTCCCTTCGTGATTGGCGTACGGTTCTAGAAATGAACCGTACTACAATCCCATTATTTTTTACGACGACGAACGATAAATTTGTCAGACGCTTTGTTTTTCTTACGAGTCTTGAATCCAAGAGTTGGTTTACCCCATGGAGACATTGGAGACTTACGTCCGATTGGAGAACGTCCTTCACCACCACCGTGTGGGTGATCAACCGGGTTCATTACAGAACCACGAACTGTTGGGCGTTTACCTAACCAGCGAGAGCGACCTGCTTTACCGATTTTGATAAGTTCGTGTTGTTCGTTACCTACTTGACCGATTGAAGCGCGACAAGCAGATAATACAAGACGTACTTCACCAGAAGTTAAACGTACAAGTACGTATTTACCTTCTTTACCAAGTACTTGAGCAGATGTACCAGCAGAACGAACTAATTGTCCGCCACGACCAGGCTTAAGCTCGATGTTATGAACAACAGTACCTACTGGAATGTTGATTAATGGTAATGCGTTACCGATTTTAATGTCAGCTTCTGGGCCAGACATAACTTCCATACCTACTTCTAAGTTCTTAGGAGCAAGAATGTAACGTTTTTCACCGTCAACGTAGTTAATTAATGCGATATTCGCAGAGCGGTTTGGATCGTATTCGATCGTAGCAACGCGTCCTGGAATTCCATCTTTGTTACGCTTAAAGTCGATGATACGGTATTGACGCTTATGTCCGCCACCTTGATGACGTACAGTAATTTTACCTTGGTTATTACGACCAGCCTTCTTGCTTAAAGGAGCAAGTAATGACTTTTCGGGTCTGTCAGTCGTGATTTCAGCGAAATCATTCGTAGTCATATTACGACGACCGTTAGTAGTTGGATTATACTTTTTGATTCCCATCTCAATTTCCCTCCTTCTTTAGTAAGAATTAAACGCCTTGGAAGATTTCGATTTCTTTGCTGTCAGCAGTTAGCTTAACGATTGCTTTACGACGACGGCTAGTAAAACCAGCGTGACGACCAACGCGTTTTGCTTTCGGCTTGTAGTTCATGATGTTCACTTTTTCTACTTTAACACCAAAGATCGCTTCAAGAGCATCTTTAACTTCTGTTTTATTAGATTTAACGTCCACATCGAACGTGTATTTTTTTTCAGCCATCATTTCCATAGAACGTTCAGTGATAACTGGGCGCTTAATGATATCACGAGGATCTCTCATTATGCAAGCACCTCCTCTACTTTTTCCACTGCCGCTTTTGTCATGATTAGCTTATCATGATGAAGCACGTCTAAAACGTTTACGCCATCAGCAGTGATTACTGTTACTCCAGGGATATTGCGAGCAGATAACTCTACAGATTCGTTTGCATCAGCAGTTACGATAAGAGCTTTCTTCTCAACAGTTAATCCTTTAAGTACTGCTAGCATGTCTTTTGTTTTTGGTGCATTTAACACTAGGTCTTCAAGAACTACAATGTTGTTCTCAACTACTTTAGTAGCTAATGCAGATTTGATTGCTAAACGACGAACTTTCTTAGGAAGTTTGTACGCATAGCTTCTTGGTGTAGGTCCGAATACCGTACCACCACCACGCCATTGAGGAGAGCGGATAGACCCTTGACGAGCACGTCCAGTTCCTTTTTGACGCCATGGTTTACGACCACCACCGCGAACTTCAGAGCGAGTTTTTACTTTGTGTGTACCTTGACGTAAAGATGCACGTTGCATCATTACAGCTTCAAAAAGTACAGCTTCATTTGGTTCGATACCGAAAATAGCTTCAGCTAATTCGATTTCACCAACCTGTGAACCAGTTTGGTTATATACAGTAACTTTTGGCATTGGAATTCCTCCTTCCTATTGTGAATTATTTGCTAACCTTCACAGCGCCTTGAACAACTACAAGAGATTTCTTAGCACCTGGAACGTTACCTTTTACTAATAATAAGTTGCGCTCAGTGTCAACTTGAACGATTTCTAAGTTTTGGATAGTAACTTGGTCTCCACCCATACGTCCAGCAAGTTTTTTGCCTTTGAATACACGGTTCGGAGCAACTGGGCCCATTGAACCTGGACGACGGTGATAACGAGAACCATGAGACATAGGTCCGCGAGATTGTCCGTGGCGTTTGATAACACCTTGGAAACCTTTACCTTTAGAAATTCCTGTTACATCAACGATTTCACCTGCAGCGAATACGTCAACTTTTAGCTCTTGACCAACCTCTAATCCGTCCACGTCTGCATCGCGGATTTCGCGAATGAAGCGCTTAGGAGTTGTAGATGCTTTAGCAGTGTGGCCTTGTTCAGGTTTGTTAGTTAACTTTTCACGTTTATCTTCAAATCCTAACTGGATTGCATTGTAGCCATCAGTTTCAGTTGTTTTCTTTTGAAGAACAACGTTTGGATTAGCAGCGATAACTGTTACTGGGATTAACTCACCGTTCTCAGCAAATACTTGAGTCATACCGATCTTTCTTCCTAAGATTCCTTTGGTCATGAGTTACACCTCCTACATTTTTAAGTTATATAAATTATAGTTTGATTTCGATATCTACACCAGATGGTAAGTCTAAACGCATTAATGAATCTACTGTTTGTGGAGTAGGACTCACGATGTCGATTAGACGTTTGTGCGTGCGCATTTCGAATTGCTCACGAGAATCTTTGTACTTATGAACAGCACGAAGAATTGTGTAAACAGTTTTCTCAGTTGGTAATGGGATCGGACCAGAAACTGTTGCCCCAGAACGCTTAGCTGTTTCTACAATTTTCTCAGCTGACTGATCAAGAATACGGTGATCGTAAGCTTTTAAACGGATACGAATTTTTTCTTTTGCCATTATTTTCCCTCCTTCGTTCGCCTATTTCTAAAATAGACCTTCTCCATGGAAATTTCCCCACACCATGCCATGGCAAAGCGGCCGGGTGTGTCAGCAACCTTCCACTTCATCGCAGTCAAAGACCAACATTGTCTATTATACAATGTTATTCGTCTAGATGCAAGCATCTTTTTGTTTGCATCTGCTTTTCTCTACTTTTGCTATTATACATGGCACTTTAAAGAATTTCAAGTTTTCATCTCATAGAATTCATTTTACAGTTTCTGGGTTTTATTTTATTGATTTTATATTACTATAGAAGAAACTCGTCAAAACATAAAAGCATCATTTCATTCATTATATAAACACAAACAAAAAACCCAAGGGATATTCCCTTGGGTTTTTTTATATCAGTTAAGATTACTCAACGATAGTAGCAACTACACCGTAACCTACTGTACGTCCACCTTCACGAATAGAGAATTTAGTTCCCTCTTCGATAGCGATTGGAGCGATAAGTTCGATAGTCATTTCGATGTTGTCACCAGGCATTACCATTTCAGTACCTTCTGGTAATTGGATGATACCAGTTACGTCAGTTGTACGGAAGTAGAACTGAGGACGGTAGTTAGCGAAGAATGGAGTGTGACGTCCGCCTTCTTCTTTAGATAATACGAAAACTTCAGCTTTGAATTTAGCGTGAGCTTTTACAGAACCGCTTTTTGCAAGTACTTGTCCACGTTGGATGTCTTCACGAGCAACCCCACGAAGTAAAGCACCGATGTTGTCTCCAGCTTGAGCTTGGTCAAGAAGTTTACGGAACATCTCTACACCAGTTACAGTTGTAGAAGCATTTTCTTCAGCAAGACCGATGATTTCTACTACGTCACCAACTTTAACGATACCGCGCTCAACACGACCAGTAGCAACTGTACCACGACCTGTGATAGAGAATACATCCTCTACAGGCATTAAGAATGGTTTGTCAGTTTCACGTTCTGGAGTTGGGATGTAAGCATCAACTTCAGCCATTAATTCAATGATTTTTGCTTCCCAATCAGCTTCTCCTTGAAGAGCTTTAAGAGCAGAACCTTTGATTACAGGAATGTCGTCGCCTGGGAATCCGTATTCAGATAATAGGTCGCGAACTTCCATTTCTACTAATTCTAATAATTCTTCGTCGTCTACCATGTCGCATTTGTTTAAGAATACAACGATGTAAGGAACACCTACTTGACGAGAAAGAAGGATGTGCTCACGTGTTTGAGGCATTGGGCCATCAGCAGCAGATACTACTAAGATACCGCCGTCCATTTGAGCAGCACCAGTGATCATGTTTTTAACATAGTCAGCGTGACCTGGGCAGTCAACGTGTGCATAGTGACGAGTTTCAGTTTCGTACTCAACGTGTGCAGTTGAGATTGTGATACCGCGCTCTCTTTCTTCTGGAGCAGCATCGATTTGATCGTATCCGCGTGCTTCAGCACCACCAGCTTTTGCAAGAACTGTAGTGATCGCAGCAGTTAATGTAGTTTTACCATGGTCAACGTGGCCGATTGTACCGATGTTAACATGGGGTTTAGAACGTTCGAATTTAGCTTTAGCCATTCTAAATTCCTCCTTAGTTTATATAGGTTATTTTATATTTAGGCTAGAAAGTGAAACTTGCGTCCCACTTTCTAAGCTTACATAAGTAGTTATACGTGAAGAATCGATAAAAATCAATTATTCACCTTTATTTTTTTTGATAATTTCTTCAGAAACAGACTTTGGTACTTCTTCATAGTGGTCAAACACCATAGAGAATGTTCCGCGTCCTTGAGTGTTAGAACGTAATGACGTTGCATAACCGAACATTTCAGAAAGTGGAACCATAGCGCGAACAACTTGAGCGTTACCGCGAGCTTCCATACCTTCTACACGTCCACGACGAGATGTTACGTCACCCATAATGTCACCCATGTACTCTTCAGGAATTACAACTTCAACTTTCATCATTGGCTCAAGAATTACTGGGCTACATTTAGAAACCGCAGCTTTAAGTGCCATAGATGCAGCGATTTTGAACGCCATCTCAGATGAATCGACATCATGGTAAGATCCGTCAACTAATGCAGCTTTAATGTCAACTAGTGGATAACCAGCTAGTACACCATTTTTAAGTGCATCTTCAAGACCTGCTCCAACAGCTGGGATGTATTCACGAGGAACTACACCACCGACGATCTTGTTTTCGAATTCGAATCCTTTACCTTCTTCGTTAGGTTCAAACTCAATCCAAACGTGACCGAATTGTCCACGTCCACCAGATTGACGAGCGAACTTACCTTCAACTTTCGCAGCAGCGCGGAAAGTTTCACGGTATGCTACCTGAGGAGCACCAACGTTTGCTTCCACTTTGAATTCACGGCGCATACGGTCAACGATGATATCAAGGTGAAGTTCACCCATACCAGCGATGATTGTTTGGCCAGTTTCTTGGTCAGTGTGAGCACGGAATGTTGGATCTTCTTCAGAAAGCTTAGATAATGCTGTACCCATTTTATCTTGGTCAGCTTTTGATTTTGGTTCGATAGCTACAGAGATAACTGGCTCTGGGAATTCCATAGACTCAAGGATAACAAGGCTCTTCTCGTCACAAAGAGTATCACCAGTAGTAGTATCTTTTAAACCTACAGCAGCAGCGATATCACCAGCGTAAACTGTTGAAATCTCTTCACGGCTGTTAGCGTGCATTTGTAGGATACGACCTACACGCTCACGCTTACCTTTAGTTGAGTTTTTCACGTATGATCCAGAGTTTAACACACCAGAGTACACACGGAAGAACGTTAACTTACCAACATAAGGGTCAGTCATGATTTTGAATGCTAAAGCTGCGAATGGTTCTTCATCGCTAGACTTACGTTCTACTTCTTCATCTGTATCCGGAAGAGTACCTTTAATAGCAGGTACATCTAATGGAGATGGTAGGTAGTCGATAACTGCGTCTAACAGAATTTGAACACCTTTGTTTTTGAATGCAGAACCACAGATTACTGGGAAGAATTCTACAGAAGTTGTAGCCTTACGGATACCAGCTTTAAGCTCTTCTACAGTGATTTCTTCACCTTCTAGGTACTTCATCATCATTTCTTCATCAAGCTCAGCTACCGCTTCAATAAGCTTTCCACGGTATTCTTCAGCTAGTTCTTTGTGCTCTTCAGGAATTTCAACACGTTGAATGTCTGTTCCTAAATCGTTACCGTACATGTAAGCACATTCTTCAACAAGGTCAATGATACCATTGAACTCATCTTCAGCACCGATTGGTAACTGAATTGGGTGTGCGTTTGCTTGTAAACGATCGTGGATTGTTCCTACAGAGTATAAGAAATCTGCACCGATTTTATCCATTTTGTTAACGAATACGATACGAGGTACGCCGTAAGTAGTAGCCTGACGCCAAACAGTTTCTGTTTGTGGTTCTACACCAGATTGTGCATCAAGTACTGCTACTGCGCCATCAAGTACGCGTAAAGAACGTTCTACTTCTACTGTGAAGTCTACGTGACCTGGAGTGTCAATGATGTTTACACGGTGACCTTTCCATTGTGCTGTAGTTGCAGCAGAAGTAATTGTGATACCACGCTCTTGCTCTTGCTCCATCCAGTCCATCTGAGATGCACCTTCGTGAGTTTCACCGATTTTGTGAATACGTCCTGTGTAGTACAGAATACGCTCAGTAGCTGTTGTTTTACCAGCATCGATGTGAGCCATGATACCAATATTACGAGTGTTTTCTAAAGAGAACTCTCTTGCCATTTGGTGTCTTGCTCCTTCCATATATGGATTGGATTTTTTATTTTAAGTAGCAAAAAAGCCACTTTATATTGTTACACATGTCAGTATGTCCAGTACCCTCATTATGTAAAACGAGCGCCCAACGAAAGGGAGAGGCATTCTCCCTCTCCACACTTCCATAAGCGACAAATAAAGCGGTTTATGCTTACATTTATTTTACGTTGAATCCTACCAACGGTAATGAGCAAATGCTTTGTTAGCTTCTGCCATTTTATGAGTGTCTTCACGTTTCTTAACAGATGCACCAGCGTTGTTAGCTGCATCTAAGATTTCGTTAGCAAGACGCTCTTCCATAGTTTTTTCACCACGAAGACGAGCGTAGTTTACTAACCAACGAAGACCTAAAGTTGTACGGCGTTCTGGACGAACCTCAACTGGAACTTGGTAGTTAGCACCACCAACACGACGAGCGCGTACTTCAAGAACAGGCATGATGTTCTTAAGAGCTTGCTCGAATACTTCCATTGGCTCTTTACCAGTACGTTCGCTTACGATATCGAACGCATTATAAAGAATTGTTTGAGATTTACCTTTTTTACCGTCAACCATCATTTTGTTGATAAGGCGTGTTACTAGCTTCGAATTGTACATTGGATCTGGTAACACGTCACGTTTCGCAACAGGTCCTTTACGAGGCATATTGAGTTCCTCCTTTCATTTTAAAGTTATTATTTTTTAGCAGGTTTTGGTCTCTTAGTACCATATTTAGAACGTCCTTGCATACGTTTGTCAACACCAGCTGTGTCAAGCGCACCACGAACGATGTGGTAACGTACCCCCGGTAAATCCTTTACACGACCACCGCGAATTAATACTACGCTATGCTCTTGTAGGTTATGACCGATACCTGGGATGTAAGCTGTAACCTCGATACCGTTTGTTAAACGTACACGAGCGTATTTACGTAACGCTGAGTTAGGTTTCTTTGGAGTCATTGTACCAACACGAGTACATACACCACGTTTTTGAGGTGCAGAGATATCAGTTGATTTTTTCTTTAAAGAGTTGAACCCTTTGTTTAACGCAGGTGATTTAGATTTCCATACTTTATCAGTACGACCATTTCTCACTAATTGGTTAATAGTAGGCATTTGATTATCCTCCCTTCGCATTTTTGTATGACCACATATCCAGGTGGTTCATTATTAGTTGAAAACAAAGTTTTTGCAAGGGAGAGCAAATGCTCTCTCCTCACAAAAACAGTTTTAACTTATTATTCCTATTGCTGAAGCTCCCACTTGAATCCCCGAAACTTTTCCAAGTTTACGAACTGATTCAACTTTGGTTATGGGTATGTTATGTTGCAATGCAGTACGAATGATAACATGGGTTAACCGCATATCAGCATCTTCCGCAATGACAACTTCTTTAACTATACCATTTTTGATTGCCTCCAATGTGCGTTTATGACCAACGACTACATTTTCAGCATTTGACACTTTTTGATAAGACATATAAATATCCTCCAAAGCATCGTTCAGGAGCAACCTTGCTTATAGTAACATTTTGACTCATACAATGTCAACTAGGATTAACTGTTTTTATACAAAATTTACGACGGAAAATTTTACTGTTCCACGTAAACTTCATCGTTTTCTACATTCATGTCGTCTTGTGTTGTTTTTACAAGATCCACTTTGCGATAACGATTCATACCTGTTCCAGCAGGAACAAGTTTACCGATAATAACATTTTCTTTCAATCCTAGAAGCTCATCACGTTTACCCTTAATCGCTGCATCAGTTAAGACACGAGTTGTTTCTTGGAACGATGCTGCAGATAAGAATGAATCTGTTTCAAGTGAAGCTTTTGTAATACCAAGTAGAACAGGTCTAGCTGTTGCTGGTTGTTTACCTTGCAGTAACACCTTCGCATTCGCATCAGTAAACTGATGGATATCTAGTAATGTTCCTGGTAATACATCTGTTTCACCTGCATCACTTACACGAACTTTACGTAACATTTGGCGTACCATTACTTCTACGTGCTTGTCACCAATTTCTACCCCTTGCATACGGTATACTTTTTGAACTTCACGTAATAAGTATTCTTGGACTGCCGTAATGTCCGTTACTTTTAGTAATTCTTTCGGATCAATAGAACCTTCTGTTAACTCTTTACCGTGGCTAATTTGCTGTCCTGGAATTACTTTCAGACGAGCACCGTAAGGAATAGCATACGTACGAGCTTCAACTTCACCCTGTACAACTACTTCTTGGCGATCTTTAACATCGTTGATCGCTGCGATAACACCGTCGATTTCACTGATAACTGCCTGACCTTTCGGATTACGAGCTTCGAAGATCTCTTGGATACGAGGTAAACCTTGAGTGATATCATCTCCGGCAACCCCACCTGTATGGAACGTACGCATCGTTAACTGTGTACCTGGCTCACCGATAGATTGAGCTGCGATAATACCTACCGCTTCCCCTACTTCTACGTCTGTTCCAGTTGCTAAGTTACGACCGTAACACTTCTTACATACACCATGGCGAGTGTTACACGTGAACGCTGAACGAATGTTGACAGTTTCAACACCCGAGTTTTCAACGATATGAGCGATATCTTCAGTAATTAATTGATTTTCAGCAACCAATACTTCACCTGTTTCAGGATGTTTTACAGTTTTTCTTGCAAAACGTCCAACAAGACGATCATATAGTGACTCAATAACTTCATTACCCTCTTTAATCGCACCAATTAATAAACCGCGATCTGTTCCACAGTCATCTTCACGGACGATTACATCTTGTGCAACGTCAACAAGACGACGTGTTAAGTAACCAGAATCGGCAGTTTTAAGTGCTGTATCGGCAAGACCTTTACGCGCACCATGCGTAGAGATGAAGTACTCAAGTACTGTTAAACCTTCACGGAAACTTGATTTGATCGGAAGTTCGATGATACGACCAGATGGATTGGCCATCAGACCACGCATACCAGCAAGCTGAGTAAAGTTAGATGCGTTACCACGGGCACCGGAATCACTCATCATGAAGATTGGGTTGCGTTTATTCAAGGACTTCATCAGTTTTCCTTGGATAACATCTTTTGCATTACTCCAAATAGAGATAACGCGATCGTAACGTTCTTCTTCCGTGATTAAACCGCGACGGAATTGTTTAATTACATTATCTACTTTTGCTTGTGCTTCGTGGAGAATTTCATCTTTTTCGCCTAATACAAGAATGTCAGATACCCCAACTGTAATACCAGCTTTTGTAGAGTATTTGAATCCTAAGTTTTTCATACGGTCAAGCATGCGAGACGTTTCTGTAATTTTGAAACGTTTAAATACTTCCGCAATGATGTTACCAAGGATTTTCTTGCTGAATGGCGCCACTTCTTCGCGACTAGCAATAATTTCTTTAATGTTCGCACCTTTTTCAACGAAATACTTCGCTGGTGTTTCTTTTTCAAGGTTTGAATTTGTTGGTTCATTAATATAAGGGAACGACTCTGGTAAGATTTCGTTAAATATTAATTTACCAACTGTTGTTAATAGAAGCATGCTCTTTTGCTCTTCAGTAAATGTTGCGTTGTTTACTGCACTTGCAGCAACTGCAACACGTGTATGAAGATGTACATATCCATTTTGGTATGCAAGTAATGCTTCGTTTGCATCTTTGAAGACCATACCTTCACCGATTGCACCTTCACGCTCAAGTGTTAAGTAATAGTTACCTAATACCATATCCTGAGATGGAGTAACAACTGGTTTACCGTCTTTCGGGTTCAAGATGTTTTGTGCCGCTAACATAAGAAGGCGAGCTTCTGCTTGTGCTTCTGATGATAAAGGTACGTGAACGGCCATTTGGTCACCGTCAAAGTCCGCGTTGTATGCAGTACATACAAGTGGGTGAAGACGGATCGCGCGACCTTCTACTAATGTAGGTTCAAACGCCTGGATACCAAGACGGTGAAGTGTTGGTGCGCGGTTTAGAAGTACTGGATGTTCTTTAATCACAGATTCTAAAACGTCCCAAACTTCAGGTTGTACACGCTCGATTTTACGTTTCGCACTCTTAATGTTGTGTGCTAATCCTTTTTCAACTAACTCTTTCATTACGAAAGGTTTGAACAGTTCAAGTGCCATCTCTTTTGGTAATCCACATTGGTACATCTTTAAGTTCGGTCCTACAACGATTACAGAACGGCCAGAGTAGTCAACACGTTTACCTAATAAGTTTTGACGGAAACGTCCTTGTTTACCTTTAAGCATGTGAGATAGTGATTTTAATGGACGGTTACCCGGTCCAGTTACTGGACGGCCACGACGACCATTATCGATTAATGCGTCTACAGCTTCTTGTAACATACGTTTTTCGTTTTGAACGATGATGCTTGGGGCACCTAAGTCCAATAGACGTTTTAAACGGTTGTTACGGTTAATTACACGACGGTATAAGTCGTTTAAGTCAGAAGTAGCAAAACGTCCACCATCTAACTGTACCATTGGGCGTAGTTCTGGTGGGATTACTGGTAGAACATCTAAGATCATCCAAGATGGCTCATTTCCAGAGTTACGGAATGCTTCTAATACTTCTAGACGTTTAATAGCACGAGTACGGCGTTGTCCTTGTGCTGTTTTTAATTCTTCTTTTAAGAAGTCTACTTCTTTATCTAAATCGATGTCTTGTAATAGCTTTTTAATCGCTTCTGCACCCATAGCAGCTTGGAATGTGCTACCATATCGATCACGATATGCACGGTATTCTTTTTCAGAAAGTAATTGCTTCTTATCAAGTGGTGTATCTCCACTTTCTGTTACAACATAAGAAGCGAAATAAATTACTTCTTCAAGCGCGCGAGGGGACATGTCTAAGACAAGTCCCATGCGGCTCGGGATACCTTTGAAATACCAAATATGAGATACAGGAGCAGCTAATTCGATATGACCCATACGTTCACGACGTACTTTTGCACGCGTTACTTCAACACCACATCGATCACAAACTACACCTTTATAACGTACACGTTTGTATTTTCCGCAATGACATTCCCAGTCCTTTTGTGGTCCGAAAATACGCTCACAGAACAAGCCGTCTTTTTCAGGCTTTAACGTACGATAGTTAATTGTTTCTGGTTTCTTAACTTCACCGTATGACCAAGAACGAATCTTGTCAGGTGAAGCAAGTCCAATCTTCATATATTCAAAGTTATTTACATCTATCAAGGGGCCTACCTCCCTTTTAGTCTACAGGTTATCCCAATTATTCCTTAGTTGTCTCAACTTCGACATTCAATTTATCTGCTGATTGATGATCATCGTCATCTTCCGTATCACGCATTTCAATTTCTGTATCGTCGCTAGACATCATTTTAACGTCCATACCTAAACTTTGCAGCTCTTTAATCAATACTTTGAATGATTCAGGAACGCCTGGTTCTGGAACATTTTCGCCTTTAACAATTGCTTCATACGTCTTAACACGTCCAACAACATCATCAGACTTCACTGTTAAGATTTCTTGAAGAGTATAAGCAGCACCGTAAGCTTCAAGTGCCCAAACCTCCATCTCACCGAAACGCTGTCCACCGAACTGAGCTTTACCTCCAAGAGGCTGCTGCGTTACAAGTGAGTATGGTCCAGTAGAACGAGCATGAAGTTTATCGTCAACCATGTGCGCAAGTTTGATCATATACATGACACCAACAGATACGCGGTTATCGAATGGTTCACCAGTACGTCCGTCATACAGGATTGTTTTCGCGTCATTTGCCATACCAGCTTCTTCAATCGTGCCCCAAACATCTTCCTCACGAGCACCATCGAATACTGGTGTTGCAATGTGAATGCCAAGGTATCTTGCTGCCATACCAAGATGAAGCTCTAATACCTGACCGATATTCATACGAGATGGTACCCCTAATGGGTTTAACATGATATCGATTGGCGTACCGTCTGGTAAGTAAGGCATATCTTCTTCTGGTAAAATACGAGAGATAACACCTTTGTTACCGTGACGTCCGGCCATTTTATCACCTTCAGAAATTTTACGTTTTTGAACGATATATGCACGTACAAGTTGATTCACGCCTGGTGGCAATTCATCGCCATCTTCACGGTTGAATACTTTTACGTCTAAGATAATACCGCCACCACCGTGTGGTACACGTAGTGATGTATCACGTACTTCACGTGCTTTTTCTCCAAAGATAGCATGTAATAGACGTTCTTCAGCTGTTAATTCTGTTACACCTTTAGGTGTTACTTTACCAACAAGTAAATCTCCATCTTTTACTTCTGCACCAACGCGAATGATACCGCGCTCGTCAAGGTTACGTAATGCGTCTTCCCCAACGTTTGGAATGTCACGTGTAATTTCTTCTGGTCCAAGCTTCGTATCACGAGCTTCTGACTCATATTCTTCAATATGAATAGAAGTGTACACATCATCTTTTACAAGGCGCTCACTCATGATGATCGCATCCTCGTAGTTATAACCGTCCCAAGTCATGAAGCCAACAAGCACGTTACGTCCAAGTGCTAGCTCACCTAATTCCATAGAAGGACCATCCGCAAGGATTTCACCTTTTACAACTTCATTTCCAACACTTACGATTGGACGTTGGTTGTAACAAGTTCCTTGGTTAGAACGAATGAATTTTTGCATTTTGTAGCGATCTAAGTCGCCTTTTACTGTTTGACCGTCAACTTCTACATAGCGACGTACCCAAACTTCACGTGCTTCTACGCGCTCAACAACACCAGGGTGTTTACAGATTACTGCAGCACCTGAGTCTTTTGCTGATACGTACTCCATACCTGTACCTACAATCGGAGATTCCGGATTCATTAACGGAACCGCCTGACGTTGCATGTTCGCTCCCATAAGTGCGCGGTTAGAGTCATCGTTTTCTAAGAACGGAATACAAGCTGTCGCTGCCGACACTACTTGTTTTGGAGATACATCCATGTAGTCGATGCGCTCTCTATTTGTCACAATGTTTTCACCGCGGAAACGAGCTACGATATCTTCACTTAGGAATTCACCTTCATCAGATAATTTCATATTCGCTTGGGCTACAACATAGTTATCTTCTTCATCTGCCGTTAAGTAATCAACTTGCCCTGTTACAAGACCAGTTTCTGGGTCAACACGACGGTATGGTGTTTCAATGAAACCAAACTCATTTACTTTCGCGAACGAAGATAATGAGTTAATCAAACCGATGTTTGGTCCCTCTGGTGTTTCAATCGGACACATACGACCATAGTGAGAGTAATGAACGTCACGCACTTCAAAGCCTGCGCGCTCACGCGTTAAACCACCGGGTCCTAATGCAGATAGTCTTCGTTTGTGAGTTAACTCTGCTAATGGGTTTGTTTGGTCCATGAACTGAGATAACTGAGAACTTCCGAAGAACTCTTTAATAGATGCAATAACAGGACGAATATTGATTAGTGCCTGTGGTGTAATTGCATTTGTATCTTGGATCGACATTCTCTCACGAACAACACGTTCCATACGAGAAAGACCGATACGGAATTGATTTTGTAATAGTTCTCCAACAGAACGCAGACGACGGTTTCCTAAGTGGTCGATATCATCTGTATCCCCTACTTTATATAGTAGGTTGAAGAAGTAACTGATAGAAGCAAGGATATCACCTGGTGTGATGTGTTTTACATCACGAGTAATATTTGCATTACCAATTACGTTAATTACGCGCTCGCCCTCTGACTCAGGAGCATAAATCTTAATAGATTGCAGCTCAACATCGCCTTCTACCACTCCACCCATTGGTTTCGCTGTTTTGAATCCAATGTTTTTCTCTAAGTAAGGTAAAATGCGATCAAGTGTACGACGATCTAAGATTGTTCCTTCTGCCGCTAAAATTTCACCAGTTTCTGGATCCACTAACGTTTCAGCTAAACGTTGATTAAACAATCTGTTTTTAATGTGTAACTTCTTGTTGATCTTGTAGCGACCTACATTTGCTAAATCGTAGCGCTTTGGATCGAAGAAACGAGACACAAGTAAGCTCTTAGCATTTTCTACTGTTGGTGGTTCACCAGGACGTAGACGCTCATAAATTTCAAGCAATGCTTTTTCTGTGCTATCTGTGTTGTCTTTTTCCAATGTGTTGCTTAAGTATTCGTTATCACCTAAAAGCTCGGTGATTTCTTGATCAGAGCCAAACCCTAATGCGCGTAACAAAACAGTTACAGGAAGTTTACGCGTACGGTCAATACGCACATATACAACATCCTTAGCATCTGTCTCATACTCTAACCAAGCTCCGCGGTTTGGAATTACAGTAGCAGTAAAACCACGTTTTCCGTTTTTATCCACTTTGCCACTATAGTATACGCTTGGAGAGCGAACTAACTGGGAAACGATAACACGTTCTGCACCGTTAATTACGAATGTTCCAGTCTCTGTCATGAGTGGGAAATCTCCCATGAACACATCTTGTTCTTTTACTTCACCAGTTTCCTTGTTGATTAGACGCACTTTTACACGAAGTGGTGCTGCATACGTCACATCACGCTCTTTGCATTCGTCTACAGAGTATTTAGGTTCACCTAAGCTGTAGTCGATAAATTCAAGCGATAGATTTCCCGTAAAGTCTTCAATCGGAGAAATGTCTTGGAACATTTCTCGCAAACCCTCATCAAGAAACCACTGATAAGAAGAGGTTTGAATTTCGATAAGATTTGGTAACTCTAATACTTCACTAATACGGGCATAACTTCTTCGTTGGCGGTGGCGTCCGTATTGAACTAGTTGACCTGTCAACTGCTTCACCCCTCAAATCATGAGTATTATAAATGCACAAAAAAATTTGTGCAAAATCACAAATAAATACAACTACTGCTATTAGCGTAGTCTTTTTTCTCTTAAAGATAAATACGTTGAGTCTTTCTACCTGCTCAAAAAAGAAAAATGGCTTCTATAAGAAAACCATCATTCTGTTTCATAATCTGCTGATTTTACTATCTTTTCCAAGAGAAACAAAAATATACATCTTTCTCAACGCAGAAAATCATATATTGGCATTGTATAATGTTAACATAGCCAAAAATAACCGTCAACGTTTTTTTGATTTTATGATATAATATCCTTTTTTCTTTTCTACAACTTCGACTTCAGAAAATACTTCTTCTAGTTTTTTCAGCGCAGATGGTGCACCTTGCTTCTTTTGAATAACAATCCACAACTCTCCACCTGGAACTAAATGATCTACAGCTTTTTCTAAAATCTCATGCACGATATCTTTACCTGCACGAATTGGAGGATTAGATAGAATAGCAGCATACATACCATCTACATTTTCATAGACGCTACTTTGAAAAATGTGTACATTTCCAATTCTATTGTTAGCGGCATTTTCTTTCGCAAGCTCAAGTGCCCTTTCATTCACATCCACCATGTGAACTTTACGGTCTTGAAACTCTTTCGCCAACGATAAACCAATTGGTCCATATCCACAACCTACGTCTAATATATCACCTTTAATATCCGGCACTTGAAACGCTTCAATTAAAAGACGAGAACCAAAGTCCACTTCGTTTTTCGAGAACACCCCACGGTCAGATAAGAAAGTAAATTGAGATCCACGAAGCGTAAATTCCCATCGCTTACGATCACTTTTACTAGAAGGGTCGTTAGAAAAATAATGGTCTGCCATATGGCCACCTCTTTTCTTTACAGTTAAAAAAAAAGCTCGCATGAGAGCGAGCTTTTTTTAAAGCATCAAAAGTTAATTACTTAACTTCTACAGCAGCGCCAACTTCTTCAAGTTTAGCTTTGATTTCTTCAGCTTCTTCTTTAGCAGCAGCTTCTTTGATTACTTTTGGAGTGTTGTCAACTAATTCTTTAGCTTCTTTTAAGCCAAGACCAGTGATTTCACGAACAACTTTGATAACTTTGATTTTTTGTGCACCAGCGCTAGTTAGTTCCACATCAAATTCAGTTTTCTCAGCAGCAGCTTCTCCAGCGCCACCAGCAACAGCTACAGGAGCAGCAGCAGTTACGCCGAATTCTTCCTCGATAGCTTTTACTAAGTCGTTAAGTTCTAATACAGTCATAGATTTAACTGCTTCAATGATTTGTTCTTTAGTCATTGTAAATATCCTCCCTTAAATAGGTTTGTATTGTTTTATCGATAATACGTAATTATCTTTTAAAAAATTAAGCGCCTTGCTCTTCCTTTTGGTCTGCAACTGCTTTAGTAGCAAGTGCAAGGTTACGGATTGGAGCTTGAAGAACGCTAAGAAGCATAGAAAGTAAGCCTTCACGTGATGGAAGAGTAGCGATAGCTTTAACCTCATCAAGTGTTACAAGTTTACCTTCGATTACGCCCGCTTTAATTTCTAAAGCTTCATGATCTTTAGCGAAGTCGTTTAATACTTTCGCAGGAGCAACTACATCCTCGTTACTGAACGCGATTGCGTTTGGTCCTGTTAAGAATTCATTTAACTCAGCCATTTCAGCAGATTCTGCAGCACGACGAGTTAGAGAGTTTTTGTAAACTTTGAACTCAACGCCAGCTTCACGTAATTGCTTACGTAATTCTGTTGCTTCAGAAACTGTTAAACCACGGTAGTCAACAACGATTGTAGATTTACTAGCGCGAAGTTTGTCCGCGATTTCAGTTACAACTTGTTGTTTAGTTTCGATTACTTTGCTCATGTTATTACACCTCCTGTAGATTATATAGAAGATGTACCGAAAGTGCACTAAAAACCTCCATGCCCAACTTGTAGACATGGAGGCATATAGTCACAGAAAAAAATTCCGTTTCGTATATTAACACCTAGGTAGGAAATTAAGTCTATCGACACCTACTGTCTACGGTACACTAATTAAATTCACAACATAAATGATTATATAAAAACTTCTTTATGAAGTCAACTTCCAAAATTTACGCTAATGTAGAAACGTCTACACGTACGCCAGGTCCCATTGTAGAAGCAACTGTTACGTTCTTCATGTAAGTACCTTTTGCAGCAGCTGGCTTAACTTTTTGTAAAGTGTCAGCAATTGTTCTGAAGTTTTCTACTAATTTAGCATCTTCGAAAGATACTTTACCGATTGGAACATGGATGTTACCAGCTTTATCAACGCGGTATTCAACTTTACCAGCTTTGATTTCGTTAACAGCTTTAGTTACATCGAAAGTAACTGTTCCAGTTTTAGGGTTTGGCATTAAACCTTTAGGTCCTAATACGCGACCAAGTTTACCAACTTCACCCATCATGTCAGGAGTTGCTACTACTACATCGAAATCGAACCAACCTTGTTGGATTTTACCGATGTAATCAGCATCGCCTACGAAGTCAGCTCCAGCAGCTTCAGCTTCTTTAGCTTTTTCGCCTTTAGCGAATACTAATACACGTTGTACTTTACCAGTACCGTGTGGAAGAACAACTGCACCACGGATTTGTTGGTCAGCTTTCTTAGGGTCAACACCTAAACGGAATGCAGCTTCTACAGTTGCATCAAATTTAGCTGTGTTTGTTTTCTTTACTAATTCTACTGCTTCTGTTGCAGAGTAAGCAGCTGCACGATCAACAAGCTTTGCAGCTTCTACGTACTTTTTACCTCTTTTAGCCATTTTTATTTCCTCCTCGAATGTGGTTTTAGCGGAATAACCTCCCACGTTTACGCTTATTTTCAGGTATAACCTGAGGATGCGCGCCACCCATTTATTTAAAAACGATAATCATTTACGATAATAAAGGTTGCGAATTGGAATTCCAGACCCGCAACCTTTTTTAAAAAACAAATCGAATTAGTCTTCGATAACGATGCCCATACTGCGTGCAGTACCTTCAACCATACGCATTGCAGCTTCTACACTAGCAGCGTTAAGGTCAGGCATTTTAGTTTCAGCGATTTCGCGTACTTTATCACGCTTAACAGTTGCCACTTTATTACGGTTTGGTTCACCAGAACCAGACTCAATACCAGCTACTTTCTTAAGAAGAACAGCAGCAGGAGGAGTTTTAGTAATGAAAGTGAATGAACGGTCCTCAAATACCGTAATTTCAACAGGGATGATAAGACCAGCTTGATCAGCTGTACGAGCGTTAAACTCTTTACAGAAGCCCATGATGTTAACACCTGCTTGTCCTAATGCTGGACCAACTGGTGGAGCTGGGTTAGCTTTACCTGCAGGAATTTGAAGCTTTACCATTTTAATTACCTTTTTAGCCACGAGACACACCTCCTTAAGTCCGTGATGTGGTCAATTGGACAGTGATTTGCCCTCCCACGTCATATTTTATCTGTAAGGATAAAATCTTTCAAAAAACGTCTCCGATAACGAAGACGTACTGACTTAAAAGATATTATCACTTTTTACAATTCATTTCAAGTTTCATTTTATAATTTTTCAATTTGATGGAAGTCAAGTTCAACTGGAGTCTCGCGACCAAACATGTCCACAAGCACGCTAACCTTTTTCTTCTCCACATCAATTTCTTCGATAGCACCTGTATAATCTGCGAATGGTCCCTCATTTACACGTACTGTCTCATGAAGTTCAAAGTCGAAATCAACCACTTCATTGTCCATTCCCATATGTTTCATAATGGTAACAACTTCCTCTTCTAATAGAGGTGATGGTTTAGAACCTGAACCAGAAGAACCAACGAACCCAGTTACACCTGGTGTGTTACGTACAACATACCAAGAGTCATCAGTCATGATTAATTCTACTAATACATAACCTGGGAACACTTTTCTTTTCATTAATTTTTCTTTACCGTTTTTCATTTCTACTTCTACTTCTTCCGGGACAACAACACGGAAAATTTTATCTTGCATACCCATTGATTCTACACGTTTCTCTAGGTTTGCTTTTACTTTATTTTCATATCCAGAATAAGTATGGACAACATACCAACTTTTTTCCATTCATTTAGGACGAGCGTCCTTCCCTCCCTGACGTACATTTTTTTGCGCAAATGAAAAAACCCGTTCACCGGGCTTTTACACAGTTCTTATAAATAACATTATATCATGGATAAGTGCTTCTTATTCAAGAATTAACCAAGAATTAACCGAATTAAAGAAGAAATGCCCATATCAACCACTGCGAAGAAAATCGCAAAGAAGACAACTGTTGCAATAACAGTCGCTGTTGAACGGAGTAATTCATCTTTTTTAGGCCAACTTACTTTTTTCATTTCGCGACCTACATCGCCGAAAAAGTTCGTTAAACGCATCTACGGGACCTCCAGTGTATTATTTCAATTATTTATTTTGTTTCCTTGTGAACTGTATGCTGATTGCATGTTTTACAGAATTTCTTTATTTCAAGTCGCTCTACTGAGCTCGTATCTTTCATCGTAGAGTAGTTTCGATTTTTACACTCTTCACATGAGAGTACAACTTTTTTCCTCATTAGTTACACCAACCTTGTAACATTATGTCCCTAAAAATGTATCATACAACAAAAGACAATGTCAATGTCATGCCTTTTGTACTCTCCACAAAAAGAAAACAGGTGATTTTTTACACCTGTAGC
The DNA here is from genome assembly GCF_058791995.1 of Bacillus sp. EB106-04-02-XG92. Lineage (NCBI taxonomy): Bacteria > Bacillati > Bacillota > Bacilli > Caryophanales > Bacillaceae > Bacillus > Bacillus sp. EB106-04-02-XG92. Next base: position 41,862 of record NZ_JBYTEA010000020.1, read on the forward strand.
ACTTGTTATGAATTTAAAGTGGTACTCTCTCTCATTTCCATATATCGTTCCAATTTCCGCTTCACCCTCTGTAAAGCATTATCAATAGATTTCACATGTCTATTTAACTGTTCCGAAATCTCTTGATAAGAACGACCATCTAAATATAAAGAAAGCACTTTCCTTTCTAAATCGCTTAATAATTCAGATATTTTAGATTCTATGTCTGTATATTCTTCCTGACTTATAATCATTTCTTCAGGATCAGTTACCTTCGCTTCCGAAATAACATCTAATAATGTCCGATCAGATTCCTCATCATAAATCGGTTTATCTAAAGACACATATGAATTTAACGGAATATGCTTTTGCCTGGTTGCTGTTTTAATAGCGGTAATAATTTGTCGAGTGATACACAGTTCAGCAAATGCTTTGAATGAAGATAGCTTGTCCTCTTTATAATCACGAATCGCTTTAAACAACCCAATCATACCTTCTTGAACAATATCTTCTCGATCGGCACCCACTAAGAAATAAGATCTCGATTTCGCGCGAACAAAGTTCTTATATTTGTGAATCAAATATTCTAGAGCGTCAGTATTACCTTTTCGAACTAACTCAACGATTGCCTCATCTTCTAAATCACGAAATGTAACGTCGCCTACACTTACGAAGCCTGCTTCCACCTTGATCCCTCCGACCGCTATTTATTTAGCAATATTATACAGTAAAAAGATAAAGAGCGTCAATGCTTCAACGCTCTCCTCTTCTTAATTTTTCTAATTTTTCTGTAATATCTTTACTAAATATCTTTCGCATGGCGGGTTGCTTCTCTTTTGTATCTTGTGTACGTCTTCTTACTTGTTGCTCCATCGCTTGTACTTCTAACTCTAACTCACGTGCAGATTTCCGAAGAGCACCTTGTGCAAATATAACCCATTGTTCCGTATAATCAGAAGTTGCAACGTATATTTGCGTATTTATATTTCTAAGCTCAATCGCAAGTTGCTCTATCTTTTCATCTGCAGTTTGATTCTTCCTCGTGAATATAACTTCCACACGCGATTGTTTCATCTTTTTTTCAATACCGTGGACTGTATACGCATCGAAGACTATCATTACCTTTGTACCTGTGTAACCTTGGTAATCCGCCATCTTATCAATCAGTGCATCTCTTGATGATTGCAAATCTACATCCCGTAGTTTCTTCAAGTCTCCCCAAGCTCCAATAATGTTGTAACCGTCAACGATTAAAATATCGTTCATTTTTTATTTACCAATTTCGTTACGTTTACGATATACCTCATACATTAACAAACTTGCGGCTACTGAAGCATTTAAGGATGTAACTTTACCAACCATCGGTAAAGTAATTAAGAAATCACATTTTTCACCAATAATACGACTCATACCTTTTCCTTCACTTCCAATTACTAATCCAATTGGCATTGTACCATCTAAATTACGGTAATCTGTTTTCCCTTTTGCATCTGTACCAGCAATCCAAAGTCCACGCTCTTTTAATTCATCGATTGTACGAGATAAATTCGTTACGCGCGCAACAGGAATATATTCAATTGCTCCAGTAGATGCTTTCGCAACTGATGCTGTAAGTCCTACCGCTCTTCTTTTCGGAATAATAATTCCATGAGCGCCTGTTGCATCCGCAGTACGCATAATAGAACCTAGGTTATGCGGGTCTTCAATTTCATCTAAAATTAAGAAGAACGGATCTTCATTACGCTTCTCTGCTACTTTAAATAAATCTTCTAACTCAGCATATTGATATGCAGCCACTTGAGCAATTACACCTTGATGGTTCCCCTCAACTAATTGATCTAACTTCTTCTTTGGCGCATGTTGTAAAATAATCTTATTTTCTTTCGCTAGTGCTAGTACAATTTGTACTTGTCCTTTGGCAGCACCTTCCGCGATCCAAATTTTATTAATATCTCTTCCTGATCGTAACGCTTCAATTACAGGGTTACGTCCGATAATATATTCACTACTCATGATGATGTGCCCCCTTCCTTTTCTTCTAAAACAGCAATTGCCTTATATACAATTTCGTCTAATCTTTCACGATTATTTAATAAGTGATGATAACCAATAAGCGCTTCAAAAGCTGTACTATGTCGATATGTTTGTACATCCGTATTTTTCGGAACAGTACCTGAATTAGCATTACGCCCTCTTCTTAGTACCGCTTCTTCTTCTTCAGTTAAAAATGCTGTCTCTAATAAATGATAAACAACTTTCGCCTGTGCTTTTGCCGAAACAAAGCTTGTCCCTAATCGATGTAATTGATTAGGACGAACTTTCCCTTTTTGAAGTAGGTGATAGCGGATATATTGTTCATACACCGCATCACCCATATATGCTAACGCTAAGCTGTTTAATTGCTTTGCATCAATCATTCTTATCCTCTTTTCCATCTTGTACCTTGAGCGGTATCTTCTAAAATAATATTACGATCTTTTAAATCATCGCGAATTTGATCTGATAATGCAAAATCACGATTTTTACGAGCTTCAATACGTTTTTGAATAAGCGCCTCAATTTCTTCATCGAGTAACTCTTCTTGCGCTAATTCTAACCCTAAAATATCAAATAATGTTTCAAGTTGTTTTACGTATGCTTCAATTACTACTGTAGACGTATGTTCTTCCAGTAAATATTGATTTGCATGATTTGCTACATTATATAACTCAGTGATTGCATTAGCTGTATTGAAGTCATCATTCATCGCTTCTTCAAATGCAGTCTGGAATTTTTCCAGTTCAGCTAACCATTTCTCATTATGATCTGTTAAATCCGTACTACTTTCCATACGGTGTTTCAAGTTACCGTAAGCCGTTTTAATTCTTTCCAGCCCGTTATTTGTGCTTTGTAATAACTCTTCACTGAAATTAATTGGATGACGGTAATGTACTGATAGCATAAAGAATCTAATTAACTGCGGATCATATTGCTTAATGATATCGTGAACTAAAATGAAGTTCCCAAGTGACTTAGACATCTTCTCATTATTAATATTAATATATCCATTGTGCATCCAATAACGTGCAAATGCTTTTCCTGTTAACGCCTCAGATTGCGCGATTTCATTCTCATGATGAGGAAATGCCAAGTCTTGACCACCAGCGTGAATATCAATTGTGTCCCCTAAGTATTTACGTGCCATTGCCGAGCATTCAATATGCCAACCTGGACGACCTTTCCCCCAAGGGCTTTCCCAGAAGATTTCTCCTTCTTTCGCCGCTTTCCATAAAGCAAAATCAAGAGGGTCTTGTTTCTTTTCTCCTACTTCAATGCGCGCACCGTGACGTAAGTCTGCGATTGGTTGATGAGATAGTTTACCGTATCCTTCGAATTCCTTCGTTCTAAAGTACACATCACCTTCTGATTCATATGCATATCCTTTATTCACAAGTTCTTGAATAAATTCAATAATGATATCCATATTTTCCGTTACACGCGGATGAACCGTTGCATGTTTGCAACCTAGAGCCGTTACATCCTCAAAGTACGCTTCAACGAAACGGTCAGCAATTGTTGGCACATCTTCACCTAACTCATTTGCTGCTTTAATTAATTTATCATCTACGTCTGTAAAATTAGATACATACTGCACATCGTATCCTTTATATTCTAAATAACGGCGTACCGTATCAAATACCATAGGTGGTCTTGCATTCCCAATGTGAATGTAGTTATAAACTGTAGGTCCGCATACATACATCTTTACCTTATTTTCTTCTAATGGAGTAAACTCTTCCTTTTGACGTGTTAACGTATTATAAATGTGAATAGTCATTTTTATCCTCCCTTTCTACCTTTACTTCAAGTTGTTTTTTCAATTTATCAAGTTCTACTTCCATAACCTTTAATTTATCAAAAATTGGGTCTGGAAGGTCAGAATGATTTAATTCTTGACCGATCTTTACTCCATTTTGAATAACGACCCGGCCAGGTATACCCACAACTGTAGAGTGTGCAGGGACTTCTTTTAATACGACAGATCCTGCTCCAATTTTAGAATTCTCTCCAACTGTAATAGAACCTAGTACTTTGGCACCTGTTGCAATTAATACATTATCCTGAATTGTAGGGTGCCTCTTTCCTTTTTCTTTACCCGTACCACCTAATGTAACCCCTTGATAGATTGTTACATTATCACCAATTTCGCACGTTTCTCCAATTACAACCCCCATTCCATGGTCTATGAAAAAACGACGACCAATTGTTGCTCCTGGGTGAATCTCAATGCCAGTAAAGAAACGACTAACTTGTGAGATCCAACGTGCAATAAAGAAGAAATTCTTTTTATAAAAAGCATGCGCAATTCGATGGGCCCAAACTGCATGTAATCCAGAGTAAGTCAAAATGACTTCGAAATAATTTCTTGCCGCTGGATCCTGTTCAAAAACGACTTCAATATCTTCCCGAAGCCTCTTAAACATCGACGTTCCCTCCCCTTTATGGGCTGCTTTTTCGAGTGAACTAACTCCCTACTTATCTCCCTAAGTCTTTATACATGCGGATAAAACTTATACTCACATCCAGTTTTACGGTATAAAAAAAGACGCCTCTGTCATATTGACAGAGACGCCTTATAAGCGCGGTTCCACTCTGTTTAGGCTAAAAAAGCCTCAAACTCATCTCTGATAACGGTGTACACCGCTTCTGCTTACTTTACGCCCTAAGACGTTTCGCAAAACAATTTGCTGTTCAGCAGAAGACTCGAAGGGGCATTTCAAAAATCCGCTTATAAACCACTTCCAGCCTAAAGGTGGTTCTCTCTGTAAAAAGCCTGATTTTCTACTTCTCCTTCTCGTCGCTTTTCCTTATTAGGTTTTAAGTATACTTATTATATTTCTAAACCTAGAAAATGTTAACCAATTACTTTTTGAAGACGATTTAAAACTTTTTCTTTTCCAAGAAGTGCAATAGCATTAGGAAGCTCTGGTCCATGTGTTTGGCCAGTAGTTGCAACACGGATTGGCATAAATAAGTTTTTACCTTTATGACCTGTTTCCTTTTGAACTGCTTTAATAGCCGCCTTAATTGCTGCAGGTTCCATCACTTCTAGTGCTTCTACTTGACCAGCAAATGCACGAAGTACTTCTGGTACTTGTTCACCTTTTAATACTTCTTGTCCTTCTTCCTCATGATCAACATGATCTTTGAAGAACATTTCAGAAAGCTCTACAATTTCAGCTCCAAAGCTCATTTGTTCATGATATAACGCAATTACATCACGAATCCAAGCTTGTTCTTGTTCACTTAAAGTTTCACCTATACGTCCAGCTTTCACTAAATGCGGTAAGCTTAATTCCACCACCGTATCTAAATCTTGCTTTTTCATATATTGGTTGTTCATCCATTTTAGTTTTTGAGAATCAAATAATGCAGGTGATTTTGATAAACGAGCTGCATCAAACATTTTGATAAACTCTTCTTGAGAGAAGATTTCTTCTTCTCCTACTGGCGACCAACCTAGTAATGCAATAAAGTTAAAGATTGCTTCTGGAAGATATCCAAGCTCTTTATATTGCTCAATAAATTGAATAATCGATTCATCACGCTTACTTAATTTTTTACGGCTTTCATTTACAATTAAAGTCATATGACCGAATTGTGGAATATCCCAACCGAAAGCTTCATAAATCATCATTTGTTTTGGCGTGTTTGAAATATGGTCATCACCACGAAGTACGTGTGTAATTTCCATTAAGTGATCATCTACTGCTACTGCAAAGTTATAAGTTGGAATTCCATCTTTTTTCACGATAACGAAATCACCGAAATCATTTGAATGGAATGCAACTTCATCTTTTACAATATCTTTAAATGTGTAATCACGGTCAGCTGGTACACGGAAACGAATACTTGGAATACGTCCCTCAGCTTCAAATTCTTTCACTTGCGCTTCAGTTAAATCACGGTGGTTACCTGCATAACGAGGTGTTTCACCACGAGAGATTTGCCCTTCACGTTCTGCTTCTAGCTCTTCTTCTGTCATATAACATTTGTAAGCTAAGCCACGCTCTAATAAATCTTCATATAATTTTTTATAAATATCTAAACGCTCTGTTTGACGATATGGTCCAAATTCACCACCAACATCAACACCTTCATCCCAGTCCATACCGAGCCATTTCAAGTATTTTAATTGGCTTTCTTCTCCACCTGCAACATTACGTTTTACATCAGTATCTTCAATACGAATAATAAACTTACCATCTTGATGACGAGCAAATAAATAATTAAATAATGCCGTACGCGCATTTCCGATATGTAAGTGTCCTGTTGGACTTGGCGCATAGCGCACTCTCACTTGCTTTTCCATAATTGGTACACCTTCCATTCTTAATGTCAACACATTCTATAATTGTACACCAAACAAATGTGATTATCCATCTTACGAATTAAAAACCATTATTTTTTCTGCAATAAAACAACTGCTTGAGAAGCAATTCCTTCTTCTCTACCTGTAAATCCTAATTTTTCTGTTGTTGTTGCCTTTACATTGATATTATCAATAGACGTTTCTAATAGTTCACTAATGCGTTTACGCATACTTTCAATATGTGGTGCCATTTTTGGCTTTTGAGCAATAATTGTACAATCTAAATTCCCTAACTCATAACCTTGGTCACGCACAAATTCCCAAACCTTTTGCAGCAATACAGCTGAATCAGCATCCTTAAAGGCAGGATCTGTATCAGGGAAATGTTTTCCGATATCTCCTGCTGCAATCGCACCTAAACATGCGTCCGCGATCGTATGTAACAATACATCTGCATCAGAATGACCAATTAATCCTTTCTCATGGGGAATTGTAATTCCGCCAATAATTAATGGTCTACCTTCCGCGAATTCATGCACATCAAAACCTTGTCCAATTCGAAACATTCTTTACATCCTCCTCGAGCTAAACTACTGAGCTTTATGATTCTATATTATATCGCTATCCTTATAAAGAAAAGCCCGGCCGTTGCCGAGCTTTTCTTTGCTATAATCATTGCTATCATTTCTTTTGAACGTGAAGAAAACTTTCAGCAATTAGTAAATCCTCTGGAGTCGTCACTTTAATATTATAGTAACTCCCCTCTACTACACCTACTTGCTTCCCTATACGTTCTACAAGACTTGCATCATCTGTACCAAGGAAACAGCTCTGCTTCGCGCTTCTATGAGCTTCTAATAAAAGAGAAACAGCAAACCCTTGCGGTGTTTGTACAGCTTTAAGCTGAGATCTTTCTACCGTTTCAACAACAACACCCTGCTCTACTTTCTTAACGGTATCTTTCACTGGCACTGCACAAATGGAAGCCCCATGTTTTTCTGCTGCAGTTAATACATCTTGAATCACTTTATTCGTTACGAACGGTCGTGCACCGTCATGTACAAGAACATACTCAACCTCACTCGTATGCTGAATCGCGTTATACACACTATCTTGTCTTTCAGCTCCACCTTGAATAAATTGTACTGGCTTTTCAACCCGATACTTCTGCATTAACTCTTCAAAATATGGGCGCTCTTCTTCATTAATTGCCATAATAATATTTTTACATGCCTTATCCTTTTCAAAAGCACGTAACGTATGCACAATAATTGGTACTTCATTAATAAGTAAGAACAACTTATTTTTGCCAGCGCCCATCCGCTTCCCTTGACCAGCTGCTGGAATAATTAATGTATACATATTAATAATCCTCTACTTATAATGCTTTTTCTAATAATTTACGTTTGGCGAAAATCATACGACCTGCCGATGTTTGTAACACACTCGTAACAAGTACATCGAGTTGTGAACCTACATATTCTCTACCATCTTCTACTACAATCATCGTGCCGTCATCTAAATATGCAACACCTTGATTTTGTTCTTTACCATCTTTTACAACATAAACACTTAGTTCTTCGCCTGGGAGCACAACAGGTTTAATTGCATTAGCTAAATCGTTAATGTTTAAAACTGTTACCCCTTGTAATTCAGAAACTTTATTTAAGTTGAAATCATTTGTTACTACCGTTCCACCAGTGATTTTCGCCAACTTTACAAGTTTGCTGTCCACTTCTTGAATATCATCGAAATCGCCTTCATAAATTTCTACCGGAATCGGCATCTCTTTTTGAATACGATTTAAAATATCTAATCCTCTGCGACCACGATTACGCTTTAAAGCATCAGAAGAATCGGCAATGTGCTGAAGCTCTTCTAACACGAATTGTGGAATAACAATTGTTCCTTCTAAAAACTTCGTTTGGCAAATATCAGCAATACGTCCATCGATAATTACACTCGTATCGAGAATTTTCCAGTGGGTTGTAGATTCCTCTACCTCAGTTTCAGTTTCTTCATTCTCACTATTATTATTTTTCTTCTTCCCACGTTGTGGTAATGTAAATAACCCTAGCAATTCATTCCTCTTTTTAAATCCTACTTGGAATCCTAAATACCCAAGTAAAAGAGTAAAGAATACTTGCAACACTGTACTAATAACTGGAATTGTAAATTCACGAATTGGGATTAAAATTAAATATGCAACAATAAGGCCAGAGATTAAACCTAATGTACCAAATAAAACATCTGCTACAGGCGCCTTTACAAGAGCCTCTTCAATATGCTTAATAAGTTGAACAATATAATCTACAAGCCAAAATGTTGTTAAAAATAAAATAATTGCACCAATAATTGCACGAGCATACGATCCTTCCAATAAAGGAACGGCACCGATGTCTAATACATTAATAACTTTTGGGATTAAGTAAATCCCCAACGCTCCCCCGATTACTAGAAAGAAGAGCTGTACAATCCGTTTTAACATCCAACCACCTCCTACTCATTATTAACCATTGTTTCGCTAATCAAAACGCCGAATGCAAAAGCGGACGTGTTTTTTTATAAATAGTTTTATTTACCAATATATCATATCATATACCAAAAGTGTTCTAGTGTCGTTATATTATGGAATCAATGTAATATTCTTAATTGTGTCTACTCATATAGAGATGCTCTTGGATTCTTTTTAGACCTTCTCGTATTTTCTTCGCCCTGACTTCCCCAATTCCTTCCACATCATCTAATTCATTAATAGTTGCCCGACAAACACCTTGCAAAGTTTTAAATCGATTAATTAAATTTTCAATGATAAGTGGTGGAACGCGTGAAATCTTACTGGTGATTCGGTATCCTCTCGGCGTCACACTTTCTTCTAAACTCGTTTGCCCCGGGTAACCAAGCAATTTAACTAAATCGCTATCCTCTAGAAGTTGTGTATTCGCAAGATCTTGTAATTTTTTCAAAATTTGATGATGGTCTTGTGTTTTTTCTTGATAATAATCTTTAATTAACAACGCTGCTTCTGCCTCTAAATCAGCTAGTAGTTCGGTAAGTTGTAAACGAATTAACCTACCTTCTGTTCCTAGTTCATGAATATAGCTTAATATTTCATTTTTAATACGCAGTACCATTTCAACACTATGTAAAACATGAACTACTTCGGACATTGTAACGACTTCTTCAAATTCCAAAATACCCAAATTCGTAATCCCATCATTCCATACAGCCTTATATTTTTCTAGCGTTTGAATAGCTTGGTTTGCCTTTGTTAAAATAACACCTATGTCTTTTAGTGTATAACGTAAATTCCCTTGATATAGCGTAATTACGTTACGTCTTTGTGAAATAGCCACTACAAGGCTACCTGTCTGCTTTGCTACACGCTCCGCTGTTCGGTGGCGCATACCTGTCTCAATAGAGTCGATAGATGACTCCGGAACTAACTGTGCGTTCGCAATTAAAATTTTACTTCCAGTTTCATTTAAAATAAGTGCCCCATCCATCTTTGCTAATTCGTATAAACTAGCAGGAGAGAATGCACAATTAATATGAAAACCTCCATCAACAATACTTTTAATCTGCTCATTATATCCAAGGACAATTAATCCCCCTGTTTGTGCGCGAAGTACATTATCTATCCCTTCGCGCAGTGGTGTTCCCGGGGCAACAAGTTGTAAAATATTAATCATATTTTTGACACGTTGCTTGTTTTCTTCCATAGCCTAGCCTCCTAATGTCAAACGAAGCGCTTCTCCTAAATTGGATACACCTACTACTTCAATCCCATCAGGAATTGTCCATCCCCCTAAATTTTTTCTAGGAATAATAGCCCGTTGAAATCCTAATTTAGCTGCTTCTTGTACACGTTGTTCAATTCTTGACACTCTTCTTATTTCTCCAGTTAATCCTACTTCTCCTATTACTGCATCGGTTGGTGCCGTAGATTTATCTCTAAAACTTGAAGCTATACTTAAAGCCACAGCTAAATCAATTGCTGGTTCATCTAACTTCAGACCACCTGCTACTTTTAAATATGCGTCTTGGTTTTGCAATAATAAACCTGTTCTTTTTTCTAACACTGCCATAATAAGCGATACACGGTTATGGTCAATTCCCGTTGCCATTCTTCGAGGGTTTCCAAAACTAGTAGGGGAGATTAATGCTTGTATTTCTACTAAAACTGGTCGTGTTCCTTCCATTGAGGCAACCACCGTTGACCCTGCAACCCCAACTGGTCTTTCCTCAAGGAAAATTTCAGAAGGATTTAATACTTCCGCAAGGCCGAGTTCTTTCATTTCAAAAATACCCATTTCATTCGTGGAACCAAAACGATTCTTCACCGCTCGCAAAATACGATATGTATGATGACGGTCTCCTTCAAAATAAAGAACTGCATCGACCATATGTTCTAACATACGAGGCCCTGCAATTGCCCCCTCTTTTGTCACATGTCCAACGATAAAAATAGGGATCCCTTTCGTTTTTGCAAGTTTCATTAATTCCGCTGTACATTCACGTACTTGCGCCACACTTCCTGGTGCTGACGTTACCTCAGGTAAATGTATCGTTTGGATAGAATCAATAACAACAAAGGCTGGATTCACTTCTTCAATGTGTGCTGCAATCCGCTGCAAATCCGTCTCTGATACAACAAATAGATTGCTACCATTTACATGTAAACGGTCCGCACGCAGTTTAATCTGTTTTGCTGATTCTTCACCCGATATATATAGTACATCATATGAAGAATCTGCTAATTGCGATGATATTTGTAATAGTAACGTTGATTTTCCAATCCCAGGGTCACCACCAATAAGTACTAAGGACCCATCTACAATCCCGCCACCAAGTACGCGGTTAAATTCTTGAAATTTCGTTTCAATACGCGCCTCAGACTTTGTTTCTACTTCTGTTAGACGTCTTGGTTTTGTTACTTCTGATTGAATCGCATTGGCATAATTAAGGCGCCTTGATGATACAACTGGTTCCATCTCTTCAACAAGCGTATTCCATTGACCACACCCAGGGCATTTCCCCATATATTTTGGTGACTGATACCCACACTCTTGACATGTGAATTTTGTTTTCTTTTTAGCCATATCGTTTTATATTTCACTTCACTTTCATCTATAAACAGTTTATCCTTCTCGTACAAGAAAGAGGGCTATCTCGTAGCCCTCTTAGTTTGTCTATACTTATTTTACCTTTTCAGCACTATGAATGACAAATGATTCTCCTTCAACATCAAAGATAACTTTTTGTCCTTTCTCAATAGCACCTTTTAAAAGCTCTTCCGATAGTCTATCTTCTACATGCTTCTGAATTGCTCTACGAAGCGGGCGAGCACCATACTCTCGGTCGAATCCTTTATCAGCAATAGCTGAAATTGCTCCTTCAGTTAAATGCAATTCAATTTCTTGCTCTTTTAAGCGGTTCACTAACTGATTTACCATAAGTGTTACAATCTCTTGAATATGTTTTTTCTCAAGCATATGGAACACGATAATTTCATCAATACGGTTTAAGAACTCTGGACGAAATGCCTTTTTCAGTTCATCCATTACTTTACCTTTCATATCTGAATAATCGCGGCTCTCATCTTGTACGTTAAATCCAAGATGTTTATTACGTTTTAACGCCTCTGCACCAACGTTAGATGTCATAATAACAATTGTATTACGGAAATCAACTGTACGCCCTTTAGAATCTGTTAAGCGACCATCTTCTAATACTTGTAGTAAAATGTTAAACACATCAGGATGAGCTTTCTCTACTTCATCTAATAAGACAACTGAATATGGCTTACGGCGAACCTTTTCTGTTAATTGTCCACCTTCTTCATATCCAACATATCCTGGAGGAGATCCAACTAAACGAGAAGTAGAATGCTTCTCCATGTACTCAGACATATCGATGCGAATCATTGCATCCTCATCACCGAACATAGATTCTGCTAACGCTCTTGCTAGCTCTGTTTTACCTACACCTGTTGGTCCTAAGAAAATAAACGAACCAATCGGACGCTTCGGATCTTTCAATCCTGCTCTAGCACGACGAACAGCTTTCGCTACAGCTACTACCGCTTCATCTTGACCAATAACACGATCGTGAAGAATCGATTCTAAGTTTAATAATTTATCAGTCTCTGTTTGTGCAAGCTTAGAAACCGGAATACGAGTCCACGTAGAAACGACATTTGCAATATCTTCTACTGTCACTTCTGAATTTTCTTTTCCTTGTTGCTCTTTCCATTGACGCTTCGTATCTTCTAACTTCTCACGTAAGCGTTGTTCCATATCACGTAAGGAAGCAGCTTTTTCAAATTCTTGACTTTGTACAGCTGCATCTTTTTCTTTTCTAATTTCCTCAAGCTTCACTTCAAGCTCTTTTAGATTTGGTGGTGTTGTATAAGAGCGTAAACGAACCTTTGAAGCAGCTTCATCAATTAAATCAATTGCTTTATCTGGTAAGAAACGATCTGTAATATAACGATCTGAAAGCTTTACAGCTGCATCAATTGCATCATCTGTAATAGACACGCGGTGATGCGCCTCATAACGATCACGTAAACCTTTCAAGATTTGAGTTGATTCATCTAAACTTGGCTCATCAACGTGAATTGGTTGGAAACGTCTCTCTAAAGCCGCGTCTTTTTCAATATATTTGCGATATTCGTCTAACGTTGTCGCCCCAATACATTGTAACTCTCCGCGTGCTAAAGATGGTTTTAAAATGTTCGATGCATCAATAGCACCTTCTGCTCCACCTGCACCAATTAATGTATGAAGTTCATCAATAAATAGAATGATATTTCCCGCTTGACGAATTTCATCCATTACTTTCTTCAAACGATCTTCAAATTCACCACGATATTTCGTTCCAGCTACCACTGTACCCATATCTAGTGTCATAACGCGCTTATCTCTTAAAGTTTCAGGAACTTCATTATTTACGATTTGTTGTGCTAATCCTTCTGCGATTGCCGTTTTACCTACACCAGGCTCTCCAATTAACACGGGATTATTTTTTGTTCTACGGCTTAAAACTTCAATTACACGTTGAATTTCTTTACCACGCCCAATAACAGGATCTAAACGATTTTCACGTGCAACAACCGTTAAATCACGCGCTAAACTATCAAGTGTTGGTGTATTTGCATTTGTTGAAGAACCACCTTGGTGACCTGAACTTGCTTCATTACTTCCAAGCAGTTGCAATACTTGTTGTCTTGCCTTATTTAGGCTAACACCTAAGTTATTTAAAACTCGTGCTGCTACACCTTCACCCTCACGGATTAAACCGAGTAGGATATGTTCTGTTCCAACGTAAGAATGACCTAACTTACGAGCTTCATCCATCGACAACTCAATAACCTTTTTAGCACGCGGTGTATAATGTACAGTTTGAGAAGCTTCTGTTCCGCGTCCAATTAACGCTTCTACCTCTTTTTGAACTTTCTCTGGACTTAATCCAAGAGCAATTAACGCTTTTGCTGCAATTCCTTCACCTTCGCGTACAAGCCCAAGTAAAATATGTTCTGTTCCAATATTATTATGCCCAATGCGAATTGCTTCCTCTTGAGATAAAGCTAATACTTTCTGTGCTCTTTCTGTAAATCTTCCAAACATCATAGAAATCGCCTCCTACTTGCGCTTAGTTTTTTTCAATACGTAATCGCTCACGGATTAAGGTTGCTCTTCGATAATCTCTTTCTTCTGGTCCTAAGGGCCCTCCTGCATATTGTTGTAAAATGCCCGGTTGTGTAAGAACCATTAGCTCAGTCAAAATATTTCTCGATACACCTTTTATATATCCTAAATCAATACCAAGTCGTACATCTGATAAGCAAGTAGCCGCTTCCGCAGATTGAATTAACCGACTGTTTGCTAGTATGCCATAAGAGCGATAAACTTTGTCTTCAAGCTCAATACTTGAATTTTGTACAATTAATTCTCTAGCCATTTTTTCTTGCTGTATAATTTGTTGAATGACACTCTTTAAATCTGCAATAATATCTTCTTCAGATTTTCCCAGTGTCATTTGATTTGACACTTGAAATATATTACCTAACGCTTCGCTACCCTCGCCGTATATTCCTCTTACTACTAACCCTAATTTTTGAATTACTTGTATGATACGACTAATTCTTTTCGTTAAGACGAGTCCTGGTAAATGAATCATTACAGAAGCCCTTAATCCTGTACCAACGTTAGTAGGACAGCTCGTAATATATCCAAGTGATTCATCAAAAGCATACTCAACCTCTTTTTCTATCCAATTATCTATTTGATTGGCACTTTGAAGAGCCTCTGATAACTGCAATCCTGAAAATAAGCATTGAATCCGAATATGGTCTTCTTCATTCAACATAACACTAATATGTTCACTTTCTGACAATAGACATGCTCCGTACTCTGTTCCAGCAAGGTTAGGACTAATTAAATGCTTTTCAACTAATACTCTCCTTTGAAGAGGTGTTAATTCATTCATTTTTAATAGTTCAAACTCTCCAAAGGGTTCTACCGTTTTATTTATAAATTTCTTTTTAAATAACTCATGAATCTGTTTAGCTTCTTCTTCGTTTTGCATAGTAGAGAATTGATATTTTTTAAAATTACGAGCCAAACGAATTCGACTACTTAAAACAATATCAGAATCAGGGCCATCGCCCTTCATCCATGGACTAATCGCTTCATTCATAATTTTGTCCAGTGACATAGAACTATTCCCCCTCTCTATGCTCACTCAGCTGATTTTCAAGACTTCGAATTTTATCCCTTATTTCAGCAGCTTTCTCAAATTCCTCATTCTGTACATATTGTTTCAGAATGAGTTTTAGTTCATCTAATTCTTTCTTTAAGTGGATATTTCCTTCTATACGCTCCGGAATTTTTCCACAATGATCTGTATGCCCGCCGTGAAGACGTTTTAATAATGGCTTTAAATGTTCCTTAAATGTATCGTAACAAGAAGCACATCCAAAGCGTCCGACCTTTGTAAATTGCTCATATGTCATCTTACAATCTGGACACCTTAATATACTTGCATTCGAAAATTCATTTTTCCCTTCTTCCAACATTGTTGATTCACCGTTTAATAACCCAGCAAATAAATCATGGAATGAAAAGTTAGACTGCGATGATTGAAAGAAAGACGTATAGCCACTTTGTTCTGCACATTGCTCACAAAGATGAACTTCCGCCTTCTTTTCGTTGATTACTTTTGTATAATGTAAAGTTGCTGGTCTTATATTACAGTTTTGACAAGTCATCACTATCCCCACCTTTACAACAGGAACGATCTATTTCATAGTACTTTTCATACATTACTAGATTGTTCACTTTCCTTTATTCGTTTAAATAAAAGTGCGTGTTCTTTTTTCAAAACTTCTACAATACTTAACTGCCTTATCTTTTAGTTATTATTCTTTTACAAAAGCTGTATTTATTTATATTTCAGTGTTCTTAACATTGCGCATAATATTCGAGCCCTAAGTTCATCTCGAGAAGGAACATCCATTGATAATACAGAACGATCTAGCACGCTTAACATAAGCTTAGCTTCACGATTTGTTATGATTCCCTCTTCTATTAAACGTATAATCATACTCTCTGCATTTCCTTGCGCAACGCTATGATCAATCATATGAAGCATTTGATCAATAATGTCTATATCGTCATGCAGTTTGACTTTTATAATGCGAATGTAACCTCCTCCACCACGTTTACTTTCTACTACGAATCCTCTTTCTAACGTAAAACGGGTATTGATTACATAATTGATTTGAGATGGTACGCACTCGAATCGATCCGCAATCTCATTTCTTTTGATTTCAATCACATTATTATTACTTAAGTCAATAACTTGCTTTAGATATTTCTCAATGATATCAGATATATTTCTCATTTATCCGCCACCTTTATTGACTTTGACTATCTTTGACTTTAATTATATACGTATTAATAAAATTTGCAACTCTTTTGCTTATTCACTATCCTAGCCACATTCCCCTGTATTTAATCAAAATAATAATTATTTAAACACATTTTTTATTACTATGGATTATAAAAGAAAACACGAAAAAACACGAGTCATTCGACTCGTGTTTAGTTGCTTGGCGACGTCCTACTCTCACAGGGACAAGGTCCCAACTACCATCGGCGCTAGAGAGCTTAACTTCCGTGTTC
>NZ_JBYTEA010000021.1:0-52722 GCF_058791995.1 Bacillus sp. EB106-04-02-XG92
GGGTGTTGGTTGATAACACTGAAGTACCAAAAGCGACAAACATGCAAGCTCATGTAATTGAAAAGGGAACCCGCATCGCCCAAGGCGTCATAGCGCCAGTATTAACAGCTCATTTTGTTGAAGTGGACGAGCTTTCAGAGAGTGATCGTGGCACAGGTGGATTTGGGAGTACGGGTGTAAAGTAAGACCAAATTTGAATTTTATTAAGAAATGAGGTAATTAAATGTTAGATTTCGGTGAGTTGTTTTCCAAGATTGATAAGGTTCAAGAAGGGCAAGACTTAGATTGTAGTTGTACAGAATGTTATTGGAATTTTTATCATCCAAACACTCAAAATTCTAAAATGTGTACCTCTGAAAGTTTAGCTGATTTCAAAATGACACCTAATTCAACTAAATGTAAAGGTTATTGGAGTTATACAGAAGCATGTGGTCATCCTAAAGAACAAAACTAAACAAAAGCGTTATTTGAGTACAAAAGGGGATTAGGTTATGAGTATAAACTTTAGAAATTTTAAAAACAGAGAAGTAGTAGTATTTGAAGACGCGCAAGGAAGTAAATTATATGTGTCTCCTAAATCTAAATCAGTTGAGTTTTTAGCCGATACTGACCATAGTGGAAAGTTCTTATTTGATAAAGAAGAATCTACAAGCCTTATAAACTACCTAACGGAATTAGGGAAGCGAGTAAAACCTGATTTCGCACCTAAGTATGGAAATTCAGCTGGGTCAGATATGTATGAATATTATGATCGAAAATATGACAACAACGGGTATTGCAATGCAACTAGAAGATTGGACACTGTAGTTATAAACTTTGATAAACCATATGGGTCAGAGGAAAGATTGTACCTAATGACAATGCCGAAATTAGCTGACCTCTTGTGGGCGATTAAAAAGGTGGAATGAGAGTCCGAGGAAAACTAAACAAAATAGTTATTTGGCAGAAAGGATGGATGACACTTGTCGATGTATACGACAGCGAAAACTTGGGATGAAATGATGAAAGTAGTAGGGTCTTTAGAACCACCTTCATGCTTATCAGTAAATTATGATCCTGATAATGATGAGTATAAAATATGGTGCGGTAATCAGCCTTATTATTTTTATCAGGATGAGATTGAAAAACTTGATGATGAAAAACGTGCCCTAAAGAAAGAAATTAAGAAATTACGTTCATTAGTTAATAACCTGATAGAAGATTAGTATAAAAATTTCATTTTGTAGAAAAGAGGAATGGATATGACATACCTACAGCAGATAAACGAAATCGCTAGTAAGTTGCCATTCACAGTGGTTATGGATATTCATAAAAGGATTGGAGATTGGTTTGCAAGTGGCGGTAGTGGCGATGAAAATGACCCATATATATTACAACAATTAAGATATGCTGAACGAGTTTTAGAAAAACAAAGAGCAGCTAGCAAAAGCTAACTGCTCAGGTAATAGAAATGGGTTGTCTACAGTATTGACGGAATATTGAGTTTTATTTAGGGGGGTAGAGGGAAATGAGGCCACGTAGATTTGAGTATTTAATTTCTTATAAGTATTACCAAAAGAACAGTAATGCGGATTGTACGTATGTATTCAATAGTCGTTCGAAGTTAAATAGTAGAAAAGATGTCCTAGATTTAATGGATATATTAAAGGAACAATGTAACGCTCATACAGTTGTAATCAATAACATTCAATTACTTAGGGAAAAGAGAGCTTTATAAAACCAAACAAAATAATCCTTTTAATAGAAAGCGAGGTTAAAAGAATGGAAGGTAACGTAAAGCTATTAGGTGCAGACGGAATGTGCGGAATGGAGTTCACAGGGGATAAGGTTAATGTTTATAACGATGCAGGATACGTGATGGAGAGTATGACAACAAAGGAACATGTTCAGGAAGTTATTGATTTTCTTGAAGAGTGTAAAGAACAGATGGAGGCATAACATGATTAAATTCACAGTACTAGGAGAACCTGTGGCTCAAGGCAGACCAAGAGCAGGGATTCGCAACGGAAAGATAAATATGAGAGACCCAATGAAATCAAGAAATTTTAAGCAGTATGTAGGATTAGTAGCATCGCAGTATGCACCAGAGAAATTGTTAGAAGGGCCATTACAACTTGAGGTGAAGGTGTACAAGCCTTCTCTCAAGTCATTCTCCAAAAAGAAAGCATTAGCAGCAGAAGAAGGGTTGTTAAGACCAACAACAAAACCAGATGTTGATAATTATGTGAAAGGAGTAAAAGACTCACTTAACAAGGTAATATGGCATGATGACAGCCAGGTTGTAGATCTAAAGGTAAGTAAATGGTATTCAGAGAAACCACGTGTCGAAGTAACTATAAAGGAGCTGAACGGATGACAAAGATATATGTTTGGGATCGTATTGAAGGTAACGATAGAGTTATAGATGTGTATTTTTCTAGACCAGCTCAATTTAGTTATATCGATTGGATTTAATGGATAACGGAACCATGCAGAGTAGATTGGTGGGGGCTACTTTACTAAGCATGTTTCCCTTATTCAACAAAGAGATAGTAAAATTTCACGTACCTGATGTGAATGTAAAAACCAAAATTCGAAATAGGGGGATTCCTTCATGGAGAGACAATTAACATTATTACCGGCTATTGATGATAAGAAAGTACAAAAGGAAGTAGTAAGCGTATTAAAGGAATACAGAGCACTCAAAATGAGATTCAGTAATGATGTGGAGCAGGAAGGGATTAGTTTATTCCCTGAGTTACGTGATTCAAGAAATACGAGTAAATGGAAGGTGCAGCAGGTAGAAAAGGCGCTTAACAATTTATTAGATGAGGATGAGCGTAAAATCGTTGAGCGTAAGTTCCTGACGAACGAGAGAGTAAAAGATTCAGATGTTTATCATGATCTACTACTCAAGAAGACATATTTCTATGAGAAGAAGCAGAGTGCGGTTAAATTGATTGCTACTGCGCTAGGAATAATCTAAAAACAGCGAACAAAACGCGAACTTTTTGGGGGACTAAATAAAATGCTAAAAATTATAAATTATAGGTACAAGCTCTTTGAAAACCGCATATCGAAGAGGATTAGTACTCCTTAACGTATACCGCGGCAGGGCGGGCATGGGCGGTAAGAATCTCGCCGTAAGGGTGGTAAGATTCCCTTAAACGATTAACAATGACATATTCCAGTGTGGCGGGTGTGAGATTACTCGCATTCGTCATGCTGTTTTACTTCTCATTGAGTGTATAAGCGTACCGCCTTTCGTTTGTAGGCTCATAGGTAGTAAAAACACATCTGTCATGTGATTTCTTGATTTCAATGTTAATATGGATCTTTTTACAAATTGGGATATTGGTCTGTTAGATTAAATGAACTGTGAGTTATAAAAGAAGTTTCAATTGATTTATAAGGAGTTGCTCACGACAATTACTAATGTAAGTCAAGGTTCTTCTTTTAAACGATTAAACGAGCAGAGAGCATCCGCTCTTTGTTTTAGTCAATATAGACAGTCTACTGTCCTCCTTGTATATTGGCTAAAACAAGGCGTCGGAAGAAACACATACGTCTTGATATAAATCCTTTATAATTCGATATCGGCTTGCAAAGGCAGTAGCTGAAGTATTGGCCGGCTCTACGGAGCATAAACGAGAAGGTCTTTTCCTTCTCCAAGCAACCGAACACGATAACCAGGATAGCTAAAGAGCTAAAAAACTGAGTCACATTGTATGTATCGGTTGTTTTGAGAAGGTTGAGAGTACTCAGCCTTGAAATGATTGCGAAATTCCCCTTTCGTGAATGTTTCTCCCATCCCCTTTAAAGCTGTCACTTCGGTGATGGCTTTTTGTTTTGTAGGATATTCTTTTATTCTGTCGAATAGATAAGGTTAGAGAGGTGGGATGAAGAAATGTTCAAGTTAACGGAAGAGCAATATGAATTGTTTATTAAAGTACACGAAAGGCATATGCAAGCATTCGGTACTAAAAACCAGAAAAAATACGCTTTAATTAATGTGAAGGATATTGTCTGGGATGAAGAAGAAGATTGTTTAAAGGTCTACTATGAAGATGAATGGTGGCACTATACAAGAGAACTGGAATGGTATTAAGGCATCCGTAATGGGTGCTTTTTTCTTTGTTATATAGAAATTACACATTAAACGTGAAATTGAACAAAATGGACATTTGGTTAGTAGGATGAATGATGGACTTTGGTTCGGCATTAGAATTATTAAAACAAGGCGAAAGAGTTGCACGTGAAGGTTGGAATGGGAAAGATATGTTCTTGTATCTAATTAAAGGCAATGAATTATCTAAGGGATTAAAATACGGATATGGTGAGTATGTAGGAGAACCTTCATTTGTAGATACTGTTGCAATGAAAACTGCACAAAATACAATTGTTGTTGGTTGGCTAGCTTCACAATCTGATATGTTGGCAAATGATTGGGTTGAATTGTAATTGATTAAACCAATAGCAATTATCATAGGCGATGCCGTGATCTGGGTGGCGTCTTGTTTGTTGTTAAGGAGGAGATAATGGAATGCTTAAAGGGTTAGGAGCAGTATTTACATTAGCTATATTAGGGATTTTGATTCTGTCGTTTGGAGCATGGTCAGCCATATGGTTAGGGATTGCTTGGATTATTAGCTTTGTATTTAAACTAGATGTAAGCTACATGACAGTATTCACAGTTAGTTCAATTGTATGGGCATTAGCTATTGTGGTGAAAAGTTTATTCGCTTATTTAGGTAAGAAAGCAGCAGAACGTTTTTGGAATTGATTGTTGTTAAGGAAAGATAAGGGGCGAGGGGATGAAGATAACCAAGACAGAATTAAACAGACTTTTATATGAAGCTCGTACAGAAGGTTTTACATCAGGATATGAACGAGGATATGAAGTTGGTCATAGAGCCGGAATGATGCAAGATAAGGAAGGCGTTATGGTTACCGAATCAGGCATGTTTGTATTTGGGGGCTCTGTAAGGGTTAATCGTGAAAACGATAAGGAGTGATGGACATTGCTGCACGCGGCAGTTATTTTGTATTCGTTAAGCCTAGTAACTCCATTTGTATCATGGTTAATCATTAACGCATTGTTTGACGACCCGTATGTTTCATATAAAGAGTTATTAATTGATTCAATTAGAGTTCCATTTGAAGGGATAGTAATTGGATTTATATTAGCGACGATTTTCTTATATATCCTGCATTTCTATATTTAACAAAACAAACGAACACAACGAACAAAAATAGAGGAGGGAGAAACATGTTGGACAGCAAGACCGAAGAGGTAGTAGAAAGTGTGTATGAGCACGCTAAACAATTTGTCATTGAACAGCAAAAAGTATCTGTATCTTTCATTCAACGTAGATTTCGAATCGGTTACACTGCAGGGGCTACGATAGTAAAACGTTTAGAAGAAGAAGGTATTGTTGGTCCTGAAAAACCTAATTTACATCCAAGAGACGTATTAGTAAAAGAATATAGACCTAGACAAAAATAGAGATAGCTTACAAATTGTAGTTATATATAGATGAATAGACATTTTTGTCTTATAAATTAGAAATAGATATAGGTATATGTCTTTCTGTAATAAGTCTATATTCTTCCCTATTTACCTATTCATACATTTTAACTAATTTATTATGATATAGATGTTGATTAATAGTGCGTTAGATAAATTGAATGTTAAATTTATTTGAGGTGATTTCGTGCTGATCTATACAGTTATGATGTGGGACCAAGCTTATGCGGATATTAAGTTAGCTACCGCAGACAGAGAAGAAGCGTTAAAAGAATTCGAATCATGTGTAGCGTTCTCGCTGCAGGTTTGGGAAAAAGGTGAAGTGCTAATTGAAATGATAAATAGTGAAGGTGAATACTTTGCTGATGGTGGATTAGAAAGATATCCGGAAAAAGGGCAAAAGTTATTTAAGGAGATAGTTGAGCAATTGAAGTAGCGAATCTGCTGCTTTTTTAGTTTAAAAAGAAAAAAGCCCTACCTGGGCTAGATACTTTTCTTCATGCCGCAATTGCGGCATTCTCTTAAATAGATGAAATTTTTAACGGAACTTTTGAATGCGGAATTGCCGCAATTATCACAGCGACCGCTGATCTTATCGGGATGCTCTGTGTATGTGTATATCTTGTTTAGATCGTACTTTTGTTCATGCTCTTTATTTTCCATTAGTCTCACCTACATATCAATCTGAATTAATACAGCTTTACCATAATAACATGAAGCGTTCATATAATGGATGTTTTTATTTGACAAAGAGAACCTACAAACCTGCAGATTCTCTTGATAATGATTTATGGAGCAAGACCCGAAAATATAATACAATAATTCGAAAATGAGTTCAAGTAAATAAAAAGAACCCGCTGGAGTTCGGGTCCTTTTCAGAAGTGATGATGTATTCTCGGCTTGGGAACTGAGAAAAACACAAAAATATAATACATCGAGTTTTAGAGAATTTCAATACTAAATTTGGGATTACCATGAGGGGGAGTTATAACGAGTTTCTTCCTATTAATATATAAGGTGGTGGGTGATAAATGAAAACAAATGTAATGTGTAGTCAATGCCAACATGAATACAAAATTAAAGAGATTAAAAACAAACGTATTATTGAAGATATAGAAGAACATTACTTTGTATGTCCTGAATGTGGTGTAGAGCAGAATTGCTTCTATGCTGATAAGTTAGTAAGGAAGTTAATGCAACATCAAAAGAATCTACGCTTTAGATTACAGAAGGCCACAAGTGTTAAGCGTAAACAAAAGGTATGGGATGAATTACAAGAGACTAATCAGAAGGTTACGGTGGCACTGGATAGAGTGAGAGAGTTGGTCGAATCGAATGCCAAGTAAACCGAAGAAGCCGTGCGCTCATCCGAGATGTCCAGAGCTTACAACCCAACGCTATTGTGATACCCATAACAAAAATGCTACCCGTTATTATGACCGGGTACAACGTGACAGTAGGTCCACTACGTTTTATAACAGTACAGCTTGGCAAACAGTAAGACGACAAGCATTGTTACGAGATAATAACTTATGCCAACAATGCTTTAAAGAAGGAATACTGAAACCTGCTGATATGGTCCATCATAAAGTAGAAGTTAAAGAGAACTGGGAATTACGTTTGGATATAGATAACCTAGTAAGTTTATGTAATGCATGCCATAACAAGGCTCATGGGAATAGGCGGTGATTAAATGGAAAGAAAAATAGGATTGGATCTAATAGTGAACACAGGACATACTGTAGCGAAGATGAGGATTGTTGCACAGCACTTGAATTCATTAGCAGATGAGTTGAGTACTGTTGAAGATGATTATTGTATTAAAGATGCTATTAAGCTCGAAGAATACTTTGCTGATGATAAAGAAGTAGGACGAAAGGTATGTCCGAATTGTGGAGAAAAATATATTTTCAAAATCTAAAACAAATCCGTAATTGTATATAGCCCCCCTTATGAACATTTGAAGGCGGGCGACCCTCCAGACCGCCGCCCCGCTTCACGCGCAGAAAATTCCCTAAATGAAATTTTCAAAAACGGCGGTCAGGGCTCCCTAAACTAAAAATCTGAAAGGAGGTAAGAAGATGGCACGGCCAAGGCAACCAATTGACTTGATTGTATATAAAGGAAAAAAGAACTTAACAAAACAAGAAATTGAGGAACGGAAGTCGCAAGAAATTAAAGCGCCTAATAATAGGATAAAAGCACCGACTTACCTCCCAAAAGATTTAAGAAGAAAATTCAAAAGGATTTCTGACGAGCTAGTAGAGATCGGGATTATGTCTAATCTTGATGTCGATGCACTAGCTCGTTATTTATTGTCTGAAAAAATGTATTGGCAAGTAACAGAAACTTTGTTAGATACTTCACCAACAAAAATAGAAAAATTTATAAAATCTGATCAAGATGGTAATGCAGTCGAAACTATAGAAGATACCGTTTCAAATGATGTTTATACAGATTTACTCATTAATCAGGATAAGCTGTTCAAACAATGTAGACAAGCGGCCAGTGATTTAGGACTAACTATCACTTCGAGATGTAAGTTAGTTATGCCAAAGAGTGGGCAAGAACCACCAAAAACAGAGGAAGAACAGCTATTTGGCAATCGATTGTAGGTGAGAGCGATGAAAAATGAAATTGTATCAGCTCAAAGCCTGTATTTGCGAATTTATCAGTATGCAATAGACATTGTAGATAAGAAATTACCAGCATGTAAGAAGCATATACGAGCATGTGAATTGTTTTTACGTGACTTGAATTGTATCCAAGATGATAAATTCGAGTACTACTTTGATATCGAAGAATTGTATCGTTTCTATAAATGGTCATCTATGTTCAAGCATACGAAGGGTGTCCTTGCAGGAAAAAAAATAGAACTAGTTGATTTCCAATTATTCGTTGTCGCAAATATCTTTTGTTGGAAACGCAAGGACAACGATAGAAGGAAAATTAAAAAGGTTTATATTCAACTCGCTCGTAAGAATGCAAAATCACAGTTATTAGCGATAATTTGCTCCTATGAATGTTTCTTATCTAAAGAACAACAAGAGGTTTATATAGCTGGATGGGGAAGGGATCAGTCTTCCTTAGTTTACAATGAAGTATTAAGCCAAATCGCTGTGGTAGACATGCTAAAAGGGAAATTTACTGATAGCTACGGAAAAATCACTCATATAAAGAGCGGTTCAATTATCAAACCATTATCAAAAGAAGCAAGAAAAACTGGTGATGGAACGAACCCAGGTGTTTCTGTAATCGATGAATATCATGCACATGATACTAGTGAAATATATGATGTACTTATTTCAGGTATGGTAGCACGGCCAGAAGGATTAATGGTAGTCATTACAACAGCAGGTTTTGACCTTTCGAAACCATGTTTTACTGAGTATCAGTATGTAAGCAAGATATTGGACCCTAATTTACCTGTTGAAAATGAAGAATATTTCGTAATGATTTGCGAGCTTGATGAAGGCGACGATATAAAGGATGAAAGAAATTGGGTGAAAGCTAACCCTATTGTTGCTAATTACGAGGAAGGTCTTAAATTCCTGAGGAGTGAGCTTCAAATCGCCCTTGACGTTCCTGAAAAAATGCGGAATTTCTTAACTAAGAACATGAATATTTGGGTTGATATGAAAGACAGCGGATATATGGATATGTCTAAATGGAATGATTGTGGTGATGATAACCTTCAATTGAAGGATTTTGAAGGTCACGAAGCTATATTGGGCATCGATTTATCAGCGAAAATTGATTTAACATCGCTCGGGATCATTATTAAGGCAGATAAATACAACGTATTTAGTCATAGTTTTATGCCGGAAGATTCAATGAGAGAAAAAGTAAAGAAAGATAAGGTCCGTTATGACTTATGGCACGAACAGGAATACATTACTACAACTCCTGGCAGTGTTGTAGATTACAATTTCATAAAAACATATATAAAGAATTTAGAAGAAGAATATGGAATCATTGTTAAAGAAATTTGCTATGACCCTTGGAATGCAAGCCAATTTGCACAGGACCTCGAATCTGAAGGGTATATGATGATAGAAATCAGGCAAGGAATAGGCACTTTAGGCGAGCCATCTAAAAATTTCAGAGAAGAAGTGTATTCTAAAAACGTTGTTCATGATAAAAATCCTGTTTTAGATTGGGCGATTGGGAACGCGATAACTAAAGAAGATCATAACGGGAATATTATGCTGGATAAAGCTAAATCAATTGAGAGGATAGACCCTATAGCTTCTTTAATTAACGCTCATGTTAGAGCTATGCTAATGATTTCCTCAGAACCTGTAGTTGAAGTGTGGAATTTTAATGACTAGGAGGTGAAAATATGGGTTTTATGAACAATATAAAGAATGTTTTCCGAAAAAGAAAGATTACAGATGAAAATTTCGCAAAATGGAATCGTCCAAATAATAAACGGAGTTGGCAAAACCATGATGTTCTAGCAAATAACGAAACTATATTTGCAGCTGTTTCACGGTTATCTAATTCATTGGCAACATTGCCATTGAAGTTATATAAAGATTTTTATCCTATTACTAATAACAGAATGGCAGATTTAATGAATACTTCCCCGAATCCCAATATGACAAGCTTTGATTTCATTAGAACAATGGAAGTATTCCGTGATATTGAAGGAAATGCATATGCTTTAAAGCGTTATAATAATCGATTTCAGGTTGAAGCATTAGATATTTTGGACCCAACTAGAGTGGAACCGGTATTAGAAGAGAAGTCAAAAGAACTTTACTATGAAATACATGGTGACGATGGGCAACGGTATTATGTTCATAATATGGATATGATTCACGTTAAGCACATTCATACTTCTGGTTATAAAGGTATCAAGCCAATACACGTTCTAAGGGATTCTCTTGATTATGATGCACAAGTAAAAGAGTTTAGCTTAGCGCAAATGGAAAATGGAATTAAAGCGTCATTTGTATTAAAGATAGCAACTAATATGAGTGACGATAAGAAGAAATCAATGCTTAAATCGTTCAAAGAGTTCTATTCTACAAATGGAAGCGGCGTAATTATTGTAGATAATGGTTCGGATTTAAAAGAAATAAGCCGAGATTTTATTGACACAAAGGTATTTGAGGTGGAACGAATAACACGTTCTCGAGTGGCTACGGTTTACAATATACCGCCTCACATGCTCGGAGATTTTAGTAATGCTAACTTTTCAAGTATGGAACAACAATCATTAGAGTTTTTACAAAACACGTTGATTCCAATTGTAAGAATGTATGAACAAGAATTTAATAAAAAGCTTCTATCCGTTGAAGAGCGTTCACGAGGACTTACTTTTAAGTTTAACGTGAACGCTCTTTTACGTGGAGATATTCAAACTAGAGGTGAATTTTACTCGAAAGGGATTCGCTCAGGTTGGTTCAAACCTAATGAAGTTAGGGCATATGAGGAATTACCGCCTGTAGATGGTGGTGATGTACTACTTATTAGTGGTGACTTGTACCCAATTGATACACCTATTTCAGAAAGAAATAGTAAAAGAACAACTGAATCGAAAGGAGGTGAGGGTAATTAAGAAGTTCTGGGAATTTAAAAACCAAACAGATGATACAGCAGATCTTTATTTATATGTAGAAATTGCTTCATGGGGTGGAGGCTATTATGCTCATTCAGCAAAAAGCTTCAAACAAGAGTTAGATAATATGGGTGATATCAATACACTCAACGTTTATATTAACTCCCCTGGTGGTGATGTATTTGAGGGTGTTGCGATTTACAATATGCTAAAACGCCACAAGGCACATGTAAATGTACATGTGGATGGATTAGCCGCGTCTATTGCAAGTGTAATTGCAATGGCAGCAGACACGATTCATATGCCATCCAATGCAATGATGATGATTCATAATGCATGGTTATATACAGCAGGCAATTCTAATGATTTACGTGAAGCTGCAGACATGCTAGATAAAGTAAATACATCTATTAGACAGTCGTACATGCAAAAAGCTGGTGACGGTATTTCAGAAGAAGATTTAACGAAGTTAATGGATGATGAAACATGGTTAACAGCGCAGGAGTGTTTAGATTATGGTTTATGCGATGTTGTTGAATCGGCGACTGAGATTGCAGCAAGTGTAAGTAAAGATATGTTTAATCGATATAAAAACACTCCAAAAGACTTATTAGCTCAAACTAATAAGTCAAATAAAGACAATAATGTTCAAGACCAAGAATATAGAAAACAACTTATCACTGAAGCGAAAGCTAGTAGCGAAAAAGTGAAGTTAATTTTAGGAGGAATTTAAATGAATTTATACGAACTAAAAGCGAGTTTGAAAACAGTAGGCGATCAATTAGTACAAGTGGAAAATGATATTGTTGCTAAAGCAGCTGACCCGAATGTACCAATTACAGAAGTACAAAACTTAAAATCAATGAAAAATGAATTAAGTGAACGTTTTGAAGTTCTAAAAGCACAACACGATGAAAAAGAGGCAGCTCAACGCGAAGCTATTCAAGCGAAGCAAGAACAAGGTGTTCCTGGACTAAAAAGTGAAGATCCAAAAGCCCGCAAAACAGCAGCAAAAGCAGAACTAGTTCGTGTTACAATCCGTGGAGGTTCTTTATCGCAGGAAGCACGAGCGGCACTAGGGGATAAAAATTCAACTGGTGGAGAAAAGATTCTTCCAAGTACAATGACTAATGAATTATTGCATGAACCATTTGTTAAAAACCCATTAAGAGATGTATCTACATTTACAAGTGTAACTAATCTTGAAATCCCTAAAGTTACATTCACATTAGATGACGATGACTTTATTGCTGATACAGAAACAGCAAAAGAATTAAAAGCAGAAGGCGATGTTGTAGTCTTCGGACGTAACAAATTCAAGGTTTTTGTTCCTATTTCAGAAACTATTTTAGCAGCTACAGATACAAATTTAGTACAAACTGTTGATCAAGCTTTAGAAAGTGGTCTATCAGCAAAAGAGAAAAAAGTAGCATTCGCTACAACACCAAAAACTGGTGAAGAATCTATGTCATTCTATAAAGCTGGCATTAAGTCAGTAAAGGGCGACACGTTATATAAAGCTATTAAATCTGCAGTTGCAGATTTACATGAAGATTTTCGTGAAAATGCAACAATTGAAATGCGCTATGCGGATTATATGGAAATCATTGAAACACTTGCTAATGGTAGCACTACCCTATACAACGCTCAACCAGAACAGGTTTTAGGTAAACCAGTTAAATTCTGTGATTCAGCAGTAAATCCTGTTGTTGGTGATTTCAGATACTCTCACTTTAACTACGACCCGCAAATGCTTTACGATCGTGACAAAGATGTAAAAACAGGTATTGAATTATTCGTTTTAACCGCATGGTTTGATCACAAAATTAAATTAAAATCAGCATTCCGCATTGCAGAAGTGCAAGTTACACCCTAATCCACCCCAAGCGCCAACAGGATTAAAAGTTGATTCTACTACAGTAACAACGGCCAACATCAGTTGGTCTCCTGTTGTGTACGATGGGGGCATTAAAGAATATCAAGTATTCCGTAATGGAAAACAAGTAGGAACTTCGTTAACAGCGACTTATAAGGATACTGGTTTAACTGGTGATACAACGTATTCATATCAAGTTAAATCTGTAGGTAACAATGGATTGATTTCTCCATTAAGCGCTGAATTATCAGTGAAAACAGCGGCATCTAGTGGCTGATAGGTGGTATGCATATGAACGATATGCTTGAACAAGTAAAAGCATATTTACGAATCGAAGGGAGTGAGGACGATATGAACCTCACTCTTTTACTTGATTCTGCAAAAGAATATTTTACTAATGCTGGAGTTTCTGAGAAGAAGGATTCAGCTTTATATAGATTGTCAGTAATAATTTATGTAGCAATCCAATATGATCCTGATTCATATAGGAAATTGGAAAGATCTTTGCAAAGCAATATCCTTCAAATGAAATATGAAGGTGAAGCTTTATGACATTAGCTAAAAGGAATAAACGTCTAGCATTTTATATGAAAGATCCAGATGCAAAAAACGATGATGGCGAACCGATTGATGGATATAAAGAATCATTTACTACTTGGGGTTCATTCATTTTCTTGAAGGGAAGAGAATACTTCCAAGCGGCAGCAACAAACAGTGCTGTTCAAGGAAAAAGTGAAATTCGATATCGAGAAGATGTTACTGCAGATATGCAGATTAAATATAAAAATCAAATGTATGAGATTGTTTCAGTAATTCCTACTGAAAAATATACACTACTAATCATGTGGAAGCGCGGTGGTATGAATGGCTAATAGTGTAGATTTAATGGGATTTGATCAATTAATATCCGAACTTAGTAATTTGGGATTAAGAGGGGACAAAATAGAAGTCAGGGCGCTTGCAGCAGGGGCTGAACCTATTCGTCAGTCAATATCAGAATATGCACCAAGAAGTGCTAGCCCGAAACCGGCTTCTAAAAGCGAACCATGGCGTACAGGCCAACATGCCGCTGATAACATTCGCGTTACAAAGGCAAAGAATGAGGATGGCTTGAAAACAGTTAAGATTGGTATAGATAAGGCTGACCGATCTCCTTTCTTCTATATGAAATTTGTAGAATGGGGGACCTCAAAAATGCCAGCTCAGCCTTTTATAGAACCTGGATTTAGTTCTTCAAAAACTGAAGCCGTTCGTGCTATGACAGATATTCTCAGAGACGAAATGAGGTTGAAGCTTTGAAGAACTTACGTCCAGTTATTTTACAAGCTCTTGAATATAATCAAGAGCTTGTATCTGTTTTAGGGGGAAAACGAATCTATTATAGGAAAGCAAGAAATGCAGATGAGTTTCCTAGGATTACATTTTTCGAACTAAACAATGTACCAGATTCGTTTGCAGATGATGAAATAACATCAAGTGAAATCACTTTTCAAATAGATATTTGGTCAAAAAACAGTACAACAGCAATTCATTCAAAAGTCGATATGATTATGAAGGGTATTGGTTTTACGAGGTATGCAATTGCTGATTTATATGAAGATGATACACAAATATTTCATTACGCAATGAGATTTAAAAAAGTCGAGGAGGAATAAATATGGCTTTAGTCGGTTTAAAAGATTTACATTATTCAAAGGTGAAAACGGATGATAAAACAGTTCTGGAACACGATACAGTAAAAAATATTATTGGGGCGATCAACGCTAGTATTAAACCTAAAACATCTTCAGAAACTTTATATGCTGATGATGGACCAGCCGATACAGTTTCATCTCTTGGTGAAGTCGAGGTTGAATTTGAAGCACAGGACTTACCGTTAGATGTTCAAGCTGATTTATTAGGGCATACCATTAAAAACGGTGTACTTATAAAAAACGCTTCTGATATCGCTCCATATGTAGCTCTAGGTTTCCGAGCTTTGAAATCAACAAACAAATACAGATATATCTGGATGTTAAAAGGCCGTTTCGAATTAGTTGAGGAATCATACGAAACAAAAGGTGACAAGGTAAACTTCCAAACACCAAAAATTAAGGGCTCATTTATCAAAACAGATAATAATGGCGATTGGCAGTATACAGGTGATGAAGATATGACTGATTTCACTGCCGATATGGCAACGAATTGGTTTAAAAAGGTGTTTAATCCTAACGCATCAACTGGTGGAACGTTAACGAAGTAACGAGGGGGAATATCCCCTCGTTTTTTATTTCTTTATTAATGGAAGGAGTTATAAAAAATGCAAAAGATGAAAGTCACGTTGTTTATAGATGGAAAAGAAAAGGCGTTTTACTCACCTAGTTTCATTTCAGGTCGAATTGGACGTGAAGGGGCAGATTTAGAGGAAAAGTACCTAAGAAGCCAACAAATCGAATTTGAAGAAACGCAAACAGAAGTTTTAGATATCCTAATTGATTTTGTTTGTAGAGGATTCGGGAATCAATTTACTACAGATGAATTTTTGGATGGAATTGATACGCGATTTATGTATAAAACAATTGCAGCATTCTTTAAATACATCACAACTGGTGTAGTCGAAGCTATAGGTGCAGACGAAAGTGAAGAAGATATTGACCCAAACGAATAAGTGGAGAGACTACAACTTTAAAAGATTTCTTTGAAGATATGTATCTCTCCTTAATGGATCAGGGCTATAAATTAAACGAGATAGATGAAATGGATATCATATATTATTTGCGTTTGGTCAGAAAGAAAGCGAATAAACAAACAGAAAAACAATTTGCATACATCGACCAGATATTTTAAGGAGGTGAGGTGTTGGCGAATGAAATAAATAATTTAGTCGTTAGGCTTTCCTTAGATAACGTTGATTTTCGACAAGGTATCGCTACTTCCGGTCGCGCGGTAAAAACTTTACAAAACGAATTGAAATCAGTAAGTACAGGTATGGGTGGATTCGCAAATGCAAGCGATCAGACTAGAGCGAAGGTTGATGTACTAAATCGTATTATTGAGGCCCAAAAAGAAAAAGTTAAAAGTTTAAGGGCAGCTTATGATCAAAATAAGGCTAAACTTGGTGAAAATGATGCAGCGACTATGCGTTATGCATCACAAGTTAACAAAGCAGTAGCTGATTTAAATAGATTCGAAAATGAATTGAAACAAGTAAATAGGCAAGCAGAACAAAAGGGTATTGATAAACTTTCAAATACGATGAAGGCATTACAAGCTGAACTTCAATCAGTAAGTACAGGTATGGGTGGATTTGCGAATAGATCCGAACAAGCACACGCGAAGGTTGATGTTCTAAATAGAATGGTTGATACCCAGAGACAGAAAGTACAGCAGTTAAGTGATGCCTACAATCGTTCGCAACAAGCTGAGGGAGCCACTAGCCAATCTACGCAAAGATACGCAGAACAATTACACCGAGCAACCACTGAATTAAATAGGTTCGAGACAGAATTACAACAAGCTAACAGACATCTTGATGAACAAAGTAATAGGATGATGAATACTGGCAGACACCTCGAAACAATGGGGAACAACTTGCAAAATGCTGGTATGCAGATTGGATTAGTATTTGGTGGTATGGCGTATGCAATGGGGCGCGGATTGAAGTCGGCCGTTGAAGAGTCTATAAACTTCGAACAACAGATGGCCAACGTAAAGGCTGTATCTGGTGCTACAGGACAGGAAATGGAGACTCTTTCCAAATTAGCTGTTAAATACGGGGAGGATACAAAGTACTCATCTGTAGAAGCAGGAAAAGGTATTGAGGAATTAATAAAAGCTGGGGTTTCACTTACTGATATCATCAATGGTGGTCTTGAAGGAGCGCTTAACTTAGCTTCTGCTGGAGAATTAGAACTTGCAGATGCTGCTGAAATTGCTTCAACAGCATTAAATGCATTTAAGGCTGATAATTTATCAGTATCTGAAGCAGCTGATTTGTTAGCAGGTGCCGCGAACGCCTCTGCAACCAGTGTAGGTGAATTGAAATTTGGTTTATCAATGGTATCAGCGGTTGCTGCTGGTGTGGGGCTTAGTTTTAAAGATACTTCAACAGCGTTGGCACTATTTGCGCAAAACGGGTTAAAGGGTTCGGATGCAGGTACTTCATTAAAAACCATGTTAGCTAACTTAATTCCTAAGTCAAATGAAGCTTACGATTTATTTAGTGAGCTTGGATTGATATCAATAGATACTGGAAAGGCTATGCAATTTCTTGGAGAAAAAGGAATTCAACCAGCTTCAAAATCATTTAAAGATGTAACAGGTGCTTTAGAAAAATACGCAGCAAAACAAGCTGGAGTTAAGGTTGGTTCCGAAAAGGCAGAAAAAGCATTCCAAAAATTAACGTTTAGCACGGGGATTATGCATAATGCCTTCTTTGATGCGAATGGAAATTTAAAAGGTATGGCCGATATTGCAGAAGTTGTTCAGATGGCAATGCAAGGTCTTACAGCTGAGCAAAGACAATCGTATATGTATACGCTTTTTGGATCAGATGCAATTCGTGCAGCTAATATCCTTTATAAAGAGGGCGCAGACGGCGTTAAAAATATGTATACCGAAATGTCAAAGGTTACAGCGTTAGAAACTGCTCAAACAAAGATGAATACCATGAAAGGTAGAATTGAAGAACTGAGCGGAGCGTTTGATACTATGAAGAAAACGATCGGTGAC
Organism: Bacillus sp. EB106-04-02-XG92; assembly: GCF_058791995.1. Taxonomy (NCBI): domain Bacteria; kingdom Bacillati; phylum Bacillota; class Bacilli; order Caryophanales; family Bacillaceae; genus Bacillus; species Bacillus sp. EB106-04-02-XG92. Next base: position 17,659 of record NZ_JBYTEA010000021.1, read on the forward strand.
GCTCTAATGCCAGTTGTTAGCACCATGGTTAGTGGCCTTCAGTTTCTTGTTGATGGATTTAACAATCTTTCTCCTGGCATGCAAAAGTTCATTTCAATAAGTGCGGGTGTCGTTTTTGGATTAACTGCAATTGCAGCTGTAGGAGCTACAATCTTAGCAGGGATAGGTGGAGTGATAGCCGGTGTTGGTATATTAACAACTTCTATTGCAAGTGCTGGTGGAGTTGTAGCGATATTAGGGACGGCATTTACTGCATTAACAGGCCCTGTAGGCTTAACGGTATTAGGTATAGCTGGTGCAACAGCAGCTATTGGATATTTTATTAACGAATCACAAAAAGCAAGTGAAGAAACTTCTAAATTCGGTGGACGAGTAAGTGAAGGGACAAAGCAAGCTGCGGGCGCGTATATAGATTTAAAAGATAAAGCTATTAATAGCATGATCGATTTAAAACTAAAAACAGGCGCAGAAGCAAATAAAGCTGCTGATGAAACTATTAAGGCTTTCCAACGTATGACAAATGAAGTCATCAAAGAATTAGAAGGAAAGAAAAGCGAATTTAATAAAATGTTTAGTCAGTTAATGGGTTCTGTCCCAGAGGGTGCTCAAAAAACATTAGAGCAAGTGAAAAATAATGTAATTGAATCTATTAATAAAGAAATTGAAGTAGCTACGCAGGCTGAATCGATTTTAGAAGAAGGCATAAAAAGGTATCAAGGAGATACCATGAAAATGCCGAAAGATTTTGCTCAAAAGTTTGACCAAGCTTTACAGGTAGCAGATAAAAATGTTCAACAGTTTTATTCGAAAGCAAAAGAAATTACATCCATCTCAAAAGAAATCGAATCTGGTGGCATGTTATCAATAGATGCAGGTAGAAAACGATTCGAAAGTATTATAAAGGTTTATGATGATGGTGTTAAATCATTAGAAAAACAAACTAAAGGTTGGCGTGAAAATGTAGAAAAAGCTTTCAAAATGGGCGAAATAAAACCTGAAGAACGGAAAGCTACATTAGATGCAATTGCTTTGTATGAAGCAGAACACGTATCTACTTTACAAGGCATACGCGGTGATGGATTTAAAAAATTAGAGGAACATTTAAAGGCAGAAGATGCCTCTCTTGTATTTGCAAATGCTAACAAAATAGAGGCGGAAAAGAAAGGGTGGGCAGAGAAAACAAAAGCCTATCTTTTCGGAAGAGAGACATACGAAGAAGTTTCTCAACGTTTTAATAGTCAACAAGAAAAAGCTGAAAAAGATCATAAAGATAAATTATTAGCATTCGAATTACAATATGGTAAATCTAAAATTGAAAGTATAGGAATGTATGTTGGAGAGTTGCAGAAAGGAACAGAATCTTCTCGACTATTGGCTGAATCTATGGCAAGAGAAATAGATGGGAAGATGAAAATTGATTTAGGGCCAGCGGGACAATTTACAATAGATACTTTCCTAGACAAGATGAAAAAAGGCGAAATAGATAGTAATGCAGTAGCAACTGCAAATGTTAATAAGTTAAAAGATGTTTATAAAGTAGATCTTTCTCAAAGTGGTATTGAATCCATGCAAAAATGGATTGATGGTATTAAAACGAAAGATACCAGTCAAGTAAGAGAATTTCTAAACAAGAATATGCAAGGTGATACAACTATCGATCTTGGAATCTACGGAAAAATGACAATGGATTCGTGGATAACAGGACTTCAAAATGGGACATTATCTTTTGATACGGTATTTCAGTTCTTCCAACAGAATGTTAAAAATGGTGTGAAAGTTGATGCTACACAAGAAGGACAAAACAACATTCAAACGTTAATTAATGGGATGCAGATTGGAGCGTTATCTTTACCTCAGGTTGCACAGACTATGGGGTTAGATATTAAAAGTAATGTTCAAGTTGACCTTGGAGCAGCAGGACAATTTAATGTGCAGACACTTGTTCAAGGAATGCAAAATGGTTCAATCAACGCTGAAGTAGCGGCTAAAGCTATCGCTGCATTAATTCAAAATGGTGCAAAGTTAGATTTAACCCAAGTTGGATTTGATATAAGTCAAACACAAGCTAATGGTATTACTAATAATACAGCTCCAGAAAATGCGGCGACAGGAAAGAAACAAGCGGTGCAGGGAATTATGGGAAGTACCACTGATGGTGGCGGCGGTAGTAAAAGCGGTAGCGAATTAGGGCAAGGTATTATTAGTCAAGATGGATATATAAGAGGAAGCGCTTTGCAAGTTGTTGCCAGTGCTCACGGTGCTTTCAATACCATTAATGGTAACCCAGCTGGAAATCAAGGCGGACAAGGACTAGCGAGTGGTATTGTTAATCAAAATGGAGTTATTAGAGGGAGTGCGCTGGAAGCAGTAGCTTCAGCCCATGGAGGATTCAATACTATTGATGGTAACCCTGCTGGTCAAAAAGGAGGCAGTGGGTTTGCCCAAGGACTTGAAAATACAAAAGGACAAGCTAGTGCAAGTGGTAAAAATGTAGCTGAGTCGGGTAAATCAGGTTTGGGAAGTGTAAGTGCAAATGGTGTGGGTGAAAGCTTTGCAGAGGGATTTGCTTCAGGGATGAGTGGAAAAGGTTCATATATTTCTAGAGTAGCGTCTGGATTAGCTCAAGGTGCATTTGAAGCAATGAAGGCAACATTAAATATAAACTCACCATCAAGGCTTGTACGTGATGGTGCAGGTAAACCATTTGGAGAAGGCTTTGAGGTCGGTATTGCTCAAAGTACTCGAAATGTTGAAAAGGAAAGTGTTAATTTAGCTTATTCAGCCTACAATTCGTTAAGAAAAGGTTTTAATAAGAACTCTCTTTCAAACATAATGAGTTTGTTTAACGAAGGTATTCCTAGTAGCATTAATGTAAACCAGGGTGTTAAATATGTTTTAAATCAATCATCTGATGTAGATGGAAATATTCCAAGTTTCTCAACAGTTTCAGGTCAATCAAGCAAGTCATATACACCTAATAATTACGAATTAGTTCAGAAAAAACCATTGCAAATTGTTATTAATGATAGAGCATTAGCAGAAGTTTTACTATCTCCACTGGATTTATTACAAGGGAATCAATATAGTACAGATCTATTTGTGCAAGGAGTGAAAGTATGAGTGAACAAACATTAACTATTACAAAATCTAATGGACAGAAGTTTTTTATGTCTTCAAATAATGAAATAAAAGTCCTTATGTTCTTGCCATCTTCTCCTATATTTAATGCACAATACGAAAAGATACTTGGCCGTCATGGTGATATTGATTTGCCTGGTGGTAGTTTTGGTTCTCAGGAGAGTATAAAGTCGCGAATATTCTTTCGTTCGAGAGATATTTACGACTTTTATTTATTTAGGGATGAAATATTCCGCTTGTTTGCTTCACAAGAACCTTTCTATATAACTACCAATAGGGAACCAGGAAAACGATGGAAAGTAAGAGTAGCGTCAAGATATGAAATAGAACCAAAAGGAAATGGGTCTTATGGGGTTTTTGACATTACTTTTAAATCAGCCTCTCCATTTTGTGAATCGATTGGGACAACACTAGACTCTTTTACATTTGATTCAGAATTGTGGCAAATTGGTCAAGGCTTGATCGCAGAAGATACAAAGTATATTCATAACACTCCATTTTTCCGCATTTATAACGCAGGAGATGTGACGGTTAATCCCAGATCTATGCCATTAAAAATTAGATATAGTGGTGCTAGTAAAAATCTAGCAATAAAAAATGTAACTACAGGAGATGCGTGGAGTTACGCAGGAGAATCGGCTAGTGGAAATGTTATTGAATTAAATGGCGTAAAGGCAACGAAAAATGGAACGAGTATTTTCGGGTCCACTAATTGGGGATTGATAACTTTAAAATCTGGCTGGAATGAATTTGTGCTAACAGGTGCATCAGGTAGCTTTGAAATTAAATTTGACTTTAGGTTTTATTATTTTTCATAAGGATTGATGATTATGCTTGCAGTTACTGGAATTAATGGACAAAAAGAATTATTAACTGATTATAAAGATGTTAGAAGGAAGAGGAGGGTGAATGGGGAACACTCTCTTTCTTTTTTTCAATATAATACTCAAAATGTTACTCATGCGTACAAGTTGCTAGATAAGCGAGCGAAGATTGAAGATAAATATGGTGACGAATACATCATATTAGGAATTAATAAAACAGGACATAACGGAAAAACGATTTCGTGTCTTCACATATTTTTTGATGATTTTATGAAATATCAATATGACAAACTTGATGGATACACAAACTTTAAACAATGTATGGATTTTATTTTTAAAGATTCTGGTTGGAAATATATAAATCAAGGCGCATTCGAAGCGACGAGATTTGAAAATTTCGGAAGAGATTCAAGACTATCTTTATTACAAACAGCATTAAACCGTTATAAGGCTGAGCTTTCAATTGATAATAAAAGTAAAACTATTACATTCAAAAATCAGATTGGCAAAGAAACTGACGCTCAGTTCCGATATGGGCATAATTTAAAAACATTCGGAGAAGAGACCAATATGAATAACTTTGCTACTTATATACGTGGATACGGGAGCAAAGAAATACCTTCTAACAAACCTGGAGAGCAGCCAACAAAAGAAGAATTTATGGTGGAATATACTTCGCCATTAGCAAAAGTATACGGAGTTATAGATCAAAAACCTGTTGAGGATGAGCGTTTTAACTCGAAAGAAACAATGTTGCAAAGGTTAAAAGAAGAAATAAATGATGTTCCAGAAACTAAATTTAATGTATCTATTGCAAACCTTATAGAAAATGGTCTGCCTCTACACGAATTTAATTATGGAGATTATGTATATATGTTTTATGAAGAGGCTGATGTTTCTATAAAGATTAGGATAGTAGAAATGGTGGACGATCCAACTGATAAAACATTTAGTCCAATTGTTGAATTGTCATCTTTTAAGGAATTGAAAACTAGAAGTCAGATAATGGTTCAATTTCAACAAACACAGAAACAAGTGCAGCAATTGTTAGATGATGGTGGAAACCTAAATTTAGCTTTGAAACGTTTGTATATGAATACTGAAACATTTGCGGATAACACGGGTGTTTGGTATATAGATCCAGAAGATAAAAACAGATACGTCCATATTGGTGCAGGAGGCCTCGATGTTCATCGTGGTCTTATTCGTATTGAACGTGATGATGGATTCGCAACTATTATTGGTGGTGCTATCCAGTATGGATTTGATATCGCTGGTCACTACCCTCCATACCGTGGAATTAACGTTACGGAAGATGGTTGGTGGTTAACATCTACCCATGATGTCTTAGATAATTGCCAATTCTATACTTTTGAACATAAAACAAGATATGTTAAATTGGCGGCACAAATATTCACCGAAGCTGGCGGTGAGGTTGAAATTGCGATAGTTGATGGTGATGGTAGCACTATAAGAAGTAGAGCTACATCGACTCAATCATCACCCCCTAATCAAAACAATGGTGTTGAACTTATATATGATTTGGGTGTCCCAAATGGTGAATTAGAAGCCTTTTATTTACGAATGAGAAATAAAGTAGCAGGAAAGAAAGCATATGCACGGATATTCCGTGTTTGGCTTGAAGGATAATAAAAAACTATTAAAAAACGAATTTTATAGGAGTTTTAGGGAGGTGCAAAATAATTGGGACTATTGAAATTAAGACGCTTTGGTAATACATGGCTTCAACGTCTATTTCGGAATGAATACAATCAAAATTTAACGGATATAGAAAATGCAGTTAACGGACAATATTCATTTGTCGATCAAGTATCCAAGGAACTGCAAAGCCGTGTGGACAATCTTGTAATCAATGCGGGTGGTAACAGTAATCCAGAAGTTATTGATGCACGAACTGATGTATTTGGAGTTACATCAGTTAATTTACGAGAACGTTTAAATAAATCACAATTAAATGCAGTAAATCTTGCAGAAAAAATCGAAAAACTGGCAAAAGAATCTCAAAGTCACGGGATTAACATTTCATGGTATGGGGCAAAAACAGTTCAGGAAGATGAGGCGTTTGATAATACAAAACCATTTCAAGACGCGATTGATTATATAGCTAATACTGTCCCTAATTTCCCTTTTGCTGGGGGCACGGTCTTTATCCCATACGGTACTTATTATTTTGAAACAGTTCTAATTAAGTCGCCGCATATAACGATAACAGGACCAGGAACTCTAAAAGGAACAATTAAGATTAAATCCGTAGAAAGACCGAACCCTAGTTATGATAATAATATTATTGATTTATTTACTAGAATTGTCGGCCTTAGATTTATACATGATAAATACAATATAACGGATGCGATTGTAATTCAAAATACACGTTGTGTAACAATTGAAAATTGTTATTTTGAAAACTATCATCGTGCTGTCTATGGGGAAGCGCTATTTGAAGATGTCCCTTATCAACAAACAGCTAGAATTCAAATAAAGGATTGTTTTTTTGTTAATGTAGAGTATTGCGCAAAAACTAGTTGGAAACCATGGCACGAAGGCGTTTCATCTAATTGGCGTTACAATCAGCACGGTGATTGGCAATTTATGGGGTGTCACGGTTATTTAACGTTGAGAGGTATTACACACGTTCATTTTGAAGGACAAGACGGATTTATTATTTCAGATAATTTCTTCTTCCATCAATTGTATCGTCTAAAGTCAGATTCCAAATGTCATAATATTTATGTAAAACAAAGTAACTTTGGCATTATTTCAGATAATCAATGTTTCGAAGCTGGTTGGAATTCGATTCATATTGAAGATCCAAGAACATTGACTGTAACTGGAAATAATATTGCATGGCCTGGTCAACGAATACCTGGAGATGGTGTTTATATAGAAACAATAGACAAATCCACATACCCAGAAGCTAATATTATCGTTGCTAACAATCCAATTACTTATCCAACACGTTGTGGTATTAACATGGGATATCGAGTAATCAACGCGAAAGTCCATGCAAACAGTATAACGGCTACAGGTAACGCTAAATTTTATTACGGAAATGATCCATTACCAAATGCCTATTCTATTTTCATCGCTGAATTAGCAGAAGACTTTGAAGGCAAACAACGTGTGACTACAACTCTTAACAGTTATGATGGTTCACTTTTCCAAATTCGTGGAATATCATTCGGAAACATGCCTTTATCATTTGTCGACAATCAAAGAACATTCGGGAATATAAACGTTACTCCACGTACTATAAACGGTGAGTTTAATGTTTCAAGTCTCATAAATAAAAATACCAATCCGATTAACGAAACGTACCCATTCATGTTTAAAAATGTACAAGGTAGTATCGATAAGATTACCGGTGCAAAGTTAGGGCAAGAAATTACACTCATCGTTGCTGGGGCGGCTAATCTCACTTTAAATAATACAGGAACAGGACCTGACCTCTTAAACATTGGTTCAAAAATTGAGTTAACCCAAAGTCAATATGTACGCTTGAAAAAGACAGACACATATTGGATTAAAATTTGAGGTGAATGTTATGAAGAGACGATATTATGTATGGGATAACAGCAAAATATACATTAAATTTGTTGATATAGAAGAAATTAAGCAGTATAAAACACCAGATGGACAATTATTTATTGATCTAATTGAAGCACAGATACATGATCCTGACGGCAATATCGAAACAGTAGTAACTTATGAGCCACCACCAAATTCAACATTAATTGCACCAGTAGATTTGACAAGAGTTTGGGAATGGACAGGACAAGACTGGAAAGAAAAACAATCAAAACCAACTGCGCTTGAGCGTTTAGAGGCTGTAGAAAATGCATTAATGGAATTAATAATGGGAGGTAAGTAATTATGTATCAATTTATTTTAAATATGTGGATTATGAGAAAAGCGGACGAAACATATGTGAGAGCTTGTGCCACAAAAGGTTATTTTACACAGCAAGAGGTGGATGCAATCTTAATCACTCCACAAATAACGTTATAACTGTGAATTTGAAATTAAAGCGTGTAGCAACAGGCTTTTTTATTTTGGAGAGGAGTTGGATTTCATTATGTATGAATACGGAAATGGAATTACAGATGTAAAAGAATTTATAAAAACTATTAAAGAACCTCGTGAATATGATTATGTCATAGATATAAATTTTAATGAAAATAGTAATAGTCCTATTGGATGGATATATTTAAAAGATAAATGGGTTTCATTTTCTAGCGTCAAATGAAATATTTATTAAAAAGATATTGGATATGTTTCCTCTCTGCAGTATATTGAACTGTAGAGAGGAGAGAATCTATGTACGAAGAACATCCTTTGTTTAAAAAACCTGTAAATGAAAAAGTTAAAATTTGGAGGTATATGGATTTTACTAAATTAATTGATATTCTTGAGCGTAGAAGTTTGTTTTTCACAAGGGCAGATAAATTTGAAGATCCGTTTGAAGGAAGTAATACTAAAAAAACATTAGAGCTGCGTGAAGATTTTTATAATGAAGCTTTTAGTGATGTAGATCCGCAAGGTGCACTAGATATTATTGTAAAGTCATCCGAATTTAATAAAAAGAATAAAGAGTGGACAATTATTAATTGTTGGCATATGAATGAATACGAATCAGATGCAATGTGGAAATTATATTTGAAAAGTAATGAAGGGATAGCGATACAATCTACATTTAGTAGACTTTGTGAAAGCGTTTCTGAAGTAGAACATCCTATTTTTATAGGGAAAGTTAATTATATTAATTATGAAGAAGATGCTATTCCATTTGGAAACACATTGTCTCCTTTTGTGTTCAAACAAAAATCATTTGAACATGAAAGGGAATTGAGAGCGTTAATTAATAAAATTCCAATTAATAAAGGTAGGATTGATTATCATGGTCAGTCATTTAATTACGGTGATTATATACCAGTTAATCTAGAAACCTTAATTGAAAATATATATATTGCTCCAAATGCTCCAAAATGGATAGTAGAATTAGTTAAATTAGTTTTAGCTAGATATGGTTTTGAAGATAAACGGGTTATACAATCATCTCTACAAGGTGAACCTTTATTCTAATATTTTTAGTAGATAAGGACTTTAGTAAATTCAATTCATAAATTAAGAGGAGCGACTTCGCTTCTCTTTTTATATTGCAAGAAATTGAACACATTAAATTCACATAGAAACCATTAAGATTTAACAATACTAATATAATCTATACGAAACTTATCTAAGCGAGGTAGATATTATGAATATGGTTAATGAAAATAAATTTGGAAAAGCTATAGTGCTAGGCGGTATAGCGTCGGCAGTTATTTGGATAATTATAATCGACACAGTATTTGCGGTAATGCAGTAATTTAAACAAAATACGGCTTTTAATAAAAAGTATGCAGTGGCATGCTTTTTTTATTTTTCTCAGGAGGTGGTTGTAGTGAAACGAATTGTAGATCCTGAAATTTATGAGAAATACGTTAACCCCGATAATAAAAACCTAATTAGAGACTTCCTGATTGAAAAGAAAGCGCAAGGTAAGGCGAAAAGCACTTTAAAACAATATGAGTGGGATTTAAAAATCATTTTGTTTTTAATTTATCAGCATTTTGATAATAAACATATTACAGAATTGACCAGAAAAGATATTCGTAATCTTTGTATCGTATTCCAAGAGATGGACATGTCTAATGCTCGCGTTAATGGACTAATGAGTGCGTTACGGTCCTCGTTAGAATTTTGTGCTGACGATGATGATTATGAATACGAATTTAATATCGGTTCAAGGGTAAAGGGTTTACCTAAAAATCCAGTTCGAGAAATTACATTTTTAAAAGAAGAGCAGATTGAATGGTTACTTGATGAGTTGGAGAAGAAAAATCAAACGCTTATTGCTGTTTATCTAGCGATTTCTTATTACAGTGCAGCAAGAAAGAATGAAGTACATCAGGTATTAAAAGAAGGGTTAGAAGAGCGATATTACACAAATACTGTAGTGGGAAAAAGAAGTAAGAAGTTCAGGTTATATTATAACGAGCGAACTAGAATTCTAATTTTGAAGTACCTTGAAGGCAGAGGTGAAGACAGTATCAATCAGTTATTTGTGAAGACATATAGAAATGGTGAAAAGCGAGTAGTCAATAAGAGTACCTTTAATTACTGGTGCGATATTTTATCCAAAATGTTAAGTAAAAGAGAAGGAAAAGTTATTACAATCAACCCTCATGCTTTTCGCCACTCTAGACTTGATAATCTTCGTGAACAAGGCATACCGTTAGAGAAACTGAAATCTCTAGCTAATCATAGTGATGTATCAACAACTGAATCTTATTTATCAGATCGTAGTGAGAATGATATTGCAGATATATTCGGTATGGATGTTAGTTGTTTTAAGTAGGGACACAAATGTGTCTTTTTTATTATATAAAAGGAGGTGAACAATTGGAGCGAGTTCATGACATTTTCAGAAGTCTTAATATAATCGATATTTTTAATACAGCACAATTTAAAGCAGCTTCATTTGTAAGCGGTGGAGTAGGGACGTTCCTAAGTTTGGTTTATGGAAAAACTAATATAATCTGGATATTCATTCTGATGATGGTTGTTGCACTCGATTGGATTACCGGAAGTAAAGCGTCAAAGTTAGATGGGTCGTATTCATCGGCATATGGAGTTGAAGGCATCGCGCGTACCGTGGTGCTTTTTTTATTGCCATGTTTAGCTCACATGTTTGATATTGCTTTTAAATTACCTGATTTCTTTTTCTTTATGGTAACTGGCGGTTTAACATATCACATTTTCAATAGTTTCACAGCTAATTGCGTTCGTGTTGGTTGGGACAAATGGATTCCAACATGGTTATTAGAAAGTGTAGCGAGTGAAATTGAAGCGAAAATAAAACGTTCTGATACAAGGAAGCGGAGGAAATAACGATGCAAGAGAAATTCAAGAATTATGGATTATGGGTAGCATTATTCGCGTTGGTAGGGATGGTATTAATGGATACTGTTCCTCACTTTAACTTAGGAAGATATCAAGAATACGTAGATATGATTTTATACATTTTGATCGCTGCAGGTGTTGTATCTAATCCTACAGCTGGCAGATGGTTTGCTGATAAACGAAATGAAGGAGCGGATAAGTAATGGGATATATTGTTGATATGTCTAAATGGAATGGAAGTCCTGATTGGGATACGGCAGCAAAACATATAGATTTCGTAATTGCTCGTGTACAAGATGGTTCTAACTACGTGGATCCAGTATACAAATCTTATGTAGCCGCTATGAAGATTCGTAATATTCCTTTTGGCAATTATGCGTTCTGTAGATTTGTATCGATTAATGATGCAAAGAAAGAAGCGCAAGACTTCTGGAACCGTGGTGACAAGAGCGCTACGGTTTGGGTAGCTGATGTAGAAGTGAAAACAATGGATGATATGAGAACAGGGACACAAGCCTTTATCAATGAGTTATACCGATTAGGCGCTAAGAAAGTTGGTTTATATGTTGGCCATCATATGTACGCTCCATTTGGTATGGCAAATGTGAAATGTGATTTCGTTTGGATTCCGCGTTATGGTGGTAATAAACCCGCATATCCTTGCGATATTTGGCAATACACTGAAACAGGAAATGTACCTGGTATCGGCAAATGTGATCTTAATTCACTTATAGGAAATAAGTCTTTAGCATGGTTTACTGGAGCGGCACAGGAGCAAGTACAAGCGGAGGTACCTAAACAAAACATCATTCAAACAGGAGCATTTTCACCGTATGAAACTCCTGATGTGATGGGGGCTTTAAATTCTTTGAAAATGACAGCTACATTTAACTTAAAATCTGATGGTTTAACATATTTCGTTACAGAACCAACTAGTGATGCACAATTAAATGGTATGAAAGGTTGGTTGGATAAAAAAGGTTGGTGGTATGAAGTTAAATAAAAAGAGGGATTCCCCACATTTGGGGAGTCCCTCTTTTTTTATTCAGTTACATCAACAATTTCATCAAACTTAAATTCAGTGTTTAAATTAAATGCATCTGTGCAATGCACCATATTAGTATGTAAATCAATTCGTATAACAGTTATGTACATATTGCTGATAAATCCATCCCGATAAAATGAAATAAGTATATCTTCCTGCCTCTGCATGGAATCAATTAGAGCACGTTCAATACGTTCCTTTGTATCTTGCGTAAGAATTGGTTTAGGTACTTTGTTTAACTCACCCATTATCTCTCTAATTCCCGCGAATTGCTCCGGCATACTGGCAAATGGTTGCCACTTTATCATTCCTCTCCCGCGTAACTTTGGTGCACCCCAACTTTGATTTTCCATGATGATCCCCCGATTCGTGTATGTAATTTATACTTATTATACACGAACGTACGTTCTTTTTAAAGCGTGAAAATAGCCCCGTTTTTTTACGAAGCTACATCCAAAATTCATTTTCATTTATATTTTTTCCTAACTTCTTCAATCCCCTTGTTATTTGGGATATAGTCGAAAATTTAGGTGTGTATTCTTTATCGTTACACACTTTCGAAATTGTACCCCTACTTAACTTAGCGGCCTTCTCCAATTCCCCTTGTGTGATCCCTTGCTTGTCTAGCCATTTACCAAATTTACTACGTTTTTTGCCTAATCCAAACACCTTTACCACCTCGTGAATAGCTTGCCCTTTTCGTCATTTTTTTAAACACGAGAAAAAAACTGACATAAAGACCAAACAGTACATAATACTTTTTACCATACCAAACAAATTGCGATTCTCAGTTCCAAATTGCTAGCCTTTTATAACTTCGTTTCACCTATTCTGAATAGAATTCGTTTGCAGAATACTGCTTCAGACATTGAAAGATTAGTATTTTCAATGATTCATAGCTATTATTCTCTCTTCTAATTAGCAGGGACTGTTTTTGCTAAAACATACATGAGAGGTGGTGCGAGTTTGTGATATTTGAGTTAGTAAGTTCAGCTGCAGTTGGTGGTGTAGTCTTTCTATCAAAAATGCATCAAAAAGGAGCGACAAATGACGCTTCTAAGATTCAAAGAATTTGCGCTAACTGCGGATTAAAAGTAAAAGAAGGAAAAGAAACCAGGACTATACAGTTGCTTCGCAAAACAAGAAATGATTGGGGAGTTGAATATGCATATAGGATTCCACTTGGTCTTAGCTTCTCCGATTTCGAGCAAAAGATGCAACATTTAGAGGATGGATTAAACCACAAGAGCAAAGTTTATGATTTCAAACTACAAGACTTCAAATCTCTTCGCCTAAGAAAAGATATTTTAAAACAAATACAAAACATCATAAACAAGAAAAAACTCGTTAGAAAGGAAATTGAGCTGTCTTACGATGGATTGCTAAAAATACGAGTTTATGAAAAAGGGATTCCTGATTTTGTGAAGTTTGAAGAAGATATGATGAGGCAGTGCAGAGGATGGGAAGTACCTATTGGTTATACAAGGGATGGATTAGTGAAACACGACTTTGACCAGTTATCGCACATGATCTCTGCTGGCATGACGGATATGGGGAAATCAAATGTATTGAAGTTGATTATTACATCACTGGTTCGCAACCAATCAGAAAATATAAAGCTATTCCTTATAGATTTGAAGGGTGGCCTCTCTTTTAACCGATACAGATTCTTAAATCAGGTCGAATCAATTGCGAAGAATCCAGAGGAAGCCCTAGAAACTCTAAGGGAATTGCAAGATAAACTGAATGCTAGAAACGAATACTTACTAGAAAAAGGATACGAAGATATAAAAGAAGGCGGGGATCCAGTACGATACTTTGTCATTGTAGATGAAGCAGCCGACATGACGCCATATCAGGAGTGTAGGGACATCATTGTAGATATAGGTCGTCGTGGCAGGGCGGCAGGATTCCGCTTGGTATATGCGACGCAGTACCCTACAAATGAAGCTTTGCCATCGCAGCTACGTCAAAATATTGGTGCTCGTGTTTGCTTTAGATTACAGACAGAAGCAGGTAGCCGTGCCGTTTTAGATGAGGGCGGCGCAGAGAGTCTTCCCAACATAAAGGGAAGGGCTATATATCAAACGAATGAGAAGAAGGTCCTGCAGACGGTTTATATCGATAATAAGCAAATAGATAACATCATAAAGCCACACATCAACATCAGAGCGAGAAAGGAGCATGAAGATGCAAAAACTAGCCATGAAGGAAGCGAGAACGGAAAGTATACTCTTGAGCTTGAAGAAACTCGGCTTTCTTAGCAGGAAGCAAATCCAGGTACTCCACGACCTTGGCGGTGACAGAAATGCTTCGCGTGTGATGAAGAGTCTTGAAGAGTATGTGTCTAGCTTTAGGGATGGGGAGAAGGTTTACTATCTCAACAAAGAAGGGCGGGAACGTATCGGAAGTAAGAAAATACTCAAGCGTTCGAATCAATTCCGCCACTACATCATGCGAAATGACATCTACATTGCTTACGAATGCCCGAAAACGTGGAAACAGGAAGTGAAAATGAATGTAAAAGGTATCGTTTCCATAATTGCAGATGCACTATTTACGGATAATGGCCGTTATCACATTGTAGAGGTGGATCATGAGCAAAAGATGAGCGCGAATCGTATCAAGATGCAGAAGTATCGTAAATTAATTGAATGCAAAGTGTTTGAAAAGACACCTAAGTTTATTTGGTACACCACGACGGAATATCGTAGAAAACAACTTCAGAAGCTTTGTGAGGGATTGGATTGCAACATATTTACGGTTACTGATTTCCATTAAAAATAGGGAGATGGTCCATATGGCAGCAGAGACAATGAGCATCAAGGATTTTATGGATGGTAACTATGGAGCAAAGAAAAAATGGAGCTTGTTCAAAAAGAAAGCAAAAAAATACGCACCTGTCGCAGTGCGCGTTTCATTAGTGATCGGTAGTGCTATTATATTCAGCAATATTATAGATATTCCGCATGTATTTGCGGATGGCAATAACCCAGATGTAAATGAAGTCTTTAAAGATGTGCAATCCAAAGACGGGGCAATAAAGAATTATATAGATGGCCAGTTATACAATCGTATTGTAAATGCATTTGAACCGGTTATTTTCCTAATTAAAGCAGTGTCCTATCCAATTGCATCCGTTGTAGCGTTATGCGGTGGGTTGTTTATTATGGTAGGTAGCCAGGAACGGGGATTCTCGCTTATTTCAAGAGCAGGGATTGGCTATATAGTGGTTCAAATGATTCCATTGTTTATGAGATTACTTGTTGAAATTGCTAAAGCGATATAAAGCTTTAATAAACTTTATATGAATTAAATAAATTATAATGGGTGTATCAGAATTTGAGGGGGATGAATTTGATAATTTTCACCATGGTATTTATTATATTGGGCGGCTTGTTTCTTATATCTGCAGGTTCAATATCTAATAGACAGGGATTTAAACTAGGGCAACCACTAATGGGATGTGGAATAATACTTATTGTCTTTGTAGTAATTCTTATATTTATATGGCCTTAGGTCCTAAGTATAAAATTTAACAACTAAGCCCTAATTAGGGCTTTTTTATTTGCAGGAATTCCCTAAACATCATGGAATACTGTCACTAGGAGGTGTTGTGACGTTATGACGGACGAAATTGTTTATTCTGCTAGTGAAGTATATAAACGAATAGGAATAAGTGATAGCACCCTTAGAAAGTACATGGAAGTATTGCAACGCGAAGGATACGCAGTAAAGAAAGATAAGCGCGGTAGACGGGAATATTCAGAAGGTGACATTATAGTTATTGAGAGATTAATTGAACTCAGTAAGCATGACGGTATGACGCTAGAGAAAGCAGCGAAGATGATTGCGCAGCAAATAGAAAAAGTTAATCCGGATCTAATTCAAGAAGAGGCTGAGGAAACGGATTTAGTGCCATTCCACATTAAACAGCAATTACAGGAACAGTACAGCGTTATGGCGCAAGAAATGAATCAAAGCATGTTAGCGATGGAGAAGCGATTGAGTGAGCAGGCGAAGCAAAGTAACGAGGAAATTAAAGCGAGCGTAGAAGCGCATAATGAGCGAGTGGAAAAACGTTTGGAAGCGCGAGACGAGACACTGATGAAAACACTACGTGAGATGCAGGAAACGAAGAAATTGATGCAGGAGTTTCGTGATGAGGTTGCTGCTGCGAAAGAGAAGAAAAAGCCGTGGTGGCGGTTCTGGTAATGGTCTGTGTAAAATACGAATGGATAAAAAAGTAGAATTATACACTTTTCTATCCATTCGTATGTTCCTTGAAAAGCACTAATCAAACAGGCTATAACTATCACATATTAATTTAAAAGTAACTACCATTTTTTTTGATTTGTGTGTTTGGTTCTGCTATCCTAATTTCACCATCAATACTAAGTAAGGTAATTTGTTCTTTAAAACGTTTAAATTCATTCAAAGCGTCATCTGTGTATTGAATCCCTTCAAGTTCTAAAATACCTTCTTTTAATACCATGTCAGTAACTTGTATATGGTTATCATATTTTGTAAGGGGTTTTATTTGTTCATCGATCAGGTCATATACAAATATATTCCCTCCAATAGAAACTGTACCAAATCCATAACCAATAATCACAGCTAAATTTCGATTATCTAACCAAATAACTTTTTTAGGTATATGATCTTTATTATCAGGAGCAATTATTCTTTTGTTTTCAGCTAATAAAAGATCATAAACATATAAACTTCCTAAAGCTTCCCATTCTAGAGGTGCAATATATACCGCTTTTGTTTTATCTGGTGATACAACTATATCTGAGGGTGAATCTGCCTCTAAAACTTCTTCTGATTCATCTTCATTTACAATATAAATAATTCGCTCATCACTATCATATTTAAGATTCATCTATCATATCGCTCCCTTCACTTTGCGTAAGTAAATAGCCTTCTGTTAATACATTTCTCAATTCTGGATAAGTATGTAGAATTTCTTCAATCTGTGCAAGAGGTATTATGTCAATCTTAATTCGTTCGTGTCTAAAGTTTTTTTCTAAACTTGAAACATAATCAATAACACTAGCTGTAGGATCTAGAGGTATAACCATAACCCAATGATCAAATCTATGTGATATAGCTTTTGTTACTTCTTCATAAATTTGTAACGTTGTCGGCATTGTTTTCCATCTTTTGCATTGAAAAATCCATTTCCTTTCGTAAGTTAATCCAAATGGTATGTTTTCACACCAGGTAGCACAGACGTCACGTCCACCGTCACTGCCACCACGACCAAACCATTTCCTATTAGTAAAGTTCATATATCTTAAAGCATGATAAACAAATTTTTCAAAATGACGTGGATTTACCTCAGACCAATTAATCATAAAAAAATCCCCCATACCATTTATTATTTCCTACCACTGTAATTTTAATGTAGTTGTCGGAACATTACTA
Organism: Bacillus sp. EB106-04-02-XG92; assembly: GCF_058791995.1. Lineage (NCBI taxonomy): Bacteria > Bacillati > Bacillota > Bacilli > Caryophanales > Bacillaceae > Bacillus > Bacillus sp. EB106-04-02-XG92. Next base: position 35,056 of record NZ_JBYTEA010000021.1, read on the forward strand.
CTTTAAAAATTTATGAGGCTATAAAACGTCAAGTAGACTTTAAGCGTGGAAACTACTATTGTTTAAATTTCGGTCAGTAATTTAAATTTCCTTTTCTGCTCTGCAGTTAATTCTTTTTCTACATAACTATTTATAAGTAAATCAATGATTTCGTGAGTAAATTTCTTGTTGGTAATTTTCATTAGTGCTTCAAGTTCTTCTTTGGATTGTTTAGGAATTTTAATACTACCTTGTTGGTTTTTAAAACTTTTTTTCTCAGGTGTTTGCAATTTCATTTCCGTGTTCGAAGCTGAATCGTCAGTGATAGGTGTAACGGTTACTACAAATGAATTGTTCTTATTATCCAAAGGTATCACCTCTATTTATTTTTATAAATTTATAATCTTATACTTTTATAAATTTATAAAAGTATAAATGTGTTTATTAAGATAGGAATAAAGTTTAACTTCATTCCTATTCTCGACTTTTCTTCACTTCAAGCACTTGTTTTACAGCGTTTTTCACTAACTTTTGCTTTGGCGCAGGTAGTGAAGCGACTTTTTCTTCGATTAACATATTTATTACTTCATAAATTTTCATATCTTCAATTGTAGCCAGTGTAGATATTGCCGTGTGTGTCTCTAATGAGACACGGAAAGATTTTGGTAACTCTTTCGTAGTAAGTTTTCTCTTCGGTTTTTCAAAGAGCTTATCGTCGTCAGGAAAACTACGTTCCTGATTTTCTTTGCTTTCTGGTGTGAAGGTTACTGACCCTTCAGTTTTCTTTCTTCTCATTCCAAGTTGTTCTTTATCTATATTCAATTTGTTATCCATTTACTGTTGTCATTCCTTCCAAAATCTCGATTCTTTTTTCGACTTCACCAGCAATATTCTGGTATACAGTATGAACGTTTTTATCATGAACATCTTTCAGATTATAAGTGATTCCCGTTCTATCAAATCTCTTTAAACGTGCCATCTGTTTAATGATGTTACTGAATACATTGGCCTTGCCAAAAATCTCTTCTGCTTCTTGAAGAATATCTTTATCGATTTCATTCCCATTTTGCATTAGTACAGGTAATGCCCCGATAATTTCTAATGGTAAATTGTAATCATCTGCTAATGAAAATACATGTTCAACGTATTTTTGAGCACCCTTTAATGATCTTTCTTGCGTTTGTAAAATAACCATTACATAGTCACTAGCGACTAAGGCGCTATCTGCAAATTTATTTAATTGTGGTGGCACATCAATAAAAATGTAATCATAATTTTCTTTGATTGTACTTACCTGTTTTGCGAAATATGTATCTTGTGAGAAGTCATCTTCAAAATTTCTGAACAAGAATTTCTCATATGTTTGTAAATCCTCATAAGAAGGAAGCAAGTCCAAATTAGGTAGTACATTAATCAAAGCACTTTGTAAGTTCGCATCTATAAGAGCCATTGCTAATGTTCTTTTAAATTCCGGTTCAATTGAATATACTTTTTTCATTGTGTTGAATAGTAAATCAGTAGCATTTGCTTGTGGATCTAAATCTACTAATAAAGTTTTCTTTCCTTGTTTCGCGAATGTATAAGCTAACATTACAGCGTTGGTTGTCTTTCCAACCCCACCTTTGAAGTTACCAGTTGTGATAACCTTGCACATTTTCCGTCACCTCGTAAAAAAAAGTTTTTTTATACTTTTATAAATTTATAATTTGATTTTATAACACAACATACCTACGGTAAAGTATAAATTTATACTTTTATACTTTTATAAAAAGTTTAATATTAATCTACAAATAGAAGATAGTTTATGAAATGTATTTTTAAAATACTGTATTGCCAAGGTTTATCAGCTTATTTTTTATAAAAGTATAAATTTATATTTTTATAAAAATATAAATTTATAAAAAATATATCATTCTATTTTTGAAAAACTAGTTTTTTATAAAAGTATAAAATTATAAAAGTATAAAAATGAATTTGGATTTTTATATAGATGGGAATGTAACAGGCTTATAGAGGCATTTACAAACAAAAAAGCTTGTTGTAACGTAATAAACAACAAGCATAAATCTACAAAACAAAACACAATTTGCTATTTTACATAAACGAAGATCATGAAGATCGAAAGAGATAAATTAAAAACAACTGAATATGAACACAAAACAAAAAGCCACTCCCAAATGTTAACGGCTACCAACCTTTAACGAGAGTGACTAAGTTCTAGCAAGTGTACCACCACTTGTCTAGATATAAACTGTATTAACCGACAGTGTTAACGTTTAAGTAGTGTACCACCACTAACCTTAAACAACTATGCCTTTTCACGAGGCTTCTTTGATATACCCATTTTATCTATTGTTTGGATAAATATCAACTAGTAAATGCTAGTTTTGATTATTTTGTAGTCCAAAAGATATATAACGGGCATCTCTAATCCTAGAAGTCTTGTGAATGTACAGGTCATTTAGGGATTTAGGATGCCTTTTTGTTTTTTGTTCGCGTGGAATTGCCTGATACCACGTAAATAAAAACTGATAAGCCGTAATTCCGTGCTTCTATATAGAGGGAACGTGTTACGGCGTGGCTGGCTGTTGGTCGTGCAGGGGGTACAGAGTATGCGCCTACAAAAACAGCACCCCTCATTGGAATCCTGTTCTTCTGGTGAGGGAGGGCGAGAACTTGCCCAGGGATTATTCTCTAAAAGGTTCGGGTGGTTATCGTTAGCATTACGGTGCTAGGGAGTACATTCAGTTTGTCGTGTAGGGACGATATTACAAGGACAAGCCATAGAAAAAGGATGTATGCGGTGAAAATCGCTGAGTGAACAGGGTCTATACATACGGATACCTTATAAGTGACCGCATGGCGAAAACAAGACGCTTATCCATCTATTTTGATTGATTACTTTTTTTGTGATCTTTTAAAGTAGGGGATAAATCTGCCTTCCAGCCGTGTTCCATATTCGTTCCCACATGATAAAAACCCTCAAGATCTTCAGTCAAGCTTAATTACGAAGAAAAGATGAAAAACTTAAGATTGTTTAACTCCTGGGGGACCTACTCACTAAGATAGAGGAATAAATAAAGGATTTACTATTTACTTGGTTAAAGGATAAGGGGATGAATGGTAGAATAGTCCTTATTGCAGAATTAGGTTTTACACATGAGATATAGTACGTGAAATTTAACTTGGATTTTAATTTATAAAAGGGAGAGGACATTGATGTTTTTTCGTAAAACTAAATTAAACGAGTTACAGAGAGAATTAGATGAGTTACAGAGGGAACTTTCTTTTTATAAAAAAAGAGATGTACAACAAAGAAGAAGTAATATACGTTGTGAAGAATATCCTCATATTTTGTTAAAAGATACTACTAATTATATAATCATTGATTTATTGAATGATATTCATACTACTGCACTCTATATTTATAAGCTAGATCGTCCTGCTGAGCAATGGATGTTTGATTTAGGATTTGAGCTTCGAGATGAAAGTTTTGCTAAACTTATTGGAACATTAGAATTCGGATCAATTGCTGAAGGCAAAGCAGAGATAAAAAAGCTTAATGTAAATGAGGAATATAGAAATCAAGGATTTGCTACATATATGATGAAAAAAGTAATAGCTTGGGGGCGATCTCAGGATTTTTCGGAACTATATTTGACTGCTTGTACTTCTGTATACAAACTAGGAAATGCACTAAATCAAGATGAATTAGTTTCATTTTATTGCAAATTAGGGTTTGAGAATATTTCTCTTAAATCAAATCGAATGACGTATAAATATTGTGATTCTGGTGTTAAAACTTAATAGGGGGTCAAAACATACTTTAAGCAAATCATTGATGCTACCTTATAAAAGTCATAATACAAAAAGAAAAGACACCCTAAGGTGCCTTCCTCCGACTTGAACCACTTTAATTTTAACAATATGTATTGGACGCCAATCCAAATATTATTTTACCATGTTAAGTAATGTAAGTCATTGAGAAATATGTTACCTCTTTATTTAAACGTAAAAAGTCCTAGAGGGGACTAGGACTTTTTGACAGAATGAAAATGATCTAAAAAAGGACTTATATAACGTAACATATGAATGTTTCATAAATGTATCGTAAAAGTGAACGAAATCTATATTTTATTGAAATTTGTTTCTTATGTAAGAAGCGATATGATCATAACCACCGTAGATAAATTTTTCGTTAATCCCCATAAAGTCAAGTTCCTTAAGTATTTTTTCTTTGTTGTTAATAACAATTATTTTATTAGGCCAAACTCTTTGAAGTGTTGCAATTGGGGTATCATATGTTTCTTCAATGTAATTTAAGTATGTTTGATATATAAATAATCCTTGCTGGTTACGTCCGCGTTCAAAAGTTAATATAGGTGCATATTTGAAATCGGGCATTATAAGATTAAACCACCAAATTGTTGTGCTAAAACTTAGTATATTATTTAGAAATAATTGAAGGTAAGCGGTGTATAAAAAAACTGCAGGGGAAACATCCTCTATTTGTCGATAATACCCCTTTAATTTTCGTTCACTCTCTATAAGACTGTGAATATAATCCCATATGTATAATTTATATGCTTCATTATCATATGGTTCAAGAGTTTGAGGGATAGTATAATCAAAGTAGTTGCTGAAATATTCGTGATGTTCTTGTATTAAGTTCTTAAAATGATTGTAAAATGCACTAGGATACTTTGATTCGTACTTTAAGAATAAATTGTACATGTCTATAAATATATCGTTTCGATCATAAGCGAATACTTCTAATATATTTTCATCTTCATATTTAGCTAAAACATCCGTAATATCAACGAACTTATCTTCAAACGAGTATACAAATCCTTTGTCCTCATCAAATTGATCGTTACCACTTTGTATGTTTTTGAAATTTTGACAAGCGAAATATAACGCTACTAATGGCGAAGTAGTTATATCAATAAGGTTTGTTGGAATCCCATGATGCTGGGAAAAAGCCGAAAAGTGCATTCGTTCATCAGAAGATAACTTATACCAAACTTCTCTTTTGAATTCTTTTTTCATACTAAGGAATGGAACGTCTGTATGTGGTTCTATTTGCGCATTAAATCCTATATTAGACGATACATCTCTTAAACCTGAAGATATTGTATCGCGATAATTAGTGGGTTCACCTCTAAAATAATTATTTGTAAATTCTCCATTGGAGAATAATTGAATATAACTTGATAAATCCTCTACTACAATTTCCTCAGGTGTAGGAAGACCTTTTAATTCTCGTTTTGAATATCTTTTAGAAATTTCCATGATAACCTCCAAAATTAAAATAATAAAAGCACTCTTTCGAGTGCCGCTGTCTACTTCACTACCTTATCCATAACCTCTATTATTGCTGATTTTTCGCTTTCATCTGTTCTTCATAAACAAACTTAGCTGTCATGAAATCATTAGGGAAATCTTTTAATGCGTTTTTCATAATATTTAATTCTTCTTGTGATTTTATTTCGACTCCATATAAGAAATCGTACGCTTTAGTTTGCTCATTAGCAACAAAGTTTTGAGTCATGTAATCATCTTTGAAGTCCTGCTTTGCTTTTTCTTTCACCTTATTTATAGCTTCAGTTTTATTGATATCCTTAACTGGATTTGTAAATGAGCCTGCAGGTTGTTGTTGCTTAGGTTCTTCTTTCTTTTCCGGTTGAGAAGCAGGTTGTTGAGGCTCGGGTTTTACTTCTTCTTTTTTAGGCTGTTCTTGTGGTACTTGTTGTTCTTTCTTAGCCAACTCTTCTTTTAGTTTTTTTACTTCAGCATCTAGAGTTTTGTTTTGATTTTCCAGTAGTGATATATCACCTTTTAATTTATCAATCTCTTTAGATTTATTATCTGTTTCTTGATAATTGGTTTCGGATTTTAGCTGTGAAGTGGCCTGTTCATTACTTGCATAATGGTCAAGAGCGTATACCATTCCCATTATGATCAGCAAGATAAAAGATATAGCAGAAACGCCAAATGTAATCAAAGGTCGCAGAAATGGACGCTTCTCTTTTACCAATTGTTTTTTTCTAACCAAGGCAATAACAAGAAAAATAATTGATGCAATAAGAGTAATTATACAGAACCATGATAGTGTTCCGGCGATAGCTTCACCAACTACATCAAAAGTCCTATAGGGTTCAGTTGTGGCTTCATACATCTTATGGCTGTTATATAGACCTCTTATAAAAAGTATGATTAATATACCTATACCACCAAAAATCAGTTTTTTATTAGATAATTTCATTTGCAGTCCTCCCAAATATATGTATTAATCTGCAAAATAAAAGCACTCTTTCGAGTACCTAATTTCGGCTTACTCCTAATTTGGATTCTACCTCAGTTAAGCTAGCTACAGCATTAATAAGTTTTTGATCTGAAAGCTTAATTGATTTTTGGGATTCTTCCATTCTACTTTCCATAGATGCTAATCCTTTTAGCCATTGATTTACAGCATTAGCAGCATTACTTCTATAATTTATTGCTAAACCAAAGTCGACTCTAAATTTATCCAGTTTCTCTTTTAATGCAGGATCCTGTATCTTTTGAGTGTCTTTAAATGCTGTATTTTTATTAGATAATTCATCATATTTAGTTGCAACAATAGTCATTTTTTCTTTTAAAACATTTGGATCTAAAGACTTTGCGTCTGCACTAGCTTGACTCCATATAGGTTTCCACTCCTGATTCCATATTTTATCGAATTCGTTCATCATAGAATCAATAGTAGGCTTAATTTCGTTTTCATATGTAACTTTATCTGCATTTGCAACTGGCTTAGAGTTTTCTTGCTGTTTCTTTTGTTCTTCGTCAGCTTTCTTTTCTTTTTCTTGTTGTTTACGTTGCTTTTCAGCTTCCTTTTGTTCTTCTTTTTCTTTTTTCACTTTCTCTTTTTCTTCAGCTTTCTGAGCTTTTTCCAATTCTTTTTGTGCTTTCTCTTCAGCTTTAGAGTCATTAGAAGTACTTGCTGTTTCGTTAGATGAGCATGCTGCTAATCCCATAAGTAATGCGCTACAAGTTAATGCTGTAAGTAATTTACGTTTCATTTTGTGACCTCCAATATGTATTGACTATTTCAATTTATTTCGAATAGCCTTTAATACTCCATCAACATTGTAATCAGGAATATTACGGATCGTACGTTTCTTAGTTCCAAACATTTTCTTTATTTCGAGATAAATAATCCCTGTATTCATAAGAGAGATACCGAACGGACCTTGAATAATATCAAAATCAACATCCTTAATGTCCTTATATTTCACTACTTCAGCTTCAGCACCACCAAATAAGCCGCCTTTCATCATAACCAGATACAAATTATGTTCTCCGACAACGATGAATCCTGTTTTGGTTAACTTTGGATCAGCAACTTCAAAGTAATGGATATTTTCTTTAGCCTTCATAACCTTCTTTAAAGCATCGAAAGCAAACTGATAGTACTTACGCTCAGTTTTAGGTAATTCTTTAGATATTTCAACCATTTCGTTTAGTGTAACCGGGTATTCAATAACGCCAAAGCGCTCATCAATTTTAGTGTATTTTGGAGTAGCCATATAATATCCCCTTTATAAATGTAAGATTTTCGAGCTAATCATAGCAAACAACCTATCATAATATTGTCATATTTTGTCGAACAAAAATAAAAAAAGAGAGCCGAGGCTCCCTTTGGATAAATTGGTAAAATATTGTAAAATTTTACCTCTAGAAAATGGAAATGATTTCTTTTATGATGGATTCAAATACAATATCTTTAATTTGAAATATTGAGCGCTGCAACGCTTCGTATTTCGTTTTAGAATCTTCAACAGAGATTCACATTATCTTGATGTGTAAAGATGTTTATGCGTCAAAATAAGGAGTGTGACACCTACATAAAATACTTTTTTATCAAGTATGTATATTCCACTAAGAGGTTTAGCGCTTTCTTTTGTGGTTCTGTGTCTAAATTAGAAATTTGGTCTAATATGACCTCGACTTGTGGTGGGATTCGATATTCTCTACCAACCAGGTTGTCCAAGCTAATGTTATATAAATCAGCAATCTTGATTAGAGTGGAAACATCAGGTTCTGATCGTCCCGCTTCCCAATTGGTATATGTTGAACGAACAACATTAAGATGGTGAGCAACATCGTTTTGAGTTAATTTATTTTTCTTGCGAAAATATACCAGTCGTTCGCTAAGCAATGACTATTCACCGCCCTTTTTTATCTGTGACAATTATAAGCGAACGAAGGAAGTTGATGGTATATATTTGGATAAAACGATTAATTTTGTGACTTTAAATATATACGATGACTCATTTTGAATCACTATAAAATTAATTAGAACAAAAGTTCGATTTTATGGTAATATATGCATGTGAGGTCTTTAAATGAAAATGCAAAATTGCATATTTGTTATCTAATACATTTGATAAACGTTGATATATAGCGTTTATCAGACTTTCTCAACAAAAATCAGATAACTCCATGACCGAATTTTGGGAAATTTGTGTTATTATGAATACAAAATAACCGGAACGAAAAAAAGACTCACAGCGTGTATAAGTAGTGTTCGCAGCACTCTTACACCGTTCGCCCGACTCACCAGGGGAACATCTGCCATAAGTCTCTTTTCGGTCACTTCATGAGTAACAATTACATTATAACATGCCGATATTACTAAAGCATTACTATGGTATGAATTTCCTGTTTAGAATTTGAGAAAAAAGAGCGAAGCGTCTTTGTTCCAAAAGGAGCAAATTTGATGGATCAGACACCTAAACAAAAACAAGAAGAATTAAGAAGAAAAGCATTACTAAAGTTCTTAGGTAACCTTATTGATGAAATTGATTTCCAAAGAAGGAATCAAGAAGACATTGCAAAAGATTTAGGTATTTCTGGAGGTTCATTATCAAAAAACTTATCCGGCAAGAGTCAATTTAACTTTTGGAATATGATTAAGTTACTTAACATCTTGTACAATGATAACGTTTTAAAGAAAAAAGAGATGCTGCATATGTTTTGTTCTGTTACAAAAAGTAAACAAAACATGAGAATCGCAATGGAGTACGCGAATGCTAAAGGTGACCTGGAATTATTAAAATCAATTGTAGATAGAGAAAAAACGTCCTCGTTGGCGATGAATAGAGAATGGGCTTATGTATACGAATTGGTATGGATGCGAAGCAAGGGTGTCGTTAGTGGGAAGGTTTTGTTAGAGAAATTAGAAGAACGTAAGAGAAGTAAAGTAATTAAGACGCAAGAAATGAAAGTTTTATATGGAATATTAACCTTCTATACGATGTACGATTTAGAAAAATTCAATTCATTGTTTGAGTATGCCGAAGTATTGCAGCCGAAAGTAGAAGAGATTTCAGATGATTTTATCAGAACAGCATACGCAGGAAGAATTAAAGAAGGGTTGTCGTACGCATATTTAATGCAGGATAACGTCGATCAATCGAGGGAATTGTGTCACGAAATACTCAATTTAGAAGACAAACAAAACTGTTTTTCTCTTTTAAGGGCATCAGCTTTAGTATACCTTGCAGAATCCTATACTTTCGAAAGTTACGAAAGAGCCACATGGTATATTAACAAATCGTTAGAAATGTTAGGAGAATGCCATTTCGAAAGAACTATAAAAAGAAGAGAAAACATCCTAAATACTCACGCATTTATCAAATTGGTTAATGATGTAGATCTACATGATATACAGATATTCCATCCTGCAGAAGAAGCGTTCCTAGCTATCAGGAAAGGTGATTGCAAACTGGCTGAAAGTATTTTGAACGGATTAAAAGAGAAAAATGGATATTTAATGCCTATTGAATATTGCTACTTAGGAGTAGCGACTAGCGATGTTAGTTTTATAGAAAAATCACTCACGATGTTCGAGTGCGAAGGTAATAGATTTTATTGTAAATTGCCGAGAAAAATGTTGGTAGAATTTAATAAAAATGGTATAATATATATGGGTGATGCTAAATGAAAAAAATCTTATCGCTAATCACAAGCGTAGCGTTGGCTGGAGGTTTTTTATTCGCTCCTGCTGACAACAAAGAACAACCGAAGCAAATCGCTAAGGATGATTCGAAAGTAGTATTATATTCAGAAATGGGACCCGGCGGTGGCATGGGTTAATATATAAATAGTTTGAATGCGATTGTCTCTATTGAGGCAATCGCATTCGCTGTTTTTAGGGATATTTCCTAAATATCAAATTCTATATTTAAGAAAACATTGTGAATTATTCACAAACTACATAGATAAAACTGGGGGTTTTAGGGATGAAAAAAGAGAGCTTAGCTGAAGTATTATGGAAGACACTTGTAATGGGAGAAATCACAAGTGATGAGAACAAGAAACAAGAAGTTTCTAATATAGAGTTACACATTATGGACAAAAAAAATGATTGTTAGCATTTCGCTGACAATCATTTAATCATCTGAACCAAGGGCTGCTTGCATCATTTTATATAGCATCTCTTGTTCATGTTTAGGTTTTTGTTCTAATTTCTCAAGTAATACATCAAATTTCTTTCGTAAATCAGAATATTGATCCCCGCTTAATTGAGGGTCATCAGATAGCCCTAGCAAATAATCAGTTGTACAATTTAGAGCTGTAGCGATTTTTGTAATAGCTTTTCTGCCAGCGTCTTTCTTATTGTTTTCTATCTCTGATATTGTTGATTTCTTTAAATCTATACGATTCCCTAATTCTTCTTGTGTCCACTTCATTTCTTTCCTTAATTGTTTTACCCTATCCCCACGCATATGAGTTCCACCCTTTTATATAAATTATAATAATGTACATTTGATAATGTGTAAGTGTGTTACTAACTAACTATAACAGTAATTAAGTACATTTTATTATAAAAGTTCGCTCGGAGCAAACTTTTTTCGGAATACAAAATTTATATAATTAAATTATAGGATTTAAAATAAATAAAAAAATTTTAAAAAATAGTTCACTTTTTTCGAACTTTTTGATATAGTATTATTTGTAAGCGAGGTGAACAGGAAAATGATTTTTGACAACAAAAAATTGTCGGCTTTGCTTGATGAAAATGAAATGAGACAAATACAACTAGCTAAAGAGATAAAACGCTCTAAAAGCACGGTTTGTGAATATGTTAAGGGTACTAAATCACCAGGAAAAGAAGCGGCTTTCGCTATTTCTAGAGTATTTTCAGTACCTGTGGAAGATCTATTTAAAAGGGTTGAATAAATCGAACTTAATAACGTTAAAATCAATATTTTTTTAAATGTTAAGTTCGATTTTTTCGAACAAATAATAAGGAGTGAAAGTATGAATACACTACAAAAATTTGAAAATGAAATTTTTGAGGTATCAGCAAAATTCGAAAATGGCGAAGTATTGTTCGATGTAGAACAAGTTGCTAAGAGTTTAGGAATAGTTGATGTCAAAAACGGAAGAAAGTATGTGAGATGGAGTAGGGTTAATTCTTATCTTCCTAAGAATTCGCCACAAGTGGCGAAAGGAGATTTAATTCCAGAACCTTTAGTGTACAAGTTAGCCTTCAAAGCAAGCAACGAAATAGCAGAAGCTTTTCAAGATTGGTTAGCGATTGAAGTGCTTCCATCTATTAGAAAGCACGGGGCATACATGACAGATCAAGTCCTGGAACAAGCGGTAACAAATCCAGACTTTGCAATCGGTCTTCTCACTAAATTAAAAGAAGAGAAAGAAAAGCTTGCAGCAGCACAACAACAAATCATACAACAGCAACCACTAGTAACATTCGCAGAAGCTGTACAAGTATCAACAAACCTAATAACCGTCAAACAGTTAGCGAACTTAATGAGACAAAAAGGAATCGACACAGGTCAAAACAGGCTCTTCGAATGGTTTAGAGAAAACGGATACCTTTGCAAGAAAAGAGGTAGCCTGTACAACACGCCAACACAGTATTCAATGGACTTAGAATTATTTGAATCACAAGAATATGTAAGAACAAATAGCGTAGGTGAATTCGTAACATCATTTACTACAAAAGTTACTGGGAAAGGTCAGCTTTACTTCATTAATAAGTTTCTCGGAAAGGAAGCGATCTAAATGATGGAAGAAAGCACATTATCACTAGCTATCGTAGCAGCTGCAATATGTTTATCTGTATACCTGGTACACCGAATAGATGTATGGGACAAGAAAACGGGATGGTCAAGAGATGACAAATAAAGAACAGCGTGATGAATACGAACAAAAGAAACTAGCATGGATCATAAAGGATTTAAGAGCTAAAGGGATACATAACAGCGCAGATAAGGTTGAGGAAATGCATAAGGAGTTTATAACTCTAGCTAAATAGGACAAGCGTTGTGCTTGTCATCATGATCAGGAGCGGACGCCTTTCCCCCTCCACCTCGTTTCTGGTCATGATGATGCGTACAGCATCAAAACAAAAGAAAACCATTCGACTACGCCTAATCGAATGGTTCGTGAAACTTTAGATTATTATGTACCTCTAGTATACACGCTCGTTTCTTCTAAGTAAATAAGGAGTGAAAGTCTATGTTAGATAAAAATCAATCGAAAGTCGTCCTTCCGTCATGGGTATGGGAGGGCGTGCGAAACGAAAAAGAAGCAAAAGCAAAGGCGATTGAGTACATTACTCCTGATCGCTATCCAGGATACAAAATCATTGATATTCAAGGCGATATAGCGTTATGCGAAAGGGAGAATGCGTGATGTTCCAGGTGCCAGTAAGACGTGGATCAATGAAAGAAATGTTAATAGCAGTTCGCGATTTAGAAAAACGAGGTTATGACTATGTAACACAAATCAAAACGGTATATAAAAGCGGTAAGTTTTATGAACAAAGCGGTAGAAGTTTTCAAGGCAAACAAGAATTTAGAACAATAGGCTACGTGGATAATGTCAGCTACGAGTGTTGGATGAAGAAGGTGAACTAAATGAATTTTATTGATAAACGAAAAGGATTTTTCATGATAGAGAATGACGCAATAGACAATTGTGATTTGGATGTTTATGAATTTAAAGCTTACGCAGTAATCGTAAGACATGCAAATCGAGATACGCAATCAGCATTCCCTTCTTTAACAACTTTAGCTGAGAAAGTTGGATGTGGAAGAAAGAAAATAGTGCAATGTATCAAGTCATTAGAGGAAAAAGGCTACATTCAAAAAGTTAATAGGAAAGATGATCAAGGTAATAACTTATCCAATATATATTATGTCCTACCTACACCTAGTGTCCCAGAGAAACTAGTAGTGTCTGAGGGAAACCAGGGTAGTGTCCCAGAGAAACTAGGGGTAGTGTCTGAGGGAAACACTAACAATACTAATCTTAACAATACTAATTTAACAAAAAGTAGTAGTAGTAAGAATCCCTTCTCTTTTTATGAAAATAACATTGGAATGCTAAATCCATTCATGGCAGACAGTATAGAGCAATGGATTAAAGATACTAGCGAAGAACTTGTTATAGCTGCTATGGAACGCACATTAAAGCAGCAAAAAAAATGGAAATATGCTGAGGGAATCTTAAAGCAGTGGGCTAACAATAATGTAAAGACATTACAAGATGTAGAAGCTTCAGAAGCTGAATATAAAAACCGAAACAAAGGAGCGAAGCAAAATGATCCAGTTGCAAGCAACGGAACAGTTTACTACAACAAAACTGAATTTGACTTCTAATATGTGTGAAGTATGTAAAGCAAAAGGAATAAAACAAAGAACAATGATATTCCAAGGAGAAGAAGTTTGTCCTAAGTGTTATTTACAAAAAGACCACGATAGATTGTTTGAGGAATGCAACCAGTATTACAAAGGTGAGGAAGAACGAAAAAGAAAAGCTTATTTTCATAACCACAGTTTAATTAGTGATCCAACAATAATGCGGGCAACATTTGATAGTTTTATTCCGGAATGTGAAGAGGAAAGCATCAACAAAGGTATAGCTTATGAGCATGCTCATAACTTTATCAAAAATCTAAAATACACAGTAGTTGCTTCTGGAGATGCAGGAAGAGGCAAAAGTCATTTAATGCATGCTATTGCTGAAGAGGTTAATGAGAATGGTAAACAAACAGTTTTATTTATAAGTGAGAGTGTGTTGTTTAAAAAGTTAAAGGCTACATTTAATAAAAATGATATATCAGAGGATGATTACCTACAAAAAATAATTGATGCGGATGTAGTAATATTTGATGATTTTGGTTCTACATTAGGAGATTATCGTGACATCAATTTAAAAGCATTGCAATTTCACAATGCAAAAGGTGAAGGGGATATTACAAGTCTTCAAAGGGCGACTAAATATATGAATGATACGTACATGACTATATTCGATGGGAGACAAGGGAAAGCGAACGGAATCGCTACAAATTTAGTGGGTGCGGCTATCTCATACTGTTACGATCAACGAATCACATCCCGAATACTTGGTTGTAAGTCCGCCATGACGTTTAAAAATACGCCAGATAAACGACAGAAACCATTACCTTTCTAATTTAAATAAGGGGGATATGAAAATGTTTTTTGATAATATACAAGCTCCATCTAAACCTTATTGCGATATATGCGGTGCAGCTATTGATAACATCGATATTCAAGAAGTACATGTTGAAGAAAAAATGATAACTGCTTGCTCAATATGCTACGGTGATCCAACTGTTAGAAGGATCGAAACGAAAACATTGTTTGATTTAATCAAAGCGGTAGGCAAGCGCTACGGGTACCGTAAAAGTGTAAGGGAAGTGCAACAGCAAATAGAAGAAGATAAGACAGATATAGAAATTGATGTGCTTGAAAAAATGGAAGGGCAATTACTGCGACAGCCAACAGGAGAAAAGATTGAATTTTCAGACAAAGAATTACTTTACATCTTCAACAAACTGCGTTTAATTATTGCCGGTGATAATAGCATGTCATTTGCAATAGCTCAGATATCAAAGCAAGGTATCGAAGTTGTAATAAGAAAGGATGACGATTATGTGCGTGTGTAACGGAACTGGAGTAATTCAAAACGTTATTGGAATGGGTATGTATCAATTTGGACCATGCGTTTGCGAAGCTGCGAATCAAACACCTGAGGAAGTGGATAGAAAGCGCCATGCCGTTATAGCGAGGTTAATGGAAATTCATCGTATGCAGCAAAAAGAGAAGACAGGCGTTGTGGCATGAGAAGCGGTCAACTCTCTTTTGAGGATGTAATAGGTAGCTTTGACTATAAAGCTACTAGTACTTCTAAACAATTTTTATTTGGCAGTAGTCATAACGCTATAACGCCTACGTTTGAAGTTCACTTCTATGATCAGGATGAGAAACAGAAAATTGATTGGTTTGAAGTGAAAAGTGAAGAAGATGCAAAGAAAGAAGCAATAGCAAAGCACGGGAGAATCCAAATTATAAAAGCTGTGGAAAGTAATCGATCGCTTGCAGAAATTATGGAGTTAGATTAGGGGGAGCGAAATGAAAAAGGGGATTTTAAATCAGTCAGATTATAAACGAGCTGAAGAAAATGGAGTAAACAAAAATACATTAAGAAATCGCGTTTACAACTGCGCTTGGGATAAAGAAGAAGCTATAACAACACCGCCTGGTAAGAAACGTGAATCAAAACAAAGTGAGTCGGAAAAATGGCTTGATGTAGCGGTACAAAGTGGAATGAATCCAAACACATATTATAGTCGATTGAACTTAGGGTTCACTCCAGAAGAAGCAGCAACAAAGCCTGTTAGAAAAACATCAGATTTTATTAAGGAAATGGCTAAAATTGCAGAGGGGAATGGCATTAACTATCAAACGTTTCATTCACGAATCCGTAATTATAAGTGGGATATCGAATTGGCGGCCACAACGCCACCTATTGAGACAGGGAGACGTTGTTCAAATTAATGATTTTTAAGGGGTGTGAATTGAATGGGTGTATATTTTCCAGTACCAAGTTGGGATGAGTATGAAACTGCAAAGAAGAATGGGATACCAAGAAAAAATGTAGATCAAAGGGTTCAGTATTTAGGGTGGACGATTGAAAAAGCAATTACAACGCCATTATTACCAAAATGTAATAGACCTAAATATAAGGGGTATGCGGAGCTTGCAGAGAAAAATGGGATTCCATATAAAACCTTTACTGCGCGGGTCAATGGATTGGCATGGACGCTAGAGCGAGCTGCAAGTACTCCAGTCAGAAAGAAAACAACATTATTCCGTCATAACTCGCAAGGGAATTAAGGTGATGGAAAATAACTATCTACCAGTTCCAACTTGGGAGCAATATGAAATCGCTAAGAATAACGGTATTAGCAAATGTAATGTAGATCAACGGATTATACGAGGCTGGAACATATTAAAAGCTATTACACGTCCGGTGAACGAATCGTTTACGAAAAAGTATAAGAAAGAATTAGAAATAGCGGAGAAAAACGGGATTGGATATAAGTTGTTTCGCCAACGCGTTCAGGATAAAGGATGGGAACCGATTGAAGCAGCTACAGTCCCAAGATTGACCAAGAAAGAAGCGGCGGAAATATCGTCAAGGGTAAGGAGGAAGTGATATGAAGCAATATAGTCCGGTTATTACTGATGAGGATTATGAGAAAGCTGCTAAGAATGGTATTAGCAAAATGAACGTGTATCTACGAGTTAATAAGCGCGGGTGGAAAATAGAACGCGCTATAACGGTACCGGTTAGAAAGAAAAAGTACGGGATAGGAATAAACGCTGGGCTGAAAAAACTAGCAGAACAAAACGGAATTAGCCATACAACATTATATAAAAGGCTTAAAAGTGGTATGGATCCATTTGAAGCAGTAACAACACCGAAAAAACACAAGCAGTGGGAATCTTTAAGAAAAATAGCTAAAGAAAACGGGATTAGCACATCCTCATTTTACGCAAGGATGGAAAGAGGAATGGATCCGTACGAGGCGGCAACAAAACCACCACGTAAGTATAAAAAGAAACAAATCAGCTAGGGAGGCAACATGAGTGAGCAAGACAGGTTAATAGAACGATTGATTCAGATGAATATATTCAAGCTAGCCGACGGGCGTGACTTATTTGAAGGTAGTTGCGAGGAACTGGCGGGGCTACTAAAAGGAGTGGATGAAGAATGATGGAATTGCAAAACGGTGTTTATGAAATTACTAAATTATTAGCGGAATCTAAAGGTGGCAAGTAATGAAAAAAGAAACTGCGGTGCAGGTGCAAAGTGAACTTGAGGTAGTAGAGAGTGAGATTCGTAAGATGGAGTATCACTTGGTTGGCTTGAATAACGAGAAGCGGAAGACAAAACTCTCTTTGGAAATGTTGAAGAAACAGAAAGAGAAATTGAAAAGTTACTTATAAGGAGCGGGACATGATGAATTTAAGAACAAAGATTAAGCGAGTAAGAGATGTGGAGTTGCCACAATATGCGAAGCCAGGAGATAGCGGTTTTGATCTTGTAGCAGCAGAGGACACGGTTATCTGGCCAGGAGAAACAAAGGTTGTACCAACTGGATTAGCTTTTGAGATTCCACCAGGATATGAATTACAGGTGCGCCCGCGTAGCGGTATGACGCGTAACACAAAGTTAAGAGTTGTACTTGGCACAGTGGATAGTGGATACCGTGGAGAGGTTGGGGTGTTGGTTGATAACACTGAAGTACCAAAAGCGACAAACATGCAAGCTCATGTAATTGAAAAGGGAACCCGCATC
>NZ_JBYTEA010000022.1:0-48408 GCF_058791995.1 Bacillus sp. EB106-04-02-XG92
CGGAAGTTAAGCTCTCTAGCGCCGATGGTAGTTGGGACCTTGTCCCTGTGAGAGTAGGACGTCGCCAAGCAACTAAAAACACAAGTCTTTTGACTTGTGTTTTTTTGTGTTTTTTAAACAGTATGTAAAAAGAAGTAATGGTAATACAAACACGTTGCCCAAGGATGAATCATATTATATAAGAAATTGATGTATATTTTTCTGTAAATTGTTAAGGAATAGAAGTATGAAATATGTCCATTTAAACAGGGAGGGAAGGATATGAAATCACAAAACGAAGTTTGTATTGTTTGTGAGACAGAAAGAAAAGAAGGAATATATGTTTATAATAATTTAATATGTTATGAATGTGAAAAGGACATGGTGAATACGGAGACAAATGATCCGAAGTATATATATTATTTAAAACAGCTTCGGAAATTAGAAGTATCATATTTTTAAATAGGCATATGCCTATTATTTTTTTTGTTCTGTATAATAGAGAAAGAATGAATAATAAGGAAGAGATATAGATGAATCAAAATCGCATACCTTTATATGAGGCATTAATAGAGTTTAAAGAAAGAGGGCCGTTGTCCTTTCATGTTCCAGGTCATAAAAATGGTTTAAACTTCCCTCAGAAGGCAGTAGAGGAGTTTAAAGATATATTATCTATCGATGTGACTGAGTTGTCAGGGTTAGATGATTTACATAGTCCATTTGAATGTATAGATGAGGCACAACAATTATTAGCTGATGTATACGGAGTGGTTAAAAGTTATTTTTTAATTAATGGTTCAACAGTCGGGAACTTAGCAATGATTTTGTCTTGCTGCGGGGAACATGATATTGTTCTTGTACAAAGAAACTGTCACAAATCAATTATTAATGGTTTAAAACTAGCAGGAGCAAATCCTATTTTTTTAGATCCATGGATTGATGAATTTTATAATGTACCGGTGGGAATTCATGATGAAATTATTAAGAAAGCAATTGAAAAGTATCCAAATGCGAAAGCACTCATCTTAACACATCCTAATTATTATGGTATGGGGATAGATTTAGAGGCAAGCATCGCTTATGCACATGCACATAAAATTCCTGTGTTAGTAGATGAAGCACATGGAGCTCATTTTTGTTTAGGCGGGGCGTTTCCAAAGTCAGCGCTAGCATATGGTGCAGATATTGTAGTTCATTCTGCGCATAAAACATTACCCGCGATGACGATGGGTTCCTATCTACATATAAATAGTCGCTTAGTGAGAGAAGAAAAAGTTTCTACTTATTTAAGTATGCTACAATCTAGTAGTCCATCGTATCCAATTATGACTTCTCTTGATATTGCACGCTTTACAATAGCACGTATAAAAGAAAAGGGACATGATGAGATTGTCGAGTTTTTACGGGGATTTAAAGAAGAATTGAGTTCTGTTCCACAAATATCTATTTTACAATATCCATTACAAGACGAGTTAAAGGTTACCGTACAGACACGTTGTCAGTTATCAGGACACGAATTACAGTCTGTATTTGAAAAGGTCGGTATATATACAGAAATGGCAGATCCATATAATGTCTTATTTATTTTGCCTTTGCAAGTAAATAAGGAGTATATGAAGGCTATAGAGATGATTCGAGTGGCATTGCAATCTTATGAGGTGAAAGACAAGAAGGAATCTATTCGTTATACTTATAAAGGAGAAATTTCTCCTTTACCCTATACATATAAACAACTGGAAGGATATGAAACGAAAGTAGTATCTGTAGAAGAAGCGGTTGGGATGATAGCAGCGGAAATGGTAATTCCGTATCCACCTGGCATTCCGTTGATTATGTATGGGGAAAGAATTACTTCAGAACATAAAGAGCAAATTATGTATTTAGAGAAAGCAGGCGCTCGTTTCCAAGGCAACACGAAATATATGAAAGTGTATGATATAGAAAGTAGGTTTTAGGATGAAGGGATTATTTGTAACAATTGAAGGTCCAGAAGGTTCGGGGAAGACAACGTTAATTCAAAGTTTATTGCCATACTTTGAACAAAAAGAAAAAAAGGTAATGGCGACGAGAGAACCAGGTGGTATTGCAATTTCTGAGGATATTAGAACGATTTTACATAAACAAGAGTATACGATGATGGAAGCACGTACAGAGGCGTTGTTATATGCTGCAGCACGTAGACAGCATCTAGTAGAAAAGGTTATGCCGGCACTTAACGAGGATTACCTTGTATTATGTGATCGTTTTATAGATAGCTCTTTAGCGTATCAAGGATATGCAAGAGGATTAGGTATGGATAAAGTATTTGAAATAAATCGCTTTGCAACAGAAGACTGTATGCCTAGTTTAACAATTTACTTAGATATTGAGCCAGAAGTTGGCTTAGCTCGAATTGCAAAAGATGCAGGACGTGAAGTGAATCGATTAGATATGGAAGATATCTCTTTCCATAAACGTGTGCGTGAAGGGTATTTACAAGTTGTAGAACGTTTCTCAGATCGTATTGTATTAGTAAATGCCGATCAGCCAATGGAAAAACTTATAGAAGAAGTTATTCAGGTTATAGAAGATAAATTGTTATAATAGAAGGAAAGAATTGAAATAAGTGAGGTATGCATTATGACGAAGACGTGGGAGCAGCTTTCTGCTATACAACCCATCGGTGTAAAAATGTTGATGAATAGCATTGCAAAAGAGCGTATATCCCACGCTTACTTGTTAGAGGGAGGGAAAGGGACAGGAAAGTTTGCGACTGCAATTCAAATGGCAAAGAGTTTCCTCTGTTCTCAGCGGAATGGGGTAGAGCCTTGTCATGTATGTACAAATTGTAAGCGAATTGATTCAGGTAACCACCCGAACTTACATATTGTAAAACCGGACGGATTATCTATTAAGAAGCAGCAAATTCATGATTTACAAGAAGAGTTTTCAAAAACAGGATTAGAAGCAAATAAAAAAGTATATATTATTGAGCACGCAGACCGTATGACGGCAAATGCAGCGAATACACTTTTGAAATTTTTAGAAGAACCAAGTAGTGATACAACAGCTATTTTACTTACTGAACAAAGTCATCAAATTTTAAATACGATTTTATCTCGCTGTCAAGTTGTTACATTTAGACCTTTACCAACGGAATCTTTAATTAGAAGATTACAGGATGAAGGTATTACAGTATCTTTATCGACACTTGCTGCACAACTCACGAATAGTTTTGATGAAGCTTTAGCTTTATGTAGTGATGAATGGTTTGCACAAGCACGAGCTTTAGTGATAAAATTATGTGAAGCGCTCGAAAAAGATAAAGCCTCTATTTTTTTTGTACAAGAAAAATGGGGAAAACACTTTGGAGAGAAAGAGCAATTACAGCAAGGTTTAGATATGTTACTCCTTATTTATAAGGATTTATTATATGTTCAACTTGGAGAAGAAGATCGTCTTGTTTTTCATGAGCAGAAAGAGATGTTTGAATCTTTCTCCTACGCTCAGAAGCGCATTGTATCAGCTCTCTTTAATATATTAGAGGCAAAAAATAGAATCAACGCTAATGTAAATGCGCAGCTTGTGTTCGAACAGTTAGTGTTGCGGTTGCAGGAGGGATGACCGTTTTGTATGATGTAGTAGGTGTTCGCTTTAAGAAGGCCGGAAAGGTGTATTACTTTGATCCAAATCAGTTCGATATCTCTGAAAATGAGTTTGTAATTGTAGAAACGGTAAGAGGTATTGAATACGGAAAAGTAGTTATTACCAAAAAGCAAGTTGATGAAAACGACGTTGTATTACCGCTAAAAAAGGTTATTCGTATTGCAAATGAAAATGATCGTACCATTGTTGAAGAGAACAAACATGCTGCAAAAGAAGCATATCAAGTTTGTCAGCAAAAGGTAGTAGAACATAATCTTGATATGAAACTTGTAGATGTAGAATATACGTTCGATCGCAACAAGATTATTTTCTACTTTACTGCGGATGGTCGGATTGATTTCCGTGAACTAGTGAAGGACTTAGCGGCAATTTTTAGAACAAGAATTGAACTAAGACAAATTGGTGTTCGTGATGAAGCGAAGATGCTTGGTGGTATTGGTCCATGTGGTCGCATGCTTTGTTGTTCTACTTTTTTAGGAGATTTTGAACCTGTATCCATTAAGATGGCAAAGGATCAAAATTTATCATTAAATCCTGCAAAAATCTCTGGTTTATGTGGTCGCTTAATGTGTTGCTTAAAATATGAGAACGATGAATATGAGGCAGCAAAGGAACAACTTCCTGATTTAGATCAACGTATACAAACCCCGCATGGTACTGGCCGTGTTATCGGATTAAATATTTTAGAAAGATTAATTCAAGTGGAACTAGTAGACAAGGAACGGATAGTAGAATATACGTTAGATGAGTTAGTGAATAAAGGGGTCGTTTCGAGTCAAACCACAGATTAATGAGGTGGGTGCTTGTGGAGAAAAAAGATATTTTTGCATCGGTTTCTAGTATGGAAGAGCAAATTGGACATTTATACAAACAGTTGGGCGAATTAAAACAACATCTTGCAGAGTTGTTGGAAGAGAACCAACATATAAAAATGGAAAATGAAAATTTGCGACACCGCTTTGAAGAAGTGCAGATTAAAGAAAAACAAAAAACTCAAAAACGTAAAGAAGTGAAGCCGAAGACAGCTGATATTGGTGAAGGCTACGATAATTTAGCAAGACTATATCAAGAAGGTTTTCATATTTGTAATCTGCATTATGGAAGTGTACGTAAAGAGGGAGATTGTTTATTCTGCCTGTCATTTTTAAATAAAAAGTGAAATTACCTTTCCAATAATAATTGGAAAGGTAATTTTTTATACATGAGGGTAGAATGAAATATGTTTTTTATTAGTTGAAGATGAAATAGGGTAGGTTAAGTGTAAGAAAAGGAGTAACATATGAATTTATATGAAGATGAACGTTTAGATTACTTATTAGCACAAGATTTAAAGATTATACAAAGCCCATCAGTATTTAACTTTTCGTTAGATGCTGTTTTACTTGCAGATTTTGCTTGGGTACCAATTCAAAAAGGTAATTTACTTGATTTGTGTACAGGTAATGCAGTTGTGCCCCTTCTATTAAGTACAAGAACGAAAGGGAATATTACTGGCGTGGAAATTCAAGAACGCTTATATGATATGGGAATAAGAAGTGTTCAATATAATAAGTTGGAAGAAAGAATTCACTTAATACACGGGGATTTGAAAGATATGCCGGAGAAACTTGGACGTCATCAATATGATGTTGTCACATGTAATCCGCCTTATTTCCAAACACCTGCAACTTCTGAAAAAAATATGAATGAACATTTAGCGATAGCTCGTCATGAAATCATGTGTACATTAGAGGATGTTGTATCTGCAAGTAGTCAGCTAGTAAAGCAAGGCGGGAAAGTAGCATTTGTACATCGCCCAGGTCGTTTACTAGACATTGTTACATTAATGCGTAAATACAAAATTGAACCAAAGCGTGTACGATTTGTGTATCCTAAGGCAGGAAAAGAAGCGAATACATTGTTAATTGAAGGAATTAAGGACGGAAATGCCGATCTGAAAATATTGCCACCTCTTTTTGTATATGAAGAAAATAATGAATATACAAAGGAGATTCGTTCTATTTTATATGGAGAAGAATAAGCATTGTTTTTATGTAGTAGAGTGCTCTGATAGAAGTTATTATGCTGGATATACAAATCATATAGAGAAACGGATTGAGACCCATAATGGCGGAAAAGGGGCTAAGTATACGCGTGCTAGACTTCCTGTTGTTTTAAAATACGTAGAATTTCATGAAGATAAACGTACAGCTATGCAAGCAGAGTATTATTTTAAGCAATTAAATAGAAAACAAAAAGAAGAATATATGCAAAAAGGAGAACGCTATGTGGCAACAAAAAAGCTTTCAACAAAATGAAAAGGGAGTTTTATATTTAGTACCAACTCCTATTGGAAATTTAGAAGATATGACATTTCGTGCAATTCGAATTTTAAAAGAAGCTGATTTAATTGCTGCTGAAGATACGAGACAAACGAAAAAACTTTGTAATTATTTTGAAATTGAGACGCCTGTGATGAGTTACCACGAGCATAATAAGGAAGTAAGTGGAAAGAAAATATTAGAGAAGTTAGACGAAGGGAAGACTGTAGCACTTGTTAGTGATGCTGGTATGCCGTGTATTTCCGATCCAGGTTACGATATTGTTGTAGAGGCCGTAACGGAACAGTATCATGTAATCCCGCTTCCTGGGGCAAATGCAGCCCTTACAGCATTAATTGCATCAGGTCTTGAAACAAAACAGTTTTATTTCTATGGATTTTTACAAAGAAATAAAAAAGAAAGAAAATTGGAGTTAGAGAAGCTTCGTTATGTACAAACTACAATGATGTTTTATGAAGCGCCTCACCGTCTGGATGATACTTTAATCTCGATGCAAGAAGTGTTGGGAAATAGAGAAATTGTATTATGTCGGGAGTTAACGAAAAAATTCGAGGAATTTATTCGAGGAACAGTCGAAGAAGCCATTGAGTGGACGAAGCAAAATGAAGTTCGTGGTGAGTTTTGTATTTTAGTAGCTGGGTCAACAGAAGAACCTGCTCCAGAAGAACAATGGTGGGAATCTATTTCAGTATATGATCATATTGAACATTATATAAACGAAAAAGGGATGAATTCAAAAGAGGCGATAAAAACAGTCGCGAAAGATCGAGATTTGTCGAAACGCGATGTATATCAAATCTATCATGTAGATAAAAAATAAGCTTCTCATAATTGAGAAGCTTATTTTGCTGTTTCGATATAATCTTGAAGTTCGTTTAAGATTTGCTCAGCGCCTTCTTTGCTTAAGATAATTTTACCTTCAGCTAAAGATAGGTTGCCATCAGATACTTCACCAGTTACTTGGCAAGTCATGTTTGGCTTATATTTTTTTAAGATGATTTTCTCGTCATCAACGTAGATTTCAAGAGCATCCTTTTCTGCAATACCTAAAGTACGGCGTAATTCAATTGGAATTACTACACGACCTAATTCATCAACTTTACGAACGATACCAGTAGATTTCATAATTCTTTTCCTCCTAAAGAAATAGTTTATAAGTTTCGAGTCTATTTTCTAGATTCGTCATTTTTCGACAAAATACCCTATGGACATATGATACCAATCATTTACATTTCCGTCAATTCTTTAATTCTATATTTTTTAAAAAGATTTATAGATTTCTTACTTCTTATATATAATAGAATGTGAGTAATTTCTACTATTATTTCACTTTATTTTCAGAAAAATTTATAAATTATAAGTGAGGACTGTATATTTTCTTGAAATATGAGTAATAGATGATAAAGGTATCAAGTATTAACTCGTTTTTATCCCGCATTAACAAGCGGTAAGATTTTAAATTTAAAATTCGGCTGGAGCAAAGAGATTAAGTAGGAGCCAGATTGCTCGTAAAAGCCCGATTGGTGCAGGCTAATAATCCGCGGGAATGAACAAAACCCCTCACAGATTAAAGTTTCACTTTATATATAAGTTTTTGATATACTATTTATAAATACATATGAGGTTATCCGGGAGGTCCAAAACAATGACAGAGGAAAACAAATCCTTTTATATTACTACCCCAATTTATTATCCAAGTGGAAAATTACACATTGGACATGCTTATACAACAGTAGCAGGAGATGCAATGGCACGATATAAGCGTATGCAAGGATATAATGTTCATTATTTAACAGGAACTGATGAGCATGGACAGAAGATCCAAAAGAAAGCAGAAGAATTAAACGTTACACCACAAGCATATGTGGATAACATCGTTGCAGGAATTAAAGAACTTTGGGAGAAGATGGATATCTCTTATGACGATTTTATTCGTACAACGGAAGATCGTCATAAAGATGTTGTTGAAAAAATCTTCAAACAACTAGTAGATCAAGGTGATATTTACCTTGATGAATATGAAGGTTGGTATTCTGTACAAGATGAGACATTCTATACGGAGCATCAATTAGTAGATCCAATTATGGAAGGTGACAAAGTAGTTGGAGGAAAAAGTCCAGATAGTGGTCATGATGTAGAACTTGTTCGTGAAGAATCTTATTTCTTTAGAATGGGTAAATATGTCGACAGACTATTAAAATTCTATGAAGATAATCCACATTTCATTCAGCCGGAATCTCGTAAGAATGAAATGATTAATAACTTCATTAAACCAGGCTTAGAAGATTTAGCAGTTTCTCGTACCTCATTTGACTGGGGAGTTCGTGTTCCAGGTAACCCGAAACACGTTATTTACGTATGGGTTGACGCATTATCTAACTACATTACAGCATTAGGTTATGGAACAGAAAATGAAGAGATGTATAAGAAGTTCTGGCCGGCAGACGTGCATTTAGTTGGAAAAGAGATCGTTCGTTTCCATACAATTTATTGGCCAATCATTTTAATGGCATTAGATTTACCTCTTCCGAAAAAAGTCTTTGCTCACGGTTGGATTTTAATGAAAGATGGAAAGATGAGTAAGTCAAAAGGAAACGTAGTAGATCCAGTTACATTAATCGATCGTTACGGATTAGATGCATTACGTTATTACTTACTTCGTGAAGTTCCATTCGGATCAGATGGCGTATTCACACCAGAAGGATTTGTGGAGCGTATTAATTTCGACTTAGCAAATGACTTAGGTAACTTATTAAATCGTACAGTAGCTATGATTGATAAGTACTTTAACGGAGAAATCCCTGCATTTAAAGCAAATGTAACGGAATTCGATGAAACGTTAGTAACGTTTGCGCAAGGTACATTGAAAAAAGTAGAAGAAGCAATGGAGAATATGGAATTCTCTGTAGCACTAAGCTCAATTTGGCAATTGGTTAGCCGTACGAATAAATATATTGATGAAACACAACCATGGGTACTAGCAAAAGATGAGAATGATCGTGAAAAGTTAGCTTCTGTAATGGCTCATTTAGCAGAGGTACTTCGTCAAACGGGTATTATGCTTATGCCATTCTTAACAGTAGCACCAAGCAAGATGTTCGCTCAGCTTGGTCTTACTGAAGAAGCACATACATCTTGGGAAAGTCTATCTACAATTGGCTGCATTCCAGCTGGAACGAAAGTAGAAAAAGGAAACCCAATTTTCCCTCGTTTAGAAATGGAAGTAGAGGTAGCGTACATTAAAGAACAAATGAAAAGCTCTGCTCCTAAAGTAGAAGAGAAAAAAGAAGAAGAACCGAAGGCAGAAGAAATTACAATTGATGATTTCTTTAAAGTAGAATTACGCGTAGCTGAAGTACTATCTGCTGAACCTGTGAAAAAAGCAGACAAGTTGTTAAAAATTCAACTAGACTTAGGCACAGAAAAGCGTCAAGTTGTTTCTGGAATTGCAAAATTCTATTCACCAGAAGACCTAAAAGGTAAAAAGGTTATTTGTGTAACAAACTTAAAACCTGTAAAATTACGCGGTGAATTATCACAAGGTATGATTTTAGCGGGTGAAGAGAATGGTGTATTGTCATTAGCGTCAATTGACCAAAATCTACCAAATGGTACAAAAATCAAGTAATTAAGACAAGAAAGGAGATGTTTCACGTGTAACATGTGTGAAGCGTCTTTTTTCTTTTTACACTCTCAATTTTTGCATTAAGATTGTAGTATTGTTATCGTTAAGTTATGAAAAAGCTTATTTTTGTGAAATAAACTTGATTTCAATATAAAAGGAGTTATGTATTATGTTGTTTGATACACATTCACATTTGAATGCAGAGCAATTTGAAGAAGATTTACAAGAAGTTATTGCTCGAATGAAAGAAGCGGGAGTTACTTATACAGTTGTTGTTGGTTTTGATGAAGTAACGATAAAAAAGGCGATTGAATTAGCTGAAGCCTATGATTTTATTTACGCTGCGGTTGGATGGCATCCAGTTGATGCAATCGATATGACAGAAGAACATTTAGCATGGTTAGAAGAACTTGCTTCTCATCCTAAAGTCGTTGCACTTGGAGAAATGGGCTTAGATTATCACTGGGATAAGTCCCCAAAAGAAATACAGAAAGAAGTATTCCGTAAACAAATTGCATTAGCGAAAAAGGTGAAATTGCCGATTATTATACATAACCGCGATGCAACTCAAGATATTGTTGATATTCTAGAAGAAGAGAATGCAGCTGAAGTAGGAGGTATTATGCATTGCTTTAGCGGCAGCGTAGAAGTGGCAGAGCGATGTGTTGATATGAACTTTTTGATTTCGTTAGGCGGACCAGTTACATTTAAAAACGCTAAGAAGCCAAAAGAAGTTGCTGCGGAGATTCCGTTAGAGAAATTGTTAATAGAGACGGATTGTCCTTATTTAACACCGCATCCATTTCGAGGGAAACGAAATGAACCAAGTTATGTAAAACTCGTAGCAGAAGAAATTGCGAACTTAAAAGGAATTTCTTATGAGGAAGTAGCAGAAGTAACAACAAAAAATGCAAAGGCTTTGTTTGGTGTTGAATAAAAAGGAGTGGGAGAACCCATTCTTTTTTTATTTTTATAAAAAAGTAGCAGGAGTGATAGAGAAAATACGGGCAAATAAGGAAGTGTTACAATAAGGAGAGAGAACAAAGTTTTGGACATTCTATTTTTTAAAATGTAAGAATGGGGAAAATAATAATGGAAAAGTCGTCATTTTTTTGTTTTACTAAGTAGAGACGAAACGAGTGTGGAGGCAAGCATGAAAATTAAAGAGATTATCGTTGTAGAAGGTAAAGATGATACAGTTGCGATTAAGCGTGCTGTTGATGCGGATACAATTGAAACGAACGGTTCAGCAATCGGTGATCATGTTATTGAGCAAGTTAAATTAGCGCTGCAAAAAAGAGGCGTTATTATTTTTACAGATCCGGATTATCCTGGAGAGCGTATTCGAAAAATTATTTCTGATAAGGTGCCTGGATGTAAACATGCTTTTTTACCGAAGGAAGAAGCACTTGCTAAAAGGAAAAAAGGTGTCGGAATTGAACATGCTTCTAATGAATCAATTCGCCGTGCTTTAGAGAATATACATGAAGAAATGGAAGCTTACACAAGTGAAATTAGTTGGAGCGAT
Source organism: Bacillus sp. EB106-04-02-XG92 (assembly GCF_058791995.1). Lineage (NCBI taxonomy): Bacteria > Bacillati > Bacillota > Bacilli > Caryophanales > Bacillaceae > Bacillus > Bacillus sp. EB106-04-02-XG92. Next base: position 11,099 of record NZ_JBYTEA010000022.1, read on the forward strand.
CTAGTCGATGCAGGTTTAGTGGGCGGAGAAATGGCGAAGAGTCGTAGAGAAAGAATGGGTAAGCTATTAAAGATTGGCTATACAAACGCAAAACAGTTACATAAACGTTTACAAATGTTTCAAGTTTCAAAAGAATCATTTGCAGAAGCTTATAAGCAAGTCATACAGGAGGAAAGAAAATGAAGGATATCGCAACGCCAAATCGTACGAAAGACATTGTTGAAAAGTATGGATTTTCATTCAAAAAAAGTTTAGGACAAAATTTCTTAATTGATACGAATGTATTAAATCGTATTGTTGATCACGCTGAAATTGGACCAGAAAGTGGTGCAATTGAAATTGGGCCAGGTATCGGTGCATTAACAGAACAATTAGCGAAGCGTGCTAAAAAAGTTGTGGCTTTTGAAATCGATCAAAGATTATTACCGATCTTAGATGAGACGTTAGCTCCATATGGAAATGTTACAGTTATTAATAAAGATGTACTAAAGGCAGATGTACACGAGGTGTTTAGCGAGCAATTTGAAGAAGGGCAAGATGTAATGGTAGTAGCTAATTTACCATACTATATTACAACGCCAATTTTATTTAAATTGCTAGAAGAGAAATTACCGGTTCGTGGATTTGTTGTTATGATGCAAAAAGAAGTTGGGGATCGTTTAGCTGCTAAACCTGGAACGAAAGAGTATGGTTCTTTATCAATCGCTATTCAGTATTATACAGAGGTAGAAACAGTTATGACTGTGCCGCGTACAGTGTTTGTACCACAACCAAATGTTGATTCTGCAATTATACGTCTCCTAAAGCGTCCGAAACCAGTTGTAGAAGTAACAGATGAGACGTTCTTCTTTGAAGTAGTACGAGCAAGTTTTGCACAGCGTCGTAAAACGTTAATGAATAATTTATCAAATAATTTAAATGGTTTCCCGAAAGATAAAGAGCTGTTGGATCGAATTTTAACAGAGGTAGGAATTGATCCAAAACGAAGAGGCGAGACGCTATCTATCGAGGAGTTTGCAACATTAAGTAACGCATTAGTTCTTCATAAATTATCATAAGAATATAAAAGGGACAGTTCAACTTGAACTGTCCCTTTTGTCACCTTTCCCCTCCTAAATTCATACTTTAAAAACAGGTAAGATGGCCTAACGAGTTTGGAGGTAGGAGAATGGCTTTACATGTTGGAGAATTAGTGGAACGATATTCTCATAATAGGGATATCCTTTTTCGTATTATAGAAATAAAAGGCGAGATAGCTATATTGTTTGGAGAGGAAATTAGATTGGTGGCAGATGCGCCACTTGAAGATTTAATTAGTATAGATCAACGAGAACACAAAAAGAGAGCGAAGCGTGAGAAAGAAACAATGGAGCGCACGTATCGTTTGTTTCAACAAGATTATGTATTAATGAAACAAAGGCATGAACACACTTCAACTGGTGGGTATACAAGTGAGGTGAATTATTTTCAAATGCCGGGACGTGTATTGCATATAGATGGAGACCCATTATATTTGCGCAAGTGTCTAGACTTATATAATAAAATTGGTGTTCCTGTACAAGGTATTCATTGTAAAGAAACAGAGATGCATGAAAAGGTAGTAGATTTAATAGACCATTTTCGTCCAGACATCTTAGTAATCACAGGGCACGATGCATATACAAAAGCAAAAGGAGTAAAGGGAGATTTAGCGGCATATAGGCATTCAAGGCATTTTGTACAGGCTGTGAGAGAAGTGCGAAAAAAATATCCATCACTAGATCAACTCGTTATTTTTGCTGGGGCATGTCAATCACACTTTGAAGCATTAATTCGAGCTGGTGCTAATTTTGCTAGTTCCCCATCTAGAATTAATATTCACGCACTAGATCCTGTATATGTGGTTGGTAAAATTAGTTTTACTTCATTTATGGAGAGAGTCAATGTATGGGACGTTGTACGTAATACGATTACTGGCGAAAAGGGACTTGGTGGGATTGAGACGAGGGGCATTTTACGAACTGGATTACCCTTTCAACATTATGAAGAATAAGCAAGGTACATATGTATCTTGCTTTTTTATGTGGAAAGGATTTAAATCAGCTTGGATAAAAAGAGACAAGAACGCACAAACTACATAATGATACTTTTACAATATAGTATTTCTTCTATCTATTCGAACGCATAATGCTTTTATAATGATATTGTCTGTGAGTTGCGGTTAATAATTGGGATAGATATATCGTGTTTTAAGTGTTCAATCTAAATTACAGCGAGGTGTAACGAAGTATATGTCAAAACGTTTAGATGAAATTAAAAGCGAATTAGATCACCATCTTGGACAGAGACTGATGTTAAAGGCAAACAGTGGGAGAAGAAAAACGGTAGAACAATCAGGTGTACTTGCAGAAACGTATCGTTCTGTTTTTGTTGTACAACTGGATCAGCAAGAAGACGCGTTGCAACGTGTATCGTATAGCTATGCGGATGTTTTAACAGAGACAGTAGAATTAACATTTTATGGAGACCCTCATAATGAAGTGATTTTATAATTTATGTATCGTTACATATATTCCCACAAATGAAAAGCTATATTATTTTGCATACTAATTATACCGTAGCAAAATAAGGGGGGACTCTGCATTGAGTAGACGAAGAGGTGTCATGTCAAATCAATTTAAAGAAGAGCTTGCAAAAGAGCTAGGCTTTTATGATGTTGTTCAGAAAGAAGGCTGGGGCGGAATTCGTGCGAAAGATGCTGGTAACATGGTGAAACGTGCTATAGAAATTGCAGAACAGCAATTAATGAAACAAAACCAGTAGTTGTAAGATACTTTCTATGCTACGGTAGCCGAGGAGTGATTCCTCGGCTTTTTGTACTATAAAAGGTGCCATCATTTTACATAAGTAGTTTCATTCTGAATGCTTTTCGTTATAATTAGGGAAGTGTCATCGTCTTACTATAAATTTATGGTAAAATAAACGATAAAAGATTGAGTACATAGAGTGGGTGAATAGATTGAAGCTACTAGTGAAAGCACCAGCAAAGATTAATCTGTCGTTAGATGTACTGGGAAAAAGACAAGACGGATATCATGAAGTGAAAATGATTATGACAACAATTGATTTAGCGGATCGTTTAGAACTAATGGAATTAGCAGAAGACCGTATTGAAATTTTATCCCATAATCGGTATGTCCCAGACGACCAAAGAAATTTAGCTTATCAAGCAGCGAGATTATTAAAAGAGAAGTTTAATGTGAAAAAAGGCGTATCTATTACTATTGAAAAAACGATTCCAGTAGCAGCTGGATTAGCAGGTGGAAGTAGTGATGCAGCAGCGACATTACGTGGCCTTAATAAATTATGGAATTTAGGGCTTACAATTGACCAATTAGCAGAGCTTGGCGCAGAAATTGGATCAGATGTATCGTTTTGCGTATATGGCGGGACAGCAATTGCCACTGGAAGAGGAGAGAAAATTGAGCACATAAAAACTCCACCTTCTTGTTGGGTTATTTTAGCGAAACCTCATATTGGCGTATCTACTGCTGATGTGTATGGAAATTTAAAATTAAATCGAGTTACACATCCAGATGTAGATAAAATGGTTGATGTCATAAATGCCGGGGATTACAAAGGGATTTGTGATACTGTTGGTAACGTTTTAGAAGATGTAACATTTGCGATGCATCCTGAAGTTGCACGTATTAAGGCACAGATGAAGCGATTTGGGGCGGATGCTGTTTTAATGAGTGGAAGTGGTCCAACTGTATTTGGTCTTGTGCACCATGATTCGCGAATGCATCGTATATATAACGGATTAAAAGGATTTTGTGAACAAGTATACGCAGTACGTTTATTGGGAGAGCGAGAAACGCTTGAATAAAGACGTATAATACGTTATGATTTGTTTAGAATATTCGTGATTTGAGGTGAGAGTATGAAAATTAGACGAAGTACAAGATTAGTCGATATGACGTATTACTTGTTACAAAACCCTCGTCAGCTAGTTTCTCTCACTTTTTTTGCTGAAAGGTATCAATCAGCTAAGTCTTCCATTAGTGAAGATTTAGTTATTATTAAGCAAACGTTTGAACAACAAGGGGTCGGCACATTGCAAACGATACCAGGAGCAGCAGGAGGAGTGAAATATATACCGTATATAAGTGAGGAAGAGGCAGATCTAATTATTGGTGAGCTTTGTAGCTTATTTGAGAATCCAGATCGTATTTTGCCTGGTGGTTACTTATATATGACAGATCTTTTAAGTAATCCTCGTCATATTAATGGCGCAGGTCGTTTGTTTGCTTCTGTTTTTGCTAGGCAACCAATTGATGCAGTTATGACGGTGGCAACAAAGGGAATTCCACTTGCTTATGCAGTGGCGAATTACTTAGATGTACCGGTAGTAATTGCAAGGAAAGACAATAAGGTAACAGAAGGACCAACTGTTAGTATTAACTATGTATCAGGTTCTTCTAAGCGTATTCAAACAATGACGTTAGCGAAGCGTAGCCTTCCAGAAGGATCAAATGTTTTAATTATTGATGACTTCATGAAAGCTGGCGGAACCATTCAAGGTATGATGAGTATGTTAGAAGAGTTTAAAGCTAATGTTGTTGGTATTGGTGTATTAGTAGAGTCCACAGATATTGAAGAAAGACTAATTAATAACTTTGTATCATTAATTCGTTTATCAGAAGTTGATGTGAAAGAAAAAGCGATTCAAGTGGAAAAGGGAAATTATTCACTGGCACCATTTGATGAAGGGCTTGTAGAGGCTGAGTAAAAAGGTAAAGCAAATCGCTTTATCTTTTTTTATTCTATTTATAAATTATAAAATAGATGGACAAACTGCTTTTCGTGCACTATTTTTAAAGAGTAAAAATAAATAATAAAAGGGTGACAGATATGAAAGTTGTTCAAACAAACAATGCACCACAAGCAATTGGACCATATTCACAAGGGATTATTGTAAATAATATGTTTTACAGCTCAGGACAAATTCCGTTAACTGCGGGTGGAGAGCTTGTAGCAGGAGATGTAACAGTACAAACAGAGCAAGTATTTCAAAACTTACAAGCAGTATTAGAAGAAGCGGGTGCTTCATTTGATACAGTAGTAAAAACAACAGTATTCTTAAAAGATATGGATGATTTTAATGCTGTTAATGAAGTATATGGCTCTTATTTCTCTGCTCATAAGCCAGCTCGTTCTTGTGTACAAGTAGCAAAATTACCGAAAGATGTTTCAGTTGAAATTGAGGTAATTGCCCTAGTTAAGTAATTCTTTGTAAGCGATAACCTCCACAAATCTCTATATTCAATTACATTAAAAATTTTTATCTTAAAAATTTTTAAAAAATTAAAGGGAAAATAGAAATTTTGTGGAATTTATACAAATATATCGCTTATTTAGAAAAGGGTGGTGAACACAAGATGGAAGTGACTGACGTAAGATTACGCCGCGTAAACACAGAAGGCCGCATGAGAGCAATTGCCTCTATTACTCTAGACCATGAATTTGTTGTTCATGATATTCGTGTAATTGATGGTAATAATGGATTATTTGTAGCAATGCCAAGTAAACGTACTCCAGATGGAGAGTTCCGTGACATTGCACATCCAATTAATTCTGGTACACGCTCTAAAATTCAAGATGCGGTTTTAACAGAGTATCATCGTTTAGGCGAGTTAGAAGAGGTTGAGTTTGAAGAAGCGGGTGCTTCGTAAAATTCGAATGAAAAGGGCTTTTTAGAGAAAGCCCTATAATTTTGCAACAAACTCCTGTAAGCATTTACAGGGGTTTGTTTTTTTGTGTTTATACATATATTCTGTTTAGAAAATTCTAAATTGAATAAAAGAAAGAGGGGAACTTCTAATTTTTTCAAAATGATTTTAAATAGTATAGCTTATTTCTTAAAAAAGATACTAAAGAGTAAAACATCTTATAAGAATTATGGTAAAATTTAATAGTTAAAATGTGTTTCTTGAAATATATGATGATTTAGGATAATATCGTTAATGGATAAATAGGTTGCGATGGAGGGTCTATATGTCAAACAGATTTGCAGTGATTCTAGCTGCAGGTAAAGGCACGCGTATGAAGTCTAAGCTATACAAAGTGCTTCATCCTGTATGTGGAAAACCTATGGTACAACATGTTGTCGATCAAGTATCTCAATTAGGATTGCAGAAACTTGTAACAGTCGTAGGACATGGTGCTGAAATGGTACAAGAACAGCTAGGAAACGTAAGTGAGTTTGCATTACAAGCAGAACAACTTGGTACAGCACATGCTGTAGATCAAGCTGCAAGTGTACTTGCAAATGAAGAAGGAACAACTTTAGTTATTTGTGGCGATACACCGCTAATAACTGCTGAAACGATGGAAGCATTGCTTCAGCAACATAAAGAAGCAGGGGCAATGGCAACGGTGCTAACAGCTTACATAGAAGAACCTGCTGGATATGGTCGTATCGTTCGTAATGAGAATGGTCATGTTGAAAAGATTGTTGAGCATAAGGATGCAAATGAGAAAGAATTAGCTATTAAAGAAATCAATACAGGTACGTATTGTTTTGATAATAAAGCTTTATTCGCTTCACTTTCTAAAGTTTCAAATGATAACGTACAAGGTGAATATTACCTGCCAGATGTTATTGAGATTTTAAAAAATGAAGGTCATATTGTATCGGCTTATCAAACAGAGCACTTCGATGAAACGTTAGGTGTTAACGACAGAGTCGCTCTATCGCAAGCGGAAATTATTATGAAAAACCGTATCAACCGAAAGAACATGGTAAATGGTGTTACAATTATTGATCCAAGTAACACGTATATTTCTGCTGATGCAATTATCGGTAGTGATACAGTTCTTCATCCAGGAACAATTATTGAGGGAAACACTGTAATTGGTTCTGATTGTGAAATTGGGCCGCATACAGTAATTCGCGATAGTGAAATTGGAGATCGTACGACAATTCGTCAATCTACTGTACATGATAGTAAACTTGGTACAGAAGTATCGGTTGGTCCATTTGCACATATTCGCCCAGATTCAGTTATTGGAGATGAAGTACGCGTTGGAAACTTCGTGGAAATTAAAAAAACTGTTTTTGGTAATAGAAGTAAAGCTTCACACTTAAGTTATATCGGGGATGCACAAGTTGGAGAAGACGTGAATCTTGGTTGTGGTTCAATTACGGTGAACTATGACGGTAAGAATAAATTCAAAACTGTGATTGGTAACGGGGTATTTATTGGATGTAATTCAAACCTTGTTGCTCCTGTAACAGTTGAAGATGGTGCTTATGTGGCAGCAGGCTCTACAATTACAGAGAATGTTCCATCAAAAGCATTATCTGTAGCACGTGCACGTCAAGTTAACAAAGAAGACTATGTTGATCAATTGCTGAATAAGAAAAAATCATAATGTGGAGGGTTAATCTAGATGTCGACTCAATATCTAAATTCTAATTTGAAAGTATTCTCTTTAAACTCTAATAAGGAACTTGCTGAGCAAATTGCAAAGCACATTGGAGTAGGACTAGGAAAATGTTCTGTTGATCGTTTTAGTGATGGAGAAGTTCAAATTAACATTGAAGAAAGTATCCGTGGTTGCGATGTATTCATTATTCAATCTACAAGCTTCCCAGTAAACGAACATATCATGGAATTACTTATTATGATCGATGCATTAAAACGTGCATCTGCAAAAACAATTAATATTGTTATTCCTTACTATGGTTATGCGCGTCAAGACCGTAAAGCGCGTTCTCGTGAACCAATTACATCGAAACTTGTAGCAAACTTGCTTGAAACAGCAGGTGCAACTCGTGTAATCACTCTAGATTTACATGCTCCACAAATTCAAGGGTTCTTTGATATCCCAATCGACCATCTAATGGGTGTACCGATTCTTTCAGATTACTTTGAAACAAAAGGTCTTAAAGATATCGTAATCGTATCACCTGACCACGGTGGAGTAACTCGTGCTAGAAAAATGGCAGACCGCCTAAAAGCACCAATCGCTATTATTGATAAGCGTCGTCCTCGTCCGAACGTATCAGAGGTAATGAACATTATCGGTAATATTGAAGGTAAGACAGCAATTTTAATTGATGACATCATTGATACAGCTGGTACAATTACATTAGCAGCAAACGCTCTTGTTGAGAACGGTGCTTCTGAAGTATATGCTTGCTGTACACACCCAGTATTATCTGGTCCAGCAATTGAGCGTATCCAAAATTCAAATATTAAAGAGTTAGTTGTAACGAACTCTATCGTATTACCAGAAGAGAAGAAGATCGACAAAGTACATGAACTTTCAGTTGCTCCACTAATCGGAGAAGCAATCATTCGTGTATACGAAGAAGAATCTGTAAGTGTATTATTCAATTAATTGGATAGAATGAGACGTAACCAAGATTGGTTACGTCTTTTCGTATCGAAAAAAGAAAGTAGTGGTACAAGAATGAAATTGATAGTAGGACTTGGGAACCCGGGTAGAGAATATGAATTAACAAGGCATAATATTGGATTTATGGCAATTGATGAACTTGCAAAGCGTTGGAATATTTCTTTAAACGAACAAAAATTTAAAGGTGTATTTGGTGCAGGATTTGTTAATGGGGAAAAAGTAATCTTATTAAAGCCACTTACATATATGAATTTATCTGGGGAAAGCATTCGTCCGCTTATGGATTACTACAAAATTGATGTAGAGGACTTCGTTGTTCTGTACGATGATTTAGACATCCCAGTAGGTAAATTACGCCTTCGTATGAAAGGTAGTGCTGGTGGACATAATGGTGTGAAATCAACAATTTCACATTTAGGAACACAAGAGTTTCAACGTATCCGCATGGGAATTGATCGTCCGAAAAATGGAATGAAGGTAGTGGATTATGTATTAGGACGTTTTACATCAGAAGAAATTCCTGAGGTAAATCATTCTATTGAAAAAGCAGCGGATGCATGTGAAGAATGGTTAAATAAACCTTTTCTTCAAATCATGAATACTTTTAATAGTTAAGAATATGATTGAGAATATTTTGCTTTATTTTTACCCATACTAGAAGTAATTGGATTTTTTAGGAGGCTAGTATGGAAGGGTATTATTATTGCAGACATTGCGGGAGCAATGTAGGCTCCGTTACTGCAGAAAAAGTGTATAGCGACGTTTTAATTCAACTAACAGAGCAGGAAGTAGTAGAGATGATTCATTTTCATGAGAATGGAAATATATATATACAAACGATTTGTGAATCGTGTCAAGAAACGCTCTCATCTTATCCTGAGTATTATGAATATGAAAAATTTCTGCAATAAAATGTTGTCGCTTTGGCATGTCCAAAGCATTTTTCTGTTTTCTTTTTCCGAAATATTTGCATAAAATATAGTGGCTTGCTCTTTATGTTGAGAGGGGTTTTGAAAATGATAGGTTTATTAGAGCAATTTTATAAAAATGAAGAGATCCAATCGGTTATTAATGGATTAGAAGATGGTTTAAAAGAACAACTTGTATCAGGTATGGCAACCTCTTCTCGTTCGTTATTAATGGCGGCCTTATATAAAAAAACAAAAAAATCACAACTTATTGTGACGCATAATTTATATCAAGCACAAAAAGTACATGAAGATTTAGTGGCGTTACTTGGTGAAAAAGATGTGTGGCTATACCCAGTAAATGAATTGATAGCATCAGAGCTTGGTGTTGCAAGCCCAGAATTGAAGGCGCAACGCATTGAAGTATTAAATCGTTTAGCTGCAGGAGAGAATGGGATTATTGTAGCACCAGTTGCGGGGTTACGCAGATTTTTACCAATGAAAGAATTGTGGAAGCAAAGGCAAATCGAAATCAGTCTAGGGCAAGAGATTGATTTAGATACATTCTTGCATACTTTACATCATATTGGCTATGAACGTAAGTCGATGGTAGAAGCTCCTGGGGAATTTAGTTTGCGCGGGGGGATATTAGATATTTATCCACTAACCGAAGAGTTGCCAGTTCGTATTGAATTCTTCGACACAGAAGTCGATTCTATTCGATTATTTGATGTGGATGAACAGCGCTCTCAAGATAAAAAAGAAAGTGTTAGATTTGGTCCAGCAACGGAGTTTTTATTTTCACAGGAAGAATTGAAATCGGGAATTAAGCATCTTGAGGAAGGCTTAACTAAGACGATGCAAAAACTTTCCGATGATAAATTAAAGACTACAGTGCTTGAAACGGTAAGTCATGAAATTGAGATGTTAAAAAACGGGCAAAGTATAGAACAGATGTTTAAATATTTATCTATTTTCTATAACGAACCTGCTAGTCTGATAGATTATTTACCAGAAGATGGTGTTGTAATTTTAGATGAGATTTCCCGTATTCAAGAAACAGCATCACATCTTGAAACGGAAGAAGCGGAATGGTATATATCACTTCTTGGTGAGGGAACGATTATTCAAGATTTATCTTTCTCCCATTCGTTTGAAGAATTTCTTCATCATAAAAAAAGAAGCTTTGTATATTTAACGTTATTCTTACGTCATATAGCACATACACATCCGCAAAATATTGTGAATGTAACATGTAAAACGATGCAAGATTTCCATGGGCAGATGCAGTTGTTGAAAACTGAAATTGATAGATGGAACGAAGGGCATTTTACGACGGTTGTGCTCGGCACAGATGATGAACGTGTAAAAAAACTACAACATATTTTAAGTGATTATGATATTGAGGCAGATATTGTAGAAGGCACAGATATATTATTGCCTGGAAGGTTACAAATTGCTGTAGGTGATTTACATGCAGGATTTGAAATGCCGATGCAAAAACTTGTTGTCATTACTGAAAAAGAGCTTTTTCATAAGAAAGTTAAAAAATCACAACGTAAGCAAAAGTTATCTAATGCTGAACGTATTAAAAGTTATTCGGAATTAAAAGTTGGGGATTATGTAGTCCATGTAAATCATGGTATAGGTAAATTTTTAGGTATCGAGACATTAGAGATTAATGGTGTTCATAAAGATTATTTAAATATTAAATACCAAGGCAATGATAAGTTATACGTTCCAATTGAACAAATTGATCAAGTGCAAAAATATGTAGGATCTGAAGGAAAGGATCCGAAAGTTTATAAACTGGGCGGAAATGATTGGAAGAAGGTCAAAACGAAGGTTGAAAAATCTGTACAAGATATTGCGGATGACCTAATTAAACTATATGCCGAGCGCGAAGCTTCAAAGGGTTATGCATATACGCCAGATACGGCAGAACAACAAGAATTTGAGTCTTCTTTCCCGTATCAAGAGACAGAGGATCAATTACGTTCTATTGAAGAGATTAAAAAGGATATGGAACGCGGGCGTCCAATGGATAGGCTTCTTTGTGGTGATGTAGGATATGGCAAGACGGAAGTGGCTATTCGTGCGGCGTTTAAGGCAATTATGGATGAAAAACAAGTTGCAATTTTAGTGCCGACGACGATCCTTGCACAACAACACTATGAAACAATTCGAGAGCGTTTTCAAGATTATCCAATCAATATAGGATTGTTAAGTAGATTCCGTACGAGAAAACAGCAAAATGAAACGATTAAGGGCTTAAAAGATGGCACGGTAGATATTGTAATCGGAACGCATCGTATTTTATCTAAAGATGTTACTTATAAAGATTTAGGTCTTCTTATTATTGATGAAGAACAAAGATTTGGTGTAACGCATAAAGAAAAAATTAAACAATTAAAAGCGAATGTTGACGTATTAACATTAACGGCAACTCCGATCCCACGTACGCTCCATATGTCTATGCTTGGTGTGCGTGATTTATCTGTTATTGAGACACCGCCGGAAAATCGTTTCCCAGTTCAAACGTATGTAGTAGAGTATAATCCAGCATTAATGCGAGAAGCGATAGAACGAGAGCTCGCAAGAGGTGGTCAAGTTTACTTCCTATACAATCGTGTAGAGGATATTGAACGAAAAGCAGATGAAATTTCGATGTTAGTTCCAGATGCGCGTGTAACGTATGCACATGGGAAAATGAATGAGAGTGAATTAGAGTCTGTTATGCTATCGTTTTTAGAAGGGCAGCATGATGTTCTTGTAAGTACAACGATTATTGAGACAGGTGTAGATATTCCGAATGTAAATACGTTAATTGTATTTGATGCAGATCGTATGGGATTATCGCAGTTGTATCAGCTTCGTGGACGTGTTGGACGTTCTAACCGTGTTGCGTATGCATACTTTGCATACAAACGAGATAAAGTGTTATCGGAAGTTGCGGAGAAGCGTCTGCAAGCCATTAAAGAGTTCACAGAGCTAGGATCCGGTTTCAAAATTGCAATGCGAGACTTATCAATTCGTGGTGCAGGTAACTTATTAGGGGCCGAACAACATGGATTTATTGATTCTGTCGGATTTGATTTGTATTCTCAAATGTTAAAAGATGCAATTGAACAACGCAGAGGAACAGACGGAGTTGAAAATACCGTTAATGTTGAAATTGATTTAGAAGTCGATGCATATTTACCAGATGCTTATATTTCAGATAGTAAACAAAAAATTATGATGTATAAACAATTTAGAGGTGTTTCTGCAATTGAAGATATTGAAGAGTTGCAGGAAGAGATGATAGATAGATTTGGTGATTACCCGCAAGAAGTTGGTTACTTATTGCAAATTGCAAATATTAAAGTATTGGCAATGAAAGAACAAATTGAATTAATTAAGCAAAATAAATTTGAAGTAACAATTCTGTTTTCAGAACAAGCGAGTCAAAATATTGATGGCGGAAAATTATTCATGCTCGGAAATAGTTTTGGACGTATGATCGGTCTAGGAATGGAAGGATCACAATTGAAAATCGTCATGAAAACAAATGGCTTAGAGACATCGAAGTGGTTAACAATTGCTGAAAATTTATTAAAAGGCTTGCCAGAAGTAAAAAAAGAAGTCATAAATGCCTAATATTAGATAAAAAAATACAATTCGACGTGCATAGAAGAACTAATGTGTAAAATACTATGTCTAACAGTTGGTGATTTTTACATGAACAGGTAAATTCACCACTTTGATCATCAGCAGAAAGTGAGGCAGCATTAGAATGAAAGCAACTGGAATCGTACGTCGAATTGATGATTTAGGTAGGGTAGTAATCCCGAAGGAAATTCGTAGAACTTTACGTATTCGAGAAGGGGACCCACTAGAAATATTTGTTGATCGCGATGGAGAAGTAATTTTAAAGAAATACTCTCCAATTAGCGAATTAGGTGATTTTGCAAAAGAATATGCAGATGCTTTATATGATAGCTTGGGACATAATGTACTTGTATGCGATCGAGATTCTATTATCGCAGTATCAGGTGTATCAAAAAAAGAATACTTAAATAAAAGCGTTGGCGATCTAATTGAAAAAACGATGGAAGAAAGAAAGTCTGTTATTATGACGGACGAAAGTGAAATTTCCATTATCGATGGTGTAACAGAAAAGGTTCATTCTTATACAGTTGGACCAATTGTTGCAAATGGAGACCCAATTGGAGCTGTTATTATCTTTTCGAAAGAAGCTATTATAAGTGAAATTGAGCATAAAGCAGTTAATACTGCTGCAAGTTTCTTAGCGAAACAAATGGAACAGTAAGGATTTATAATTTTAGAAGTAGCAATCTTTCCTAATTATGATATTTCTTCTTGAGAAATCAATTATTTGGAGATATATGTATATTGAATGAAGGTAGCGCTTTGCTACCTTTTTTCGTTGAACATTTCTAGCGTTGCACGAACGTATGATTACTCCTGTAGGTAAGGAAGCTTGTCCTTTTCTTTATGATATAATACGAGGGGTGAGAATAGAAAAAGGAGTTTTCTTGTATGGAATCGAAGAAGTATCAAGCCTTTTGGCGTGGAGCTATTATATTAACAATCGCAAGTTTTGTTACAAAGGTATTAAGCGCCTTTTACCGTATTCCATATCAAAATATAGCGGGTGACATTGGTTTTTATATTTATCAACAAATATATCCGTTTTATGGATTTTGTTTAATTTTAGCTACTTATGGGTTCCCCATTATAATTTCAAAAATGGTTGCGGAACGATTAGAACGAGGGAAAAAGCAAGAAGCAGAAGAAATTATTTGTGTATCTTTTTGGTTTTTATTAGGGATTGGTTTCATAGGGTTCTTTACATTGTTCTTTGGTGCCGAAGCAATTGCAACAGCTATGGGCGATATATATTTAGATAAGCTATTGCGTGTTATTTCCTTTTCATTCCTATTGATGCCGTTTTTATCTGTGGCAAGGGGATATTTTCAAGGATTCAATAATATGATGCCTACAGCTGTTTCGCAAGTAATAGAACAAACGATTCGTGTTTCTATTATTGTATTTTTATCCTTATTCCTAATTGCTCACGGATTTGATTTATATACAGTTGGTGCAGGTGCTATGTTAGGTTCAATTGCAGGCGGACTGATTGGGATTATCGTACTTGTACTTTATATGCGTCATGATTTTCGTTCTATATTCTTCAAAAATGTAAAGAGAATTAGAGGGAAAAAGAAAATCATTAAAATTCTGTTTTGGCAAGGATTGGCGATTTGTGTTAGTAACTTAGTACTTATTTTTATACAAATGGCTGATTCAGTTTCTTTCTATTCTTTACTCATTGGGGCAGGAGAGCAAGCTGAGAACGCAAAGGTGTTAAAAGGTGTGTATGACAGAAGTATCCCGCTTATGCAATTAGGTACTGTCGTGACAACTTCTTTCTCGTTGTCGCTTATTCCAATTATTACAGCGGCGAAGGAAAGAGGAGATCTTACCTTTATTCAAGAAAAGGTAAAGTTAGCAATGAAAATAACATTTGTTATTGGATTTGCAGCAGCCATTGGATTAACTTGTATTATTCGACCTACGAATATTATGCTGTTTGAAAATAGTGATGGGTCAGATGTTTTATCCGTTTTATCTTTATCTATTTTATTTAGTTCATTGTCGATTACAACTGCTTCTATTTTGCAAGGGTTAGGACAAACATTAAAGCCAGCAATATTCGTTATATTTGGGGGTTGTTTAAAGTTAGCTTTAAATTATATATTAATGCCGTATTTTGGTGTGAAGGGAGCTGCAATTGCAACTCTAGTTGCGTTAATTGTAATTTCTATGCTAAATAGTGCATTACTTATGCGATCTGTATCCGAATCGCTTATCGATAAGCGTAATATGTTAGGTGTAGTTATTAGTGGTATCGGTATGGGATTTGTATTAATAATGTTTATGGGTGTATTGCAAATGTCTGGGTTAGTAATTGATACGGAACATAGAGGGATCGCGACACTTGAGGCGTTGTTAGGTGTAGCTATCGGCGGATTAGCATATATGTTTTTAATTTTAAAATTACGTGTATTTACAAAAGCGGAAATAGGAACCGTTATGAAAAAAGAGAAAAAAGAAGGTTCATTGAAGAAGAGTGGATAGAGGTGGCAGGTTGTGAGTGGAATTATTACTATTTTAGGATTAGGTGCTGGTGAATTAGATCAGTTAACGATGGGTGTATATCGGAAAATAAAAGAAGCAGATCACATGTTTGTTAGAACGAAGGAACATCCCGTTATAGAAGAGTTGGAGAAAGAAGGTATACAATATACTGCCTTTGACAATGTATATGAAGCGCATGATACATTTGAAATTGTATATGAAACAATTGCGAATACATTGATAGAAAAAGCTGAAGGCACAGAAATCATCTATGCTGTTCCGGGGCATCCGCTTGTAGCAGAAAGAACGGTTCAGCTACTGTTGGAAAAAGGTGAAGTAGCGAATATTGAGGTGCGAATTGAAGGTGGACAAAGTTTCCTTGATCCTATGTTTGCCAGTCTAAAGATTGATCCGATTGAAGGATTTCAATTAATTGACGCCACATCATTTGAAAGAGGACAATTAGAATTACGTCAACATTTAATCTTTTGCCAAGTATATGACGCATTCGTTGCATCTGATGTGAAATTAACATTAATGGAGATGCTACCAGATGATTATGAAGTGTATATCGTAACAGCTGCGGGAACTTCATTTGAACAAGTTAAAAAGGTACCGTTGTACATGTTAGATCATGAAACGGAATTGAATAACTTAACGAGTGTGTATGTACCACCAGTTCAGGAACGTGCGTCCTTGTATCAACAGTTTGATGTGCTTAGAGAAATTATTGCAGACCTTCGTGGACCGAATGGTTGCCCGTGGGATAAAAAGCAAACACATCAATCTTTAAAGAAGTATTTAATTGAGGAAGCTTATGAAGTATTGGAAGCAATTGATGAAGAGGATGATGATCACTTAGTAGAAGAACTGGGTGATGTATTATTACAAGTTATGCTGCATGCCCAAATCGGAGAAGATGAAGGTTGGTTCTCTATAGACGATATTATTCGAACTTTATCTGAGAAAATGGTTCGTCGCCACCCGCATGTATTTGGGAATACAGATGTAGATAATGCCGATGAAGTAATTGCCAATTGGGAAGAAATTAAAAAACAAGAAAAAGGATTCGTGAAAGAATCTGTTTTAGATGGAGTTCCAAAAAGTTTGCCACAGTTACTACGTGCTTATGAAATCCAGAAAAAAGCTGGCAAGGTTGGTTTTGATTGGGTTGATGTACAACCGATGATAGAGAAAGCTTTAGAAGAATGGCAAGAATTCCAACAAGAAGTTACAAACATGGATGAGGCGAAGATGTTAAGTGAATTTGGCGATTTATTATTTGCATTTGTTAATATAGCTCGTCATTATAAAATAGATCCAGAAGAGGCGTTACATTCAACGAATGAGAAATTCGTCGGTCGTTTCTTATACATGGAAGCAAAGGTAGCTGAAATGAATAAAGAGATGCAAGATTTATCATTAGAGCAGTTGGATGTTTTATGGGAAGAGGCAAAACAAACAGAGCGTTAATAGGGGGATTTAATATGCGTCTAGATAAGTTTTTAAAAGTATCACGTTTAATTAAAAGAAGAACATTAGCAAAAGAAGTAGCTGATCAAGGAAGAATATCCATTAATGGTCAAGTGGCGAAAGCGAGTTCTGATGTGAAAGTAGCTGATGAATTAACAATTCGTTTTGGTCAAAAAATAGTAACTGTAAAAATAAACGAATTGAAAGAAACAACTAAAAAAGAAGATGCAGCAAATATGTATAGCTTAGTTCGCGAAGAAAAAGTAAAGGCCGAAGAAGGCTTGTTCTAAAATCGATTATCTCTTCATACATTATTATTAGCTAGTATAAATGTATGGGGGGATTTACGTGAATAATGGCTACTCACCTATGTCTTCTAATCAACAAAATGTTTCTGTAGAGCATGATATTATTATGCGTGGCAGGCGTGTAATTGATATTACCGGTGTAAAGCAGGTAGAGAGTTTTGATAGCGAAGAGTTTTTACTTGAGACCGTAATGGGCTTTTTAACAATTCGTGGTCAAAATTTGCAAATGAAAAATTTAGATGTAGAAAAAGGTATTGTATCGATTAAAGGGAAAGTTCATGAGATGCTGTATATTGATGAGAATCAAGGGGAGAAAACTAAAGGATTCTTTAGTAAGTTGTTTAAATGAGTTTAACAATTCAGTTGTATACGATGCTCTCAATGATCGGAATGGGTGCTTGGATTGGGGCGTCTTTAGATACATACCAACGATTTTTAAAACGTAAGGAACGTAAACGTTGGCTTGTATTTATACATGATATACTATTTTGGATTGTCCAAGCATTATTCGTCTTTTACGTATTGCTTCTTGTAAATGAAGCTGAACTACGTATATATGTATTTTTATCATTATTATGTGGTTTTGCGGCATATCAAAGCTTATTGAAAGCACTATACATGAGACTGTTAAATTTTCTCATCTATATTTTTGTGCAAACAACACACTTTTTTGTTCAAATTATAAAGCTACTCATGATAAAACCTGTTATTATTATAGCGCAGCTATTTATTGCATTTATATTATTCTTATTTCGTATACTGCTTTCAATTGGACATGTGTTATGGAAAATGGTGATTTGGATATTACTTTTCATATGGAAAGTTTTTTTCTGGCCTGTTCGATTTATTGCTTCGCTCATATGGAAACTTCTCCCTAATCGTGTTAAACTTTTTATAATGAAACATGTAGGGTTCCTGCAATATATAGCAAAATTGAAGGGACATATCTTCCAATTATGGGAGCGTATAAAAAAGAAGTTAGGGGGACCTCGGAAATGAGGGAACTGAGACAAAGAACAATCGAAAAACAGAGTCCAAATCCTGTTAAAGAGCATATAATACAAACGGATGAGAACAGGAAGCGACTTTATCGCCGTTTAGCGGTTTTTCTTGTCTTTGCTTTTACAATTATTGCGAGTATTAGTGTAACGTTTTATCAACAAAACAGTTCCATTAAAGCAAAAGAAGCAAAAGTTAAGGACATGAAAAAAGAACTGGATTCATTAACGAATAAAGAAAAGAGTCTAAAAGACGAAGTTCAAAAGTTAAATGATGAAGAGTACGTATTAAAGATTGCTAGAAGGGATTATTTCTTCTCTGGAAAAGGGGAGATAATTTTTCCTGTTTCTAAGTAGAGTATGTCTTATTGACACTATATTTTAGGATTATATATAATAAAGTAAAATTTGACTTTTTAACCACTAAGGAGGAGCATTTTTTTTATGTCAATCGAGGTAGGCAGCAAGTTACAGGGTAAAGTAACAGGTATTACAAATTTTGGGGCTTTTGTGGAGCTGCCAGAAGGCTTAACGGGTCTTGTTCATATTAGTGAAGTTGCTGATAATTATGTGAAAGATATTAACGATCACTTAAAAGTGGGCGACCAAGTAGAAGTAAAAGTTATTAACGTTGAAAAAGATGGCAAGATCGGTCTATCTATTAAAAAAGCGAAAGAGCGTGAAAAAACAGAAGGAGATCGTCCACGTGGTGAATACCAACGCGGTGGCGATCAACAACGTTCTGGACGTCCACAACGTAATCGTTCTTTCAACAGAGATAACCGTGGTGGCGGTAACGACCGTGCTCCAAAAGAAACATTCGAACAAAAGATGGCTCGTTTCTTAAAGGATAGCGAAGATCGTTTAACTTCTTTAAAGCGTAACACTGAATCTAAACGTGGTGGCCGTGGCGCACGTCGCGGATAATAACAACGTTTAATTCTTAGCATATAGAGAGGTACCCAGGGCGATTGCTCGGGGTACTTTTTTATATGTGAAAATATATTTTTAAAAAAGTTTTTAAGATGTGTTGACTTTAATTTATATCTGAGGTAAGATACTAATTGTCCGTTAAATAAGACGACATGGCGGTGTAGCTCAGCTGGCTAGAGCGTACGGTTCATACCCGTGAGGTCGGGGGTTCGATCCCCTCCGCCGCTATATTTAATTTAACGGCCCGTTGGTCAAGTGGTTAAGACACCGCCCTTTCACGGCGGTAACACGGGTTCGAATCCCGTACGGGTCATACTAAAAAGATCATGCAAATTTGCATGATCTTTTTTTATTAAATAAATTAACACATACAACACTTCTACAAAATCACCCTATATTTTCTGAATGTTCGATTAAAATATTAAAAATAAATTACATACTGTGTATATATGTAGAGTTATTTCGAATAAAAAGTCGAACGATTATAAAAGTGAAAACTGTTGTTTTGACAAAAATCCCAATAATCATCTTTTATAATGACAGTAATTAAACTATGCAGGTGGTGTTAAAATATGCCTAAAGCAGGAAGGAATACTATGAATACAAGTGCATTGGCAATGAATGAAGGTCAGCTTGGAGGAGTAAAGTGGACGAGTAAGTTGCGAATGAAGTTTGAGCAAGTTTTCTTTAGATGGGGATTTATTATTGTTGTTATTGGTTTTCTTTTGGGACGAGCATATATATTAACAAACATTTTACCGTTTGCACTGCCGTTTTTTGCTGCTGTTTATGTTATGAAGCGGGATAAAATGCCGCTCGCGTTCTTGGCTTTAATGGGGGGCGCACTTTCAGTTTCGATAGATAATTTATTCTTTACCTTTGCGTCTATTTTTACTTTCTTCATTTATAATATCTTCTTTAGTCGGTTTACACGTAAAACTGTTGGACTTGTTCCATTCCAAGTATTTATCTCCGCATTAACCGCACATTTAGTTGTTGTATATTTTGCACAACAAACTGTCACCATGTACGATTTACTCGTTAGTACGATTGAGGCAGGGCTTAGCTTCGTATTAACTATGATATTTTTACAAAGTGTTCCACTTTTAGTAGAACGAAAAGGTAAACAACAAGCGTTAGAGACAGAAGAAATTGTTTGTTTAATTATATTACTAGCATCTGTTTTAACAGGTACAACAGATTGGTTCGTATATGACGCTTCTATTCAACATATTTTTACTAGATATTTAGTGCTCGTGTTTGCATTTATAGCGGGGGCTGCTACAGGGTCTACAGTGGGAGTCGTCACTGGATTAATATTAAGTTTAGCGAATGTCTCCAGTTTGTCTCAACTTAGTCTACTTGCTTTTTCTGGGTTGCTTGGTGGTTTGCTAAAAGAAGGGAAGCGTTTAGGTGTTAGTTTAGGTTTATTAATTGGGACGAGCTTGATTACGCTATATGTAGACAAGCAAACAAACATCGTGACAACTTTAATTGAATCTGGTGTAGCGATTACTTTCTTCTTATTAACACCGAAACTCGTTATGGATCGTATTGCTAAATTTATGCCAGGCACACAGGAACATTCGCAAGATCAACAACAGTATTTAAGAAGAATGCGTGATGTTACAGCGAATAAAATCAACCAATTTGCCAATGTATTTGCTGCTTTATCTAATAGCTTTTCTGTATATGGATATGTGGAGGAGGAAGATAAAGAGACGGAGGCAGATTTGTTCTTAAGTACAATTACTGCAAAAACATGTCAAACATGCTTTAAAAAGGACCAATGCTGGGTAGTTAATTTCGATAAAACGTACGATTATATGAAACAAATAATGAGCGAAACAGAAGAAGGGACTTTGCAGCATAATCGGAAGTTGGTTCGTGAATGGGACAAGCATTGTGTGAGAGGGAAGAAAGTGACGGATTTAGTAGCAGGTGAATTAGATCACTTTTATGAGGGACAAAAATTACGAAAACAAATGAAAGAAAATCGTAGAATAGTAGCAGAGCAACTGCTAGGTGTATCAAAAGTTATGGAGGATTTTGCTAAGGAGATACAAAGAGAACGAGAAAATCATCAAGTACAGGAAGAACAGATTCTGCAAGCATTTCGTGATTTTGGTGTAGAAGTAGAGCACGTTGATATTTATTGTTTAGATAGAGGAAGTATTGATATTGAAATGTTGATTCCAGTTGCATCTAATGAACATGGAGAGTGTGAAAAGTTAGTCGCACCGATGCTTTCTGATATTCTAAAGGAAAATATTGTTGTTAAACATGAAGAAAAATCTTCTTATCCGAATGGCCATAGCTTAATATCATTTGGTTCAGCGAAAACGTATTCTCTTGATACGGGCTTAGCCACAGCTGCAAAGGGTGGTGGGTTTGTTTCGGGTGATTCTTATGCGATGATGGATTTAAGTGTCGGTAAATATGCCCTTGCTATTAGTGATGGTATGGGAAATGGGCAAAGAGCTCATATGGAGAGTAAAGAAACGGTGAAATTATTACAAAAAATACTTCAATCAGGCATTGATGAGGAAATAGCGATTAAATCTATTAACTCTATTCTTTCTTTAAGAACAACAGAAGAGATGTTTACGACGTTAGATTTAGCTATGGTAGATTTAAGGGATGCAAGTGCGAAGTTTTTAAAGATTGGATCGACGCCGAGTTTTGTTAAACGCGCAAATAATATTTTGAAAATTGAAGCAAGTAACTTACCGATGGGAATTATTGAGGATGTTGAAGTTGATGTAGTGGGTGAGCAATTAAAAACGGGCGATATTCTTATTATGATGAGCGATGGAATTTTTGAGGGAGCGCAACATGTGGAAAATCATGAACTATGGATGAAGCGTAAAATTAAAGAGTTACAAACTGAAGACCCACAAGAAATTGCTGATATCATTATGGAAGAGGTGATTCGCTCTTGTGATGGTTATATAAATGATGATATGACTATTGTTGTGGCGAAAGTGAAGAAAAATATGCCGAAGTGGGCTACGATTCCAATTGTAGGAATGCAGGCACAATAAGGTGAAACTTTAAGTGTGATATTTCTTTCAAAAAACCTAGGTCAATGCCTAGGTTTTTTGTTTTAAAAGATAATGTTATTATTTTTTTGAATATGTACGGATGATGTAAGATAAAAATGCAATTTTTGTATATCTTTTTTTTGCACAATGTTTGTAAAAGTTGTACCATTATAAACAAGGTAACTAACGTTGCTGTTCTTGTTTAATGAAAGGTGATTACGAAGTTGAAAGATACATTTGTTGAGAAGGTAGATGACTTTGTAAAGCAGCATGATGTATTAAAGGAATGTTCAACAATTGTTGTAGGGGTTTCTGGTGGTCCTGACTCTTTGGCTCTTTTATATTATTTGTTAGAAAAAAGAGCAGCAAAACAGTTTAAAATTGTAGTGGCACATGTGGATCATATGTTTAGAGGTGACGAATCTCATGAGGACCTACAGTTTGTGCAGGAACTTTGTAAAGGACTGGGAGTTATTTGCGAAACAATAAGGATTAATGTGTCGCAATATCAACAGCAATACGGGATGAATGCACAGGTTGCTGCTAGAGAATGCAGATATGCATTTTTGGAAAGAATAATGAAGAAATATGATGCGAGATATGTAGCCCTTGGACATCATGGTGATGATCAAGTAGAGACGATTTTAATGCGCCTTGTACGAGGGAGTACTCCGAAAGGATATGCAGGAATTGCAGTGAAGCGTCCTTTTCATAATGGGTATTTAATTAGGCCGTTACTTGGAGTAACGAAGGAAGAAATTGTTGATTACTGTCATAAGCTGAAAGTAATTCCACGTATAGATCCAAGTAATAAAAAGGAAGTATATACAAGGAATCGATTACGTAAATATGTTCTCCCTCATTTGAAAGAAGAAAATTCACAGGTGCATGAGAAATTCCAAAAATTTAGCATGCAGATGCAAGAGGATGAGGCGTATTTGCAGGAATTAGCTTTTGAGAAAATGAATAAAGTAATTACAAAAAAAAGTGATAAACAAATTAGCTTATCAATTCCTGCCTTTGAATCCATGTCTATGCCTTTACAAAGAAGAGGGATTCAACTAATATTAAACTATCTTTATGAATATAAGATTCCATCTTCTCTTTCCTCTATACATATTGACAAAGTGATTGAGTTTTTTAAGCGGACACAACCTTCGGGTTCACTTGATTTCCCAGGTGATTTAAAAATTGTCCGTGCATACGAGGAGTGTAGCTTTGGATTTAAACAAGAAATTGTTTCTCCTTTTTTACAAGATTTATCAGTGCCCGGGACAATTACGCTATCGAACGGGGATAAGCTTGTAACAGAGGTGAGCGAAGATATACCAAGTAACATGAATGAAACAGTTTTTGTTGCTAAGTATAATGATATATCATATCCACTTCGTATTCGTTCTAGAGAAAATGGAGATCGCATGTCAATACAAGGTATGAATGGCACTAAAAAGATAAAAACTATTTTTATCGAAGCGAAAGTACCAAGAGAAAAAAGAGAAGAATGGCCGGTCGTTTGTGATGCAAGTGGGAATATTATTTGGTTACCCTTGTTGAAGCGATCTGCATTTGCTATCTCGAAAGAGACAGCAAAGAAGGATAAATATATGATTATTCACTACAAAAGCAAGGAGTCTTCCGGGAGGATAATGAAATGATGAATCAAGATATCGAAAAAGTATTAATTTCTGAAGAACAAATACAAGAAAAGGTGCTCGAATTAGGCGCGGTTATTGCAGAGGATTATAAAAACACAGTACCTCTTGCGATCGGTGTACTAAAGGGTGCAATGCCATTCATGGCGGATTTATTAAAGAGAACAGATACATATCTTGAAATGGATTTTATGGCTGTATCTAGTTACGGTCACTCAACTGTTTCAACAGGCGAAGTGAAAATTTTAAAAGACCTTGATACTTCTGTAGAAGGTCGCGATATTTTAATCGTTGAAGATATTATTGATAGCGGTCTTACGCTAAGCTACTTAGTAGACCTATTTAAATATCGTAAAGCGAAGTCTGTAAAAATTGTTACGTTATTAGATAAACCAACAGGCCGTAAGGTAGATTTGAAAGCGGATTATGTTGGATTTACTGTACCGCATGAATTTGTTGTAGGGTATGGATTAGATTATAAAGAGCAGTACCGTAATCTTCCTTATGTAGGAGTATTAAAACCAAGCGTTTACTCAAATTAATTAAATACAGGCGTCACAATTGTATAGGAAAGTTTTTCTATGTTACGATTTACTATAGTGTTTATGCCGTGAGAGGAGGTTAGGAATGAATCGTATCTTCCGTAATACCATCTTTTATTTACTGATATTCCTAGTAGTAATTGGAATCGTGAGCTATTTTAATGGTTCGACACAAAAAACGACATCAGTTAGCTACGATAAATTCATTACTAAACTAGAAAAAGGTGAAGTGCGTAATGTGCAACTTCAACCGAAAAATGGTGTATTTGAAGTAAAAGGACAATTTAATAACTCTAGCCAGGGAGAACAATTTGTTACTTATGCACCAAATACTGAGGAATTACAAAAGAAAATTAATGAAAAAGCGCAAGGTGCTGAAGTTAAGTATCAACCAGCAGAAGAAACAAGTGCTTGGGTAACATTCTTTACTTCTATCATTCCGTTTGTCATTATCTTCATTTTATTCTTCTTCTTATTAAACCAAGCTCAGGGCGGCGGTAGCCGTGTTATGAACTTCGGGAAAAGTAAGGCGAAGTTATATAATGACGAAAAGAAAAAAGTTCGTTTCAGAGATGTTGCTGGAGCGGATGAAGAGAAACAAGAGCTTGTTGAGGTAGTTGAATTCTTGAAAGATCCTCGCAAGTTCGCTGAAGTTGGTGCCCGTATTCCTAAGGGTGTTCTGTTAGTGGGACCTCCAGGTACAGGTAAAACTTTATTAGCACGTGCTGTTGCAGGTGAGGCGGGCGTTCCGTTCTTCTCTATCAGTGGTTCTGACTTCGTAGAGATGTTTGTCGGTGTCGGTGCATCACGTGTACGTGATTTATTCGAAAATGCAAAGAAAAATGCTCCTTGTATCATTTTCATTGATGAAATTGATGCAGTAGGTCGTCAACGTGGCGCAGGTCTTGGTGGTGGCCATGATGAGCGTGAGCAAACGTTGAACCAATTACTTGTTGAAATGGATGGATTCGGTGCAAACGAAGGTATTATTATCATCGCTGCGACAAACCGTCCTGATATTCTTGATCCAGCATTATTACGTCCAGGTCGTTTTGACCGTCAAATTACAGTAGATCGTCCAGATGTAAATGGTCGTGAAGCTGTACTGAAAGTACATGCTCGTAATAAACCGCTTGATGAGAATATCAACTTAAGAGCAATTGCAACTCGTACGCCAGGATTCTCTGGTGCCGATCTTGAAAACTTATTAAATGAAGCTGCTTTAGTAGCTGCACGTCAAGATAAGAAGAAAATTGATATGAGTGACATTGACGAAGCGACGGATCGTGTTATTGCAGGTCCGGCTAAGAAAAGTCGTGTTATCTCTGAAAAAGAACGTAATATCGTTGCTTTCCATGAAGCGGGTCACACTGTAATTGGTGTTGTTCTTGATGAAGCTGATGTCGTTCATAAAGTAACAATTGTCCCTCGTGGTCAAGCTGGTGGATATGCAGTAATGCTTCCGAAAGAAGATCGTTACTTCATGACAAAACCAGAGTTACTGGATAAAATCACTGGTTTACTTGGTGGTCGAGTAGCTGAGGAGATTGTATTTGGTGAAGTGAGTACAGGTGCTCACAATGACTTCCAACGTGCGACTGGCATTGCAAGACGTATGGTTACGGAATTCGGTATGAGTGATAAGCTTGGACCAATGCAATTTGGTAGTTCACAAGGTGGTCAAGTGTTCTTAGGAAGAGACTTCCACTCAGAACAAAACTACAGTGATGCAATTGCACACGAAATCGATGTGGAAATGCAAACGATTATGAAAGAATGTTATGCTCGTGCAAAAGACATTCTTACTGAAAATCGTGATAAACTAGATCTTATTGCAAAAACGTTACTTGAAGTAGAAACGTTAGATGCAGAGCAAATCAATCACTTATGTGATTACGGCAGATTGCCAGAACGTCCAACATCTTCAGCTGATGTGAAAGTAAACATTAACATGAAGAAGGACGATGAAGAATCAGAAGATAAGTAAGAGATGAAGGAGTGACGATAGTCACTCCTTTTTTTATTTGTGGAACGAAATGAAGAAGAAAAAGAAATTAAATAATTCTGGTATTAAAAATTGAAATAGTGCGTAATCTTTTTGTAAAATGATGAGGATAGAAAAGCTGATTATATAAGTATGTGTGATATGATGTTTTTATAAGTTTTATACATACTGCACAAATATAGATTAAATAAGATAAGTGGTGAGAATATGATTTTTGTATTGGATGTAGGGAACACAAATGCTGTACTAGGCGTGTTTGAAGAGGGGGAACTTCGTCAACATTGGCGCATGGAAACAGATCGTCATAAGACAGAAGATGAGTATGGAATGCTTGTAAAACAGTTGCTTGAGCATGAGGGTCTTTCGTTTGAAGATGTGAAAGGGATTATCGTGTCTTCAGTCGTACCACCAATTATGTTTGCTTTAGAGCGCATGTGTGAAAAATATTTTAAAATTAAACCGCTTGTAGTAGGTCCTGGAATAAAAACGGGGCTAAATATTAAATATGAAAATCCACGTGAAGTAGGCGCGGACCGAATTGTAAATGCAGTAGCAGGAATCCACTTATATGGAAGTCCACTTATTATTGTCGATTTCGGTACGGCTACTACATATTGTTATATTAACGAAGAAAAGCATTATATGGGTGGCGTTATTACGCCGGGAATTATGATTTCAGCAGAGGCTTTATATAGTAGAGCGGCAAAACTTCCACGTATTGAAATTACAAAACCAAGTAGTGTTGTTGGAAAGAATACGGTAAGTGCGATGCAATCTGGTATTCTTTACGGCTATGTGGGACAAGTGGAAGGTATTGTTAAGCGTATGAAAGAGGAAGCTAAACAAGAACCGAAAGTTATTGCAACAGGTGGATTGGCGAAATTAATTTCAGAAGAATCGAATGTAATTGATGTTGTAGATCCATTCTTAACATTAAAAGGCTTGCATATGTTATACGAACGTAATGCAAATTTACAGCATGAGAAAGGTGAATAAATGAGTATGAAAGATTATTTAGTAAAAGCGTTAGCGTTTGACGGAGAAGTGCGTGCATATAGTGTACGTACTACAAACACGGTAAGTGAGGCACAAAGACGTCATGATACATGGAGAACAGCTTCAGCAGCACTTGGTCGTTCTTTAACTGCAGGTACAATGATGGGCGCAATGTTAAAAGGTGACCAAAAGCTGACGATTAAGGTAGAAGGTAATGGCCCTATTGGTCCTATCTTAGTAGATGCTCATGCAAATGGGGATGTACGTGGTTATGTAACGAATCCGCATGTTGACTTTGAAGGAACGGAACAAGGGAAATTGCGTGTATATCAAGCAGTAGGTAATGAAGGATTTGTAACAGTAATTAAAGATATTGGTATGCGCGAGCCGTTTATTGGTCAATCTCCAATTGTTTCAGGAGAATTAGGAGAAGACTTCACGTATTATTTTGCGGTTTCTGAGCAGACTCCTTCGTCTGTAGGTGTTGGTGTACTTGTAAATGGAGACGACAGCATATTAGCGGCAGGTGGATTTATCCTTCAAATTATGCCAGGTGCACAGGAAGAAACAATTTCGTTCATTGAAGATCGTTTGCAGAAGATTCCTCCTGTATCAACGTTGATTGAACAAGGGCTTTCTCCAGAAGAGTTACTGTATGCAGTTCTTGGAGAAGATAAAGTAAAAGTATTAGAAACAATGGATGTTCAATTTAATTGTACATGCTCACGTGAACGTATTGAGAGTGTGTTGATTAGTTTAGGTAAAACAGAGTTAGAGCAAGTTCGTGAAGAAGAGGAAGAGACGGAAGTTCATTGTCATTTCTGTAATGAGAGATACAAGTTCTCTAAAGAAGATATTACAAATTTAATTGAGAATTTGTAATAAGGAAATTAAGAGGTTTTACCCCCTAAATGGATTGACAAACAGGGAATTTTCTGACAAAATCTAAATATAGATAAAACCAATAAAAATACTCGGTGTTAGGAGTGACAGGAATGCGAGTGGCACAATCAGTTTCAGAATTAATCGGGAAAACGCCGATCGTTAAGTTGAACCGCATCGTAGAATCAGACAGCGCAGATATATACTTAAAATTAGAATTTATGAATCCAGGAAGCAGCGTTAAAGATCGTATTGCATTAGCTATGATTGAAGATGCTGAAAAAAAGGGATTATTAAAAGAAGGCGATACAATCATTGAGCCAACAAGTGGTAACACAGGAATTGGTTTAGCGATGGTAGCAGCTGCTAAAGGATATAAGGCGATTTTAGTAATGCCAGAAACAATGAGTATTGAGCGTCGTAATCTATTACGTGCTTATGGTGCAGAATTAGTATTGACTCCAGGACCAGAAGGAATGGGTGGAGCAATTCGTCAAGCGACTGAATTAGCAAAAGAGCATGGCTACTTTATACCACAACAATTCAAAAACCAATCGAATCCAGAAATTCATCGTTTAACAACAGGTCCAGAAATTGTTGAACAAATGGGTGATCAATTAGATGCATTTATTGCAGGTATTGGTACAGGTGGTACGATTACTGGTGCTGGTGAAGTACTGAAGGAAGCGTATAAAGATATTAAAATTTATGCAGTAGAACCTGCGGATTCACCAGTACTATCTGGTGGGAAACCAGGTCCACATAAAATCCAAGGAATTGGAGCGGGATTCGTCCCAGAGACGTTGGATGTAGAAGTATACGATGAAATTGTTCAAGTGAAAACAGAACAAGCGTTTGATTACGCGAGAAGAGTGGCGAAAGAAGAAGGTATTTTAGTCGGTATCTCTTCTGGAGCAGTTATTTATGCAGCAACAGAAATTGCGAAAAAGTTAGGTAAAGGGAAAAAGGTACTTGTTATTATCCCAAGTAACGGTGAACGTTATTTAAGTACACCACTTTATCAATTTGAGTCTTAATTATATGTGATTGAAAAAGCATCCTTGAAAAAGGATGCTTTTTCTTTTTGGATTGGAAATAGGAAAAGAGTGAATGACTAGAAAACTTCATGTAAAATAAGATGTAGTATAATTAATTTATTTTCACTAGCCTTCGGGTATAACCCTTCTGCATACATAATAAGTGTAGTTTGAAGTGGCTACTTTAAGAGGGTGGGATAAAAGAAGACGGGGTGTTGATATGCAACGAAGAAAATCTTTAGCGCTTTCTATTCCATATCAGTTAGATTTCTTTAAGCAATATAAGTTTCTTTCTAAGGATAAACCGCAACATATTTTGTTAGAGAGTGGACGTGGCGGTCGTTATAACATTGTGGGGTTGAACCCAGTAGCGGTAATCCGTGGGAAGGGTGAAACGTTACATATAAGTGAAAGTGGTAAGGAAACAATAAAGCAAGGAAATCCATTAGATTTAATGCAGGAATATATGGAGCGATGGAAAACGGACTATAATCCGGAGTACCCGCCATTTCAAGGTGGTGCAATTGGTTACTTTAGTTATGATTGCATCCGTTATATTGAAAAACTTCCTTCTCTTGCAGAGGATGACATTAATATACCTGATATATTCTTTTTATTATTTGACGATGTATTTGTGTATGATCAAGAAGAAAAAGTATTATGGATTATTACACATTATGTAGATAAGTATGAAGAGGCACAAGAGCGACTAAATGAGTGGAAGATTCTTTGGGCGACAGAAGCGCCGGAAGTGACTATACCATTTGCGTGCCCTGAAAATAAAAGTGAAGCAGTTGCTTTTACTGAAGAAAGCTTTATGAAGGCAGTTGAATGTATTCAAGAATATATTGGTGCTGGTGATGTGTTCCAAGTAAACTTGTCGACGAGACAAGAAAGAACGTTACAAACACACCCGCTAGAAATTTATACAAGTCTTCGTGAAATTAATCCATCTCCATATATGGGTTACTTGGAGCTTGGGGATTTCCAAATTGTTAGTGGGTCGCCAGAGTTGTTAATTAAGAAACAAGGAACCGAAGTAAGTACAAGACCAATTGCTGGAACGAGATCTAGAGGTTCAAATGCGCAAGAAGATGAAGCGTTAGCAAGGGAATTAATTGAGAACGAAAAAGAAAGAGCAGAGCACGTCATGCTTGTAGATTTAGAACGAAATGATTTAGGGCGCGTTTGTAAATATGGTACCGTAGAAGTAGATGAATTTATGGTAATTGAGAAATACTCACATGTTATGCATATTGTTTCTAATGTGCGTGGTGAGGTAGAAGAAGATAAAGATGCTTTTGATTTAGTGAAGGCTGTATTCCCTGGGGGGACAATTACTGGTGCTCCGAAAATACGTACGATGGAAATTATTGAAGAATTAGAACCTGTTCGCCGAGGGATTTATACAGGTTCAATTGGATGGATCGGTTATTCTGGAGATACAGAATTGAATATTGTAATTAGAACACTTCTTGCTAAAGATGGAAAAGCGCATGTACAAGCAGGAGCGGGTATTGTAATTGATTCAAATCCGGAAAATGAATATAAAGAGTCGCTGAAAAAGGCGATTGCTTTATGGCGTGCAAAAGAACGTAGCGAAGAAACGGTTAGGTGAGAGAAATGATATTAATGATTGATAATTATGATTCTTTTACATTTAATTTAGTGCAGTTTCTTGGAGAACTTGGACAAGAGCTCGTTGTTAAACGTAACGATGAAGTGACTATTTCAGATATTGAGAATATGAAACCAGACTTTTTAATGATTTCGCCAGGTCCATGTAGTCCGAATGAAGCGGGAATTAGTATGGAAGTTATTCGATACTTTGCTGGAAAGATTCCGATTTTTGGGGTTTGTCTAGGGCATCAATCTATTGCGCAAGTGTTTGGTGGAGAGGTTGTTCGTGCCGAGCGATTAATGCATGGGAAAACTTCGCCTATGCATCATGATGGAAAAACAATTTTTTCGGATATTCCTAATCCATTTACTGCGACGCGCTATCATTCCCTTATCGTTAAGAAAGAGACGTTACCGGAATGCTTAGAGGTAACATCTTGGACAGAAGAAGGGGAAATTATGGCGCTCCGTCATACAACATTGCCGATTGAAGGTGTACAGTTCCATCCGGAATCTATTATGACTTCTCACGGGAAAGAGTTATTGCAGAATTTCATTCGGAAATACAGCCCAAGTGTGACATCATGTTAATTTACGTAAATGGTCAGTATGTAGAAGCGAATGAAGCGAGAATTTCGCCGTATGACCATGGTTATTTATATGGTCTTGGAGTTTTTGAGACGTTTCGTATTTATAATGGTCATCCTTTCTTATTGGATGATCATTATGACCGTTTAGTGCATGCGCTGGATACATTGCAAATTAAATGGGTGATGACGAAAGATGAAGTAATGCTTATTTTGCAGAATTTACTCGTTAAGAATAAATTAGAGAATGCGTATGTCCGTTTTAATGTATCAGCGGGTATAGATGAAATTGGATTGCAAACAGAAATGTATGAAGAGCCGTCTATTATTGTTTTTATAAAATCTTTAGCAGCCCCGGGAGATGTAGTGGAAAAAGAAGGGGTTATTTTAAAACAAGTGCGTAATACACCAGAGGGTGCATCTCGCTTGAAGTCTCATCATTATTTAAATAACATTTTAGGAAAACGTGAAATTGGAAATGTTGCGAATAAAGAAGGTATTTTCCTTACTGAAACAGGTTATGTTGCAGAGGGTATTGTTTCGAATCTCTTTTTTGTGAAGGATGATATTTTATATACACCCTCGCTCGAAACAGGGATTTTAAATGGCATCACTCGTGCGTTTATAATAAAGATTGCTGAAGAACTAGGCATAGAAGTGAAGGAAGGTTTCTTTACAAAAGATGAATTGCTTTCAGCTGATGAAGTCTTCGTAACAAACTCGATTCAAGAAATTGTTCCGCTTAATCGTATAGAGGAGCAAGATTTCCCGGGTAAAGTAGGGATGGTTACAAAAAGATTTATGAATCATTATGAAATGCAGAGAGAGAAATTGTGGAGCAGAAATGAATTGCGAAGAGGAGATGTGTAGTTTGAAGTGGGATTATGATTTGCGCTGCGGCGAATATACATTGAACTTAAATGAAAAAACGTTAATTATGGGGATTTTAAATGTAACGCCAGATTCGTTTTCTGATGGCGGGAGTTACAACGAGGTAGAGGCTGCAGTGCGCCATGCGAAAGAAATGCGAGATGAAGGTGCTCATATTATTGATATCGGCGGTGAATCTACTCGTCCGGGTTTTGCTAAAGTATCAGTGGAAGAAGAAATAAAACGAGTTGTTCCAATGATTCAGGCTGTTTCAAAAGAAGTAAAATTACCTATTTCTATCGATACGTATAAAGCTGAGGTTGCAAAACAAGCAATCGAAGCGGGTGCTCATATTATTAATGACGTTTGGGGAGCTAAGGCGGAACCGAAAATTGCTGAAGTTGCAGCTCATTACGATGTACCTATTATTTTAATGCATAATCGCGATAACATGAATTACCGCAATTTAATGGCTGATATGATTGCTGATTTATATGACAGTATTAAAATTGCTAAAGATGCTGGCGTGCGAGATGAGAATATCATTTTAGACCCAGGTATCGGTTTTGCTAAAACGCCTGAACAAAATTTAGAAGCGATGCGTAATTTAGAACAGTTAAACGTACTAGGTTATCCTGTTCTCTTAGGTACTTCAAAAAAATCCTTTATTGGGCATGTACTAGATTTACCGGTAGAGGAACGTCTTGAGGGAACGGGAGCTACCGTTTGCCTCGGTATTGAAAAGGGCTGTGAGTTTGTTCGTGTTCATGATGTGAAGGAAATGGCGCGTATGGCTAAGATGATGGATGCGATGATTGGTAAGGGGGTAAAGTAATTGGATAAAATTTATATTCATGATATGGAGTTTTACGGTTATCATGGTGTATTCCCAGAGGAAAATAAATTGGGCCAGAGATTTAAAGTGGACTTAACGGTAGAATTGGATTTGAAGCAGGCAGGAGAAAGTGATGACTTAGAGCATTCTGTCAATTATGGGGAGCTTTTTGAGTTATGTAGAAAAGTTGTTGAAGATAGAACGTATAAGCTTGTAGAGAGCATTGCTGAAAATATTGCTGCAGATATATTGAAACAATATGAGAGTATTTCAAGATGTACAATAAAGGTGATTAAACCGGATCCGCCGATACCGGGACATTATCGTGCTGTAGCAGTGGAAATTACGAGAGAACGTCCATGAATAATATAGCGTACATTGCACTAGGCTCAAATATTGGAGAGCGTTATACGTATTTAACTGAAGCGATTCAGTTTCTAAATAAAAATCCTTATATCCAAGTTGAGGATGTTTCATCTGTATATGAAACGGAACCAGTTGGCTATACTGACCAAAATTCCTTTTTAAATCTAGTTATAAAAATTTCTACCAATTTATCACCGCAAGAATTATTGAAAATCACGCAAAAAGTAGAAAATGACCTAGGAAGAAAAAGGGAAATCAGGTGGGGTCCGAGGACTATCGACCTTGACATTTTACTATATAATCAAGAAAATATTGAAACAGAGAATCTTATTGTTCCGCATCCGCGGATGTTCGAAAGAGCTTTTGTTATCGTTCCGTTGTTAGAGATTAATCAAGATATAAAACAAAACATTTCACGTTCACAAGTAGAAGAAATGAAAAGGCGAGAGGGAGTAACGGTATGGAAGCAGAAAAATGGGGAAGACGCATTCGTGCTTTTCGAAAGCTAAAAGGTTATACGCAAGAAGGTTTTGCGAAAGAATTAGGGGTATCTGTATCTGTTTTAGGTGAAGTTGAGAGAGGGAATCGATCGCCTTCCCAAGATTTTGTAGTGGAAGTTGCTAAAGCATTAAAGGTCTCGATAGATGAGTTAATGCCAAAGTGACCAGGAAGGAAGGAGTAAATCGAGTGTTAAAAATCGCAAATATTGAGATGAAAAATCCAGTTGTATTAGCACCGATGGCGGGAGTGTGTAACTCTGCATTCCGTTTGACAGTAAAAGAATTTGGTGCAGGTCTAGTTTGTGCCGAAATGGTAAGTGATAAGGCAATACTACTGAATAATAAAAGAACATTAGATATGTTATATATTGATGAGAGAGAAAAGCCATTAAGTTTACAGATTTTTGGTGGAGAGAAAGAAACTCTTGTAGATGCTGCGAAATATGTAGATCAATATACGACAGCAGACATCATTGATATAAATATGGGGTGCCCGGTACCGAAAATTGTTAAGTGTGATGCAGGAGCAAAGTGGCTACTAGACCCAAATAAAATATATGAAATGGTAGCAGCAGTTGTAGATGCTGTAAAAAAACCAGTTACAGTTAAAATGCGTATTGGTTGGGATGAGGATCATATTTTCGCAATCGAGAATGCAAAAGCTGTTGAGCGTGCTGGCGGACAAGCGGTAGCAGTTCATGGACGTACACGAGTACAAATGTATGAGGGGAAAGCGGATTGGGATATTATTAAACAAGTAAAGCAAGCTGTAAATATCCCGGTTATCGGAAATGGTGATGTCGCAACTCCACAAGATGCAAAACGCATGATTGATGAAATTGGTGTAGATGGCGTTATGATTGGTCGCTCTGCCCTTGGAGATCCTTGGATGATTTATCGTACGGTAAAGTATTTAGAGACAGGTGAATTAATGCCGGAACCGACAGTACGTGAGAAAATTGACGTATGTATGTTGCATCTAGATCGTCTAATCGATTTAAAGAACGAAAGTGTCGCTGTAAGAGAGATGAGAAAGCATGCAGCTTGGTATTTAAAAGGTATTCGTGGTAATGCAAATGTACGTAATGGTATAAATGCTTGTAATACGCGTGAAGACCTTGCGAATGTATTAGGTGTATTTGTAGAAGAAGTAGAAGCGAAACAACAAACAATTCACGTTGGTTAATAATAGATAGGGAAGATTGACATTCTTCTATACACTTCCTATAATTACGTGAAAGAAAGAAGAACTGCCAGTTAGTCGCTGGCAGTTTTTCTAGTTGAGTAGAAAATGCTATACTGTATATATTGTAAAAATTAATAGAGCTGGAGTGATATCAATACCATGGATAACATGAACCACGAAGAATTAAACGACCAATTGCTTGTTCGTCGTGAAAAGCTACATAACTTACGTGAGCAAGGAATCGATCCGTTCGGTAAACGATTTGAACGTACAAATGCAACAAATGACTTATTAAGCTTATATGGAGAGTTCTCTAAAGAAGAATTAGAAGAGAAAGAAATCTCTGTTTCTATCGCTGGTCGTATTATGACAAAGCGTGGTAAAGGAAAAGCTGGATTTGCGCATATTCAAGATTTACATGGACAAGTTCAAATTTATGTTCGTAAAGATGCTGTTGGAGATGAAGAGTACGAATTATTTAAAACAGCAGATTTAGGTGACTTAGTAGGTATTGAAGGTAAAGTGTTCAAAACGAACGTTGGAGAACTTTCAGTGAAAGCAACTGGCTTTACGCTATTAACGAAATCCCTTCGTCCATTACCGGATAAATATCATGGATTAAAAGATGTTGAACAGCGCTACCGTCAACGTTACTTAGACTTAATTACAAGTATGGAAAGCCGTGAAACATTCGTTACTCGTAGTAAGATCATTCGTGAAATGAGAAGATACTTAGATGACAACGGTTATCTTGAAGTGGAAACACCTATGATGCATGCAATTGCAGGTGGAGCTTCTGCGCGTCCTTTCATTACGCATCATAATGCGTTAGATATGGAATTATATATGCGTATCGCGATTGAACTTCATTTAAAACGCCTTATCGTGGGTGGGTTAGAAAAAGTTTATGAAATCGGCCGTGTATTCCGTAATGAGGGTGTATCAACTCGTCATAACCCTGAATTTACGATGATTGAATTATATGAAGCGTATGCTGATTATAAAGATATTATGAAACTAACAGAAAATATGGTTGCTCATATCGCGAAGCAAGTACTAGGTACAACGACAATCCAATATGGTGATTATGAAATTAATCTAGAACCAGAATGGACACGTCTTCATATGGTAGATGCAATTAAAGAACATTCTGGAGCGGATTTCTGGAATCCGATGAGTGTAGAAGAAGCGCGTGAACTTGCGAAAGAACATAATGTAGATATTAAGGATACAATGGAAGTTGGTCATATTATAAATGAATTCTTCGAACAAAAAGTAGAAGATAAATTAATCCAACCAACATTCATTTACGGTCATCCTGTAGAAATTTCGCCACTTGCGAAAAAGAATGACGAAGATCCACGATTCACAGATCGTTTCGAATTATTTATCGTTGCACGTGAGCATGCAAATGCGTTCACTGAGTTAAATGATCCAATCGATCAAAAAGAACGTTTTGAAGCGCAATTAAAAGAACGTGAACAAGGTAATGACGAAGCGCACATGATGGATGACGATTATATCGAAGCTCTTGAGTACGGTATGCCTCCAACAGGTGGACTAGGAATTGGTATTGATCGTCTTGTTATGTTATTAACGAATGCACCATCTATTCGTGATGTACTATTATTCCCTGCTATGCGTCATAAACAAGACTAAGCTTTGGAGATTTCTCCAAAGCTTTTTTTATTTAAGTACGAGTAGTGGAGTTTGGTGGTGCGAGAAATTATACTTATATAGAAGAAATGTGCTGTTTTTATACTTTTTTACTAAGTTAAAAATTTTATTAGAAAAACTATTGCATTTTAATAATCAAACTGGTATATTTATATTCGTTGCCACGAAAGGTAACAAGCAAAACAAACGAAAAACAACTTATTGAAAAAAGTTGTTGACGAAAATATAACGAAATGTTATATTGATAAAGTCGCTTCCGAGCGACAGACAAGTTCTTTGAAAACTGAACGAAACAAACAACGTGAAACGTCAATTTTTATTTTAGATGCTAGACAAACTAA
>NZ_JBYTEA010000023.1:0-42240 GCF_058791995.1 Bacillus sp. EB106-04-02-XG92
CTTTTCTATCAATTGCTAGTTTTGAAACAAGGATCGTTTCTTATCTAGTAATTTACTTGGTTAGCTTGATGGGCATGGGGTCCCACCCACATTTTAACGAAAATATACACTAAGTGAATTTTATCATAAAACGAGACATCTTTTTTCTTCAAATAAAAAGATGTCTCGTTTTATTTGAACTGTTGAATACTTAATATGTATTCCACTATTCATAGCCCCAAACCGTACAACATAAAAATATTTCCAACTATTTATGTAGTTTCATTTTTTCAGAGGCAACTGTATAAGGGCTTTTCTTAGTGTAATTTCTCTTCGTCCATCGGCTATAAAAATCCATTTTTTCCCATAAGCATAACCTAACTTTTCATCTGGATCGGCAAAACAGAATGATTCTCCTGTATCTGGGTGACCAAAAGAAGGATATCTGCTTTCAAATCGGATGCTTAGTACTCTATTTTATAATCTATAGACTTAACAGAAAAAGTTTCCTCAAAACGATAAAAAACTTTGAACCTCTTGAGCAAATAGTTGTAATTCATCAGATACAGAAATAGACATACAAAAACGCCATCCTTTCTTATGATTCTACAAAAAGAATAGCGCATTTTTTCATTTTAGGGGAGAGTTTGTTGAAGTAGCCTAATAGCGATTGGTGGTACCCCTTATAGGATAATAGAAGTTTGCATTTTTAATTTTTTCACACTCTATTAACAAGGCAGTTATAGCATCCTGGTTTAGCGTTAAGAATGTGAATATATTCTACTTCTTTATTATCAAAAATTTCATCTATATTTTCTCTTAAATTTACACCTTCTGTAACCCTTGCTTCTACAATCATTGAGTCAGTATTGTAGCCGCGTACAGATAGATACCTATGATGTAACATACGCGGAATTTCATTTATATCTAGCTTAGCAGTAGTTGCTCCCTTTCGTATAAATATAGGACCACTTGCTTTATAAGGCGAATTAACACTATGATATTGGTAATTCAGTAAGATTACCTCTTCTCCTACCTCAGCATCCTTCAAACTTATCCTACAAGGATATCCAGGATTTTTATTTGCTATTATTTTGACTGCCCCGATACTTTTTAATACTTCTTCATTCATTAGAAATAGGTTATTAAACTCCTTCTCTTGTAACGCAACGATTTGAAAGTTATTTCTCATATTCTATCCCCCCTTAATTAGTTGTTATAAAGCATTTCACTAATGATGCTACCACTAAAGTTCATAAAACTTGTTCAATAATCTTGCCCGTTTGTTGAGGATTGAATTAAAAAGCTTACAATTCTAAAACAGAGAAAAAATGGCTTATTATTGTTCAATACAAAGTTGTTTACTTTTAATCAATCAGTAATGATTTATTGAAAAATACGATGAGTACAAAGCACTCTTATTAATTCATGCTATCTTTTGTTAAAGAACGTGAATTCAGTCAAGTTCTTGGTTTACGGTATTTCCACTATGGAAAGTACGGAATTGACTCGGTGAAAATCCTGTATTTCTTTTAAATGCATTATAAAAGCTAGATACACTTTGATAGCCTGTTTGATAACCAATCTCTGTACTATTAAAGACCGTTGTCAAGAGGAGTTCCTTTGCTTTCTTAACTCTGATCCTTTCTAAATATATTCGAGGAGTATACCCTGTTCTTTCTTTGAAAATCCGATTTAAATGAAAACGACTAACTCCTACCCTTGATGCAATTTCATTTAAAGACATGTTTTGAACATAATTATTTTTTATTAATCGCATAGTATCTTCCAAAACACATTCGAACGGGTCGTATATTTTTATATTTAGATCTGATCGGCATCTTTTGCATGGGCGATATCCTGACCTTTGAGCTTCTTGCGCATTTGAAAAAAAGGATACATTTTCATAATTAGGAACCTTAGACTTGCAAGAAGGCCGACAGAAAATTCCAGTTGTCTTGACTGCGTAAAAGAATATCCCGTCATACGCTGAATCACATGATACTGTTGCTTTCCACATGGTATCTCTGGAAAGGTTATTTTGATCCTTCATTAGATTTTAAACCTCCCTTGTAGGCGAAAATCTTATTACTCAAAATCATGTAACTCGCATATATAGCCACGACAATTAACGGAACAAATATATACAATTGAAAAAATGGAATCACCAGCAAACATAAAATGAAAGAGATTAACGATGCCCACCATGCCGGTGTGTTCTTCCTAAATAATTTAACGCCTGCTGCCATTGAAAGAACATAAACTAGAATCCCAAGAGAAGTCGGTATAAACAAAATATCATCAAACGTTAGTGACAAAGCTTTTGTCACTAACACACCTGCTACCGAAAAACAGATAACAAACAATACCATCTGTCTTGGAATTTGAGTAGTTGCATGCAGCCTTGAGAAAAATTTTGGGAAAGCACCATCTCTGCTTAATGAATATCCTAATTGCGTTAGGCTGGCTACAAAAGCATTCGCTGTCCCTGTACAAATAATTAAAGCTAAAACAGCTGTAACGACTTTGGCACCTCCGCCTACTGTATCTCCCATTATAACACCAATAGGAGACAGGTTACTTTCTTGATTGCCATACGTAGCCGTTCCAATAGTAACAAGGCTTAGCGCTAAAAATAATAATCCAATGACAACTGCACTAATAACTGCTCCTTTGACAATATCTTTTTCTGGTCTTTTAAAGTGCTCAGCCAAATTACAAATCGCCTCCCAACCGAAAAATGACCAAAAGATAACCGTTATAGCGTTCCCGACAGAAAACCATCCATTTGGAACAAAGGGAGTAAAATTTCCCCATTGTATTCTTGGAAACGCCACAAATACAGCTGACGCTAAAAGAATCAGTAATAAAGAACTTAAAATCAATGCAACTTTACCACTAACATTTACGCCGTAATAATTGGAAACACCTGCAATTACCAAAATAAAGACGGCAATTAAAATTGTTTCAAAACGCGAAAATCCAAATGCCTGACTGACGTAAAAAGCACCAGTTAAAGATACAATCGTTTGACCAACTGCTGCTGTTACAAAATAAAACCACCCAACGATATTGCCAAGATGATATCCAAAAGAATTTCTAACAAAGGTTGCTGCTCCACCGGAATCAGGATATATCCGTGCTAAACTAGCAAAGGAATAAGCAAGCGGAAAACTAATTATAATAACGATAAACCAGGATACAATAGATGCAGGGCCCGCTATTGAGGCCGTTACCCCCGATAAAAAAAGGACACCTGATCCTAGAATAGCTGAAATGTATAACGCAATTCCTTGAAATAATCCAATGGCTTTATTGTTCATGATCTCCCCCCTTTTATAGGATTTAGTGTACTAGTAAAAAGGGAGGAATTCTTCTTGTTTTTTGCGGTTTAATTCGTTTAATAAAGTGAAACTTTAATCAGTGGGGGTTTTTTCATCCCCCACTGATTATTAGCCCTCACCAATCGGACTTTAATGGGCAGTTAACAACTTGTCATGAAACCATAAAACGAACCGAAATTTTTCTTAAGAGTAGAAAATTCGGCTCGCTTTATGTTGGGATTTGCTTAGCATATATTTTCGTTAAAATGTGGGCGGGATTCCATTGCTATTAAGCTAAGAATTTAAGTGTACTATCATTTAAGGGAATACTTAAGATACAAATAAAATATCTTTTCCATGTCGTACTGTTTTATTAAAGTCTACCCCGAGTTGTAGCTAGTTCAATGCGACTGTAAATTCTGAGTTCGGTGCACCAGCAAATACAACCGTTCCGTTCTCTGGTAGTTTCACTTTGTTATTGCCGCTCACAACGGTAAAATTGACGCATACTCCATTCTCATCATACACCGCGAATGAACTTCCTGATGGCAACTCCACAGTCATCGTTTTCCCTGCTGCCTCTTGCGGAATCGTAAACCATTTGGCATGCCCATTTTTTTGCAGTGTAACTTTCGATAATTGACCTGTATCAAGGGATTTTACGTTAGATTCACTGACGTATAAAAAGCTGGACATCTCCATATATTCAGTACCATCCTCTGTATAGAAATGGGCTTCCTTTGTATCCCGCCCATTCATCACAGGAATCTGAATTTGATGCGTCGCCGTATTCGGACCTGTAATTTTTTTGCCGTCCCAATACCCATCCTTGATCGTAATTTGTGTGTTAAGAGGCATTAGTTGTCCTAGATAGTTCATAGAATTAAATTTTTCGTTAACGAGGTAGAACTTGCCACCCTCACGCTTCGCCCATGCAGTAGCTGTTTTCTTCGGTAACACATTGTTTTCTAATTTCTGGGCTAAATAGTGAGTCATCACATTTTGCCCCAATCCCGGTGATAATTCATATGTGCTCTCTCTCAAATAAACTTTTCCATTCTTCTCAGTGACAAAGTTAAGCCTGGAAGTACCCTTCTCATTTATAAAGCTTCCATCCGCCGTATATACATATTTTTCTTCCGGTTTAGTTGGTAAAAACAGTTCTCCCTTCTTCGTAATTTCTATTTTGAAATGGCTGTAGCTATTTCCATAAAATCCTGCTTTTTTTACCACGTCTTGGGGCACTTTAGCCTTGACTGGCTTGCCGAAGGATTTATCTGGTTTTATCTCCTTAATTGTCCCTTTTTCTTTAAGCCTAGCTAGCAGTAATTTGTTTGCCAACAGTTGATTTGTCATGCTGGAACCGCCGGAGGACAATACAGCTGCTGCCATCTTCTGTTCTGGAAGCACGACCAATGTAGCATGTTGCAGTATCGTATCCCCACCCTTAGTCAACGCTTTTATCCCATATTCACTGAATGGGTATAGTTTCACACTATCCCAGCCAAGACCATAGTTGAACACATTTCCGCTATCTCCCGGCCACATTCCTTTTTTATATTCTTCTTGTTCCATCGCCTTGACTGCTTTATTAGAGAGAATTTCTTTTCCCTGTCCCATAAATATTTGTGAGAATCGCACCACATCTTCTGCAGTAGAAGAGATTCCTCCCGTACCAATCACATTCACCATTTCACTTGGAAGCTGTCCCTGGTATGTCGGAGAATACAGTCCAGCCCGCTTTTCGTCTTCCCATTTGTCTTGCGATGTTATCGTATGATTCAGTTTTAATGGCTCTGTAAACTTTTGATGTAGAAATTCAGTAAAACTCATACCACTGACTCTTTCTACCAAGATCTCAGCCATTGTAAAACCGTCATTACAGTATACTGAGAACGCACCAGGGTCTGCCTTCAAGTTTTGGTTGGACAATTGTTGCAACAAGATATCATGAGCATAAGCATCATTAT
Organism: Bacillus sp. EB106-04-02-XG92; assembly: GCF_058791995.1. Taxonomy (NCBI): domain Bacteria; kingdom Bacillati; phylum Bacillota; class Bacilli; order Caryophanales; family Bacillaceae; genus Bacillus; species Bacillus sp. EB106-04-02-XG92. The sequence goes on from NZ_JBYTEA010000023.1 coordinate 5,273, forward strand.
CTTTAAATAAAAATGCATTATTGAACGTCGAACCTTGCAAACCCGAGGAGTGATTCAACAGCATACGCGGTGTAATACGCTTATATCGTTTATCTTTCATTTTGAAATCAGGAATATAGCGGGCAACAGGAGCATCCAAATCAACTTTTCCTTCGTCTACTAGTTTCATAACAGCCGCAGCCGTATATACTTTACTGGTTGAGCCAATTCCGTATAGAGTATCTTTGGTTAGTGGCTCTTTCCCTTCTATGTCGTTCTTACCTGTCTGCCCCGACAAAATAAGTTTACCATTATCAATTAGCGCATACTGTACGCTAGTCGTCTCATAGGACTTCGTGAGCAGTGCAGCGTTCTCTGCAGCAATCTTCTCCAAATCCTTGCTAGCAACTTCTTGGTTAGCTACAACCGCCGTCTTACTGCTAGAAGACGCTATCGCTCCTGTTGGTAGGCTCATCGTTAGAGCTAAGGTAGCGGCTAACACCCCATATAATTTATTTTCCATAAGAAAAATTCCTCCTTAGATAAATGATCGATTTCATCTTTTATTTGTTCAATTACAAACATCACATAAACTACTATCCCGCCTTTATCCCTACCGTCTAAATTCAACAAGTAAAATACTTTTAAAAAGACCAGGATTCTCGGCTCTACTCATACTGTTCAAATTGACGATCAACATATGCCTACCTCCATGTATCCCTCCAGCAAAAGTATCAAATCCTGAAATACCACCTGTATGTCCCCATATCGGGACACCGTTAGGAAGTTAAATTTCATAGATTCCTAGACCATATCCATTGATTCTTCCCTTTCCTGCAGGAACTGTAGCGAGTATTTGTTTTATTTGCTGTTCTTTCAGTAATTTGCCACTAAGCAAATAAGAAAAAATTGTTTAAGTCGTTACACTTCCAATACGAAAGTAAAAATCTGTTTTTATCGATTTCTTAGTTCTTATATCCGCTACACCAGCTGCATATCCCCACGTTTCTGTACTCCGGGAAGTTTTAGCAATTATCCCGGGGTATCCAAGTTGCAATGTATCTCATGGAAGTACGATCTCATTGAGTACTTATTTGTAATGAACTAAGTATATTTTGAGTGGAACCTGTTTTTATAATTTTGGTTAGTATTAGGTATAATAAAGAAGTTTCGGCAATGAAAAATCCCAAATCTGCAAATGGAAGTTAACTATATATTTTCATAAGACGCTCTTCCCCTCTATTGATATAGTATGAGCGGCTGTATATTCTTTCTTACTAACTACACAGAGATCATCTTCATATTGTTTGTGTTTACAAGCACCATTCTGTCATAACCAAGGATAACTCCTCTCTTTTTCACACGTATGTTAGTACCATAAATTACTTTTTCATTTAGAATGATCTTATTACTAGTTTGTTTTTCGTATAAATATCTCCTATTTCCCCCCCCTGTTTTACGCTTCTCTATATTTGTATCCTATACAATAAAAATTTCTTTTTCCTTATCCATTTCTTACAATTTCCTTACGTTCAAATCACTTCTATGATTAGGTAGGTTTTATTTTAAATCTCCAGGATAATAAGTGCATATATAATCCCACGATTTCATAGAAGATGGATTAATAACCTTTCATGCACATCTCTGATATTCCCTTAGATTCCACCCTCAACCTTTGCCACAGTTCCAACCGGCATCAGCACTTCTTCACATTCTTATAAGTGGAAGTCATTATTTCATATTCACCATTGTAAAAAGATAAAACGAGAACGATTGGAATGCCATTTGTATGGGCAATTGATTGCCATTCTACTTTGTTCTTCTACTATGTTTCAAATGCGGCAATTACTGCTTATGAAAAAGAAACGAGAACTGAAACATCCCCTAATATAATTGACGTTGTATGAGCTTACCTTGATAGCGATGGAGTACCGTCAGTATTTCGGAAAAAAACACGCTAAGAGTATATAAGATTTTATACAGTTTTTCGGTTAATCCAATAACAGACAAGAAACCTAAAATCATAGCAGGATAGGAAAGTATAAAGTGAACCTTTAATCAGTGGAGGTTTTGTTCATCCCCCACTGATTATTAGTTGAAGCAATCGGGCTTTTACGGGCAGTTGATCTCCCACCTAACTTCTTTGCTTTCGCTGAATTTTGAGGTGGGGGTCTTACTGCCCGTTAAATGCGGGATAAAAAATGCATAGATCCATAGAACAAAAAAGACGATTCCCTTGTGAAATTAGGGAATCGTCTTTTTCTTCGCTACCGAAAACAAGAATTATGTAAATAAGCTGCCCATATGGACAGCTTATTGGATTTCTTCAAATATACGATATTTTATTTGTCGATATTTTTTCAATCTTCATTATTAATTTCTATTGTACCTGTTCTAGCACTAACTTTTAAACTATTTAACAGATTATCAGGTGTTTTGATTTCCACTTCATATTCAAATGTAGATTGTGCTAATTTGTCATCTTCTAATTCGAATTCTTTTTTCACATTCATAATTTCTCCATTTGTATGAGCTAAAGCAATTTCACGAACTTGTTTCTCTGTGTAGTTTTCGTTCTTTTTGGCATAATTGTAACCCATACCATAATATCCACCAACAATCGCAATACCACTTACTAAAATAGCAATTACACTTATTATTATTTTCTTTTTATGTTTTAACATTTTCATCCACTCCTTCATGATTAATCATCTATTCCAAATCTTGCTTCAAGCGCATTTTCTGCTTGCTCTAATTGATCTTCCAGTATATCGTATTCTTTTTCTTGCGCTTTATATTGTTCAATCGTTATCGTTCCAGCGTGATAATCTGCTTCTAGCTGATTATCGGATAAATCTATCTTGTCATCCAATTGATCAATTTCTTTTTTCGTTGCTAAGTACGTATTTAAGTTTTCTTCTTTTGCTCCAACTGGTTTCGTGTTATTTGCCTTTTCAACGATAGCTGCGACTTCGTTTTTGAAATCTTGTATTTGCTTCGTATCATTGGCAGCAGCTTGTGTTTTGATTGGTTCTTGTTGTAATTGAGAACTTTCTTTTTGCAATGTATCATTTTTCACTTTCTGTTGTTGTACTTCTGTATTGTTATCAGCTTGAGTAGAACAAGCTGTTAAGAATAAACAAGACATTACTCCAATTAACATCCACTTTTTCATTCTGTTTTCCTCCCTTTACAAGTGCACCTTATCCTTGCCTTTATATTACTGAACAAACATTAAAGGAAGATTAATGTACAAAAAAATAAAGTGAAGACTTTTACGGGTAGCCCGACTCCCCCTAACTCCCTCGCATTCGCCGAATTTTGAAGGAGGAGTCTTACTGCCCGTTAATACTGGATAAAATGATATAATTAAATCGTTTCTAATCTTTCTTTAATGTTTTGGAATTATAGTGATACATATAAATAAGAAAAAAAGGAGAATGTTAATGCGAGTTCTTATTGTCGAAGATGAACAAGACTTACAAAATATATTAGTAAAACGATTAAATGCAGAACATTATAGTGTCGACGCATGTGGGGATGGAGAAGATGCCTTGGATTATATAAACATGGCTACCTACGATTTGATTGTGCTTGACATTATGATTCCCGGAATAAATGGTTTGCAAGTATTACAAAAATTACGCGCAGACAATAACACAACTCCTGTCTTGCTTCTTACAGCTAAAGATACAATTGACGATCGCGTAACAGGACTCGACTTAGGTGCGGACGATTATTTAGTAAAACCATTTGCTTTTGACGAACTGTTAGCAAGAATTCGCGTGTTAATGCGAAGAAATACAGGAAACACATCTAATGTGTTTGAAATCGCTGACCTAGTGGTAGATTGTAATATGCATAAAGTAACAAGAGGAGACCAGGTTATCACTCTTTCCAGTAAAGAATTTGCTATTTTAGAATATATGATTCGTAATAAAGAAGTTGTGCTGACACGAGATAAAATTGAGCAACATGTGTGGAATTACGACTATGAAGGTGGCTCGAATATTATTGATGTTTACGTCCGCTATCTTCGTAAAAAAATTGATAGCCAGTTTGAAACGAAGTTAATTCATACAGTACGAGGAACTGGTTACGTATTGCGAGTAGAATCATGAAAAGACTATCAATAAAAATGAGAGTAACCCTGTGGTATACAGGGCTAATTGTAATTATTATGGCACTCGTGTTAGCTTTTATTTTAACTTCTTCAGATAAAGTTTTGCTTTTTAATATGAAAGATCAATTGAAGAGCACAGTAAAAGAAAGCATAGAAGATATTGAATATAAGCATGGACAATTAAAGATGGACGATGATTTTGAACCTTTAGAAGATGGAGTAAATATCATCATTTATAATAAACAAGGTGAGCTGCTGGCAGGTAATAGTCCAACAAGCTTTAATAAAAATATATCGCTGAAATCCGATGAAATACAAACCATTAAAGACGGTAATAAAGAATGGATTGTATATGATTTTCTCCATAATACAGGCGGCGATGAGCCAGTCTGGATTCGTGGAATAATGACTATGAGCCAATTATCGTCAACGATGAATACGCTTATCGTCATAACACTCATCTCATTCCCATTACTTATTCTCATTGCGGCAGTGGGAGGATATTTTATTACGCAAAGAGCGTTTCGACCTGTGCAACAAATGAGTGATTCAGCCAGTAAAATTAGTGATGGTAAAGACCTTTCAAAGAGAATTCATTTACAAGGTTCACCGAAGGACGAAATGTATCATTTAGCACAAACCTTTGACAAAATGTTTGAGCGATTGGAGACATCGTTCGAAAGTGAAAAACAATTTACATCTGACGCATCTCATGAATTAAGAACACCAACATCTGTTATTATTTCACAATGTGAATACGCTTTATCACAGAGGAATAACCCGAAAGAAATGGAAGAATCGTTAGAAGTCATTTTAAAGCAATCACGTAAAATGTCCGCGCTACTATCCCAACTCTTATTGTTAGCAAGAGTTGACCAAGGAAACCATAATACTTTCCAATTTGAATGCATCAATATGAGTGAATTAACGGAAATCGTTGTAGAAGAGCTTTCATTAATGGATCAAGAAGCATCGATTGATATCACAACTCATATAGAGGAAAACCTGTTTATAAAAGCAGATCAAACATTGATGATGCGTTTATTAATGAATTTACTAACGAATGCGATTGCTTATAGCAAAGCGAACGGCACTGTGCATATGCAACTGTCCCGTGATGGAAATAACATAATAGGTAAAGTCTCCGATAATGGCATTGGCATCAGCGAGCAACATATTACGAAAATATGGGACCGATTCTATCGAGTTGACGCAGCACGAACATCTTCAAGCGCCGGAAACACAGGGTTAGGATTGTCGATGGTAAAATGGATTATCGAACTACACGGAGGAGAAATTACGGTTGAAAGTAAATTAGGAGAAGGCAGTACATTTACTTTTAAACTACCAATTGAAAAACGAGCATAATATATGAATGTTTGTAGCTCCAAGGTAAAGATTCTTCCATCCTTATATAAAAGTAACCGTTGCATTTTGTTCTGTTAAGTTCATATGCATATGGAAAAATATCGAAATAAAACCCCAGAAATCCAAAGGTCTCTGGGGCTTCATTATATATTTAGCTCTTTTTGCTTTTTGTTTTGTTTATGTCGATGCAGCAATTTTCGGCTTATGAGAGAAATCAGTAATAAGATCAGTACTAGTGCGAAAAGTTGCATGTATGATAAATTAAAATATTTAGCACCTGTGACAAGTAAAAGTGTAGAAATCGTACCTTTTACAATAAAAAAAATAATAATCCATAATCCGCCTTTTTTCCAGTTCATTTTTATATTCCCTTTCCTACGTTTTAATTCTTAAATGGGACACTTATTAGCAATCTATTATATGAATAAAAAAGTCATGTCTAAATTAAATGCGACGTTTCCATAATAAATGAAAATGATATTCAATGTCAATTTTATTGACTATTTGAATACCTGTTTCTTATAAGCAATGAACTTTTGTTGTCAAACTAAAAAACACCTCCATTGAATTTACATACTTTGTATGTGACTTCAAGAGGTGTTTTTTCTTAATACTGCAGCTATTTTCTAGTACACAATAACTGGATCATACGTGTTCAAACTATCATACACAGTTTTTGCAACATTAGGCAGAAGGTTTACACACCCGCCTGATCCTCCTGTTAAGTAAGCATTATTTCCCCAGTCTTTTCGCCAACCGGCATCATGGAATCCTTGACCACTATTTGTGAATGGAACCCAATAATCTACTTTCACTGCATAATCAGCTTTCCCTACTGCACTTCCTCTTAGTGTGTATGGCGTTCGTTTATATAGAACATACCACACACCTGGAGATGTATCTTCACCCGTGCTATGTTTACCCGTAACTACATTTGTTGTGACAACTAATTTCCCATCTTTATAAATCCAAATTTGCTGATCTGCAATGGAAACTTCTGCATATGTGTCTCCGATACCATTATTCGATGTTGTTTTATAACCAATCCCTTCCTTCTCCCAACCATTCCCGTGAATATTAGAAGCAGAAAGTGATTTTTCGCCTTTCTCAAAGGCTTGTTGAACTTGTTTTGTTTCTTTTTCCACATCTAGTGCCCAGCCGTATCCTTGTCCCTTTACTGAAATAACCGAGCCAGAATGTGTTTTAAAAGCGAAGTCTTTATGTAATGTAGATTTAGCCTTATTAATTTCAGCAACCTTATTCTTAATGTCGCTCGCATCGATTGTTACTTTCATATCCTTTGACATAGTAGCATTTTGAATTAAATCTTTTGCTTTTAATGCATACACTTCATCCTGCACTTTATAATCAACAGACTGCGTAAGAAGATTTTGTAATGCTTTCTCTTCTTTTTTGATGATTGGATCATCTTCTTTAATAGGTTGTATGTATGCAGACTTTAAATGAATTTCGCTTTTATGCTTCTGCTTATCGTAATCTTTTAGTAGATTCGTAACGTCATATTGTTTCCCATCAACGCTCTTCGAAATAACAACTTTTCCTTGTTCAAGCTTCGCCATAGCATCTTGAGGCGCTTTTAATTTTTCATTCATTGAAACGAGCTTTTCTTCTACAAGCTTTTTCATCGTTTCACTACGATACTGATCTACTTCTTTCGGTAGCAATGAATAATCTTTTTCCTTTGCGGAAGGGAAAAATGTCCACTGGCTTTTTAATAATTTCTTAACTTGTGGCATATCTTTTTCCGTCAGTTCCGTTTTTGTATCTTGTTCATCTAAAATTTCTTGTTGATCAATATAGACTTTATTCGCTAGCCCAGACGTCTTTAATTTCTGTATTGCCTGATCAGCGCTCAAACCACCAACATTCGTATCGTTAATTGTAACATTTGAATTGAAGTGAGTTGCTTGATAATAACTCAATCCCCCAATAAGAAGTGCAATTACACCGCCACCCGCAGCGATTAGCTTCCAATTTGTAAAACGTTTTTTTGATCTTACCCGTTTTTTCTCAACTTCTTCAACAGATCCATTTACTGAATTATTGTTCATCAATCTTTCCCCCGTATACATAAACGTCAATTGATTTTAAACCAAAACCATTGATTAGTGTACCTTATTTTCCCTGAAATTTCATTGTTTTTTCCAGATTTCATCACATTTAATCTATTAAAGTTAGATTTTTTAATAGAAAGATATATAAAGATGTTAAATAAAGCGAAAAAGGACCTCATCAATCGAGTTATTACGTGCCTCCGCATTTCCCAAATCTTGAAGGGTCATATTTAACTTAGTAAAATAATTTCCAAAAGGTTTAAGTGAAAGACAAGCAACATAGAATGCCTCCTATTTATGAAAAATATCCACAAAAAAGGTTCTACATGTAGACTCTTTTTTGTGAATATTTTAATGTTGCATATTTTATTAATTTAAATGCGAACTATGCTTCCTGCTTTTCACCAATTTTCACAACCACTACTATCGGCCTAACTAATTTCACCTTATGATCTTTATCATCAACAATTCCATGTTTCTTTAAAACTATTATATATGTTTATACCACGCTTTGTTGATGCGCTTAATCTTTATAGGTGTTGAATTGTTATACTCATTCTTTTGTGTAATCCTATTATTAGAACATCCTGCAATAGTGAGACAGCATGTAGCCAATAAAACTACTACTATTAATTTCTTCAAATAGCCACTCCTATATAAGGGAAATATTATATTGAGAAAATCAAATATAACATTGAATCTTTGTAAAAACAATATATTTCCTAGTATTATTATTCATTGGCGGATTAATGGATACCTTAAGGTACATGAATCCGCGTAGAACTTCATGCTCATCAAATCAATGTCCAATTTCCATTTTATCCGATTTTCAATGTTTATTCCAATATAAAGAAATAGCTATTTTTGTTGAAAACTAAATATCTCCCAAAATGAAAAATAAGAACTGAATTCCTATAACTAAACATACACTTGGAAAAGTTATACGTTTCTCATTGTAAGTATATTCGTTACTATTAATCTCTTTCTCTTCTCACCTATTTTAGACAGAGCTGGAGTAGAATATGTTGTGCCTTTCGCCTACTTCATATTAGCTTCCGCTGTTATAGCGATCCTTTTAGCAGTCATCTCTTTTTGTAGCCGAGCTGAGAAGAAAATGTTAGCCATTATCGGTTTATGTTTTACTCTATTTAACACAGCGATCATTTTATTTTTCCTTTGGTTTGGTTACCATTTCACTTAAGTGAAATACAAATAAACTCCATAAGCCACAAATGAAACTAGTAAAATAGAAATGCCGAGTACCGTGTATATAATCCATTGTAAGTTTGAACTCATATACGCCCTCCTCTCACCTTCTAACAATTCCATTATATAACAAAAAAGCATTGGATACCCAATGCTTTTCACACTTACGCAAATAAAGACGTATTCGCATATAAAGCTGGTGAACCACCTGAATGTACGAATAAAATGTTGTCTTCTTTATTAAATGTACCTTTTTTAATTAAGTCGATTAGTCCCGCTACCGCTTTACCTGTATACACTGGATCCAGTAAAATACCTTCTGTTTTCGCAAGTAATTGAACTGCTTCCACCATTTCCGGCGTTGGTAACGCGTAACCTGGTCCTACATATTCATCAAAGCATGTAACAGCTTCACGCGGGATAAAGTTCGGAATACCAACGTGAGCTGAAGTTTCCTCTACAAGTTTTGCTACTTTCTCTTCTTGTTCTGCTTTTCCTCTACTTACGTTGATTCCGATTACAGGAATGTTACTTTGTGTTCCAGCAAAACCAGTAATTAAACCAGCGTGCATACCAGCGCTACCACTTACGCAAACAACTGAACTGAAATCAATTCCTTGATCGAATGATTGCGCCATAATTTCTTGCGCACAAGCAACGTATCCCATTGCACCAGTAGGATTTGATCCACCAACTGGTATTACATATGGTGTATTACCTTTTTCACTAACTTCTTTCGCGACTTTATGCATCTCTTCCATAAGATCTGCTCCGTTTGGTACAACAATTACATTTTCAGCACCTAGTAAATGATATAAGAAATAATTTCCGTTAAAGTCTCGCTTCTCTTCTGGCTCGAGCCCTTCTTCTAATACAAGAATACATTTCATTTTTTCTTTTACCGCAGCTGCCAGTGTTAAGCGGCAATGATTGGACTGAATACCACCAGCTGTAATTAACGTATCCGCACCTTTTGCCTGTGCATCCGCAACTAGAAACTCTAACTTTCTCGTCTTATTACCGCCAGCTGTTAAACCAAGTAAATCATCTCGTTTAAAATAAATAGTTGGCCCACCAAGTGCCTCAGAAAAATTGTTTAATTTTTCAATTGGTGTATATGACTCTGTATATTTTTTTCTCGGAAATTTAGCTAAATTCATGAATAACGCTCCTTTTGTACTTCTTTCACAATGTATGTAACGATACTATTATTACATGTAAAAATGATGAAGTCATCTTTCTGGTGGAAAAATGTATTGGAATTCGGTTTTGGTGAATGGAATTGTATTAAAGATTTTAGCTTCAATACGGTACATGAAATTTATATCGACGATTTTTCAAATATATCGTTCATAACTTGAAATATATCAACGATTTTTTCAATATATCGATGATTCGACATAACATATCGACTTACCGACAAAAAACGACATCATAAAAAGACCCACTCATTAAAAAGTGGGTCCTCTCCAATCACTTATTTTCCGAAAATCGAAGAAGCTGTGTTAATCCTGGTTCTAAATTCATTTCGCCTTTATGGCGTACGTATACAATTTTGTTTCCATCAAATTTTGGAGGATTTCCTGGATTATACGTATTCCACTCACTCGTTCCTTCTACAGAGTACTCCATATACTCCGTTGCACCGACGATTACATTTTTACTATCATCTGCCGTTACATTTGGTGCCATTTGTGCGACTTTCGCATCACTAATTAATAATTTTTTGATTTCCTTATCACGCTTGTAATCATAAGCTGTCACCATTACATCGCTACCGTATGCTTTCACTTGTAGCCCTTGTTTAAATGAATAACCATCAGGAGCAGTCTTCTCTCCGCCATTTGGTCCAGCCGACATCCAGCCCGTTTCAATCCCACCCGTATTTACAACAGTAAATCCTTTTTTATCTCCGCCTGCAATTTTCTTTTTACCAGCCCAGTCTGGTAAGTTTAAATCCCAATGCGTGTGACTCGTGAAGAAAACAACTTGCGGATAGTCTTTTAATATATCGTACAACTTATCGACGTTTAAATAATCTTGTAAGTACGGTGATTGTCTCGATCCAGATACTGTATCAGGTAAAACGTGATGAGAGAAAATGAAGATCGGCTTATTTTTATCTTTTTGACTATATTCTTCTAAATTTTGTTGTAACCAACCTAGTTGCTCATCACTCATAAATACTTCATCCCACATTTTTGAATCGTGGTATTTCATATATTTTTCAGTTCCTAAAAATAAAAGCGGATAACCGTCTAATTCTTTTTTATGGTATACCTTTTCTTGTCCACTAAATTGTAAGTAGCGGTTAAATAGCGTTTCCTCCGTTACACCATTTGGCCATGTACTTTGAGAGAGCTTCCCATCAGCTGTCCATTTACCAGCATAAAACTCATGATTCCCCACAGTTGACCATACATTTTCCGGATGCTTATTTTTGTTTAGCACACGCTTTACATCATCATATTGTGACTGCTGTCCAGTTGGCGTTATATCTCCATTCATAATAAGCGCTCTAGAAAGTGGTGTCACTTTGTTCATATCTTTTAATACGTGATCAAAATCCCCTAAATCCCCTTGAATATCACTAATTACGTTAAAAGTTGTAGCTGATTTTCGAACTTGCTCTTTCCCTTCCGCATGTGCTGAAAACGTCGGCAATAATGCTGTCATAACTGCTAACGAAGCAACTGTCTTTTTCATACAAATTCTCCCCCTAATAAATAATTGTACAAACTGACATGTTCTGCTTTCTCTTAGGTGCTTGTCCACTTCACATTATAGGGAGGGATTGTAAAGATAGATGACGTTAAAAGTTAATTGTTTTTTAAGAGATTTTGTCGTTTTTTGCAAACCACAATTAGCGATTCACGCCAATCTAGCTTTCTAGCCTTTAACATTACATACATGTAAATTTTGATGTTAAATCTTTTCGTTTCATACGTTGTTTTTTATTACTTCTAATTTTCGGGAAAAATCCACTAATTAATAATGTTATAATCCATACCATTATTAAAATAAAATTTATTGTATTACCGGAATTCAAGCTGAAAACTCTCCACAAATAGGCAGCACAAAAAACGAGGATAGCGGTACTAATAAGTAAAAATGTCCTAACTACTAATCCGATGTAGGATCTCTTCTCTTGCTTAAAAATGAAGGTTCTTCTACCTTTGTACAATCTAATCATAAATAGCAGCAAATATACACTGAGTATGGCTCCAATAACAATTGATGTAATGAAATTACTTTTTCTCTGCTCAGCTAGAGAGAAGTAACTTTCAGGTAATTTTCCCGTTTCATATTCAATCCATGCGTGGTAAATATCCTGTCGTAAGTCTATACCACCTTCACCATTTGTAAGGATTACCAATCCATCCTTTGTATTAGGAATGAAACCGTAAAAAGAATGCCAGCCTCGATTGTCACCAGAATGATAAAGTAATTTCCATTGATTAGATAGTTTTTTTTCAAATATACCTAAACCATTCTCCCCTAATACTGGCTTTTGCATTTCCGTAACACGTTCACTTTTGATGACACCATTCCCTTTAATATTTGCATCCATGCTTGCAAGTATCAATGTCATCATATCCGTAACATTTGTCTTAAGACCTGCAGCAGCCTGTTCGGTAAATTGGTAACTAGGGAGCTCCTCTCCAAAATATCCATAAGCTTTCGAAAGGTTATGGTTTTCAGGACGTTGTAAGAATGAACTAGATTTCATTCCTAAAGGTTTCATAATTTGTTCTTCCATATAACGATCAAACGGTATTCCGGTAACCTCTTCCATTACAAGTTGTAAAATTGTATATCCGCCACCAGAGTAAATTGTTTCTGAACCTGGTTTATTGGTAACCTCCACTGGTTCATTAAGCCATCCTTTTCCAGACAGAGATTCCTCAATAGAGTCAAGATGTTTCCCTGGTGCAACCCCGAGGTATCCTTTATGTGCAGACAGCCCTGCTGTATGGCTTAACAATCTTCTTATTGTGACTTCATTATTATGAAACTCTGAATTAGATAATTTCCATTTGGTCAGATATTTTTCAACGGGATCATCTAGTGATAAACGTCCTTCATCTACAAGATGCAAGATTCCCCACGCTGTAAGGCTTTTAGATATGGAACCAGCTTGAAATAATGTATCATCATTCACCGCTTTTTTTGTCTTTTTATCTACATAACCGTAGTTTAGTGTATAAGCAATACGCCCCTCATGTACAATCCCTATTGCAACCCCTGGCACCTCATAATTCCCCTGCCATTTTGGTACCTGTTCATCCAGCTTTTTTTTGAAATCCTCTATACTCCTATCAGTCAACGTACCCGATTCTGCCCTCACCACATTTGTAAACAATGCTTCATTTGTAATGAATATACAAATGATGAAACATAACATACTTTTGCATATTATCGATGCTTTTTGTCTATTCTTCATTTGCTCTACCCCTTTTTTCAGAATATTCTATCCGATAATCAGAGTATCCTATTCACATATCTAGTTCTATCTATTTTTATTACTTAACCTTACAAATTTGTAATAAAAATCAAAGTTCTACATACTTAGGGGGTTTTACTGCTCTTTATTCGAGGGCAAGAAATTTAATACAAAAAAGACACAGAGATTTCTCCCCATGCCTACTAATCCTCTACTTCTTCACCGCATGCACATAATGCACTGTCTCAAAAGCTTTTAAATAATCGTTTCGTCCTTCAAAATATAATGTATGAATATCCTCTGGTGATAAGTGCTCATAAATGAGTAAGCCTGCCTTCTCTAACAGTGCTTCCATTTCAGTGTAAGAAAAACATGATTTCATCGGTTCTCCACCTACTGTAGCCATTTTCACCATATTTTCCACTCGATTGGACAATCCTTTTTCCGTAAATAAGTTTTCATCCGGATAATCGAATACGATAGAGCTTCCCTCTGGAACCATCGCAAATAGACATTCTATTAAACTAGAAAGTTCTTCTTTCGTTAAATAGTACGTAACACCTAATAGACTAAAGAAAGTCTTTTTATTTTCAAATCCTTCATTCCGTAACTGTTCACTGGAAAATCCTTTCGTGAAATCCATCGAAATAAAATGAAGGTTGTTTGGAGTTTCAAGTTCTGCGTCTTTTATTCTCTCCCTCTTAAACTTTTGTGTAGAAGGATGATCCACTTCAAATATTTCTATTTCATTCTCTAATTCTCGATGTCTGAAACTGAACGTATCTAAGCCTGCACCGAGTATGACGTATTGTTTTGCTCCTAATGTAATCTCATGTAGTAATACTCTTTCACAATATGCCGCGCGTGCCAAAGGTGTTGGTGATAATTGAACTTGTGTAATCCATTTTAATATTTCTTGTGGATTGTCTTGAAACTTCTCTGCAATGTCTGTATTAAAAAAATGTATTCCTTGAACCATGTTCATTTCAATTTCGTTACGTTCTTTTTTTGAAATGAAATCTTTAGCTACATAATCATCAAAGATTTTAGGACGATCAAATTCACTATGATACGCCCTGCCGAAAGCTGATACTAGAGACGTTACACTTGATTCACCTTTTTTCACGCACATACACTCCTTCATTTTCACAACAAAAATAGGGTTCCCCTGGCCAGGAGAACCCTATTATACACTTTATTTTTATATTGGTAAATTATAGCATAAATAAGTTTTTTTGTCAAGTTTTCAGCCTACTACTACTCCGACACTTTGTATATTCTCTAGCAGGAAAACCGTAATTATATACACAAGTTTTCAAATTATTTACTCATTCTTTTTTGAGCAGTATTAGTATCTTGAGATACTGGTATATGTTCGGTAGCTCTAGATAAACCTGTTTTTGGCATATTAACATAAATTGCTTCAGAAGCACCTTTTCCGATTTGATACGTTTCGTGAAAAACACCGACACTCCCATTATCTTTAATCTTATTATTGTATGATCTCCAAGCATTTGAATGATTTTTTCCGTGAGCATAGTTTACTAATTCATCGAATCCCTTCCAGTATTGAATTAAGACCACCTTTCTCCAACTAAAGAAGAATTCTGTATGTAAGAAACCCCATTGTGGGTTTTGATACAATTCTTTAATCATAGGCCCCATAGCATTAAAAACTGGTATCCACTTCCAAAATTTTAATAGATTATTAATACGCATACCAATAATAAAAACAACAAATTCTTGATCCTTACTATTAGCTATATGCCTGCCGTTAAAAATTTTAGTTCCCACTTTAATCCCCCTTTTTTACTGAACATAAATCATGCGCTGCTTCCAAATAAACCATAACACTTTTCCATTAATTTTCCAATCAATTCAACATAGATTATGAAAGGCTGTATTTAATAATAAAAGGTATATGTTTTTACCTTTTTATTATTAATATTTGTTTTAAATCTCCTTTTCACCAGGAACGTTTTCATAATATATTTCAGTAACGATAGCATTACTGCCTTCTTTCTAAAAAGAATATTTTTTCGTAAAACTTTCAACCTATTGCTACTCAGTCACTTTGCATATCCCCCAGCAGGAAAATTGTCGATTCACACCGAATACCCCAAATGATAACAATACATATGGAGGACAATATGAAACGATTAGTGATCATTACCGTAGGAAAAACACACAGCGGAAAAACTACATTTGCTAAAGAACTAGAAAATGAGTTACCCCACTCTTTCGTTATGGATCAAGATAACCAAGCTAAATTTATTAATACGCATTATGAAAAGTTACAACCGGCTGAAGGCGCTAATACATTTAAACACGGTCTTTCGAAATTCATTGTTGATTATGCAAAAGAACATACGAATTTACACCTTATTATTTGCAACTCAAATAGAAGCCGAAACGGCCGGATGTATTTGCTAAATGAATTGTTTCAGAAAGAGGAATATGTACGTATACTCGTTCATTTTGACATTCCAGATGATGTCCTTTATGAAAGAGTAGCTCGAAGCACGCGAAGTACCAATATTTTTAGAGGTGGTTATTCTAATTTCAAAGAAGTACTCGATCGACAACAGTCTGAATCACTTCACGAAGATGTAGTAGACCCTATAGAAAACGAGGCTGATTATTTGTTTGTCATTCGTAATAGTAAAGATGTAAACTCTACTATAACAGAAATTGTTCATCTAGCTAAATTTTTGTCCCCTACTCCAAAATAAGAGAATTTTATACTTACATAATGATAGATTATTATGCAAATACTTCCTCTAGACATCCTACATGGTATATAATGATAAAATAATCTACTTCTATATGCTCATTTTTACACAAGGCAGCTCATGCATATGAAAGAAAAGAGGTACAAAAATATGAAAACAAAACAAACAATCGCTGCGTCTACATTAGCTTTAGCAATGATTGCTGGCGCAAATTCTGCTCATGCGGAAGTAACTGATGCTACTCCTCAGCAAAGTACAGGAGATCGATTAGCTGAAATTAAGCAACATAGACAAGAGTTAGATGCGAAATTACAGCAGCACAAAGAAAACGCGGATCAAAAGTTGAATGAACTTAACCAAGTTAAGGAAAATGTTGATACGAAAGTTAATGAACTACATGAGCGTAAACAAGTTGCTGATGAAAAAATTAACGAAATAAAACAACGTAAAGAAGAGTTAGATGCAAAACTTCAGCAAGACAAACAAATCGCCGAAGATAAAATCGCTGAAATTAAAGAGCATAAAAAGCAAGTAGAAGATAAAGTTGCTGAAGTGAAAGAACATAAGCAAAATATCGATAACAAAGTGAATGAGATTAAAGAACATAAACAAACTGTCGATGAAAAAGTGAATGAAATGAAGCAACATAAAGAGAACATCGATCAAAAGGTTAATGAACTTAAGGAAGTTAAAAAACAAGTAGATGACAAATTAGCTGAGTTAAAGAAAGCGAAACAAACTGCTGAGGACAAACTTGCTGAGTTAAAAGAAAATAAGCCGCATACTGGGAACACGCTAGAGGAACTTAAGAAAATTAAAGGTAATTTAGATAGTCTTTCCGCTAACTTAGAACTAGCGAAACAAGATGTAAAAAACAAACTAGCTGAATTACAAAAAGCTAGAGAAGATTTACTGAATAAAATTAACGAAATGAAACAAGCGAAACAAACTGTTTCTGATGATTTAACAAAGAAAAAACAAGATTTAGATATTAAAATTAACGACTTTAAACATACTGAGAAAAAAATTGAGGACAAATTAGCTGAGGTACATACTACGAAGCAAAATGTAGATAACAAAATCAATGAAGTATCTCAATCGAAACAAACTGAAACAAACACTGGTACTACAAACGCAAACAATAACGCTAGAGAACTTCCTAACGCTGGTAGTGAGCAATCAAACAATATGGCTTTAGGTATGTTATCTGTCTTAGGCGGGGTTTTATTAGTAACTCGAAATAAAATTAAAACGTTATTCTCAAAATAAAGCAATTATACTTATTAAAAACAATTATACAAAGGCCAACCGCATGTACGGTTGGCCTTTTTCTTTATATTAACTGTCCATCTCGAAGCGTCAATATACGATCACATACATCAAGCATTCTTTCATCATGTGTAATCATAATGGCTGCTTTTTGACTTTCTTTCACTTCACGTTTCATCATTTCCACAACTTCACGTGCGCGTTTTGAGTCTAAGCTTGCCGTTGGTTCATCCGCTAATATTAAATCAGGGTTGTTCATGAACGCACGCGCGATTGCTACCCTTTGCTTTTCTCCACCAGATAGTTGATTTGGATAATGATTTTTTCTTTCTCCTAATCCAAATGCTGCTAATAAATGATCCGCACGCTTTTCTGATTCTTGTTTGTTTTCTTTTTTAAGCTTTGCAATGTAAAGCAATTGTTCTTTTACATTTAAATATGGAACGAGATTTGCGAACTGGAAAATGAAGCCGATTTTTTTCAAACGAATGTCTGTCATTTCCTTTTCTGATAGCTTCGTAATATTTTGCTCACGAATGTAAATATCCCCTTTTGACGGTGATAATAAAGCACCCGCGATTGATAATAATGTACTTTTCCCTGATCCAGAAGGACCAACGATGCCGATAAACTCTCCAGCTTTCACATCAAGCGACATCGGATGAAGGGCTATTACTTCCGTATTCCCTTCTCCGTACACTTTACTTACTTTGTCTAATTTTAATAATGAAGTCATTACATCCCGCCTCCAATTGCTTCTAGCGCATCAACTTTTAATACTTGATATAACGAAATAAGTGTTCCTAAAATACTAATAACGATAAAGATTGCTGCATATTGTGCAATCATCGGTGTTGTTAATAAGAACGGCATACCTACTGGTAAAATTTGTTCTAATCCTTGTACAAGAACAATACTGATTACCATCGCAACGACTGATAAGAATAACGCCTGTATGACTAAACTATTTGCTAAATAAGAGTTCTTCGTACCAATTGCTTTTAATACGCCTAATTGCTGTGTTTTTTGCAATGTAATGACGTAGAAGAATACACCAATTAATAACGCAGCGATAACTAATAAGAATGCAATGATCATCGTTAATGTCCCTTGCTCTTCTTTAAATCCTGGAATACTTTGCAGTACTTCTTTTTTGTCAATTACGTGTGCATTTTTAATCTCTTTATCTGTGTTAAGTGCAATTGCACTATAATCTTTTTGGTTTGGTTGTGAAATAGCGCTCCATACGTCTTCATTTACATAAACGACTGGTGTATGGCTAAACATTTGATCTTTCGTAAATCCAACGATTGTAAATTCTTTCTTTGAAACAGGATCAATAATTGTATCTCCAATATCAATTCCTTTTTCTTTAATTGATTCGTCAGCAACCATTTCGTTATTTGCTGTGCCTAATTTCTCACCTTTTACAATGTTCGGCTCTAAAAATGAATCGCGCTCACTTGAGAAAATAGCAACATCAACCTTTTTCGAACTATCTTTCTTTTCATACGTTGAAACTTTTACATGAAACGGAACAGCCTCTTTCTCGCCTACTTGATTTACTACGTTATCAACATCTTCTTTCTTAATTTGTGAACGAAGTAATTTATTTTCCGCATCATCCGCTAGTACAAATTTATTTGCCTCCATATTTTGAATCGATGAAGCATTATCATAAGATAGTCCATTTGCTAATCCTGAAATCACAAGGACTAAAAATGATAATAACACCATAATCAGTCCGATTAATCCGTATCGTAATTTTGATTGTTTTAATTCACGCAGAGCTAAAAACATTTCGCTCGCTCCCTCCTCTTACTTTCTATGCACTTATCATAAAAAAGAAATATGAACGGAATATGAACAGAAGATTACAGAGAGTAAGATTAAATTTTCAGAAAGTATTGAAAACAGTTGGAATCCTTGGTACAATTCAGTCAAATAATCTTGACCGAGTAATTTCATTTAAGGAGTTGATCATTTTGAAGCCTATGTTAACACTCACTACTTATAGCCAACTAAAAGCAATAAGCGATCCACTACGTGTCGAAATGATGATGCGTCTATGCGAACGTCCTTATACAGGACAATTACTATCTGAGAAATTCGGCATTCCAAGGGCGAAAATTCATTATCATTTAAAAGAATTAGAAAAGAATGGTTTTATAGAGATTGTTTATACAGAAGAAAAGAATGGCATCATTCAAAAGTTTTATCAATCTGTCGCTAGAGGCTTCACCCCTGCCGCAGATCTATTACCTCATTTAGAAATGTTAAGCGAATCAGGTCGCCAAATCTTTTTACAAATGACAGAAAGAACGAAAAACCATATTCTCACTGCACCAGAAGAAGCTTTTACATTACGAAAAGTAAGCGAAGATCCAGCTGAGTGGAATTACGTTTCATCTTGCTGGGAATTTGATGCTACGCCAGAACAATTTCAAGTGTGGGTAAAAAAGTTTCATGAATTGATGGCTGAATTAAATGATATCGCAAAAGATGCGGATAAAGATCCAAATAGTAAATCTTATTACATTTCTACTACTGCACTACAAATCGACGAACGAGCAATGCAGCGATTTGTGAAAAAAGAAGAAAAATCGTAATACGATTTTTTTTACATAGACGGTCAAATTTATTTTACCGAATAAATTTACCCGGCAGTAACGGGCAGTAAGAATCCTCCCTGAAAATTCAACTGAAGCAAAGAAGTTAGGTGGGAGATTAACTGCCCGTAAACGTCCGATTGGTTCAACTAATAATCAGTGGGGATGAACCTCCCACTGATTAAAGTTTCACTTTATTATAAAGGAGTAGATTAAATGGACATATTAAAAAACCGGAATTTCCTCTTACTGTTTTTAGGGAGAATTTTTACAAACATAGGAGATAGCTTGTATTATGTAGCCGCGATGTGGCTCGTATATAAGTTAAGTGGTAATCCTTTTTATTCTGGATTGGCTGGTTTTCTTACATTATTACCTTCTGCACTTCAATTTCTTACCGGGCCATTCGTTGATAGATGGTCAATAAAAAACACCCTCGTCATCACACAAGTTTTGCAATGCATTCTTATATTAATCATTCCTATTACACACTACTTCGATCTATTAACAGTTCAACTACTACTCATCATCATGCCCATCGTAGCCTTTATCGAACAATTTGCCTATCCCGCACAATCAAAAGCTTTACCACTTCTACTGCATAAAACACAATTATTAAAAGGAAATTCACTCTTTTCATTTGCATATCAAGGCATCGATTTAATTTGTACGACTCTTTCTGGCATATTAGTAGCACTACTTGGCGCAATCACTTTATATGTAATCGACTCTTTTACATTCGCGATTACTGCTCTTTTGTTCTTTTCATTAAAAATGCCAAAGCAAGCAGAAACCAATACATCACTTTCAACGAAACAATATTTCACTGATTTAAAAGAAGGCTTTTCAATCGTCTTCCGTTCATTAATGGGCGTATTCTTAATTGGTACCGTTGTCGCTAATTTTTCAATTGGTATGACGATGGCCATACTCCCTTCTTTCGCTGATTCTTTAGGAGGCGTGAAATCATATGGATTCTTCTTAGCTGCTATATCAGCAGGTAGTCTCATCGGTGCATTATTCAGTTCATGGGTTGGCAAATGTAATGTTGGCCGTGTCTCTATTATTGGCTTTGCGACTGGTGCTATCTTATGGTTTCTCTCTACGATCGTACCATTTCAATGGCTGTCTATTTTCTTATTCAGCCTAGCTTGGATTCCAATTGGTGCCACGAACATATTATTTGCGACAATTAGTCAAGTTGTAATTCCAAACCAATATATTGGACGCATTAACTCAGTCATGCGAAGTATGGGCACAATTGCTATGCCGTTCGGTTCTTTAATTGGCGGATACACCGCAAATGTATTTAGTAGCCAACTCATTTTCGCGCTCGCTAGCATCGGTATTTTATTTATTTCTCTCGTATGGCTACTTCACCCGAAATTACGGGCTTTGCCGAAAGCGGATGAGATTACAGCGGATACTTTTGGGGTGCAGTTTAAAGTAGAGCGCGGGAAAGGTGCGGCTTTATAGCAAACTAAACATAACCCCGTTCTAAATTTGGGACGGGGTTAAAATGTAGTTATTTAATTTTGAATGTACAATACTTCACTAAGAATATAACAATAGCACCAACTAAAACGTTCAATTATCGATTTGATGGCCAAGACCCCTGCATTTTCCTTAATTGAATAATTTGGCCTGTATGATAAGCATCATGAAGCATGATATCTAGTAATTTTCCCTCAAGTGAATTTTTTTCAAGCTCTTTTTCAGAAATTGCGCTCAATACCTGTCTTAAATTACGCTGAGCATTTTCAGAACGTTCAACAACTTTCTTCCATTCCATGTCATCATTAGATTGTTCAGTAAGATAAAAGGTATCATTACCGTCAAGATTATGTGTCCATTCACGGCCTTCTAAGTTTGCAGCAAGCCTCTCTTTGTAATAAATAAGATGATTAACGTTCTCCCAAATGGTATTCGTTGCCTCACCAGATGGTTTCCACGTAGCCTGTTCGGCTGTAAGTCCTTCTATAGCATGTTTAAACGGTGCATACCAACTTTCTTTATTGAATGTTGAATCTAGTACGTTTAATAACAAGTCAGTTCGTTTCAAAGTAATTTCCCCCCCTGAATAGTTAAAGTCTCAATAAAATCCTTATAACTCTGTAGAGATTCTACATGTTCAAATGAACTTCCTCCTGACCTCACTCCACAAACTCGTCCGATTATGTAATGGAAATGACTCACATTTTTTCACTTTACACGTATACTAGAGACAAAAAAGAAGAGGCCGTTTCCAAACAGCCTCTTTCATCTATTTCGGAAGCTCCACCTGAACAGTAGTCCCTTCCCCTTTCGTACTATACACTGAAACGTTTCCGTTATGCAGTTCAACAATTTTCTGTACAATTGATAATCCTAAACCGCTACCTTCTACGTTTCTTGCCCTAGCTGTATCTACTTTGTAAAAACGATCAAATATGCGATCCATTTCTTCTCTTTCCATACCGATTCCGTTGTCTGATATAGAGATCATCACACTTAATTCTAATTCTTCTACAACAAATTCAATCGTTCCGCCGTCGTTTGAAAACTTAATGCTATTCGTAAAAATGTTACTCCATACTTGATGAAGTAAGTTTTCATCAC
Organism: Bacillus sp. EB106-04-02-XG92; assembly: GCF_058791995.1. Classification (NCBI taxonomy): domain Bacteria; kingdom Bacillati; phylum Bacillota; class Bacilli; order Caryophanales; family Bacillaceae; genus Bacillus; species Bacillus sp. EB106-04-02-XG92. The sequence goes on from NZ_JBYTEA010000023.1 coordinate 27,676, forward strand.
CTTGTATTGTAATGTCCGGTACATCAAATTCAACAGCGATATCCTTCTCACGCCATTTCCATTCGAGCATAAAAATGACGTCTTTAATTTGCTTTTGTAGATGGAATTCTTTTATTTGCAACACTTTCTCTTCTTTATCTAATGACGCTAGCGTAAGTAACTGTTTACATAAACTAGACATTCGCTTACTTTCGCCCTCAATAATTTGTAAATAGTGATTTCTTTCTTCCACGCTCATCTTTTCTGTTTGCAATGTTTTTGAAAACCCTTGTATAGAAGAAAGCGGCGACTGGAATTCATGTGAAACATTTGAAACGAATTCTTGTCTCATCTCATCTAATTCTTTAATACTTTTCGTCATCTTTTGAAAATTAGTTGCCAATATACCAATTTCATCTTTTCGCTTTACGTCTAATTCAATTTCATATTCACCACTTGCAATTTTTTGCGTGGCCTTCGTAAATTTACGAATCGGACGAACGATATAACCTGCTGCAATCGCTATAAAGATAATACTTAATAGTACGATAAACCCAAGCAATACCGCTAAGAAAATTCGCATCTCGCCAAATTGGTTCTGAATGTCAGGACGAATAAATAAAGCGTACTGTTTATCACCGTGTTTTACCGGTACACCGACACTATTAATTAATTCATTATCGAAAAACCCTGTAATAAAGAGGCGCGTCGGATAAGTAGAAACACCATTAAACGTTTCTCCTTGCAATACTTTATGAACGGTATCATCACTTATTGTCGTCTTACGAAATGCATTTCCAATACGCTTTCCATTCTTTTGATCATCGACAATATAAATTTCATATCCTAGCTTCGCAATAGACTGTAAGTATGCCTCTTGATTTTCTTCACTTTGCTTTTCATATAACGATTTTACTTCTTCCGCATACATTAAAATCTTTTCACTGTTATACGGTTTTAACTTCACTTGATAGTACACATTTGTTAATAAAAAACCGATAATACTGCTAAGTAACATGATCCCAACCGTCATAAAAACAAATCTAGAATATAATGATTTCACTTTATTTCAACCCCAACTTATAACCGAGTCCGCGTACTGTCGTAATTTGAAAATCATCCGTTCGTTTTGAGAAGCGATCTCGTAGTCTCTTCACATGAACGTCAACTGTTCGTTCATCTCCTTCAAAATCTATTCCCCATACTAATTCAATTAGTTCTTCTCTTGAAAATGTTCTTCCAGGATAACTAGCCAGTTGTGATAACAATTCAAATTCCTTCAGCGGAAGTAAAATCGTTTGACCGTTACACTTCACTTCAAACCCTTTTCGATCAATTGTTGTACCGTGCAGTGTAATCATATCAGCACTCAGCATTTGATAACGACGCAGTAATGCTCTCATACGGAAAATGACTTCAGCTGGCTCAAATGGTTTTACAATATAATCGTCCGTCCCAGAAATGAATCCTTTTTCTTTATCAACTAACTGATCTTTCGCAGTTAATAAAATAACCGGTATATCATGATACTTCCGGATTTCTTCACATAACGTATAGCCATCAACAAACGGCATCATAATGTCTACTATCGCAAGATGAATATTTTCTTTCTCTAGTACGTCTTGCGCTACCTTTCCATCTTCTGCTTCAAAAACTTTAAACCCCTCTTTTTGTAAATGGTAATGTAACAACTCTCTAATATGCTTATCATCATCAGCTAATAAAATATGTATCATCTTCATTAAACCCTCTCTTGTTCATCCTTCTACATCCTTACCTTAAGAAACAATTGGATTTTTTGCAAGAAAAAGAAAAAGAAAAAGAATCTATTTTGAAAAAAGATTATTCAAAATAGATTCTTACGTTTTAGTATTAAGATTATTTTAATGAAAAATAAGTTCTAAGCTTTAGAAATATCAACGAATCCTTCTCCGAACACGTCACGAACATCGTGTATTGCGATAAACGCAGCCGGATCCGTAGTTTGAACAATCCGTTTTAGCTTCACTACTTCTTGCTTATTAATAACAACATACAGAATTTCCTTCGGAGTTTTCGTGTAATAGCCATGACCTGAGTACACCGTAACCCCTCTGCCCATTAAGGTAGTTACCTTCCCGGCAATTTCATTCGGGTTATCAGAAATAATCGTAATGGCTTTCTTCGGATTTAAACCTTCAATTACAAACTCCATCACTTTCGTTGCTACATACAGCATAATAATTGTTATCATCAGTTTTTCTGCACCAATGATGAAATAAGATGAAAACGCAACAATTAAATCGAAGAACAGTAAACCATAGCTAATGCTCCATCCTAAATATTTATGCGTCATCCTTGCTAAGATGGTAGTACCTGCTGTTGTTCCGCCAACGCGAATAATAAGACCAATCCCGCACCCAATAAATATTCCTCCGAAAATGGCATTTACGAGCATTTCATCCGAAGCAATCGTCCAACCTTCTGTCAAATGAAGGAATAGAGAGTTCGTAACTACAGCGATAATCGTATAAATTGTTGTAATCTTATTTAAAAATTTATAACCAGCTATTAACAAAATCGCATTTAAAATTAAGTTAACTAAGCCTGGTGACCATTCAAATAAATAATACGTAATAATCGTGATACCAGTTACTCCACCCTCACCAAACTCGTTCGGAATAACAAACAAATTGACACCTAACGCAAAAAGAAATGCACCAATAATAATAAAAATAATGTCCGTCGTTCTTTTTTTCATACAGTACCTCACTTCTTATGTAAATATTTATTCTGCCATAAACTCTCACCATTATATCGTGGAATATTCAAATCGAACAGTGGTTTATTTTTATTTTAATATAGGATAATAAATCAACTTTGTCCTATATCCACATGTAATTTAAAAAGGGTAACAACTGTATTTATTATGTACTACAAGCAAAGTTTTGATTTCACATGCAATTGATGCTAAAAAATGAAAATGAACACTCATTCGCACATACTTCGAGTACAAAGCAAATAGGCGAAGCTATAGAATAAACTTCGCATCAAATATTTGATCACAGAGATTTATATGTCATTTTATACTTCTGTATGTTGTTGATCATTTCACTTTATTTCTTCCGCGTAATGAAAAAAACTCCATTAAATTTGCACACTTAGTATGCGAGTTCAGGAGTTTTTTCATATACCACCACTATTCGATTTTACTTCATTACTCATTCAAAATTTGCACGAGGTTCCTCTAACCCCTTCTTATTTCTCCAGTTAAATAAGCTTTCCGTCTTCGTTTGCTGCCCTGGTTTCACAAACAACATCGCCCCCATTGCAATAGCAGCCAACATGGCAGCTACGATAAACATAGAAGGATAGCCATAACTTACAACTAAATATCCAGTTAAAGTCGGGGCTAAGATTGTGGCGATATTAGCGATGAAGTGCATAATTCCACTATATGTTCCTGAGTAAGCAGGAGCCGTATCGACAATAATTGCCCAAAATAATGAACTCGGTAAAAAAGCAAATGCATTTCCAAGCGACATAAGCGCTAATACAGCTATATAATTGTCCATCACGGGAATGAAGCTAAAACAAATCGCTGTAAGTAATAAAGCGATAATTGGTAACCCTGTTCGAGCTAAACGAAGATTCCCTGTTTTACGTAAAATACGATCAGATAGCTTCGCCCCTAGTGGCAATGTGATACAAGCGCCAAGCCATGGAATCATCCCAAGATACCAAAGGGAAGATAATTGAAAATGGAATACATCTTGCAAATATTTCGGTGTCCAAGTTAATATTAAAAAATTGATGTATTGGAAGCAAAAATACGCTATCGTAACCATAACGAATGTCGGAACTTTAAAAAAGGAGTACCATGGCTCTTTTGGAATTTCTTTCTCTGCTTTTACGGATTGAAGTACACCTTCCGTACTTCGTATTTCAGCTAGTTCTTCTTTTGTCACCCGTGGATGATCCTCAGGCATATTCGTAAAAGTAAAATACCAAATAATCGCCCATACGATTCCAATTATACCAAGGATAAAAAACATTACTTTCCAGCTAGTGAAAGATAGTAAGAAGACCGCTACAGGTGCCGTTAATACTGCACCTAACGGAACACCAACAAAACCAAGAGATGTTAGAAACGCTCTTTCTTTCGGAGCTGCCCAGTTTGCTGCTGTCTTATTTGATACCGCAAAAGATGGACCTTCTGTTAATCCAAATAAAACCCGGAAGATTGCAAATCCTACTAAAGCAGACCCTCCAAAAACAGCAATCCCTATTTCTCCAGCAAAAGCGGTCGCAATTTCAAAAATAGACCAAGCTGTTGCTGCTACGATCCATACAAATTTCGGCCCTTTTTTATCTGAAAAAATGCCTCCTAATAAAGAACCGACCATGTAACCGTAACCAAAATATCCTAATATAGCTCCCCATTCCTTCGGGTCAAAGCCATATTCTTTGATAATGAAAGACTGTGCATAAGCGATGGCCCCTCGATCAATATAATTTACCATCGTAATAAACGTGAGCATTGTAAAGACATAATAACGAAATTTATTCTTCATCAAAATCCCCACTCCCCTCGTATTCTTTTGTTTTTCTCTCTAATCCTTTAATAAAATGACATGAACCTTTCCGGGGCCGTGAACTCCGAAAGCTAATTCCATCTCAATATCACCTGTCCGGCTCGGTCCAGTGATAAAATTAATACAGGCAGGTAATCCATTCGAAACTTGTTCGTGAATACTAGTTACTCCTTCAGTTAAACGTCTATAAATGGTATGTTCTGAGAGAATCGCTACATAAACTGCTGGCAAAACACTAACTAAACGTCCGCGTCCACCACCATTCCATAAAACAACGGTTCCAGTCTCAGCGAGTCCCATTTCGGCATATGTAATGCCCATATCCACTTGAGCTGCATAATCCCGTAGCTCTCTTTCACCTTCTTTACTTTGCCAAATTCGATGAGAAACGAAATTTCCAGTTAAATGCTTTCCTATTTCAAGCTGATGTAATCTATCGTCATCCCAATACAACGCAGATTGAACATTAAATTTATGTACAACGTACTGAAGTGCACTCTCTATTTCTGAACGGTATATATGACTTACTTCTGTATGTAACGTATTTAAGTTTGCAATAAACTGCTCTACTAAACTTTCGTGATTTGTCTCTTTAGGAATTTGTCTGAGTGGATTGTTTTTCCACTTAAGAGGATTGACCCCCGAGCGACGTTCTCGGTTTAGTTTACGTGCGATATTGTTTAAAAAAGATTGTTGTACATCCGTATTCATATTATGAATCCCTCATTTCTTTTTTCCACCAATCACGGAATGATTGTTTCGCAGGTTTTGGAAAATCTCTACTTTCTGTCCACCCTTTTAATGGGCCGGGACCGTTCGCAATATATCCATCTTTTGCAAATATCGATAAACCTGTGTGTGCCATTTTAATAGTTTTCTCATAAATGAACGGATGGCTCGCCATAAACGTAAAACCTTTAAAGGCCAGTTTCTCAAATCTCGTTATAAACCCTTGTTCCACTACATCTTTACGATGTTCAATGAGAAGGTCATGTAATGGAATTTTCACAGGGCAAACATCTGTACACGCTCCGCACAAACTTGATGCAAAAGGTAGTTCTTTTAATTCTTCATACCCTTCTAATAAAGGTGCTAGTACTGCCCCAATTGGTCCGCTATACACACTTCCATAAGCATGGCCCCCAATATTACGATACACAGGACATACATTTACACAAGCTCCGCATCTTATACACTTTAATACTTCTTCATAAGCAGTTCCTAAAATATCAGAACGGCCATTATCTAGAATAATTAAATGAAACTCTTCAGGTCCATCCATATCTTCAGGTAAACGTGCGCCATTAATTCCAGTTACATAAGATGTAATTTTTTGGCCTGTCGCACTTCTTGTTAACATCGAAATGACTATATCAAGATCTTTCCATGTGGGAACGAGACGTTCCATCCCCATAATAGCAATATGAACTTTTGGTAATGTCGTAGTAAGACGAGCATTTCCCTCATTACTTACAAGAACAACTGATCCAGATTCCGCTACTGCAAAGTTACAACCAGAAATACCAATATCAGCTTCTAAAAACTCTTTACGCAATTGCTCCCTAGCAAATTGTAGTAGTTGATTTGTATCAACCGGTATCTTTCTTCCAGCTTCCTTAGAAAAAAGCTCTGCTACTTGTTCCTTTGTCTTATGAATGGCTGGGGCAATTAAATGGGATGGAGCTTCTCCAGCTAATTGAATAATGTACTCTCCAAGATCAGACTCTACTACTTTCACCCCTATCTCTTCTAATTTTTTATTAAGGTGTATTTCTTCTGAAACCATGGACTTTGACTTAATTACTGATTTCGCCCCTTTTTTTCTTGCGATTTCAGAAACATACGATACGGCATCTTCTGCTTTGAAAGCAAAATGAACATGCCCCCCATTTTTTCGGACATTAGTAGCTAATTGTTCCAAATAACTATCTAAATTTTCAATTGTATGCATCCGAATTTCAGATGCTGCCTCACGCCATTCTTCCATATTCCCTAATTCATGTGTAGCTTGTTCCCGTCCCATCCGAAGCTTATCTTGTGTAAACGGAACCGCGCTTCTCATCTGCGGATCGTGCAACGCTTTATCTACTCTTTTCAAAAAAACTTGTTCCCCCGCCGCACTCATTTATTCAGCCCCTTCGCCAGTACTTCTGCTACATGTAACACTTGAATATTTTTATTTTTTCTGCGCAATCTTCCTCCAATATTCATAAGACATCCCATATCTGCTCCAATTAAAAGGTTTGCATCTGCCGCCTCAATATGTTTTATTTTTTCATCAACCATCGTTTTAGAAATCGAGCTCATTTTCACTGCAAAGGTGCCACCAAACCCGCAGCAATCTTGGCAATATGGTAATTCTTTTACGTCTAGACCTTCTACTTGCGATAATAACTGAAGTGGTTCCTCTTTTATCCCAAGTGCACGGCTCATATGACAAGATTGGTGAAAAACAGCTTTCTCAACCAACTTAGATTTCAAATCACTTTTTCCAAGTACATTTATTAAAAAATCCGTCAACTCATACGTTCTATCCGCTAAATGAACTGCTTTTTCATACCATTCACTATCTTCTTTAAACATTTCTTTATAATAATGATGAACCATGCTGGCACAAGAACCTGAAGGCGTCACAATATATTCACTATGCTCAAATGCTTTTATCATTTGCTTTGCTGCTAGTTTTGCTTCTTCCTGATATCCGCTATTGTAAGCTGGTTGTCCGCAACAAGTCTGTCCTTCTGGGAAATCTAGTTCCACTCCACATTGCTTCATAATTTCTACGACACTTTTACCTACTTCAGGAAAAAACATATCTGATAAACAAGTAATAAACAACGAAACTTTCATAAAAATCCCCCTTAAAACGGTACGATCTATTTTCAAGTTATGATTCTACCGAATTAAATTTTAAATTTTTAGAATTTTCTATTTTTAAAACTTTTTGTTTATGATATCATGTGGGGTATTATATGAAAACTATCTATAAGGTTGTTTTTGTATACAAAAAAGGTATAGAAAGGACTTTGAAATGGATATAAGAAAACTTCGTTACTTTACTGTAATCGCTGAAGAAAAACAGCTTACGCGTGCTGCCCAGCGGCTTCATATGGCACAGCCACCTCTAAGTAGACAGCTATCGCTACTAGAACAAGAATTATCAGTAAACTTATTTGAAAGAAACGGTCGAAATATGCATTTAACTGAAGAAGGAAAAATTTTATATACGAAAGCAAAAAACATTATTCAGCAATTAGAAGAAACCATTACGGAAATTAAAGATACCGGTGAAGGGCTAAGGGGAAATCTATCTATTGGAGCATTTCATTCTTGCATTCCTTTTCTCTCTGAAAAAATCCGCTATTTTCAAGAAAACTACCCAAATATGAACTTAAAGATATGGGAAGGTGGCCCTTTTTACTTAATAGAGCAATTAGAAAATCGATATATCGAACTTGCTATTTTACGCTCCCCCTTTAATAAAGATGTTTTTTCTAGCATTTGTTTATCAAAAGAACCATACGTATTAGTCATGCCTGCTAAATGGGAACTATATCACTCACAGCTTCCAATTCCTCTAACCGAATTAAGTCATATTCCCCTTTTACTTTTACATAAAGATAAAGAAAACAGCTATCATCAGCTCGTCATTGATGAATGCAGGCACCGCGGTATTCAATTAAACATAGCATGTGAATGTCCAGACTCGGCATTTATTCTTATGCTTATCATGACTGGAGTCGGCGCGTCTATCCTGCCTAAAAGTGCTGTATCTCATATCTCGCAAGAATTTATAAAAATAGTAGATGTAATGGATTTCCCTTATCAGTCCGAATCATCGATTATATGGCTGAAAGATCGGACACTTTCTAAAAGAGCACAACGATTTATAGAATGTACATGAATTCATTTTGGAGGTGTAGCGATGCATCTCTTCGCTTATATGCATATGAGAATGGTGCATTAATCCTTTTAAACAGAAAAAAGCACCCATCAAATAATCATTTGATGGGTGCTGCATGTTACATTTGTTAATTACAGAATTCTAATTAAGACCAAATCCAAACATCATCATTATTTTCAACGTTGCTCTTTACCTCATAAACTTTTTCAATATTGTCCGTTGTGTTCCAGTTAATAGAACTTCCGCCCCAGCCTACATACTTCATATCAATTTTTACTTTCTCACCCGTATGAAATACTTGTCCCTTCGTTAAGAAAACATCAATAATGACTTTCTTACCGTTTAGTGATGGATACTCAACTACGACATATTTAGTAGCATCGTCTCCCTCATCTTCCATCGTCCCCACTTTTGCTACTTCCCCAATTACATAATCAGGTGAGCCATCTTCTTTCATGTGCATGCCTTACTTGTTTGTTGTATTTTCAATTGCAGTTGCAACCATATATTCTGTAAAATTACGCATCATAGATCCAGTAGCCTTAACCTCATCTCCTACTTTCACATTTGAGAAAGTATCCATGTATACACTAACAGGCTCCTCATATTGCTTAGATTTTACGACAATTACACCGTTATCTACTTCTACTACTCGCCCTTCTAACGTCGAGAAATTTGATTCAATAGAAGCTGCACTCGCTTTTGTTACTTCTAATCCTGGTAAATTCGTTCCTGATAATGCTGCGATACCTAAAGCACCTGCTAAAATTATTTTTTTCATACCCATTATGAAACATCTCCATTCATGATGATTTTATTTTTTTGATTGGATACGACCAACCTGTAACTATTATAGTTACAGGTTATGTAAAATAGCAACCATCTTTCTTATGCAATGTTACATACTGTAATTTTTAAATATACAGCAAGAGGGCTTTAATTTAATTCAAAGCTAAAATAACCTTATGACCACGGTGTAAAGAAATTAAGAACTACTTTCGGTCCTAAGGTTAACGAATAGCTTTATAAAAACTCAATCACAATTTATTCAACTAGTTGAATAATAAACCATGTCGAATTTTATTTTCATAAATTTCAAATTTCAAGGAGGTTTTACAAAATATTACACAGAATTATTCGTATATCGTAATATAATTGGTAATTTTTTACGATTCATTTCATTTTATCTACCACGTTTAGACAAAATGGAAAACCATAGCAAAAGGAGAGAGATAGATTGAAAAGAAAAATTAGTACAGCTGTTGTAGGGTTATCAGTGTTTAGCTTTGGTCTTTTTGGTTTAAATATTGGGGATGGCGGCGTTGTGAAAGCGGAGCATGGCGATGTTCCTGCTCCGAAATTAGAAAATCATGGTGACTACGGTGGCGCTCCTGCTTATGATCATGGAAGACCTCCTATTTCATCATATAATAAAGGGGATACTTGGGCTCCTGCTTTCAATATTGGCGATACCGGCGGCGCTCCTAAACAAGAAGGGCATGCACATTTCCCTGCTCCTAAACAAGAGAGTCACGCTGACTTCTTTGCTCCTACGTTAGAAGCGCATGGTAATACTGGCGCTCCTGCTTTAAATGTTGGTGATACGCCGACTCCGAAACTTGAGGGGCACGAACATTTCCCTGCTCCTAAACAAGAGACACATGCTGATTTAAGCTCAAAATTAGATTCACATGCGGATACTTGGGCTCCTGCATTAAACATCGGTGACACTGGTGGTGCTCCCGCTAACTCTGAACATGGTACAGGTATTTAAGTTGCCCAAATTGAAATCTATTTAGTTTACCATTTTCATATATTTACAAGGAAACCATTCGATGTAACGAATATTATGTATATACATGAGTTCTATTGTGATACACTCTACCCAAGAGAAATTTTCAATACATATGTGGTTTTCAAGTCTAAAAAATACACCTAGTAATTAGGTGTATTTTTTATTTTACCTCTCTATCTAATAATTAAAGAATACTCCCCTAAAAATCCCAACAAAAATCGAATAAACTACCTATACTTCAGACACTTTAGCACCACGAACGTTGCGATTTTTAGTGACACTCCGTATCCAATCTCACTTTCATCCCAAGTGCCTAAAGGCGATAGCTTTCTTGTTCAGGAAAAGCTATCTCCTCTCCATTCATGATGATTTATTTTTCGGATTGAATACGACCAACTTATAATCATTACAGTTACAGATTGCAGAAAATAGCATCCCTCTTTCTCATGCAATGTTGCATACTGTAATTCTCAAATGCAATTCAACACTAAGACTGAATTCATGAATAGCAGCAGGTAAACGGAATGATGATGAAGAAATAAATGTGATGCATCATATTTTCAATGCTACAGTTTGTATAATTGTAGTCCATTACATTATGTAGGAGCGGAGTTAACATGTTAATAAAACCAAACAGATTACAGCCAGGTGATATCGTGGCAACAGTAAGTCCTTCGTGGGGAGGCGCAGGTGATTCTGAAATAAGATGGCGATATGAACAAGGAGTAAAGAGATTAGAAGAAGTTTTTGGTCTTACGGTTGTTCCAATGCCGAATAGTTTAAAAGGTAGCGAATTCATTTATAACAATCCACAAGCTCGTGCGGAAGATTTAATGACTGCATTTCAAGATACGCGCGTGAAAGCAATTATTGCGAATATTGGCGGAGAAGATAGCATTCGCTTACTTCCCTATATAGATTTTAATGTAATACGTGAAAACCCGAAAATTTTTATGGGATACTCTGACTTTACCGTTTCACACTTGTTTTGTCATAAAGCAGGAATTTCCTCCTTTTACGGTCCAGCAATTTTAACGGATTTTGCTGAAAATATAGAGATGGATCCATATACAGTTGAAATGGTAAAGCGAACTCTTTTTTCAAATGAAGTTATTGGCGAAATTCAACCAGCGCCTGAATGGACGAGTGAGCGTTTAGAATGGATAGAGGTAAATAAAGATACAAGGCGTACGATGCAGCAAAATAAAGGATATGAGGTACTTCAAGGCTCTACTACTGTACAAGGACGCTTAATTGGTGGTTGTATAGAAGTACTGGAATTTGCAAAAGGAACGGAGATTTGGCCAGAGAAAAAACATTGGGAAAATAGTATCCTTTTCTTTGAAACTTCTGAAGACCATCCAGAACCAAGTTATATAAAGTATTGTTTACGAAATTACGCAGCGCAAGGCATTCTCCAAAAAGCAAAAGGGATCATTTTCGGTAAACCAAAAGACGAAATGTATTATGAAGAATATAAACATGAAATACTAAAAGTTATGAAAGAATATAACTTAGAAGATTTGCCAATTCTTTATAATTTAAATTTTGGTCATACCGAGCCAAAGTTTATTTTACCTTACGGCGCGTTGGCAGAAATTGATTGTGAAAATGGATCTTTCTCTATTTTGGAAAGTGGCGTGGAATAAAGTGAAACTTTAATCAGTGAGGGTTCCATTCACATCGCTATCAAGCTAACATTTTGAAGTTCTCCCAGAACGAAAATTTATTCTTTTCATAGGTATTCAAGGAAATTCAGTTTATTTTTTATGTTAAATATCGCTTTAAAATTTCTGTCTTCACCCCTTCACATAATCATTACAATAAAATAAGAGTCTTTCCATTAAGGAAGACTCTTATTTTATTGTAATGAATTCAATTTTATAAATTTCATGCTGCGTGTCATAACTCTATAGCTGTGCACAATATTTATTTGATATAGATTGAAGTTCGCATTGTATTAAATGGAGCGTTAATAGATGTTTTCTGGTATTCAAATGTTCCTTGCTGATGCCCAGAAGCATCCCACTTATAATACCAGCCAACAATTGGTTTTCCGCCAATTATAGTGGATCCAATACTTTTCACATTAAAACCATTCATTTTCGCAAATGGATTTTGACCATATCCCATTTCCTTCGTAGTAATATATAAGTATTTTCCCCCATGGTCACGTGTTGTGCTAAAACTATTTGGATTAATAGTTTCTACTCCGCCCTGCTCAGATTCTACTTGTACGACATTTAGTGAAGTAAGTGGTGCTGCAGGTCCAGCAGAAGCTTCTGTTGCCATTCCTAATCCGACAAAAGCAGTTATTGCTAACGATGAAATACCAAGTGCTGCTTTTTTAAACATAATAACATCCCCTTCCATCTATCTATTATTTTCTCTTTCATTGCCAATATAATCCTATTACCTTTATATGTATATAGTTTAAAACTGCAGAAATATTAATGAGAATATTCTATCTTATGTTTCTGCAGTTATATGACATCCCATTATTTATTAATAAAAAATAGGAACAGATCATATTGTTTGTTCCTATACGCTTCTAACCTATGAATCTATATGATTTTTATTTTGATTCATCTGTCCATGCCTTAGTATGAATATCATCACTAGGGGCGTACTACAAGATGAAGAAAAAAAAGCAACGAGAGAAAAAATAAAATTCAAGGTTGTATTAAATAAGAAAAGGATTGCAGATGCAAAAATTCCTTTTTATTTATATATATTAATGTATAATAAAGGGGAACTACTCAACATTTTTCGTTAAAGATAGTCTATTAACCTCTAACTCTAACTACCTAATGAACGCAAGTAAATATATCTTAAATTATTGTAAGAGGTATAAAAAACACCTTATAGCTATAAGGTGTTTTTTATATTTCAGCTCTTTAAAATTCTTCTATTTCAACTGTAAAATGTGGCTTGAATTTCATTTCACTTCAATTCTATTTCTTCTCCTTGATTGTAAAATGTATCATGATCCATTTTAAATTAGTAAGGATCATTTCCCTACACATTGAGACTACAAGTTGTATAAGGAAGCTCTTCTTTTTTCCATGCAAGAAATCCTCCCTTTAGATTCACCACTTCCTTTATACCAGCTCTTTGTAAAATACTAGCTGCTATAGCAGAGCGCAATCCGGTTCGACATTGTAAAATGATTGGGTAATCTTTTGGTATACAATCTAGCTGCTTAAATAGATTTCCTAAAGGGATATGTATTGCATCATAAAGATGTCCTTCCTCCCACTCTTTTTTACTACGCACGTCGATTACCTTAACACTTCCATCTTTTATATGCGGATATAATTCAATTGATGTTTTTTCTTTATAACTTTCAAATCTATCAAGTCTTTGTATAACTTGTAAGGGTGCAAAAGCAATACTATTATCTAACCCAATAGATTCAAAGTCTCTAATAACTTCCTCCACTCTAACCTTTTCCTCATCTAGAATGATTAAAGTTTCTGTTTTATAATCTAGTAACCATCCACACCAGGTTGTGAAGGAATTGTTATACGGTATGTTAATTGATTTCTCGATGTGACCAGAAGCAAAACTCTCTACATCCCTTATATCAACTATTTGCTGAACGTTTCTCATAGCTTCTTGAAGTTTTTCTATTGTATTAATAGTAGTAACTTCTCTTTTCTTACGAATTGGAGGACCATACTTATTTAAATTCTTCATTAAAGAAAAATACCTTGGAGGCTCTGGCTGCCCCGTCAATAAAGTCGATACAAAATCACTTTCTTCATTACACTGAAATGCCCAATTGAACATCTTTTCATAACCTAAAGTAGAAGTTGGAATTGCTCCTAATGCTTTTCCACATGCGCTTCCTGCACCATGTGATGGCCATATTTGCAAATAATCAGGGAGTGTTTTTATTTTTTGTATTGAATCAAATAATTGTTTTGCTCCTATTTTTGCGGTATCTTTCATACCTACAGCGGTTTCTAGTAAATCGGGTCTTCCTATATCTCCTACAAATATAAAATCACCTGTGAATATTCCTATTGGCTTATCATTCGTATAGTTATTTTGACTTGTATCAGTTACTAAAAAAGAAATGCTTTCAGGTGTATGCCCTGGTGTGTGAATTACATTAAATTTTATATGACCTACTTTAAACTCTGTCCCCTCTCTAACCAAATTATATCGACCTTCGTTAAGATATTGATATTTCCAATCACAATCACCTTCATCAGATACATATAAATTGGTATGATAAAGAGTAGAAAGTTCTCTAGACCCAGAAAGAAAATCTGCATGAATGTGAGTTTCAGCCGCAGCAATTACTT
>NZ_JBYTEA010000024.1:0-37174 GCF_058791995.1 Bacillus sp. EB106-04-02-XG92
TAAAAAATACATCCCTATAAGGATGTATTTTTTATTTAATAGAAACATAATTTGAACTTACCGTTATAGAAAAAGCGACATCATAAAAATGGTGAACTTAATATTGTTCAAAGTTACTTATACTTATCCCCCAATTAATTGTGCACTATACGTTTAAACATATAGTATACAAATTATTACACTTACTTTTCTTCACCACTTGTTTGCATGGAATTAAACGTCCAATTTAATTTCAATGCATCTCCCTGAAATACATTTTGGTCTTCACCGCTATCTACGAATGTGAACATTACATAAAAGGTATCATCATCACCAGGAGCAAGTCCATTTCCTTCTCTGTCTACAACACCTTTTTGCACAAGATCAGGAATACTTCCGTTTTGCGTAGCTACCTTTAATTCAGATAATGTAGTAGACCATACTGGAACTTCATTTTTATCTAAATTCCACAAGAAATCAACACGGATATGATCACCAAAATCAGCATTTCCATTATCCCCTTTCGCATCGATTACACTGTAATCTGTCAGGAGTTTCACATCTCCTATTGCTAAGGCTCCTTTGTTAACTAATTGAAAACCACGCTCCATTTCATCACCTGGTTTCAGATTGTCGACATTAATAACAACTTCAGGATTCACACTCAAATCTAAAGTACCTGCTGCAAACGTGTTTTGTGATACTTCCTTATCACTGAAATACGCATATGTTCCCCCGCCAATTAAAGATAATCCTAGCGCTGCAGTTATGACACCCATACCAAGTTTTTTCTTCATACCCATTTCATAAGTCCCCCTATTTTTAAAGTTCAAACTACAAACCTTATTTCCATCCCACAAACAATAATAATTAAACAACTACCTTGTCCCATAACGAAAGCGAACTTAGTTTAAACAAATTACTTCATGTACCCAAACGACTATAACTTTTAAAATGACCGGTAATATTACCGTGAATCATTACCGGTCATTTGTTAGCCAATCTCATTTCATTTACTATTCATTGTCTGATTAGTTTATTTACTCTAAAAGTTTGTCCACTTATTTTTTGGGTTCTAAGCCGATAGAGCGTAAGATTTTATCTAACGTCACTGGCCCTACATTTTCTTTCGGTTTCTGATTTTCTTTGGCATCTGGACCCTTTTTCAAGAAGTTTTTCTCAATAAAACGAATATCCGTTTCATCTACAACACCATCTTGATTTATATCTCCATCTTTTACAGATACTTTTCCTTTTCCATATGACAGAGCTGCTATTCTAGCATCTTGAATATCCACCATTTTATCGCCGTTTACATCACCTGCAACGTTATCATCCATGTCAGCTCTAAAGTTTTGTCCCACTAATTCTCCATCCTGCATTTTCCCTATTTTTGTTGTTAATTTACTATTTAAATGACCTGGCATTTCTACGAAAATATCATATTCTTTATCGCTTACTGGAACACTATGAATCTCAAATTGCCCATTTTCATTAATCGTTCCTGTATATTTCTTTCCATCCTTGCCAACTGCGTACACTTTTGCTCCTAGTTTTGTATAGTCTTTCTTACCCAAATACCCCTCTTCATTCAAGAAAGCTTCCGGACCAATATATCCTGTAACCGTTGAATGTTTTGAAACAATAGCAAAAGATTTATCTTTAAACGCAGGAATCTCAATGCCTTCTGATGCACCAGCTTTTGTATAAGAGAACTTATCTACTCCAAATGCAGTTAAATCATTAAAGTATTCATCGTTCGTCATCTCGAATGTAACATCTAAAAATGGTGTATCTCCATCTAATCCTTTAAATTCTTTTCCTTCCAATGATGCGCCAACTTTCACCTTGTTTTCCCAAGCTCCTTCTTCATTTATCTTCGGATCTTCTAATTTAAGGTTCAGTCCATGTTGTTTTACATATTCCGTAAGTGCTGGATTTGGTTTCACATCTGCAAATTTAAATAACTGCTTGTAATAAGGAATTTCAAATGTACCTGACATAAGCTGTTTTACATTATTAAGATTCAATGTTAACGTAATTTTCTCTCCTAATTTAATTTTATCTTTGTTATAACTTGGAACAGCGTATTCTGTCCCTTCCTTTACAAAGACATAATCTTTATATCCAGTTGCCATATTCCCTGCAGTTGCGAGGTCATATCCAAATAATTTTAAATTTAACGGTTCATTTATTTCCTCTGGAAGTACCCCAAATTTAAAATCACCATTTGCTTGAATTGTATTCAACCAACCTGATGGGAAGGCTGAGTTTTGATAATAAACGATTTGATTCGCTTTTTGATCATACTGCAAACCTTTTGCCTTTAATGCATCTACTGTAGAATCATAAATATTACCATGCACCCATAATGCACGCTGGCCGTCTTCTTCTTTAAACATAGAATCATTGACTTCGTGAATACCAGGTTGTACATCCTTAAATTTCATTTCAGGTATTACATTATCAATGATTATGTTATCGCCTTTTGTATACGATTTTCCTTCTTTATCATATCCAACAAAGTTTAATTCGTAATCTCCATCAGGCAACATAACAGGTTTATCCCCAATTGGATGAGTTGGATCTCCTGTAAATGGAAGTATATACCCTCCCATACCAGAAAACATCATATATTCAACATTCGGTGTTAGACTATTTGCATTAAGTGTACCAACGACTCCTAATGCCTTCCCAGTCTTTCGGTCCTTCACAACTGCATCAATGGTTTCAAGAGGACTATTCAATTTAAATGTCAACGGCGAACTTGGTCTTTCCATAAACGGATGGAATTTAAAAGCATCTGTTGCCATTGCATCTCTCAGTAAATCTACAGACGCAATCCCTTTCTCTGTGAATTTAACCGCAAATGGTACTTGATATACTTCTTTTTCATTGTTTTTATTTGAAATATGAATATAACCCTCATATCTACCAAATTCAGCGTTTTCCGGAATGATAATTTCAGGACTAAGTTCCCCTGATGTACCAGGGGCTACTTTAATAGAATCTGGTACGTTTAGCTTCACACCATTCTTCGTTGCATCTTGCACACCTACACTTGTAGGTGAAAATTCTACTTCTAATTTAAACTCTTTCTCATCTGTTTTACTGCTGTTCTTAATTAACACTTTTCGGCTATCTTTAATAGGCTCAGTTTCAATTTGATTTTTATACCCAAATGCAATAGAACCTGTTTTTTCTTCAATTTCTACTTCTTCTTCATCTACAACGTTTGATGTTTTATCAATAACCTCAATAGATGTATCTGCATGAACAGCACGATATGCATCAATTCTTCCTGATCCCACCTCAAATACAGAACGCTCTTCTTTTAAATCAACTGCGGTATTCATAAGTGCTTCTTTTACTTCAAATGGACTATAGTTTGGATGTTCCTGTAAAATCAGTGCCGCAACCCCTGCAGTATGAGGAGTTGCCATAGATGTACCTGACATACGTCCATACGCTACCGGATAATTTTCTCCATCCTTTGGATCATTAATATATTCAGGAACAGTTGAGAAGATAGACACACCTGGTGCTACAATATCTGGCTTAATATCATCTGTTTTAGTTGCAGGACCACGGGAGCTGAAATCAGCTAAGTGATCTCCCTCTGTTTTTATATTACTAGGCTCACCGAATGTTAAAGCCACATCCCCTTGGGCAGCTTTTGCTTGTAATTTCTCACCATCTACTTTTGTTAAGCGGAACGATGGAATAGATGAAGTACTTTCCCCAAGATAACTTGTAATGTCCCCATCTACATTGTTGTATACAATTACTGCCTTTGCGCCTGCTTCCTTAGCATTTTTAATTTTTTCATCAAATGTAATCTCACCGCGTTGGATAAGAGCTAACTTCCCTTTTACATCTTTCCCTGTAAAATCACCTGATTTTCCTAGCCCCGCATATACAACCGATAAGGATTGTCCTTTCAAATCTTCAATCTTATCAGTAAAGCTTTTTCCAAGTAGCATCATCTTATCTACATGTACATCACCTGCATCGGCGGAAAACGTTGGAATAGTCATTGCAGCGTCACTGGCTCCAACTGTAATGGGAAGTGCTGCTGCACTAGGTGATCCAATGGTACCTTCTTCCGGACCACTATTACCAGCTGCTACTACTGTAACAACACCAGCTAACATCGCGTTGTTCACTGCGACAGAAGTAGGATATAAAGGATCATTAATAGATGCTCCTAGTGATAAATTGATAACATCCATATCGTCTTTCACTGCTTTATCAATCGCAGCAAGGATACCACTTGTTTGACCACTTCCATACGGCCCCAATACACGATATGAATATAAATCTACATCTGGAGCAACGCCCTTAACCGCATAATCTACATTATTCTTTTTGTCTGCAGAAATTGTCCCAGCTACATGAGTACCATGGGATGTATAATACGCACTTCCATTATAAAACTCAGGATAGCCTCCAGAATTTTGCCAATCCTTATACGTTGTCTCCATTGGATCAGCATCATTATTCACAAAGTCCCAGCCTTTTATTGAGTTCGGATCTATTTTGCTTGGATCCTCACCTTGTTTTGCACGATACCCTTTATATGCATCTTTCAAATCTGGGTGGTTGTAATCAATACCTGTATCCAGTACACCTACCTTAATTCCTTTACCTGTTATTTTTTCATCATGCAGCTTGTCCACACCAATTTGCGGTACACTATCTGCCATTTTCGGTTCAACAGCAGTCTTAGCTGTTTCTTTCGGCAAATCAATTTTAACCTCATGATCTTCCCATACGCGCTTAACGATACCGGTACGAACTAAGTCCTCAATCATATTCGCTGGTAAAGAAATCGCTACACCATTAAAAGCATTCTTATACTCTCTTGTTATTTTTGCAGATTTTACATTTGTCCCTTTCTCTTTATTTTTTTGAAGCTGTTCAAGCTCTGCTTTAAATCCTTTATGTGATGCTTCTACCTTTTGCTCCGCATTTGAAAGAGCTAACTTTTTTCCTTTAGCCGCTTGTTTTAATACCTCAATTTTGCTAGGTGCTTGCTTAAATTCTATAATTACATTCACATTATTAGGACTTGTTGTATTGATACCTGGTGAAATAACAAAACCTGGTTTTGTATCTAACGTTTTTAAGGCATTACGTTGTTCCTTTGTAAGGCCTTTTAAGATAGCATTTGCATCATCAATTCCAGTTAAAGTAGATGTATTTACCTCTTCCGCTAATACGTTATATGGAATTCCTTGAGACAATAACATTCCAGCTGTTAACGTTCCAATAAGAATCTTTCCAAATTTCCCTCTTTTCATATTGCATCTCCCCATTTTTAATATTATTTTTTGAAACAAATTGATTCTTAGATTCCCATTTAGCATTGGAAACTCTATTAATCTTAATCTTTTGTATCATGAAAGATTTCCAACACTACAACCATCCCCATACCTCATATAGCTAATCACTCACTTTACTCTTTCTATAAGAGCCCCCCATCATTTATTTTCAACAAAATATTTTTACAAAATGAATTATTAACAAGGTTAAAATGTAAGTCTATTTTCATTATTTCACATTTAGATTATTCTGAAAATTGAACAAAAGGAGTATCTTTTCTCTAAGGATTCTATGCCTACATAGTACAAAAGAACTATCTTGTCCTTTATTCTTTGTGATACAGAATAAAGCAACACGATAGTTCTTTGAAAGATTTCTTATTTAATCTAGCGGAACCAATTGATTTCGGACTGCATAAATCACTGCTTGCGATCGACTTTTCACATTTAGCTTTTTAAAAATTTTATTGATGTGAATTTTAACTGTTTTATCACTAATATATAAAACTTCAGCAATCTCTTTATTACTAAGTCCTTTTACTAGTTCAAAGAGAATTTCCTTTTCACGTTCCGTCAGTTCATTTTCATTTGATTCTACTTTCATTTTTTGCTGATGATATGTAATTAATTTTTTAGTCATACGCGGATGAATAACTGAATCGCCTCGATATAACATTCTAATTGCTGCTACTACCTGCTCTGATGAGGAATCCTTCAATAAATAACCATCAGCACCGGCCTGGAGTGCATCCATTAAATACTCATCATGTTCATACATTGTAAACACAAGTACTCGGCAACTCGGATAATTTTTTTTCACTAATTCTGTAGCTTCAATTCCATTTTTCCCTGGAAGATTAATATCCATCAAAATACAATCTGGTCGGCATTCTTCTACTTTTCCCAATACTCCATCCCCAGAGCTAGCTTCTCCAACCACTTTCATATCAGATTCATCCTCTAGTATGCTCCGAATTGCATCTCGTAAAAAAGCATGATCATCTACTACTAATATTTTAATCATTTTACGCACCCCTTGTTTGTGAATCTGGAATTAACAGTGTAATTTCTGTCCCTTTCCCTACAGAACTATCAATCTGTAAAGTAGCCCCTAATTGGTCGGCTTGTTCATTCATATGTAATATACCATAATGTGGCTCATTCTTTGTTTTAACCATAGACTCAAATAGTGAAAAGCCAACTCCATTATCCTTAACCCTTAAAAGCACGTGCTCACTTTGATAACTGAGTAAAACATCAGCCTTTTTTGCTTGTGCATGTTTTACAATGTTTTGCAAACTCTCTTGTAATGTATCAAATATAACTCTTTCTTTTGAAAAACTAAGCGCACGTGCATGACCTCTTTCATGATAGGTAATGTCTAGTTCATATTCTTGTTTTAAAGATTTTATTTTACTTGCTATTGCCTGCTTAAGGCCTAATTGTTGTGTCGGATATGGTTTTAAAGCATAAATTGAATAGCGAACTTCTCCTAGGCTTCCTCTTAAATCTTTTATGCTTTTCTCTACTACTTGCTGCATATCTTTTGGTTTATCACGGTATTTTTTCTGTGCAGATTCTAGTTGGAATATCACCCCGGCTAATGTTTGCGCAATACCATCGTGAATTTCACGGGCGATTCTATTTCTTTCTTCTAAGATCATTCTTTTTTCCTGTTCAGAAATCAATATCCTTGTTTTAACAACGTTAGCTAATTGGTTAGAAAATGTAGCTAACGATTGTACATCTTCCGGAAAGAAACCCGCATTTCTACTTTTCCCTGCAACAAACATTCCGACTAATTCATCATTTACTATAAGAGGAAAATATACAAGTGAGCGTATAACACTATCAAATATTTCATCTCCAGTAGCCGTACCAATTTTCCAATCATTAAATACAAGATTTTTAGAAAGCTCCTCAAACGCCCTGAACTTTTCTGAATCATCAGATATATCGGAGCGGACTTTCCCATCTTTTAATAGAATATTCCAGTTCCCATCATCTTTTGTCCATATTACATATGCTTGTATGCCAAAAAACCCTTTAAGTGCTTGTTTAATATGTTTCAAGTTTCCTCCAGTTAATCCTCGACTAATTTCGGTTGTAATAAGAAATAACTCATATAATCGTTCCTTCTCCATCCTTATCCGTACAGAAAAAGAACTAATAACGGAAGTTGCTACAAGTGGAAAAAAGAAAAACAGTACTGTAATCTCGTTTACTTCCACACTATATGTACTAATTAATACGTGCATCAGTGCCGCATAAGAGAAACCAAAAGTTTCGCAAAGAAATACCGTTACAGTTTTTTTATACCACTGATGAATTGAATATGGCTGCGGAAGGAGCATCATTAACAAATCGTAAAAACGATTGTTAAAAAAACAAAAAAACACACAAAATAATAACAAAGATATTAAATTTTCATATAGAACTGACATATCAATCTTATTAATTAATAAGGACATACATTTGTTTGAAAACCATTCGGCCAAAATCAAACTAAGTGCATGCTGAGTACTATTAAATAACATTCTTTGTATCGGTGAACGACGATGCAGGTGAATAATTAGCGTTACGAGTACAATAGCAATAATAGTTATATGGATTCCAAACTGCCAATTCATAGCGTAAATGATCGGAAAGGTAAGCGAACTAGTTCCTCTCCAAAATCGTACAGGAAAATACTCTGCAATCCCCATAAATAGTAACAACAATATTAGTATTGTTGGATGAGAAGGGATTTTAATTTCAAGTAAAGATATAGTTATAGTAACCAAACCAAGAAAAGAAATAAAATAAAGATAAGTACTAGCAATCTTTTCTCTCATAAAGATAGAATTTACATCTTTCAAAACAACCCCTTCTTTCTTTATAAAAACTTCATTTTCTCTATTATCCAACAAAAAACCGGCACTGGCAAAATGGAAGAATATCCACTAGCCAATCACCGGCTGTGTACTGCACCTAAAAAGGCAAGACACAATACTAGTATATATCAGTTCGTAACATTTACCCACTAGCCAAATGGTGTAATTATACATACTTTTAGACTTAGGTCTACTAGTACAAAAGATGTATACAAAGTTTTAATTTTGATTCACTAAAATAATTCTAAAAAATAGGAAGTCAACCGTAAATACCTACGTATTTATTTTATCCAAGTCTAATTAACATATCGTTTGATTATCGATAGCAAGATTAAAAATACCCCCTACTGTCAGAAAAAAAACTCCTTTTTCTTTTAGTTATTTGCGTGTCCCGAATATAACAGTAAGGAATTTATATATCCGTATTTTGGTGTACTTTCATTTGAAATGCAAATACTAATACATTGCAACTTCATCGCTTTCTTCATGTATCCCTTTATATAAAGAGATAACGTAGTGGAACTTTTTTATAAATAGTTAATCCGTCAGTGAAAATTCACTTGTGAAAAAGCAGATTTCTGTAGAGAATTTTGCACCTTTAGCTAATGTAGTTACCTAACTTATTTCCTTTATCACCCAGGCGTTCAAGTCCAACTAGTGTAAAAGTATAACTTCTCTACATGGCACCCTCTTCTGAATCCCACACTTCAATAAAGTCAAAACCTTTTAATTCACTCTCTAAAATTGCATTTTTAAATTGATCTGATACTAAAAGATAGTTAGGATGTACCTTCCCATTTATATTCAATTTAAAAACTGGTTCGTACTGGACAACATAAGGAATGCATACAAATTTTCTGCATCCTAAAATTTCCCAAATCATAAAACAGAATATTTTATATTAGTTCCTAATTGTTTAGAACCGGTATGGGCAAATGTTAGGAGATTGAACTTCACAAAATTTATTGAGGAACTTTGGGACATTTCTGAAACTAACGAATTTACAATTGCTGATAAGAGCACGGGACAAATTGTACAAGTATTCTCTGAGGAAGAATATTATGAAATTCATTTTGAGTGTTGCAACATTAATCCCATTGACTCTTCAAAAAATTAAAATTGGTATTAGAAATTTAATCCTTGATTAGCTAAAGGCCTTTCAAACTTTTTGAATAAATTAGTATAGTAACTAGGGTAAAACAATTAAAAAAGCAATAAAAAAATATATAATATAACAGAGCATCCACTTAAAGGATGCTTTTTTGCAACCCTTACTTTGCAAAAAAGGTAGTAATGGAAGTCTTATTTTAACCGGGTATTGATTTTAATAATAGAAGATAGTCATCTTAGGGGCTAATCTAAATTTAGCAAAAGTTTTAAAGCATATCCCTCCTATTTCAAGTCCAGTACCATTGAAAGACCGATTTGCTTTTGCTGGTATAAATCCACTTAAAAATGAAAGACCTACAATTCAAAATTTAACAATAGAAAGTTTAAGAAGAGAAAATATTATTGATTATTCAGGTTATTTTTACTTTGGGTTCATTTTTATAAAGTGAAGCTTATCAAACGCTCAATTTGTAAAAGGAGCTAAAAATACATATACCAGAAAATCAATGAACAGACTGCAAATCCAGATGTTTCTTGATAAATCAACTAGCAGGATTATATCAGCATTTACAATCTACTAATAGAAGGATAAACACCTACAAAATATATCTCTAAATTTTGTAAAGAATCTTTTAATATATTACTGATTAGCTTACCTGAAGAATTTTCTTTAGATAGGGATTTGCCAACCTTTCTTGTTTACTATCAATCATTTTTTGAAAAATTCTTTGTTTAAGGGCTACTTTAAAACCTTAAGTTGATGGACATGTGGCGGACCCCTACTAATATTCTTGCTTTTAAATTAATTTCAGTATATTATATTCATATGATAATATAGGAATTATGGTATACTGAAAGGGATCAAATCTATTTGTAAGATTTAAATCCTTTTCAAAGATAAAAAATGTATTTTTAATATAAATGAAAAATTTTTAATAGAAGTTTATTTACTTTCAATAATAAAAGGTAGTGTTCTAAAACATAGAGAAATAAGGCACCATATATGGTACCTGACAAACTTGAGAGGTTTTGTATGTAGTTTGCTCATTACAGATAGATAAACAAAAGAGCCTTACCTATCTAGGCAAGACTCTACTAGTTTAGTTATATAATATTTACATAACAACTAAGAAACTAAAAACATATAGCACCAAGTAGCAGAACCCTAATACTCCTCCTACAGCTAATACCTGTTTAGCCCAACTTTTAATTTTCAGATTACTGTAAATCACTTGTACTCTTTCCATATTTCCTCCTATTAGGGAAAACCCTTAAAGATTCACACCTCGCTATGATACCATTAAAGAATGACTAATAGAGCCTAATTTTTGTCTAAACGTATAAATATGCAATATTGCATACGAAAATGTATTGTTATAAATGTAAACGCTTACTATAATAAGAGTATAAAGATTCACACATCTTAATACAAAAACAGAGGAGAGAATAATATGGAAATCGCAATGGCAGTTTTAAAATTTATAGGTGGAGCAATACCATTAATTCAAGAACTTCTAAAAGCATTTATGTAATTTCATGATTTAGCAATTCTTTATAAATATTATCATACAAATGATCTGTATATCAAAGATAAATTGATTTACAGATCATTTGCGTGAGCAAGGTACCTTTAATATTATTGAGGGACTTTTTTAATTTTTTAAATACTTAAGGTTACGTCACATCAAAATCAAGTTAGCAAAACAAAATGAAACATACGCCACCCATTCCTATGATTCTACAAAAAGAATAGCGTATTTTTCATTTTGGAGCATTATAAAACTTTAACTTGATAGTGATTGAGTAACAGTTGTGATTTAGACATAAGATAAGATTATATAAAGATTATCCACCGATATGTGGAGGATGAAGAATACACTTGTGATATTGAAACGATTGAATTAAAGAACTTGATATTAGTATGGTTAACAGAATGTGAAAATTACTTAAAAAATCATGATCTTAGCTAAACAAGACCAAGCCCTCTCCTCTTCAGGACGGTCTTGTTTACGTTCACATACAAATTATTATTTGTATTGTTTCATGGGTTCCCTTTTAAATTATATACGTCCCTGTATATCCAAAAACAAAAATATAGTAAAATACATTTATAAGTTCGTTTAATACTTAAATCTATTGAGAACAGGAGGTCTGTATATGAATAAAAGGCTTAATGTGTTAATGAAAATTACGCCTTTCCTAAGTGTACTTTTTATCTTAATTGGAATATCTATGGCAATATTCGGTGCATTAGATCATAACCACAAAATGTTTATGGGTTCACTATTCATAATTGTACAAGCTGCACTTGTAATTACATATACTAAGATGTTTAAAAAAATTGGTTTCTAAAACTTTGAATACCAGCTGAAATGTTCAGTAGATATACTTATCATTTCAGCTGTATTTTCCTATTCAAATAAGGATTTCATTAAAAACTTACATGTATATATTTTTCGTTATATAATTAAGATATCGATATATTAGGAGTGTTAATCATGTCAGGAACGATAATGATTTTGTTATACATTTGTTTCGGATTAAGTGCAGTTTTCAGCTTAATAAAAGAATTGAAAAAGCCACAGAAAAACCAGTTCTTGATTTTAGTTGATTCTCTAATTTTGCTAGGAGCCTTAATACTAGTAGGTAGTATCTTCATCTAAATTACATAACAAGAACTACATTAGGGAGCAAAGCAGTCTAGCAAAAGCTAACTGCTTTTTTATTAAATAACTATTTTATTAAATTTCATATATACAATCGCTTGTCCATTTCATTTGGCTCTACCCACGCATTTACTATTAGTAATACGAATTTTTCAGAGGTGCATTTTATTGGACGAGTTTTTATCCTCCGCTGCATTAAATCCAGGTTCAGTCGGACCGACATTTCCACCTATGCAACCTTTTCAATTCCCTACAGGTCCCACTGGTTCAACGAGTGCTACAGGGGCCAACCGGTAACACTGAGCCTTATTGGCAATACCGGACCACCTGGCATTGTTTTGCTCACATATGACTTTAAATCTCTCATAATACGTTTTGCGTTTCGGATACTCCCCATATCATGAATACTAATTACATGTCTTCTTGTTGCAAACTGTAGCTTTCTAATCGTAGCGAGTATTACCACATAATGGGCGATGTTCATGTGATTCTGTATGTTCATGTTTATCCATCTCATATTCTTTTAGATGTTTCCACTTGACCTTGTCGTCAATATATAGAACTTGCAGTATGATGGAGTTTTCCTTCATATATATCTTCCTAGAATAAATTGCAGTTTCTCTAATCTAGATTGATCTACACCACTACTTCTGATGCAGTAAGAGTCGGTAAACGAAAATCGAGCTTGCATTCTCCATCTTTTTTACACCCCTTGGCAAGATTTCTCCTGTAGGATATTACATACAGCAGACAATACAAAACCAAGTGCCCCTTCAACGAGTGCAATGTCCAGTGAATAAAAATATTGAGCTCACCAATGGAGATGCTCTTATTAGCATAATGAAGCATAAACATTAAAGAGGTTGCCCAAAAGTAGCTATTCAGCTATTTTTGGGCAACCTCTTCTTTTTTATGTGCTTCTGCTTGACTTGACCAAAATAACAAGTAAAATTATCCATATTAGCTTTTAAGCTATATTAATTTAGAAGGTGAGTTGGAATTATGACTCTTCACATTTGTGAAGTAACCGAAAAAAATTGGCGTTCGGTAGCTGCTTTAAACGTCGCAAAAGACCAGCAGCAATTTATTGAAAGCAATTCGTTTTCTCTAGCAGAATCATTATTTGAGGGAAACGGAACGTCAGTAGGTTTATACGATGGAGAAACACTTGTGGGATATGCAATGTACGGATGGTATTGGGAAAAACGTAAAAGCGTATGGTTAGATCGCTTTATGATTGACCAACAATATCAAGGGAAAGGATACGCAAAACGTTTCCTTCGCATACTCATTCAATTCTTACAACATAAATTTGAATGTAAAATAATTTATTTAAGTTTACATCCAGACAATAAACTCGCAATGGGATTATATGAATCATTTGGCTTCCGTTTAAATGGCGATATTGACGACGACGGCCCAGTTGTAGGTGTTGTAATGGAGTTACTATTAGATGAACATACAAGCCTGTGAAAACAGGCTTTTTATAATCCTTCGTTTTTTGCAATCTAGCATGTTTCTACAAAGCACTTAATTAAGTCCAAAAATAAGCCTGCAATATACGCAGACTTATTTCACACACTCCTTGAAATGTTCTTGGAACCATTCTTTATTAATATCTTTTCCGATAAACACGACTTCACTTACTCGTTCTTCGCCCTCTTGCCACTCTCTATCGTATGATGCAGCGAAAAGTGTATGCACACCTTGGAAAACGATACGTTTATCTATCCCGTCAATCGATAAAATTCCTTTATAGCGATATAAATATTCACCTAGTTCTTGAACGACAGCTGACATCCACTCATTTAGTTTTTGTAAATCTAACGGACGCTCTTCACGTAATACAAACGACTTTACACCTTCTAAATGATTATGCTCTGTATGAGGATAAATTTGTAACGTATCTTTCGTTTTAAACGTTTGAATTTGTAGTAACGATGGAATATTCACATCACAGTTAGTAGCCTCGATTAACTTTGCAGTCGGATTAATTCCTTGCAGTTCATGTAAGAGATTTTCTTTCTCACTTTCTTCAATTAAATCTAGTTTATTTACTAAAACAACATCAGCAAACGCAATTTGCTCTTTTGCTTCTAATCCTTTTTCAAAATGTTTATGTATATGATAACTATCTACTACTGTTACAACACCGTTAATTTGGTATGCAGATTGAATAACAGGATCTAAAAAGAATGTTTGAATAATCGGACCTGGATTTGCAAGACCCGTCGTTTCAATTACTAATCCATCAAAGTCCATTTTCCCTTCTGTTTTTACTTCCAGTAATTGTTTTAAAGCGACGAGTAAATCTTCACGTACAGTACAACATAAACATCCATTCGTCATCTCCATAATCTCTTCTTCAACATTCATAATCAGTTGATTATCAATACCAATTTGTCCCATTTCATTTACAATCACTGCTAATTTCTGACCGTGATTCTCTGATAAAATACGATTTAATAATGTCGTTTTCCCTGATCCAAGAAAACCAGTTAATATTGTTACTGGAATCATTCCCTACATCTCCTTATAGCTATATGTTTTTACATTATAGCATATAGAGAAAATCGTTTTTGTAGCAAAACATATTTATTGTATGTCTGAACCTGTAACTATATAATAATATGTAGTAAGAAAGCCTTTTCAAAATATTATTCATCAAGGGGGTATATATAATGGAACGAGTTCAAATGACCGAAACACTAGAATTTTCTCGTATTATTCAAGGTTTTTGGCGTTTAGCAGAATGGAATATGCCAAAGCAAGAGTTACTTTCTTTTATTGAATCTTGTATGGATATGGGGATTACTACTTTTGATCACGCTGATATTTATGGCGGTTATACGTGTGAAGGACTGTTCGGAGAAGCATTACGACTTAAGCCTTCCTTACGCGAAAATATGCAAATTGTCACAAAATGTGGAATCGCTCCCCCATCACCAAAATTTCCAGAGCGATATGTTGCGCACTACAATACGAGTGCAGAACATATTATAAGAAGCGCAGAGAAATCTTTACAAAACTTACATACAGATTTTATTGATGTATTGCTCATCCATCGTCCTGATCCATATATGGATCCAAATGAAGTAGCAGAAGCGTTCTCACGATTAAAACGAGAAGGAAAAGTCCGTCACTTCGGTGTATCTAACTTTTTACCATCACAATTTAATATGTTAAGTTCTTATTTAGATTTCCCGCTCATTACAAATCAAATTGAAGTTTCTGCGATGCAACTTGAGCATTTCGAAAAAGGGACAATTGATTTATGCCAAGAAAAAAGAATCAATCCTATGATTTGGTCACCTCTTGCTGGCGGAGAAATCTTTACTGGGCAATCAGAACGTGCTGTACGTGTACGTGAAACGTTACAAAAAATCGCTACTGAACTAGGTGTTACTAGTATTGATACTGTTTTGTATGCATGGTTGCTTTCTCATCCAGCTAACATGATACCAATCGTTGGCTCTGGTAAATTAGACCGTGTTAAAACGGCGGCTCTTGCTACAAAAGTTAACTTAGACCGTCAACAATGGTTTACAATTTTCGAAAGTTCTAATGGACATCCTGTACCATAATGTACAAAAAGAAGAGCCGTTTCTTTACAGCTCTTCTTTTTCATATGTATCTCTAGTCATAGCAAATACACACATATCCCTTAATCCATTTCCATCTACTGCTACACTCGCACTTTCTAACGTACCTTCTAACTTAAAGCCTAATTTCTCAGGTATCGCTCTACTTTTCTTATTTAAAGAATCACATCGGATTTCTACGCGGTTTGCTTTCAGTTCAGAAAAAGCATAATCGGTTATCCCCTTTGCAGCCTCTACCATATAGCCTTTTCCACTAAACCTTGAATCAATCCAATACCCGATTTCAAATTGAGGTATATCCCAATTAATGCGATGTAATCCAGCTGATGCAATAAATTCACCTGTTTCTTTCGAAAAAACTAGTAATCTTAAATCCTCACGCTGCAAAAATTGAATATGCGATTTTCTAATGCTCACTTCTACTTCTTCCTCTGTTTGCTCTTTTTGTGCAAAAACCATCCATGGTTTTAATTCTTTCATAGAAGCTCCAATTGCATCGTATACAGCTTTACCATCACCTGGTTTCGGCATTCGAATAAATAGCCTTTCAGTATAAAATTCAGAAGGAAAATCGAATAATAACGGATTCACTTTCAACACTCCCTATAATTCTTTTATATATAATAATATCCATCTCAAACTATACAGTAAAGAAATTTCTGAATTTTATATTTTTAATTCATTTACCTCTACCGCTACACGAACTCCAGATTCAATTGCCCCTTGTATCCATCCGTGATATAACGTTGTATGATCACCTGCAAAATATAATCTCCCCTCTGGTTTTATAATTGCTGGTTGTAGTTCAGATTCTTGACCTGCCTGAAATAACGCAAAACCTCCAAGTGCATATGGATCCAATGTCCAACTTTTTGATATGCCAGACATGAACTCATCATATACTTGACCGCCTAATATTGTCGATAAGTTCTGTAGTGTGTAATAGATACGATCACCTTTTGATAACCCATCCCATAACAACGCATCATAAGACCAAGTATAGCTGCCTAACATCATAGCAGGTCCTTTCTCTCCAATTCCGTGACTTGGATAATACGCGTAACGAATTGGCAAATCCGTTATAATCCTGCCCCCTAACTGTCCTTGTTCTTCCCAAAATCGACTTTTAAATTGAATTCCTATTTTTGTCGCTGGCATATAATGCAATTCACGAATTGCTTTCCATTTTTCATGAGATATAGAATCAAATGGATCTACTTCCACAAAACGCATTGTCGAAAATGGAATTGTAATAATGACTAAATCCCCTGTAATACTACTATATTCGAAAGTTTCCTCGTTTCGATAAAAAGCTGTTACACCCTTATCGTGTTGTTGTAGCTTCATTAGTTTTTGATTATATATAATATTTTCTTCTAATTGTGGCAAAAATGACTTTGGTAATCTATCATTCCCGCCTACTATTTCACAAAATCCACTCTCCTCTTGCATAATATATATAAAGCGTAACGTCTCAACAAATGACCTTTCTAAGAAACCTTCTAAATCTAATAAAACACCGATCATCTCGATTGTTACTGGTGAAAAGTAAGTATTATATTGATAAGGATGATACTTTAAAAATTGTCCTGTAGAGTATCTCCCAAAATCCTTTACTACAACATCCCAATTTTTCTCTGGGTTCTTTTTTATAAAATTTATAATAGGCTGCACCGCTAACAATAATAACTCCTCAGACGTTTTCCCAACTTCATTCATTTCTACAGGATACTTTAATATACTTGGATCTTTTTCATATTGCTTTAATGTCGTTTTTCGGCCATTTACGTAAATAATATCAGTCTCATTCCTATTAATAAAAGGGCTCACCTGTAGCCCAAATTTTCTTATATATGCCATCGTTAATGTGTGCGAATACGGAATTCTCATTGCTCCTACATCCAAATATAATCCAGTATCTTCTATTCTAACCGTCTCTATACGGCCACCTACCCGGTTGTTTGCTTCAAAAATCTTTACTTCATGTCCTGCAGCTTTTAATAAAGACGCCGAAACCAATCCAGCCATGCCAGCCCCTACTACTATAATTTGCTTCGGACGAGTCGTCTTGTTTAACCCTTTATTTATAACTTTTAACGTTTCATCCATCTCAGTGTTATACATTATATCTTTCTGCACAATTCCACCCCTTACTTCATAAAGTGAAACTTTAATTAGCCCACACCAAACGCGCTTATACAGGTATCCCTACTCCACCTTAATTCTTTGTTCCAGCCGAATTTTGTGGTAGGACTTATACTGACTGCAACTAACGGAATAAAATGGGCATTAGTGGTTTAGTGCATTTTATTCATAAATTCCCATAAACATAACACCATGGAAAGAGGAATATTCACTAAAAGTACATAAGAGTTAGCTTTCACATCTCTTCACGCCTCGTATAATATAGCAACAGCAAAGAAGGAGTGATTGAAAATGAAACAAACTTACGACTACCACGCTACAAAGAAGTATTTAGAGGGAAAGAAACAAAAACTATGCAATAAACTTAGTAGTATGCATCTATCTAAAGAAGAGCGTGAACAACTAAAACTTGAGATTGATAACTACGATTATATTTTAAATTTAGTCGAAATGAATCATTATGAAAGAGGCTTTTCTCGTTAACTGTGGATAGTTGGTTTATCCACCTTGTATTTTGAGCATTTTATTACGCATTTTTCGTAAGTAAATATATAATAGGATGTACATTAAGATTGAGAGGTATATTCTATGATCAAATTAAGTGTATTAGACCAATCCCCTATATCAGATGGTAGTACAGCAGCCGAAGCTTTTTCACATACAGTTACACTTGCACATGAAGTTGAAAAACTAGGGTTCACACGTTTTTGGGTATCAGAACATCACAATTCTGTAAGTCTTGCTGGTTCAAGTCCAGAAATACTGATTTCTCATATTGCAGCGAAAACGGAGCGGATAAGAGTCGGTTCGGGTGGTGTTATGTTGCCGCACTATAGCCCGTATAAAGTTGCTGAGAACTTCCGCGTTTTAGAAGCACTTTATCCAAATCGTATTGACCTTGGTGTTGGCAGAGCACCTGGTGGTATGCCAATCGCAACTCGCGCACTTCAAGAAGGAAAAATGGTCTCACTTGATCAATATCCAGAACAAATTGCAGATGTTGCAATGTACTTACATGATCAAGTACCAGAAAATCATCATTACGCAAATTTAAAGGCTACGCCTGTGATTCCCACATCTCCTGAGATGTGGTTGCTCGGTTCTAGTGGAGAAAGTGCAATGATTGCCGCAAAACAAGGTGCTTCTTTTGCATTCGCACAGTTCATTAACGGATACGGTGGCCCTGAAGTAATGAAGGCTTATCAGGAACAATTTCAACCTTCCTATTTAGGAGACAAACCAAAATCAATCGTCTCTATTTTTGTTATTTGTGGGGAAACAAATGAAGAGGCCGAAAAAATTGCTTCTAGTTTAGATTTATCAATTTTATTACTAGAGCAAGGAAAGCGTACAACTGGTACTCCTTCTATTGAAACTGCTCAAAATTATTCATACAGCGCGTATGATTTATTCCGTATAAAAGAAAATCGTCAACGTATGATTGTCGGTGATCCGTCTTCCGTGAAAAAACAAATCATAAACTTAAGCAAAGCATACAATACTGATGAATTTATGATTGTAACAATTACTCATCAATTTGAAGATAAATTGAATTCTTATCGCTTACTAGCAAATGCCTTTCATTTATAATGATAAAGGGAGATACATCCATTATGATGCATCTCCCTTTCTTACTAGTTATTACTTTTGTCTTCTATATATTTAATAGCTCCTTCTAATAAATCTTCAAAATTCCCAGGATAATCGTGATTTAACTGGGGTACAACTTTATACTTATGTTCTATATTTTTATCTCTTAATAATTGTACAAATTGCTGCGTACATTCGAAACAATCTTCATCTTGATCCCCGCACACTATATATCCCTTTATGTTTTTATCTTGTAGCACTTCCAATAACTCATTCCATTCTTTAATCTCTGGAAGCCACGGCGCGATAAAAATAAAACCATCTACATCTATATCTTTTTGTAAAATCGTATACAAAGCTACTCTTGCACCAGCAGAAAAACCACCAATTATTACACTTTCTACTGTATGGTTTTCTTTAAAATTAACGTAATGTTCTTTTAATTCTTCTTTCCCTCTATGTATATCATCCCAAACAAATCCATCTGAAAACTGAATTTGCGAAGACTGTGGTATAGCTAACGTATAATCTTGATCCAACACAGATTTCCAATATGGTTCTACTATTCCTATATTTTCTTGATCTCCGTGCATTGCAATCAATAGTTTTTCTTTTTTCTTACCTTCTATAAATTTCACATCTGCTCGTTCTGTTTTCTTTGCTAATTCTTCTTTTTCTTTACATAATTGAACCATTTTATGAAACTCTTCAAATTTATGTAGTGGTTTTAAATCGTCGTCGGTCATTAAATATTCATTTCCATACCAAAAACCCTTTTCTATAATAGCTTCCTTCATTAATTGCAACGCTTCTTCTTCAAGTCCTGCTGCACCCGCTAGTGCATATTTGAAATTATATATTTGCGCCTCATTTCCCACTATGCCTTTCGCATGCTCCATTATATAGGTGTACGCTTCTAAACTTCCTTCATTTGCATAACGATGTAACGCTTCATTTAATAATTGAATGTAAGTCATACTATTTTTCATACACCCATTCCCCCGTAATCTTTTATTATATTTATTTCTAAACCTTTATACCATTCTGTAATCACTGTATGTAACTTACGCTAACAATACTTAATCATTACTCCTCTCCTTCCAGTAAATTTAGTATATAGTTTAATAAACTGAAAAATCAATATTTTAACGAACAAAAAAAGACAACAATATATTTATTGTTGTTTTCCATACATCTATCCACTTTTTTGTTTTTTTCTGTCTGGTTTACTTGAAACTAAATAATGTTTTTCTGAAATATATAAGTCTCTTTTTAATATACGATTTAAATATGGTCCTAATTTCATCCCACATATAAGACGCTCTTCACTACCCTCAACAATCGGAAACATTTCTTTTTCTGTTACGTACTGATCTACTGCTTTTTGTACAATATCAATTTCTTTAACTAGGTTTAGGTTTTCTTCTGTATGTTCAAATACCTCAAGCGTTTCCTTCGTAATAAGAAAACTATTTGTTGGAAATGCAAGTAAATACGGCTTTAACAAATCATAATTTACTGTATAATCATCATTTACTAATACTGTATAAACAATATTAGCATTCGTTTCTAGAAACTTAGCCATCGCTTGTTCTAATTCATCTTTCGTAATTTCACGCTCTTCTTTTCCAGTTCTGAAAAAGCGAAACATCGCATCGCCTCCTTTTTACTATATTATAGCATAAAAGAAAACTGAAAAATCACAAAAAAGCCATTGAAAGAATTTTTCAATGACTTTTTCTTAATAAACTTCTATTTATTTTAAGAAAGCACTTAACATCCATACGTGTTGTTCTAATGTAGTATGAATTGCTAACAACATGTCCGCTGATGTTTCATCGCCAGCTTCACCAGCAACTTCCATGCCTTCTTTTAATTCTTGAATAAGCGCAGAGTAATCATTCACTAATGTTTGTACCATTTCTTCTGCAGATTCCTTGCTTGTCCCTTCACTCACACTAGATGTTGCAAGGTATTCTTTCATTGTTGCTAATGGCTTACCTTCCAATGCTAGAATACGTTCTGCTAATTCATCAATATACGTTCCAGCTTCATTGTAAAACTCTTCAAATTTCTCATGTAATGTAAAGAAGTGTGGTCCTGTCACATACCAGTGATAATTATGTAATTTCACATATAACACATTCCAGTTTGCTACCTGCTTGTTTAATACTTCAACAACGTTTGTTTTCGTACTCATACAATCCACTCCTCTTATCATTTCATAATGTTTATCTTTTAATAACCTAATTACATGTTACCATACATTTCCTATCCTTTCGAACGATTGGCTCATATGTAACAAAGTTTTAACACCTTTAATACTTCCCTAATATCTTTCAATTCATGTATGTTTTCAACTACTTCTTACGTCTAATTGTCCAAGCTCATACATATGCATAATAGTAAATCAAGCTCATCGTAGTAGAAAGAGGGATAACATGGACAATCAACAATGGCAAGTAGCAAAGAAAGTCGCTGCTACTTATATTGGAACAGTCGTTGGAGCTGGATTTGCTACTGGACGAGAAATTGTTGAATTTTTTACAGTGAACGGATTTTACGGAACAATTGGTATATGTGTCAGTGGATTTTTTTTTATTTGGCTTGGCACGAAGATGATGTTGCTTTCATCACAAATCGGTGCATTTTCAGCACAAGAATTTAACAAATATTTATTTGGAGATGTATTTGGTAATGTTGTAAATACACTATTATTACTCGTATTATTTGGTGTAACGAGCGTTATGTTATCAGGAGCTGGAGCGGTATTTGAAGAGCAACTTCGTTTACCAAGACAACTCGGCATTCTCATTACAGTAATTGCATGCCTTATTATAGGTAGTCGTGGATTACAAGGTGTCTTTGAGGTAAATACTCTTGTCGTACCTATTATGATGATTTTTATTATAGGACTCGCTATTACTACTTTTTTCCATGGTACAACTCCTATTAGTAACACTATTCCAGCAGAAAGCTGGAATATGAAGTGGATTACTAGTCCAATTACATATGTCGCCTTAAATCTTTCCCTTGCTCAAAGCGTTCTCGTCCCGTTAGCCAGTGAAGTTAAAGATCGAAAAGCCATTTTATGGGGCGGTATTTTAGGTGGGGCAGGACTTTCTTTAATTTTACTATGCAGCCATTTAGCGATCTTATCAGTCGATCAATTTTATCAATATAACATCCCAATGGCTGAAGTCATAAGAAGATTTAATGCAACTTTCCACTTCTTCTTTGTTCTTGTTATTTTCGGTGAAGTGTTCACAACTTTAGTTGGCAATGTATTCGGAATGACAAAACAAATGCAATCGATTACCGGATGGCAAAACAACAATATTATTTTCTTCATTTTACTAATTAGTTATTGCTTTAGTTACGTTGGTTACAGTGAATTGCTCCACATTTTATATCCTATAATTGGATGGGTCAGTATTATTTTACTCCCGATTATTGCTTTTAAACGACTTCAAAAAACATAAAAGGAGCATCCATATCATTGGATGCTCCTTTTATGTTTATTCACAATCATCACAAACTTCCCAGTACGGTCCCATTTCGAGTGCTAAATATGGCTTTAATTGCAAGCGAATCATCCGACTAGGCATACGTTCTAAAACGAATTGAATTCCTTCTTCCTCTTCGTCTAATTCAACTTTTGAAATCGCAATTCTTTGCATAGTAGAAATAGGCATTCCATCTTTATATAAAGTGATTTTCACCTCATCATATTCATTAAAATACAATTCAACACTCATTTCATTTTTTAACATTTCATCAACAATTTCATATTTATCATTTCGTTCCTGGATTATATATTTCCAGCCGCCTCTACCTTCTTCTTTCGGAGCTGTTTGAAATAATGTCATCAAATCCTCGTATAGCATAAGATAACCCCTCTCTTACTAAAAAACGATGAGTATTTTATATACCCTTTATCTCTATCACTATCCAAATGTATTGTACCATATATCACCGTTTTTACCGTATTCATTTGCTTCATACTGCATATAAAACAGCTGATTTTCTTCATTGCTATATGAATTGTCTCTCATTGTATTTCTTAATATGCTTCTAAAGCTTTCCAATCCTATCAAACATAAGTAAACGCACTCTTTATCCATCCTTCGCTTAGTATTTCCTTACAATAACAAAAAAGAAGAGTGACTTTTATCACTCCCCTTAAAAGAATTTCCCAGTAGCTGCTAATGCTAATACTAGTATTAAAATTGTAAATAATAATGATACAATGAAACTAAAAATAGGTAATGCTTTCTTTTCATTTTTCTTAAAGAGTAACTTTAAACTAAGAAAGATGTTTACTGGTACAAATATAAAATAAAAATATTTAACAATTTGCACCGAACTATTCGAAAGTGTTTTTAAAATAAACACTTCAATTAGAAAAACAATAAAAAATGAAATACTTAACCAAAATGAGACATAACTAAGCCAAGAATGTCTTTTGGTCCCCCAGTACACTCCCATATTAATAATCTCCTTTATTTGCATTCTATATGATTATAATTATACATAAAGTTAACAAATACCTCTATTTTTCGACAAATATTATATATGATATACCTTTAAACATCATAAACACACTCTCTATCGCATTTCATATTACATAGTAAAAACAGACTACTCCAAAATCGCATACTGCTATTTTGGAGTAGTCTGTCCTTTGTTACACTTTAAATCTTTCAATTAACCCTTGTAATTCTTCAGCCATTTGAGATAACGTACCCGCCGCAGAACTAATCTCCTCAATGGATGCTAGTTGTTCTTCTGCTGATGCTGCAACGTTTTGAGTACTCGTCGCATTATTCTGTGCTGTCATTGCAATTTGCCCTACTGAAATAGACACTTCATTTGCACCTTTTGACATCCCATTAGCAGTTTCAACCATTGTTTTAATTTGATCAGCAATTTCATTTGTAGATTGTAAAATCTCAGTAAAGTTTTGCTTCGTTTCATTCGCAATAACAAGTCCAGATTGAACTTCTTCATTTACATGCCCCATAGATTTTACCGTTTTACTCATGTCATCTTGTATTTCACATATTAATTTACTAATTTCACTAGAAGATACGCTAGATTTCTCCGCCAATTTACGTACTTCATCTGCAACGATTGCAAACCCTCTTCCGTGCTCTCCCGCTCTTGCAGCTTCAATTGCGGCATTCAAAGCTAAAAGATTTGTTTGATCTGCAATATTTTGAATTACTTCTAGTATGTCACCAATTTGTTTTGATTTATTATTTAGTAACTGTATAACTTCATCTGATTGTGAAACAGATTCTGCAATAGATTGCATTTGATTTACAGTTTTTCCGACTAATTTCCCACCATCTTCTGCTTTTTCACGAGTATGAGCAGAAGCGGTACTAATTGATGATGAACTATTTGCTACATGCTGAATTCCTTCTGTTACATCAAATAGTAACATTGCACCATTTTCTACACTTGTCGTTTGCGTTGTTGCCCCGCTCGATATTTCATCCATTGCCATTGTAATTTGCTCAGTCGCTTCACTCGCTTGTCTTACACTTGCCGTTAGCTCTTCTGATGCTGCTGCAACATGTCCAGCCGAAGTATTTATTCTTCCTATTAACGTTCGCAATGCATCTGTCATCTCATTAAACCCTTTTGCAAGTTGACCAATTTCATCATTAGAATGAATCTCGATTGTTTGCGTTAAATCTCCCTCACTTATTTCTTTGGAAGTGGTAACTAATCTCTTTAATGGCTTCGTTATAGAAAGTGTCACAAAATAAATAAGCGCCCCGCCTATAACTAATGAAATGAACATTACAATTAACATATTATAAAATACAGGCTGTGCAGCTTCAATTATTTCATTCGAGTACATCGTTCCACCGATTTTCCAACCTGTTTTTACATTTGTAGCAAATACCATTTGTTTTTCACTGCCATCATACATATATGAAAAAGCCCCGTGATTATCTTCATAAATTTTCTTGGCCCAAGAATCAGCTGCTTTTTCCCCTGATTTTTCTTGAGGATGTGCAATTATTTTTTGTTTCCCATCTAAAATGAAAGCATATCCTTTTTTACCGATATTGATTAACTTTGTTGTTTTTAATAAATTATCTAAACTTAAATCTATTGCTACAACACCGTTTTTATCTTCTGTTTGTTTTGCAATCGTTACGACAATATGTCCATTTCCTTTCGCCTTATACGGCTCAGTAATGACAATACCACCTTGTTTTGCCA
Source organism: Bacillus sp. EB106-04-02-XG92 (assembly GCF_058791995.1). NCBI lineage: Bacteria > Bacillati > Bacillota > Bacilli > Caryophanales > Bacillaceae > Bacillus > Bacillus sp. EB106-04-02-XG92. The sequence goes on from NZ_JBYTEA010000024.1 coordinate 25,530, forward strand.
CTGCATCTTTATACCAAGAACGTTCTGTTGGATCATAGTCTGCTGCCATTTGTATATTTGGCTCTTGCACAAATTTCTTATCATTCCCAGCAACATAAACTTGTTCAACATCTTTATTCAAATTGATATATTGAGATAATATTTTTCTTAATTCCTCTTGATTATCTCCTTGATACATATTACCTTGAATCACACGTGCAAAGTTATTTACATCATTAAATTTCGCCTCAATCATTTGATTGATTAAATTATCTAATATTTTTATATTGTCGTGAGCACTGCTCGTAATTTGTGATTCAAAATTCTTTTTAGCTGTTTGATAAGACATGCCTCCGATAATAGAGACAGCCGCAATTAAAATAACAAAAAATGAAATTAGTAGTTTTTTTGCTACTTTCATATCACGAAACAAATTTAATAGTCTACCCATTACAAACCTCCTGCTTTTCAATTTAAAAAGTTAAACGTAACGAATTATAAATATTTCCCAATCCCTAATTATTATTTTTATAACCTATTATGGTGAATACTTTGTAAAGTTTAAACAATTAAATTCTATTTGTCTATATATTTGAATAATATTATTATAAAATTTACAAATACAAAAATCCAAAGGGAACCACCCTTTGGATTTTCACATTTTTTTATGCTGTTTAGAAATCTTTTTCCACTTATCACGCTCTGCCCTTGCAAGAATAGCATCTTGTTTTCTCATAAAATATGCCAGTTCTCTTTGTAATTTTTTATAGCTTTGCAAACGATTTAGCGTAATAATTCCGTTATCAATTGCATAATGCACTGCGCACCCTGGCTCATTTTCATGCTTACAGTCCCTAAAACGGCACGTTTTTGCTAATTCTTCAATATCAGAAAATGTTGTTTGAATTGCATCGCTACCTTCCCAAAGTTGCAGTTCCCTCATACCCGGAGTATCAATAACTAAACTACCACTCGGTAATCGGAACAATTCACGATGAGTTGTCGTATGCCTTCCTTTACTATCTTCCTCACGAATATCTCCCGTTTTTGCTACTTCAATTCCTATAAGGGCATTTAACAAAGTCGATTTTCCAACCCCGGATGATCCGACTAGAGCAATTGTTTTCCCAGAAGAAACAAATTGCTGCAACGAGTCTATGCCACTATGTTCTAAACTATCAACGATGAAGATCGGAACACCAATTGCCACGGCTTCCGTTTCTACAATTTTCTGTTCCACATCTTCACATAAGCTACTCTTTGTTAAAACAATAACAGGCATTGCACCACTTTCATACGCTAATAGTAAATAACGTTCCATTCTTCTTACGTTAAAATCATGATTAAGTGCATTCACTAAAAATAGATAATCTACATTTGCTGCTATTACTTGTTCTTCCGTTCGAGTACCGGCCTCTTGTCTAGAAAAAGAACTTCTTCTTGGAAAAATACGATGAATAATTGCTTTCTTTTCATTCTCTATTTTCTTTATATACACCCAATCACCAACCGCTGGATAATCTCCCTTCGTTACTGCTTCATGTCGAAACTTTCCAGACAGCTCTGCCATATATTCACCATCATTACAAATAATTCGATATATATGCTTATGCTCAAGTAAAATACGCCCTACTTCAAAGTTCTCTACAGCTTGTTCCTCAAAAAAAGAATCCCAGCCGAACGATTCTAAAATATTTTGATTCAAATTGATATCCTCCCTAGTTTAAGCTAAGTGGAAGGATCGTGCGCTCCCTTATATAGTCTCGCCCTTTCCATCCACCTTTGTATTTGGTTTATTATTCATATAAGCTATTTTCGCCATAATACATCACCCCGTTCTTATTTTAATTACCCTCATTATATGGAATATCTATACAAAAAGCTACCTTATTTAACGTAATTTTCAAATAATTTATTTTTCATTATTCTAATTTGTCCACGGTGATTAATCTCATCTTCTAGCACATAAAATTATATATAGTGCTTGTTATACGCTACACCGTTAGGCCACTTTCTTACTGACATAAGCCGTTCATCATCTTGTTCACTCAAATACTTCAGAGATTCTTCTCGAACACGTTGTAGAAGTTGTATATAATACTGTATTTCATGCCCAGGGATTGTTCTCCCAGCTTCTCCTAAATACAGTGCGTCTTCCCATATTTCTAATTCTTCTTTTGTAAAGTCACGCTCTTGAAATGAAATAAGTTGATGGGCTTTTTCTATAGCTGCTATATGCTTTAGTAACACTCCAATGGAATTCTCTCCACTCAGTATAATTCAATCTAATTGCTCAACTGACAGATCTTTTATTTCCTGTAATGTTACAGCTCTCGTATGCTCCAGCATACTTACTAATTCCCCTATATTTTTTGTATAACCATCCACACTTCTTATTCGATAATCTATATTCATATTAAGGAATAACTGCTTCATATAATAGACTCATATATACCAGATTTTTCTGCTATAATTGAATACAGGAAAAAAACCAAACAAACTTTCTCAATATGCTTCTATGAAATATTAAAAGGAATCAATATAAAATAATCGAATCTTATTCACTAAAAGGAGTGGATTCGATGGAAATGTATCAATGGCTAACTGCTGTTCTCGTTGGTGGCATTACCGGTTTCGTTTCCCATCTAATCAATAACCAAGGTAAGTTATTGCTTCCACGCCGTTTGAAAACTTTTTTTCACTTTGGGTTTTTGACTGATATTTTCACTGGTAGTCTAGCTGCACTTCTTGGACTTGTTTTATTCGATGTCACCTTAATAAAAGAAATTATTAAAGTATCCATTGTGACTGCTATTTCCGGTCAGACTTTCTTACTGCACCAAGCGCTTGGTGGTGAGCAGGCTAAAAACACACAAATTGGGAAAGCTGATGAGAAGATTCAAGAAATTGACAAATTATTACGACGTTAGTCTATACTTTCTTTAAAAATTATTGCTATAATAAACAATAAATATTTTCTATTGCGTCGTTTGTCAGAAGAAAGGGTGTTTCGTATGACAAAAAAGAAAATAGAAGATTTCTTAACAGACACTGAAAAAGAGGAACTGCTAGAAAACTATAAATGTTTACGAGAAGCCCGCACAAAAAGCGAAGCTAACTATTTTGGAGAAGCAGTAAACCATCTATTAAATAAAGCAAAACAACGCATTATTAAAGATGCAGGCATACATGATGAAAATGCAGCAACTGTTCAATCAAAAAGAAAAGCACTGTTTTAGTTCATTGGCTAAAACAGTGCTTTTTATTACGGTATTTTTTCACACCTATTTCACATCTTTTTCACAAATATAAGTACTCCTATATGATAAACTAAGTATATCCTTTTCCAAGGAACTATATGCCGATATATGAATCCCTATCTTTATAGGGATTTTTTATTTTTGGATTCCTTATAACTTTGTTACAATACATTTCTTCTACTATTTGTATACTTTTAGTAACCACTGTAATAAAAAGCACATTCATGTATTCACACTCTTATTCATTCTGATTTGAGAAATATTTATACAAACTTTATGATGCAATTCCTGTTTCACTATCTTCATTAAGCTTTTCACTTCTTCTAAACAGAAATAAAGCTCCTATATATAGTAACGCAGTAAAACTACCTACCAATATAAAATTGTGAGATACTGCAAATAACATTCCTGCTATTGCAGCTCCAATCATTTGACCAATATACATAGAAGCATTCGCAAGCGCGGCTCCTGTTCCTCTTGCTACACTAGACATGTTTTGTAAGTTCCTCATCATTAATACAAATAAAATTCCTGTCACAAAAAACAAAACAAAGAACAATAACTCCACCAATACAATGTTCTTTACATGAGGAAGTAATACATATAGCACTGCTGTAAATATAATTCCACCATAGAAAGAAAGGTTATAACCAATTTTATTTACGATTCTAGGGCCAAAAATATTACCAGTTAAATTCCCTAATCCTAATACGAGCATAGCTGTACCTACTTCATGAACTTGTAAGTCAAATTGAATGGAAAGCCATACACCAAAAAATGAAAATGCAGCAAAATTACCAGTTTGAAAAACAAAATATGCAAAATAAGAAAGTGAAACCTTTGAATCTGTAAGTAATTGTTTATAGCGCTTTAAGATGTTTGTTTTACTTCCACCTATATGAGCCGGTTGTATTTCTGGTAATACTACATAGATAAGAACGACAAGTAGTGCTGATAATATACCAATGATGAAGAATGGTGTTGTGTAGTGTATCATTGCCAAATACGATCCAACTGGCAACCCTAAAATTTGAGAGATTGCTAACCCTGCTGTTGCGATTCCAATTGCCTTTACAATTTGCTCCTTCTCTATAAGAAGCGGAATAGATGCCCACACTTGTGGAGATACGAAGGCTGCACTGACTCCTGCTAAAAACCTAAACATTAGCATCCATAGAAAACTCGGTGCAATTCCACATAAAAACGTACTTAACGCAAAAAAACTCATTCCTATTACCATCACTTTTTTTCTGTTTAGGCCATCTGATATAGGACCAGCGATAAGCGCAAATCCAGCATATCCTAAAGCATAAGCGCTCACCATCCACCCTGACAGCTCAGTTGAAACATGATACACCTGTTGTAATGTCGGTAAAAGTGGTGAAATTAAGAAAGTATCTGTACCTATCATAAACATTATCGTAAAGAATACAGTTAGTACTCTTTTCATTTAAACCTTCTCCTTTTTCATAAAAAGAGGGACCTCCCCCTCTTCTCAACTAAGCTTCTAAAATAGATGCAATCTCTTTCATCACCTTCTCATTCAATGAAACTTCCACCGCTCTTACACTTTCTCTTATTTGCTCCGCTCGTTTCCCACCAGGAATAACAGTATCAATTCCTTTTTGGTTTAATAGCCACGCTAAAGCTAAATGCGATACTTCAAGATTCATTTCTTTAGCTAAGCCTTTTAACTTCTCTACTTTTTGAAAATTGCTCTTATATGTATTTTCTTCAAATAGTTTTACACTTTGACGCCAATCTCCTTCGTTCAATTTAAAATCTTCTGTATATTTTCCACCTAATATCCCAAATGCAAGAGGCCCGTATGGAATAAATGAAATACCTGATTCTATACAGTACGGCAAAAGTTCTTCTCCAGCAGCACGATCCAACATATTATACGGTGATTGTACAACATCTATCTGTCCGTGCTGATTCGCTTCTTTTAATTGCTCTACGTTTACGTTAGATATTCCAATTGAACGAATTTTCCCTTCTTCTTTTAGACGAGCAAGCTCTCCAATTGAATCTATGTAACTTGTTTCTGGATTTGTAAAATGTAAATAATATATATCAATATAATCAGTTTGTAATCTTCTTAAGCTATTTTCCACAGCATTTCTTAAATAGCTTCGTTCATTATTAATATAAACCTCCCCATTTAATAACGGCTGTATTCCACCTTTTGTTGCAAGTACAACTTCTTGGCGCTTCCCTTTCAATACTTCTCCTACCAATTCCTCAGATCTACCGAAACCGTATGAATCTGCTGTATCAAAAAATGTAATCCCTTGCCGGATAGCTTCTTCTATTAATCGTTTTCCTTCTTCCTCATTCACATCAGCATATAAATTATGTCCCCCTACAGCGTTCGTTCCTAACCCTAACTTTGAAATATGTAGTCCTGCCTTTTGTAATTTTGTATATTTCATTTTTTCTCCCCCTATATTTCTATTGTTCGAATATATTCGAACAATAGAAATATACCACTTTATATGTTATAGTGCAAACTATATTAACTTATGCAAGTAGGTGAAAAAATGCGTACTCTTTATCATCCAAACCGAGAAGAAATCCAATTCTCTTCTGTTTTATACGCACTTAGCGATCAAATTCGTTTACAAATTGTAACGATGCTACTAGACAAACATGAACAATCTTGTGGTGCTTTAAACATTCCCATTGCGAAATCAACTTTATCTCACCATTTCAAGGTTTTACGTGAATCCGGTGTTATGTATACACGCCTTGAAGGAACACAACGTTTCATTTCAATTCGTGAAGATGACTTACATGCTAGATTCCCCGGTTTATTAGACGTCGTATTACATGCAACAGAACCATACTAAAAAACATCCCATATTCATATGAGATGTTTTTTAGTATTTTCTATTCTTTTAATAAATCTATTAATCCATTCCCTTCAGATGTACGTTCATATCCTAAAGGTACAGTTCTTTTAATAAGTTGTGCATATATTTCTGGCTCTGATAATTTTCTACCATATTCCCTTTCACACTGCTTAATAAGCAATGCGAGTGCTCCAGCGACATGGGGTGTCGCCATAGAAGTTCCACTTAATACCGCATATTTCCCTTCAAGATACGTAGATAAAATTTCATCACCTGGCGCCACTAAGTCAATTTCTTGATTCGAATTACTAAAACATGCGATTTTTCGTTCTAAGTTGACAGCGCCGACTTCAATTACTTCCGCGTAAGCACCTGGGTAATCTAGTTCCTCCGTGTTATCATCACAATCTCCATTATTCCCAGCAGCACATACGACGAGAACATCTTGCTTTACCGCATTTTGAATTGCTTCATGTAATTCTGGAACGTCTTGCGGGCCACCAAGTGACATTGATATAACTCTAACTCTTTCTTTATTAGGCCCTCTCCAATTTACAGCATAATGAATCGCCTCAATAATTTGCTCATAACTTCCAGAACCATCTCCTGCTAAAACCTTTAACACTAACATTTTAGCAAGTGGTGCGACTCCTAAAACCCCAACACCATTTTCAGTCGCTGCAATTGTCCCAGCTACATGAGTACCGTGGCCATTATTATCAAGATAAATATTCGGATCCCCTTCGTAATCTTTCGTGAAATTTCTTCCGCCGATAATGCGATCCTTTAAATCTATATGATTCATATCACACCCTGTATCTAATACGGCAACAACAATATCTTTTCCTTTCGCACTCTTCTCCCATACTTGCGGAGCATGAATGAGTTGTACACCTGGTGGAATTTCATTTACTTGTTCAACCACCTTTTCGACTGTAAAAGGAATCAATTGTATACCTTTTTGTTTATTCGCTGTACTACTATTCATCGTAATCCCTCCTGAAAATAAATTATTTTCATTTCAGACCACTTTTGAAAATGCTTAAATGTAACATTCGTTTTATTCGTTTCGTATTCCTTCCTTAAAAATATTTCTCAATATAGCTTACTAATTTTATTCTACTCTTTTATTTATCTCGTAATTTTTAGACACGAAAAATTACGAGATAAATAAAAGGACCAATTTAATGGTCCTTTTATAGTTTTTATAGAATGATATGAAATTTTAAAAATAAATTAAGACTAAGCCTCACTCTTATTTAAAAACTTCTCTATTTCTTTTATTAAATGTTTCGCCCCATCTATACTAACAGTAATGTTTCCATTTGCTAATGATATGTTTTGATTTGAAACATCACCTGTTATTTGACAAGCATTGTAAGGTTGATATTTTTGTAAAATGACTTTGTCTTCTTCTACGAAAATTTCAAGCGGTGATTTGATTTGTATTCCCAATACATCACGTAATTCTTTAGGAATAACAATTCGTCCTAATTCGTCTACTTTTCGAATAACTCCTGTTGCTTTCATATTACTCCCCCCTTACTTTCTATTATTTTTTCCACCTCGCTCTTTCCATTTTATCACTTTTTGGTAATACTTGTCTCTTTTTAGAAAATTTTGTACTCAAGTTAAAAAAACACAGTTAACGAATACGTAATCTCTCTTTCAATTGTTTTAAATAACGAGATCTTATCAGTAAGAAATATACAACTTGAATTCCTACGAAAATACTTAATACAATCGCATTTTCTTTAAATAGTGAGTACTCAAACATCTGTCCCAGTGCAGTTAACGCTACTGCTCCATGTAATGTTGCAACACCTATTGGAACGAAGAATAAAAGTGCCAATCGAATTGTAACTACTTTCGATAATTCCCCGCTCGTTAAACCTACTTTTCGAATCATTTCAAATAAACGAGTATCATCCTCCAAATCAGAAAACAAACGGAAGTATAGGAAACTTCCTGCACATACGAAAAATACGATACCAATAAAGAAACCTACAAATAGAATCGGTCCTGCGATTTGTAAACTTTGATTTTGTTCATACTCTTCTGCACTAAACATTGCATGTTCTTCATAATTCTTCATTTGATGAGTAAGCTCTTTACCAACCTCTATTTCATCTTGCGTTCCTTCTGTTTTGTAAACATAATCTTTTTCCTCTTTAAATCCATCTTGTAATGCATCATATTGATTTTTAGAGATTACATAGACGTTACCTCTTATTATTTTACTTAATGAAGAAGTATTAACTTTTTTCACTTTTAAAGATTCATTCAAATGTGGTAAAGTAATTTCTTTTCTTTCCTTCATTGGTGGTCCTGGTATATCGATTGCTAAAAATAAAACTTCTTTATTTGCTACAGTTTGAAATGGTTCTCCTGTTAACTTCGCATATTTCTCATAATCTGATTCTTTTATAAAAACAACATTTCTTAACGACTGCTCCTCCGCCTTTTTCGTTGAAATATTCGTTTTAGTAGCTGCTATACTATGTTTCTTTAATCCTTCGTCAATCATCTTCAAATGCTGCGATTCATTACTATTTCCTTGCTTAGAATGATACTGAAACGCAATAGGTCTCTCCATAATACCTTTCGTCATTGACGTGAAACCAACTAATGTACCTATTGCTGAAAATGCTACAGTTGAAATAATAGTTACAATAAAGAACATTCTTGCGTTATCTCTCATACGGTAAGCTAAATCTGACAACGTAATAATATTTGTCTGTGTCCAATAGAAACGTTTACTTTTCTTACATAGTCTAATAATAAAGACACTCAACTGCTTGTACAGCAAATACGTACCAATAATGACTACCGTTGTAACAGGGATCATCATGACAAATACCATTGCACCGTGTGACATAAGTGCTCCTGCATATCCCGCACTAAGCAATATAACCGCTAGTATAGAAGAAATAATGGATGCTTTCGGTTCCGGCTTCGCTTCTGCTGATCCTCTAAACAATTTCATAATTTTATTTTTTCGAATCATTCCTGCACTAAATAATGAAATAATCATGAATAATACGAAAAACATAATACTCGTTACAACAATGGCTTTCATTGGTATGTAATACGCTAAAGAAATATCTAATTTTAATATCATCGGAGCTACAAATATTAATATTCCGGAAAATATCATTCCAGCAAGTATTCCAAAAATAATGGCCCCTATCCCAATCATAATATTTTCAAAGAAGATAAGACGCTTTAATTGATATTTCGTCATACCTAACATCATTAAAATTCCTAATTCACGCTTTCTCGTTTTTAAAAACATTCCCATCGAATATAAAATAAAGAAAAACGTAAATAAGTAAATAATGGACTGTGCAAAAGACATACTTACGAATACATACCGTCCCAATTCTCCAGCGCTTAATGCCGGATGAAACGCAAAAAACGAGTACACAAAAAAGGCCATAATTGCAAATGCACTACTTAAAAAATATGCTGAGTATGTTCGTCTATTTCGCGTTACATTCCTGTATGCGAGTTCTCTAATGTTCATATTACTTCTCCGCCCTTCTGCTAACTATGTTCTCATATTAGTAAAATGCGGAAATAGCTTCCATCGATTCAAATGACAAAAACCTTACATTATTGAAAGGTTTCAAAAAAATTGCTTAAATGAAACAGTTTCATTATAATGACTACATTCATATTCATACACGCATCCTATTGTATATTCGTTAGTTTTGCGAAATAATAAAGGATAGAAGTATGTACCAATATACATATAAACTTATTTACCGCTTTAATATGAATAGGAGGAAACATAATGACATTACAAGAACAGATTATGAAAGCATTACATGTTCAGCCTGTAATTGATCCGAAAGCAGAAATCCGTAAGCGTGTTGATTTCTTAAAAGATTACGTGAAAAAAACAGGCGCGAAAGGATTTGTACTTGGAATTAGTGGCGGACAAGACTCTACATTAGCTGGACGTTTAGCTCAGCTTGCAGTGGAGGAAATTCGTAATGAAGGTGGTAATGCAACATTTATCGCCGTGCGCCTTCCTTATAAAGTACAAAAAGACGAAGATGATGCGCAATTAGCATTACAATTTATTCAAGCTGATCAATCTGTTGCATTTGATATCGCTTCAACAGTTGATGCTTTCTCAAATCAATACGAAAACTTATTAGGTGAATCATTAACAGATTTCAATAAAGGTAACGTGAAAGCACGTATCCGTATGGTTACGCAGTACGCAATCGGTGGTCAACAAGGATTACTTGTAATTGGAACTGATCACGCTGCAGAAGCTGTTACAGGATTCTTTACAAAATTCGGAGATGGTGGTGCAGACCTTTTACCATTAACGGGATTAACGAAACGCCAAGGACGCGCTTTATTACAAGAATTAGGTGCGGACGAGCGACTTTACTTAAAAATGCCAACAGCTGATTTATTAGATGAAAAACCAGGTCAAGCTGATGAAACAGAGTTAGGTATTACGTATGATCAACTTGATGACTATTTAGAGGGTAAAACAGTTCCAGCTGACGTTGCAGAAAAGATTGAAAAACGTTACACAGTGAGTGAGCATAAAAGACAAGTACCAGCGTCTATGTTTGATGATTGGTGGAAGTAAGTAAAACATAAAAAAGAAGCTAATCTCATTTAGCTTCTTTTTTATGTTAACGATATACCCCTACTCTTTTCTCCAATAAATCTTGCAGGCAATCTTCATGCTGTTTACAAAATAACGGTGGCATGTCGTCTAACGGGAAAAACTTCAAATCCAACGTTTCATCACCATCTATTTTTTTATTCCCTCCAACTATTGAGCATGAAAAACACATCACAATTGACTGTGCTTTGTCTCCATTTGGATATGATTGAAAATATTTTGTATACACTCCAATAAGCTCATTTATTTCTACATCATACCCGGTTTCTTCTTTTATTTCTCGAATTGCAGTTTCCGCAGCCGATTCTCCTATCTCCATTGCGCCACCTGGAAAGCCCCAAGCGTTAAAGTCTCCTCTTTTTTGCAGTAATACTTCTCCTTCTTTATTAAATACACAACCACCGGCAAAGTTTAAGAAAACATAATCATGCCCTACTTTTTCACGTAATTCTTTTATATAATTAGCCATCCTCTTCTCCTTTTCATACATCTTCTATCACTATTTCTTATCTTTCTCAAGCAATTCAATAATTCGATCTAGCTTCTTATTCATATGCATCACATGTTGTTTTTTTGCAATGCTCTTCTTATAAACAAAGTAAATGATAGGAAAAATAAAACGACAAGTCCGATTACTAAACAAGCATATATCAATATAAATATATTACTTTCGAACAAATCCATTCAGATTCCACATCCTTCCTTTTTTATTTTATCACATAATTCTGTTTTTTAAAGTAATACATAATAAAAAGAGCACCTTTTTGAAGTGCCCCCTAAAAGTTAGACACGGTTATTTCATTAGGCAGCTTGATAAAAATGAGTCCGGTATTGTACCGGGCTCATTTTTAATTTTGCCTTAATCCGTTTCGTATTATAATAATCTATATATTTTTC
>NZ_JBYTEA010000025.1:0-8098 GCF_058791995.1 Bacillus sp. EB106-04-02-XG92
GCAGTATTAACTCAAAGGAACCTCTCACAGTATTCTTCCGTAAAGAAGGCTGGATTGATATTGGTGGGAATCGTTGGGCACCAGAGAAACATTTTGACATTGTAGATATTCGATAAAAGGTTAAGGTCCGCTCGTATGAGTGGCACAGGTTAGGAGCTTATTATATTGGATGTAGAATTAGTAAAGAAACAATTGATTTAGCTAACATAGACATTGCATCGACAAAAAATAATGAAATTAAAAAATGGAAGGTGCTAAAAAAGTATCATAGTAATACAATGAAGTTTCAAAAATATTAAAGAGATTATACAAACTCTTACTCCAGTGAAAAACACACAAGTAGAAATAGAAAAGCAGTTACTAAAATGAGACAGCCAAATGAAGGATTTAACAAATCTTTAGAAAAAATGAAGAAAAAAGATAGTGAAATCAAAAATAAATTAAACACATCAGAAGAGAATGTTAACGGTATAAATAGAAGATCCCTAAAGCACAATTAAAAACTGAAGAATTAACAAAAATAACAACTGAAAAGAAAATATAAACGGAGCAGCTATAAGCTGCTCTATTTTTGTTTTTGGGGGGAGAGAACAAGATGACAAATCCTATCCAAAATAAACATCTAGAGGACAATCAATTACAGAGCAAAATTATCAATCAAATCATTCCAATCTTAGAGAAGTTAGTTATGCAATTCATTCAAAATCCAGCTCCGAATAAGGATATGATGCCAGGTAATGATAATAAGTTTATGGAAATTGATGATGTTGTAGATAATTTAGTGAATGCTGGGATTATTACCGCTAGCAATTTTAATGTTAACGTGGAGCTATTTAGAGGTAGTCCAATTACGGTTTCCATTGTTAAAGCAGGTGATCCAGCAGTAGAAGTTCCTGCACAAGTTGATGTTGGGGATTCTATCGAGGGACATATAGAAGAGACAGATAAAAAAGAAGGAACTAAATAATGAAATGAAAAGCCAAGCGTATGTAATGTAGGCTTTTTTATTTTAAATCAAATAAGAAGTGGGAAAGAGGTGCAATATGGATGGTATACAAGAGGTGAAAGGCGATGTTCAGGAAATAAGGCAAGATATTAAAGACATACGATTAGAGATTAGAAGTTTAGAAATGCGGACAACAGGTAATGAAAAAGACATTATTAATATCAATAAGCAATTAGATAAGATTAGCGCTAATACAACATGGATTTTACGCCTTATTATTGGTGGTCTTATTGGAGCAGCTCTGACTTTCCTCCTGAAAGGTGGCGGTATGTAATGATTGAAATTACGGCCATAATTGGGGTTGTTGTAGGATTATCACAAATTGCAAAAACAAATGGATTGCAAACGAAATATATCCCGATATTTAATTTGACGCTTGGCATTATGCTAGGTGTTTTATTTTTGTCACAAGATATCAAAATGAATATATTTCAAGGAATGATTATCGGATTGTCAGCAAGTGGATTGTTTGACCATACGAAAATTATGAAAAAGGATGACAATAGGAAATGAAAAAGAAATAGAAACATATTTTATCCATAGTTGTTGCTGTTTTTGTAGATGCAGGATTTACGATTGATGCGAAAGTAACTGTCAATGGATTGTCACAATATAAAGTACACAATAGCAAAGGAAAAACATACTATGTAACAGCAAATGAAGCCTATGTGTATGTGAGATGAAAAAGGACTGTTTCCTTTAGTCTAGATGGTTCTTTTTATGTTTGTTTAGTTTATATTCACCAATTCATCAAATCCAATCGCACAATACACCAAATGAATTAACAATAAACCTTGCAAACTCTCAACTTAAAATTTTATTAGATGGTTAGATGTGCATAAGTCATACTATGAATATTTGAAGTGAACAGAAAACAAGGCTCCAATGGGGCCTTGTTTTTTTATTATCTATCAATTATTTTCTTTTAACACCTATGAATAATGCATCATAGCCTTTCTCAGTTTGAGGGCTTACCCCTAGCTCTATTTTGTAATTATCTTTTTCTATGTATGTATGATAATATGGCCCAGATTGGCGTTTTTGAGCTATTGTTACAGCATTATTAATTTCATTATCTAGATTCAGATTAGCATTTATCATTGGGACCCAATTTTTTGCTAATTCAACAGTTGCGTTATCAATTATAAACATAATATAGAAATCATGTTCATTTTCACCTTCTACAAAGAACTGCCCTTGTCCTAAATCATAAATCCTTCCCAAATTAGGGTTAGAAGTACGTAACTGTACACTTTCAGGAAGGCCCATACTGTTGACAAAGGCGCTAGCGTATCTATAATTCTCATTATATTTCTTATTTATTTTGGTAATTAAATTTTGAGCTTCATTAGATACGGATTTTTTTAGCACAGGCGAAGCGTTGTTCCAGTTTTTACTATCGTAAGAAAAATCATTTGTAATCATAGAACTATGGATACCGAAAGGTATTAATTCGGGTTTAACTGCTGCCTTATTTATTGTGTTATATAGAAATTGTGCATATTGTTCACGAGTTACAATTTTTTTTGGTTCAAACATACTATTCCCTGTTCCGACAACAATTTTATTTTCTTGTAGTGCACTAATTGCGTTAGTAGCCCAATAATTTTTTTCAACATCTTTAAATGTAGTTATAGATGTTGTTTTTAAGTTAAAAGCTTGTTTTAATACAGCAGCCAATTGTTCACGAGTCAAAATATCATCTGGGCCAAATCTACTATTACCGTATCCATTCATAATTCCAGCTTTTACAATCGCTAAAATTTCTTTTTCAAACATAGTACCTTTTACATCATTGAATGGATTTTTGAAAGAAGGATCATCCACTGGTTGTAAATATGCATATAACAGCCTAGCAACTTGACCACGTGTAATGGGATCGCCAAAACCAAAAATACCATTTCCATAACCGGCAAAGATATTTCTCTCTTTTAAATCCATTATTGCTTTATAAGACCAGTGATCTGAAGGAACATCACGAAATCCAGTCTCAGCGTGTACATTTGTCAAAGAAGTAAATGTTGATGTAGCAAGAACAGCGCCCGCTAAAATAATTTGTTTGAAATTCATAAGTAATCTCCTAATAATTAATTTTTCACAAATTAATTAAATTTTTTTATTGATAAATATAAATATAACAATTAATATTGTATTTAAATTTACAAATTAAGTCAATATTTAGTGGTAATTGAATAATTCAATAACTATACATAATGGTCAGCACAAAACATACTATATCACTGCTTATAAAGATAATAAATATTTGCAGTAACTAGGGGAAAAGGGGATTTAATATTAAAGGTCTGCTGTTACTTTTAAGCAGACCTTCTATTGTTAACATATGATTAAAGTATATTGTTACATATATATCGCAATACAGAATGTTTCATTTATAGAATGATTTAATTTGAACATTCTTGATAGAGAGTTTAATACCACTTTGGATATAGGTTAATATTGTTAACTTCCATGGATTGAGGGTCTTCAATCCATTTTTGTAATAAAGGAAGATATTCTTCAATACGTAATTGTACATCTTCAGTAGAAATAAATGACTTAGCATTATTTGATGTAGAAAGGATTTTATATAATATTGACATAACTAAAAAAGCATTTGCTTCTGTACCTACAATATCAACTGGTAAGAGCAAGCCATTAACATAGATGTGATAATAATTTACGTGATTACCACTGTCATAACGATCTTTAGTAATTACAAAATACTGACTAGGGGTAGAATTTGTTTCGTGAGTGAATATCACATTTGCTTTTTGTTTATTTAATGTATCCAAAAAGTCTTTCATGGGTAATGTTGATTTAAATGGTATCATGATAATCCTCCTTTAAATGTTTACATCCTTATATTAACATTTAATCATTAATATATAGAAGTGTATGCTAAATATAGTTCTGTATTTGTGAATATTTTCCTGTTAAAATGTTTGTATATACAAATTATTAGGGGGTAAATTCATGGATAAGAGCGGAAATGTAGATTCTCAGAATGAACTGCAGTTAACCCAAAAGCACGCGGAATTACAAGCGATAAAGAATAAGTTTGAATCAAAAGTAATGGGTGCTGCATTAGAGTCGGTAGAAAAGGAATCAAGCTTATTGAAAGTTAGAATGGAAGAAATTAATGTTGCAGTTAAAAATGATATTGAAATAAATGTTGATGAACTTTCAGAGAAAGCAGAAGAATTACTAAATATGGATAGAAATCAATCTAATGAAGAAGTTGCAATTAAGCTATTAGAAGATATTTCGTTAAATAGTAAAAGTAAATTTTTACGAAGTATAGCTAAAAGTATGTTAAAAGAAAAGTGGTGGGAGAAGTAATGTATAAATATATAAAAGAGAAAATTCAGAATCTCTTATTTAAATTATTAAATAGTGAGAAATTTAAACAAATGCTATGGGATTTATTAATACTGATTATTGAAACTGTTAGAGATGATGGTAGAAAAACAAAAACCGGCTCGTAAGGAGCCGATTTTTTAATTTATTTTTTTGATGCTCTATAACCGGCAGATTTTGCGTCGGCTTCTGAACAAAACATCTCTTCAGCTTTCGTTTTATCATAGAACTGTTGACCAGGCATATGATAAATTTTCTCACCCCTACTATTTTTATTGCCTTTGATAGTACAAGTACCATTTTGTTCTGTTACTTGATTTGTTTTGGGTTGAGTAGCAGCTTCTTGTTTCTTTTGTTGCTCTTGTTGTTTCTTCAATTCTTGTTGTTTTTGCTGTTCATCACGTTGTTTCTGAAGTTCCTGTTGTCGTTTTTGTTCAGCTTCTTGTTTTTTGAGCTCTTCTTGTTTCTTTTGTTCCTCTTGTTGCTTCTGGAGATCTTGTTGTTTTTTCTCGTCTTCCTTTGATTCCTCAGATTTCTTTGTTTCTTCTTGTTTAATAGTAGTAGCGGCTTTGTCGGATTTATCGTTATCCGAATCTTTAGCGCAAGAGCCAATTAAAATAATTAATAAAATAATAATACCTAGGCACCCAAAACATCCGCACCCTCTGCGCTTTTTTTCTTCTTTTTCATTAATTGCTTTTGCCATCCTAATCCCCCCTTAAGTATTTTAAATTTCAATATACAGTATAACAGATGTTATGAAGGTATTTTGCAAAAATAATTGATTTTCGGTTTGTTATAAGAAAAGAGCCAATCCTTGTATAGTAATAGCTCTTTAATATGTATGCTTCATTATGCTAATAAGAGCATCTACATCGATGAGTTCAATATTTATATTCATTGTATAATACGCGCGTTGAAGAGGACTCGGATTTCGTATTGTCTTTTGTAAGTATAGTATCCTACAGGAGAAACCTTGCTTAGGATAGTAAAAAAGATGGCAAATGCAAAGCGCAGTTTTTGTTTATCGACTCTTACTGTATCAGAAGTAGTGATAGATCAATTTGGATTAGAGAAACTGCAACCTATCCAAGGAAGGTATATATGAAGGAAAACTCCGAGTGGTTTAGCACCTAAGGTTGTCAGTAATTTAAACATGCAAGGTATACCGGATAAAGATATTGGTATTATGTATGATCTTAGCCCCTCGTATGTTGGGAAAAAGAAAATACAATGGAAACAAGCGGGTATCTGGAAAGGGCCTACTGATATGAGAGAAATTAAAAGGGGTGAAGCGAATGCCTGAAATACTTGATGTGAAAGCCATGTTGTATGATGAGTTTGTAAAGAATATAAGAAGTTAGTTTACAAGTTTGTATGGAGAAAGTACGGAGCAGTTTTGGAATCGATAAAAAGTACTACGGATTTAGATATAGAGGATTTAATTTAAAATGGTATGTGATTTGAATGATGAAAAGTCCTAGCTTAAAGTGCTAGGACTTAAGGAATTAAAATTTTTGCAATTGTCGATTCCATATTAATGACTGTCAGGAACTTTAATAGTATAACTAAATATTTATTATAAGTATATATAAATTTTTAAAAATTCTACAAAATAATTATTTGAGAGAAATAGAATTATTTCAAATGTTGTAGCTGTGATTCAGCTAAACCTGCACCAATAATAGTAGCGATAATTAATACGCAAGCAATTAAAATACCTAAAATGATTAACATGGTAAAAGTAATTGTTTTTGCAGTATCTCCTTTTGGAGCAAGAATAGCTAAAACAATTGAGATAGACAGTATAAAAATAGCAGTAAAAAAATCAAAGTGTATATACCTAGAAAATGAACTGAAAAATAAGATTGAAGTTAAAAACATTGATACGAAACCGAAGTATTTTCTCATTGCTTTAGCCTTTCTTGGGGAAAATTATACATATTATACCATAAATAAGAAATCAAAGTGATTTTTTAATAAAACCGCTATTTTGTGTATGCAAAAAAAGGAGTGCCGTATTAGGACGCTCCCAATCGCTAATAAATACCCAGCTTCATTTAAAGATATGTGAAGTTCAACTAAAAATGATCATAAAAATTTCAGTATGTATTAGTTTAAAATCAAAAAAGAGCACTTAATAAAGTGCTCTCGTGACGAGCTTCATTTTGTAATGATTAATTCAATTGATAAAGAAAGGAACACAGAATAGTATATGTGCGTGCAGTCAATTGAGTTCGTTTTTTATAAACAAAGAGCAGTTAGCAAAAGCCAATTGCTCGGTTAATTGAATGTGAAAATTTAGCTTTTACATTTTCATAGCGGGATAAGTGATTACTATTTTTTTATAAATTGGATTAGGCGGAAGGGATCTTACATCAGAAAAACTACGATTTCCGACTTGAACTGATGATACAGTCTCACTAATGTATCTTGTTTTTCATTGTATACAGTTACCCAATTTTATCATACTATGTAATTCAAAAATGGAAGCTTATTAAAGCTGAGAATATTAAGAACTCTAGCGTTTGAATTAGTTACACAAAATATAAGATATGGGTAATTCATAGAGAGCTTAAAATAATATACTAGTTACTTAGTGAAAATAGTATGTATTTTTGAATTACCAAAGTAGAGGGGAAATATATGAATGATTCAATTCAAATGAGGAAATTTAAAACTGTAAATTCATATGTAAGAATTAATAAATTGATTAATGGCATTTTCATCAAAAATGGAAAAGTTGATATAAAAGCACATAACCGTTTACAGCCCAATACATATAGTGTCAGTGTAGTGAGAAGCAAGTACAACATGATTGCAATGAGTAGAATACCTTTCTATATTAACTTGTTTTCATTACGAGCTGTATTAATAGAACTTCTGTTAGTATTATGAAATTCATCTTTGGATAGGGGGGAGTATCTTGGCTACAGGAAAAGGGTATGGACATGGTTATAGTAATTGTGGAGGATTTGCATTACTAGTCGTGTTGTTTATTTTGCTTATTATCGTTGGTGCTGCTTGTTTTTGTTAGTTTATGAAGTTCATTCGTTTCTAGAGGGGGTAGTGTATATTGGCTGCAGAAAAAGGGTATGGACGTGGTTGTTGTTTTAACGGAGGATTTGCATTACTAGTCGTGTTGTTTATTTTGCTTATTATCGTTGGTGCTGCTTGGATTTGTTAGTTTATGAAGTTCATTTTTTCTAAAAGGAGGAGTGTATCTTGACTACAGAAAAAGGATATGGAAACAGTTGTGGTTTTGGCGGAGGATTTGCATTACTAGTTGTATTGTTTATCTTGCTTATTATCGTTGGTGCAAGTTGTTGGGGCGGGGGATATGGTGCTTAAGTAACAACTTTTTATATCACCAAGATTAAATGGAGGATTACTTCACGTTATGTGAAGTAATCCCTCATTTATATAATATAATATATGTTAAGGACAGCCAATAAGTTCGTTGTGAAAGGAGAAAAAAATGAAATCTAATCCATATTTTCACAAGGATGTTTCGTATCAAACTTTATCTATTCCAACAAACGAGGTAGTTCAGAAAAAAATTAGAATTATAACGGTTGAAACCATTACACTTCCTCAACTGCCTAACGAATTAATTAATGAAACCACAGATGAAACTGCAGATGAAACCACAGATAAAACCACAGATGAAACTGCAGATGAAACCACAGATAAAACCACAGATGAAACTGCAGATGAAACCACAGATAAAACCAC
>NZ_JBYTEA010000025.1:8196-16747 GCF_058791995.1 Bacillus sp. EB106-04-02-XG92
ACAGATGAAACTGCAGATGAAACTGCAGATGAAACTGCAGATGAAACCACAGATAAAACCATAGATGAAGCCACAGATGAAACCACAGATGAAACTGCAGATGAAACTGCAGATGAAACCACAGATAAAACCATAGATGAAACCACAGATGAAACTGCAGATGAAACCGCAGATGAAACTGCAGATGAAACCACAGATAAAACCATAGATGAAGCCACAGATGAAATCACAGACGAAACCATTAATAAACAGGAAAACAATACGCTAGATTCCTCGCCATTTCAAATTAACATTCCGTATTTTAATATAAAAATCACTTCAACAGAGATATTAGGTGTTGCTAAATCTGTATTTATGCAAACGCTACTTAAAAAAATTCAAGATCCGGTATTTTTAATGAATCTAATGAATAGTGAAGGTGGAAAAAAACTACTTAATTTAGCAGGTAATTTTTTTAAAGATACTAGTACGAAATCAGAAAACGATAATGATGCAAAATGATCTCAGTCTATATTAATACACATTTTTTTGGTCGCTCTAGTTTTATTGATACTATATTAAAAGGAGGATAGGAATTTTAAAAAATTCCTTCTTTTATTACAGTGATATTGTTTATTTCCCTTGTTATTATAAAGGTATCTTATATTATGAATTCAATGAAAAAAAGTGCCAGGATAATGGCCTTTGTTTGGCAGGAAATGTGTCGGTTATTTTGGAGGTAACGTGTTATATTTGTACTATAAGTAGTAATGTAAAACATTGCTCGAGAGCCTTTTGATAATTGAAAATGGATTGTTATAACTAACAAGGATGGTTGCAAATTGGACGGACAGTATTTCTTTTACATTCAATTGCAATTCACGTTACGTAGGTGAAGGAGTATGAGATTTCATTTATCGTATATTTAAGGAGAAGGACAATGGAAGAGAAGATTAAAGAATATGTAGATGGGGTTTATGAAGCTGTTAAAGAGTGGGTAATCACAAGGAAAATAATATCAACGACGATGTTACAGCGTAGATTTAGAATCGGGTATACGAGGGCTGCTCGAATTATTAATAGACTAGAAGAAAATAATATTATCGAGCCAAGAGAAGGTAGAGGACCGAGAAAAGTTTTAGCAAATAAATAGCATCCATGGGGGTGCTTTTTATATTGTAAAGAAATGTATATAAATAGTAATATTATTATAAAATAATTTTAAAATATCCGTAAAGCTTTTTATTGTATGATTATGGAGGAGGTGATTGGATGTTTGAATGGCATTCGCTAAGTGATATTATAGTTTTTATTTTTAAAGCTGGAGCCTTAGCTACAGGATTTCATTATGTGATGAAAAAATTAAAGTACCTAGCTTAATAGGTGCTTTTTCTTTTGCACAAAACAAACGAACTTAATGAATGGAAATACAGCGATGTATGAGATTTGTATTTTATTACATTTGATTTGAAATTAAATACAAAGCTTTTTAAAAGTAGCTATTTTTATTCTGTATAATAAATCTAAATTGAATTGAAAAGGGGATGTTGATGTGAGAAAAATAGATGAGTCAAAAAGACCTTTTTTCGAAACGCATGGAGAAAAGGGAACAACTTACTTTGTACATGGTTATGGGAAAGGGATAGAACAAAAGATATACTTTGGAGAATTTAACTCATTAAAAGAAGCAAGACAGTTTATTTACCGTTACGTTCATAGGAATCCTGAGTGGTTCAATGGAAATGGTGATGTGAATGAATACAATAATAAGCAGTCAAGGCCGGACGCAGATGATGCATGGCATGAAAATGTGTTCAAAAATGAATATCCAAAGCAATATAAAGATTTTGAAGGTTGGAACAAATAAAAGTAGCGAAACAGCTGCTTTTTTATTTGATAAAAAATTAACTTTAAACATTTCTTATAGCATCGAATACTTATGTAAATATGGGAAACAGATTTAATTTTTGGAATGAGGGTATCGATGTGGATATAACACATATTATGGCGAGAATAGTGGTGAATGGGAAAGATCTTCCGTTTACTTCAGTTAGAACCTCTGCGTGGATTAATGGACCTGCGAACGATTTAATTGTTACGACTAGGCAAAGAGTGAATGAACTTTATCGGTTTATGTGGTCACGTGTGCCAGTTATGCTAACAATGTATTTCCTTCAGGGTGCTGACGTGGTGAGATTTGCTAGGGTTGCTGGAGTTGATGAAAGTGTAACGGGAGAATATATATATCATTTTATTTGGTGATAAGAAAAACTTTAAGTAGCCTAACAGCTGCTTTTTTATTTTGAATAGAAAAAAGGAACCTGTAATGGCTCCTTTTCATCATGCTATCTTGTACTTATTAATTTTTCGCTTAACATCCATAAAAGCTAGTAGTGCTCCAATAGCGCAAACACCTTTAAACCAAAGAAATTCAGAAGAAAATAGTCCGCCAAAGAAAGCAACCGAGTGTACAAAACAAGTAATACCAAATAACCAAAGCATGAATTTTAATTCCTTTGAGGAATACTTATAGTTTTTAAATCTTTCCCACATATGTATCAACTCCTATTGTTATGAAGTTCTGTAGTTTTTCTTTTTAAAATCGCGCATGTTGAGGATAAAGAATAAAAGGAAGATAAAAGCTGCGATACCATTAATCCAGTAGTATGTGCCCCCTGTTGTGAAGCCGTTATAGAAGGAATAGACATTCCAAATTATAAGAAGTATTGAACAAACAGTAGAGATCATTAATGAGCTAAAACTTCTCATGATTTTCACCTCGATTCAAAATGTTAGAACTTATATATAATTCTACATTTAGATAAATAGATTTTCAAGAAGAATGAAAAAGAACCCGATGAAGTTCGGGTCCTTTCGTAAGTGATGATGTATTCTCGGCTTGGGAACTGAGAAAATACAAAAATATAATACATTGAGATTTAGAGAATTTCAATACTAAATTAGGGATTACCGCAAGGGGTAAATATGGTTAGGCAACAAAGCCTAAATTGTAAAGTGAATAATTTGTTACTATATTTAAATTTTTACAAAAAATAACCATTTTCTTCAGATTTCAAGAAGGTTTTACAAAAAAATACATAGAAGTATAATATATGATAATGAAATGAGTCGAATTTTCATCATGACTGATATCCATAATATGTTCATTTCAATTTACATGAAATACATAAAGAGGAGAGCGATTATGAAAAGGAAAATTGGTACAGCAGTCGTAGGTTTATCTGTTTTAGGATTTGGAATTTTTGGTTTTACTCATGGAAATGGTGGAGGTATTGTTCAAGCGGCTTCAGAAGGGGATGGAGGAGGAGCACCTGCATATGGTCATACACATTTCCCTGCGTCAAAATTAGAAGCTGATGGAGATCACCATTCTCCTTCGTATGCACATGGAAATACAGGAGGATCACCGTCCTATACTCATGGGCATACGGGAGCACCAGTTTATGGATATGGAGACTATCCAGCACCTTCTTTTAATGTAGGAGACACTCCGGCGCCTAAGTTAGAAGCTGATGGGGATCATGGAGGAGCGCCAACTTATACTCATGGACATTTCCCTGCACCGAAGTTAGAATCGGATGGACATACAGGAGGGGCACCGGCTCATAATATAGGAGATACATGGTCTCCTAGTTACGCACATGGAAATACAGGAGCACCAGCTAATACAGAGCCTGGTGGGGGAATTTAACGAATACTAATATAAAAGTTGTAGGTTTATATATAAGAAAAATGACTTTGTAGTTTACAAGGTCTTTTTTCTTTGTAAGAAAGTTATTCGAAGAGGAAAATAACCGAATTTCTTCCTATATTAGAGTAAAAAATAAT
The DNA here is from genome assembly GCF_058791995.1 of Bacillus sp. EB106-04-02-XG92. Lineage (NCBI taxonomy): Bacteria > Bacillati > Bacillota > Bacilli > Caryophanales > Bacillaceae > Bacillus > Bacillus sp. EB106-04-02-XG92. The sequence goes on from NZ_JBYTEA010000025.1 coordinate 12,025, forward strand.
TTATAAGTGCTAACAATTATGTAGAATAGACATAAATAATTGCTAATGTGTTGTCTTTGAAAATAGCTGTAATTAATTAAATCATACTTATACGAAATGCTCATAATATTATTCGTGATATCAATCATAATGTCTAGAATTGTGTAGTATTCAATTGAGAAATCATCAATTTAAATAGGACGCAAGTAAATTAATTGGATTAAAATTAAAGCAACAAATCAATGGTAGTAATAGTAAATCTGGATAAAATCAAGTTTTATGTATTAAAAGAGGTGAAACTGTCTCTTTTTTATTTTTAACAAAATACGGATTTTGTATAGAATTTACCGCAATAAATTCACCATGAATAAGGTTGTCTCATATCATGTGAAGATTGCTTTATTAAGATTATAAAAGGATCTGAACGTATTGGAAGATGTTTATGTGAAAATTGATAGTTTAAAGGCAGAACAAAAAGAAATTATGCGAGATATTCGTAATTTAGAAACTCGCACAACAATTAATGAGAAAGACATCGCCACAATTAATAAGCAATTAGAAAAGATTAGCATGAATACAACTTGGATTCTACGAATTATTATTAGCGTAATCACTATGTCGGTTTTGGGTTTAATATTAAAAGGGCTGATTTAAAATTTAAAAATAAAAGTACTTATTGAGAGAGGGACAAGTATCTCTCTTTATTTTTATCATTTTAGCAAAGAGGGGTCCTTTAGAATATGGCATAGGTAATCTGTACGATTGAATAGGAGACATTAGTCAGTGGTTATCGATGGTAAAGTAAACGTATATAATTTAAAAGGGAACCCATGAAACAATACAAATAATAATTTGTATGTGAACGTAAACAAGACCAAGACCGTCCTGGAGAGGAGGGGGCTTGGTCTTGTTTAGCTAAGATCACGATTTTTTAAGTAATTTTCACATTATGTTAACCATACTAATATCAAGTTCTTTAATTCAATCGTTTCAATATCGCAAGTGTATTCTTCATCCTCCACATATCGGTGGATAATCTTTATATAATCTTATCTTATGTCTAAATCACAACTGTTACTCAATCACTATCAAGTTAAAGTTTTATAATGCTCCAAAATGAAAAATACGCTATTCTTTTTGTAGAATCATAGGAATGGGTGGCGTATGTTTCATTTTGTTTTGCTAACTTGATTTTGATGTGACGTAACCTTAAGTATTTAAAAAATTAAAAAAGTCCCTCAATAATGTTAAAGGGACCTTGCTCACGCAAATGATCTGTAAATCAATTCATCTTTGATATACAGATCATTTGTATGATAATATTTATAAAGAATTGCTAAATAATGAAATTACATAAATGCTTTTAGAAGTAATTTTATTTTTTGGTTTCAGATATGACTTAATATCGTTTTTTTTCATATACACCATAAAGGCTCTCCCTCTGAAAGAGAAGGAGGGCTTTTTTTTAGGTGCCACAGAACGACATAGTTCCATCAAAACTTTCAAGGTTCCACCTTATTCTATGGGAGGACCGCAATCCCACCATTCACATCATCTAATTTGATTGAATCAACGACTATATTCGTTAGGCCATTAACCACTGAAACAGTTGAATCCGCAAAATTTGTAACATATACGCGATTTGTTAATGGATTTACTGCAACTCCAAGTGGTTGTTTCCCAACCTGAATTGTGACCATCACAATGTTTTTATCCCCATCTATAACTGATACAGTACCATCACCAAGGTTTGTAACATAGAGTCGAGATGTAAAAGGATGAGATAGATTAATTGTAATTTTTTGAGGAGAGGCTCCTACCTTGACCTCTTCAATTACTTTATGTGTAAAACCATCCACTACTAGCACGCTATTTACTGCATTATTTACAATATAAATCAGATTGTTAATAGTGTTCACCGCTAAACCAGTTGGAGAATTTAAACCCAAAATAACACCAAAAACGATATTAAGTTCCCCGTCAATAACAAAAACATTATCATCCCCGTTATTTACAACATATATCCTATTCATAATAGGATTAACGGCAATTTCGGAAGGATCTTTCCCTACTTGTATGGTATCAATCACTTGATTTAAAACTCCGTCAATCACCGAAACAGTATTTACTCCTAAATTAGCCACGTATATTTTATTTGTGACAGTATTAACTGCAATTGCTCCAGGATTAACCACTGGAATCACAGTGATAAGTGCATTGGTGAGAATGTCAATTATTGAAACTGTATCTCCGAAGCGATTTGTGACATATATGCGATTCGTAACTGGATTCACCGCAATGTCAAATGGGGTAATCCCACTCAAGACTTTTGTAATAATAAGATCTGTATTGCCATCAATCACCGAAATTGGTTCACTAGCGCCATTGAGAGGGGGAATGAGAGCCCCATTTGTAACATAAATTCTGTTCTTAGGAAGTGGGACCTGACATTCTATTATTGCTTTTTTGGATATAGAAGCAAAACCTTCTTTCACTTTAGTTGAAGCAGTTATTGATATTTCACTGGATTGTACACCAGATTTTATATCGACAACAGAGGAGAAGTTTCCCGTTTTATCAGTTTTTGCTGAAGGGATCGGATTAATTTCTGGAGAAGCGCTTTCGAACTCCACAGTAGCATCTGTAATAGGTTCTCCTCCACAAGTAACTGTTCCAAATAACTGAATAAAGCAATTTTCAGCAGGAGAAGCATCGAGAGTAATCTCTGGTATGCAGGGAGACGGTGATGTGGGTTGTTTTTGAGGCGGTTTAGGAGGCTTTTTCTTAGGGGCAGGCAAATAGCAAAACTCCTTTCAGAAAATAGATTCATTATATTAAATGCAATAAACAAAACTAGTGATAGTGTGTTTGTACTTAGTATTAATATTAAATAGAGTAGTGACTATTGATTTTTGAAGAATAGACTTTGCAGTGTTGATCCCTTTCGTTAAGAGAATTAGATTTATCCTATTCACCTACGTATGCAGTTTCTTATTCATTCCATTATATCAGTGGTTAAAAGCAATCATTATCTTTATTTCCTTTACTCCATATGTATAAAATCTCGCATAAAATAATGGCCAGCTTATAGGTTAATAATTAACACAAGGCCAACTTATGGGTAAAGCTCCTCAAAAATATATGGGTTAGAAAGCTGATGCCGATTTCCCTTTTAAAATACATTGTAAGATATATTTTACGATGTATTTTGTTGTATGTTGGAGAGTATAGGAATATTAAATAATTGTCCTGCTTTTGAGATACCTTGAGGGGATTTTTCTCGTAATGTGAAAGAAAAACAGTTTTGGGAGGTGCTGAATTATATACTTTATTTATTGGCAAGAGAGAGAAAAGAAGAAAAAAATCATGAATGAAAAGGAGGGGGATATATTATATTACGACAAATATATCTTTTGTATATGTGAAGTAGAAAAAGTAAAAGATCACCTGTAAAGGGCGGTTGAAAATCGGTCTTACTATTTATTTTTTAATGCTCTTTTTAAGAGTTCAATTATTTGTTCTAGCCATTTTATAGGAGTAAGGTTTAAAGCAGGAAAATAAATTTCGGTATTATATATGATGAATTCTTCTTTTTCATGAACAGATAAACCACTTTGTAGGAATGCTGTAATGTCTTCAATAGTATTCTCTAAACATATATTAGTAACTTCATTGATAAATTCGTTTATAGCGAATTCGAGTGATTCAATATCTTGATGGAAAGTCCCTGCTAAAAAATCACCTAATTCTTCATATTGTATGTATTTATCTTGCATGTAAACTCTCCTTTATCTTTCTGGATATCCTGTACTCATAAAACTACCATTTTATGAGAATCTATTTCCATCAATTTAATATTTTTCAAGTTTCCCAAAAACTAAAGTATTTACTAAAGTCTTTATAAGGAGATAAAAAGCTTTTTAATTCTTGACTAATATCTTCTAGATTCCCATATATATTATCTGCGGCTAAATTAATTTCCTCATTAAAATTATATAGCTGTTCATCTACATAACTAAATCCCTCACAGCAATTATTATGTATCAAATTAAATATAAATGGTTTTATTTTCAATACATTTTCTTCATTTAGAATAAATTTATCCCATAACAGTCCCAGTATTATTTTTACGGGTAATTTTCTATCATACGTTCCTTTTACATTTTTTAATTTAGGTACGATGTCAACCAACTTATCATTACTAGATAGAGAAACTTCTATAATTTCAATAGAAGGGTTATCTAATGCTTCAATTGTCTGATCAGCCCAATCAATTATTTCAGTTTTTGAAAATAAACCAATTTGTAACCCTATACTCAGAACCTCAGCTATTATTTTTATATTAGACATATATATAACTCCTTAGATTTTTTGATAATTATACCTCCCAGTAACCTAAATTTCAAAAGGTTGTTGCTAGTATGCAGTAACTACAGGGATTTTTAAACCTAGGATACCTCCACATTGTTATCAAGCCACAAAACAAAATCTCCCCTAAAACGAAAAAAAGATGAACAAAATAATAAAAAAGATTCATTTCTATTTCTTTTTTAGTTTCTATTCTTTAGTAAAAGAACTTAGTAGATGAAAAGGGTAGATTGTACAATTAATTGGGGGATAAGTATAAGTAACTTTGAACAATATTAAGTTCACCATTTTTATGATGCCGCTTTTTCTATAACGGTAAGTTCAAATTATGTTTCTATTAAATAAAAAATACATCCTTATAGGGATGTATTTTTTA
>NZ_JBYTEA010000026.1:0-15614 GCF_058791995.1 Bacillus sp. EB106-04-02-XG92
CCCGTGGTGTAGTGGTTAACATGCCTGCCTGTCACGCAGGAGATCGCCGGTTCGACCCCGGTCGGGACCGCCATTTTATATAAAGAAAAGAACGAAACATGTTGTTTCGTATTTTTTTATTTGTTTTAACAAAAAACTAATAAAGACAGTCAAACTATCCTTAGGAAACCTCCTAAGGACTTTTTTATATATTCAAAACCTGTATAATAAAGAGCAGAGAACATTGTGAGTAAAGTAGGTGAAGTCTGTGAGTAAATATGAAATAACAACAAAATCATCTGAGGAAACACAAAGATTATCAGAAAAACTAGGTGAACTTGTAGAGGCGCAAGATGTAATTATTTTAGAAGGAGATCTAGGGGCTGGTAAGACGACTTTTACAAAAGGACTAGCAAAAGGTCTTGGAGTAAAAAGAGTTGTAAATAGCCCTACCTTTAATATTATTAAAGAATATAAAGGAAGATTACCGCTATATCATATGGACGTGTATCGCTTAGCAGAAAGTGAAGAGGACTTAGGGTTTGATGAGTATTTCTACGGTGAAGGAATTACGGTAGTAGAATGGGCTCATTTAATAGAAGCATATTTACCAAATGAGAAATTACAAATTAGTTTATTCCATGCTGGAGATGATACAAGAAACATTGTACTCGAGCCAGTTGGAGATCGCTATATTAGATTATGTGAGGAGCTACTACAAGATGAAAGTACTAGCAATTGATACTTCAAATTACGTAATGGGTGTATCCCTTATTGAAGAAGGAAACGTAATTGGGGAAATCATTACAAACTTAACAAAAAACCATTCTGTACGTCTTATGCCAGCTGTAGAACAACTGTTAAAAGAATGCGGTGTAAAACCGAAAGAATTAACGAAAATAGTAGTGGCTGCGGGACCAGGATCATATACAGGTGTTCGCATAGGTGTGACAGCTGCCAAAACATTAGCTTGGTCACTTCAAATACCAATTGTAGGTGTATCAAGTTTAGAAGTAGTGGCTGCAAACGGAGCGAATTTTGATGGGTTAATCTGTCCTTTATTCGATGGAAGACGCGGACAAATTTATACGGGGCTATATACATATGAAGGAGAGAAGTTAACTTCTATAGAAGAAGACCGAATTATCCTTATTGTAGACTGGTTGCAAATGTTAAAAGATAAAGGAAAGCCTGTTTTATTTCTTGGTAACGATGTTAAATTGCATAAAGAAACGATTATCGAACATTTAGGCGATCAAGCTGTATTTGCTCCTTTTACTAAAAATAACCCAAGACCAAGTGAGTTAGCGTTCTTAGGATTGCAAAAAGAAGAACAAGATGTACATTCATTTGTTCCTAGTTACCTTCGTTTAGCTGAAGCTGAAACAAAGTGGTTAGAAAGTCAAAACAAGTAGGGGTTTGCAGAGGATGGATATGATATTTAGAAAGATGGAACTCGATGATATTGCTCAAATTGTAGCTATTGAAGAAGCATCTTTTTCAACTCCTTGGACTGCAGATGCCTTTCACCGTGAGTTAACGATGAATGAACATGCACATTATGTTGTGCTAGAAAAAGATGGTCGTGTAATTGGGTATTGTGGATTGTGGATAATTATTGATGAATCACATATAACAAATATAGCTATTTTACCAGAATACAGAGGTCAAAAGCTAGGGGATGCTTTATTGAAAGAAGTTATTTCCAAAGCTAAAACTCTAGGCGTAAAAACGATGACACTGGAAGTACGTGTATCAAATGAAGTTGCAAAACAGTTATACAGAAAATACGGATTTCAAAATGGTGGAATTCGTAAACGATACTATGCAGACAATCAGGAAGATGGTCTCGTAATGTGGGTGAATATATAATGGAAAAAAATACGATTATACTTGGTATAGAAACAAGTTGTGATGAAACAGCAGTAGCGGTTGTTAAAAATGGAACGGAAATTATTGCGAATGTCGTTGCATCACAAATTGAAAGTCATAAACGTTTTGGCGGAGTTGTACCAGAGATTGCATCTCGTCATCATGTAGAAGAAATTACAGTTGTGTTAGAAGAAGCTTTAAAAGAAGCCAATATCACATTTGATGATATTGATGCAATTGCTGTAACAGAAGGACCTGGTTTAGTAGGAGCACTTCTAATAGGCGTAAACGCAGCGAAAGCAGTGGCGTTTGCACATGATATCCCTCTAGTTGGTGTACATCATATCGCTGGCCATATTTATGCGAACCGTTTAGTAAAAGAAGTTCAATTCCCACTGCTATCACTTGTTGTATCTGGTGGGCATACAGAGCTTGTTTATATGAAAGAACATGGTTCATTTGAAGTAATTGGTGAAACGAGAGATGATGCAGCAGGAGAGGCGTATGATAAAGTAGCTCGTACGTTATCTATGCCATATCCAGGTGGTCCTCATATTGATCGCCTTGCACATGAAGGAGAACCAACAATTGATTTGCCTCGTGCATGGCTAGAACCGGATTCGTATGATTTCAGTTTCAGTGGATTGAAATCAGCAGTTATCAACACTGTGCATAACGCAAAACAGCGCGGAATAGAAATTGCACCGGAAGATTTAGCAGCAAGTTTCCAAGAGAGTGTAATTGACGTATTAGTAACGAAAGCGTCTCGTGCAGCGGACGCTTATAACGTAAAGCAAGTGCTTCTTGCTGGTGGAGTGGCTGCGAATAAAGGACTTCGTGCACGTTTAGAAGCAGAATTTGCACAAAAAGAAAATGTGGAGCTAATTATTCCTCCTCTATCTTTATGCACAGATAATGCAGCAATGATTGCAGCGGCAGGTACAATTGCGTATGAACAAGGAAAACGTGCTACATTAGCTTTAAATGCAAATCCAGGATTAGATATTGAAGCATAGTTATGCACAAAATTAACCACAGCTTGTGGATAAAACCCATATTATCTGTTGATAATGTGGGTTTTATTGTGTATATAAAATGTTGATAACTTTTTGATTAATTGTGGATAATGTGGAAAAGTTATTTTGATGTTTATTTTATGAAGGTGGATATGTGTATAAACTTGTGGATAAAATAGGCGAAGTCTGACCTTTGAATGTATTCTTTTTCGGGAAATAAAAAGCGAGAAGATATTTCTAAAAAACATTTTGAAATGTGCCCTTATTATAGGGGTGTGCTAATATTGTCAAACCTTGTCGGTAAATCGGTATCTCTTGTCGAATCGTTTATGCAATAGAGGTTGATCACGGCTAGAAGATAAAAAGGATGTCCCATTGTCAAAAATCTCGACTGATGAGACATCCTTCTTATTCATACTCTTATAAATGCAATTCTTCCCATTCTGCCATGCAAGCATCAAGTTGTTCTTGTAGTGTTTGCTTTTTCGTTGTAATTTCACTAGCCTTTTCATAATCTGCATATATTTCTGGTAAGCAAAGTTGATCTTCTAACGTAGCAATTTCTTCTTCAAATTGTAAAATGTTTTGTTCTAGTTCCTCAATTTTTCGAGTACGTTGACGCTCCAACTTTTTGCGCTCTTTTTCTTCGAGATAATTTAATTTTTCTTGAGCTACAATTTTTTGAACAGGTACCTGATTTTCTTGCTGTTCTTGTTGTTTAAATTCAGCACGTTCAATCATCTCATTTTTCTTTTCAACGTAGTAATCGTAGTCACCTAAATATTCCTGCGCACCTTCTGTTGATAACTCAACAACAGTTGTCGTTACACGATTAATAAAATAACGGTCATGTGAGACAAACAGAAGGGTACCTGGATAATCAATTAAAGCATTCTCCAAGATTTCTTTACTATTTAAATCAAGATGGTTCGTAGGCTCATCGAGAATTAATAAATTCGATTTTTGCATCATAAGTTTTGCAAGAGCTAACCGAGCCTTTTGTCCACCACTAAGAGAGGATACTGGTTTTAGTACATCGTCTCCTGTGAATAAGAAGTTGCCTAGTATTGTGCGAATTTCTTTTTCAGGTTGCAATGGATATTCATCCCATAATTCATTTAAAACTCGCTTAGAAGATGTTAAGTTAGCTTGTTCCTGATCATAATAACCAACAGATACATTGGATCCGAAAGAAACATCACCATGTAATAGTGGTAGCTTATTCACAATGGATTTCAACAATGTGGATTTCCCAATTCCATTTGGACCAACTAAAGCAACACTATCCCCACGAGTTAAGCGCATTGTTACATGTTCAATAATCGGATCCTCATCATAGCCGATAGTTGCATCCTTTACTTGTAAAACATCATTTCCACTTTGTTTTTCGATATCGAAATGGAAGGAAGCTGACTTAGAGTCACCTAATGGTCTTGTTAATAGTTCCATACGGTCTAATTGTTTACGACGGCTTTGCGCACGTTTTGTTGTAGATGCACGAGCTATATTTTTTTGAACGAAGTCCTCAAGCTTAGCGATTTCATCTTGTTGTTTTTCATAACGTTTCATTTCTTGCTCGTATAGTGCTGATTTTAAATCTAAATATTTACTGTAGTTACCAACAAATCGTCTGCTTTCTTTATTCGAAATTTCATATACTTGTGTAACGAGTTTATCTAAGAAATAACGGTCATGGGAAACGATTAGTATTGCGCCAGGATAGCCTTGTAAATATTGTTCAAGCCATGTTAATGTTTCGATGTCTAAATGGTTTGTAGGCTCGTCCAAAATAAGTAAGTCTGGTTTCGTTAATAATAATTTACCGAGAGCTAATCGTGTTTTTTGTCCACCGCTTAATGTAGAAATCGTCGTCTGGTGCGTTTCGGCTGGGAAGCCAAGACCGCTTAAAATCGAACGGATATCTGCTTCGTACTGATAGCCACCTTGATCTTTATAATCTAATTGCAATTGGTCATAGTCAGCTAATAACCTTTCATATATAGCCTCATTTGAAAAGTTTTCTTCTTTTCCCATCTCTTGCTCTAGCCTTCGAAGTTTTGTCTCCATTTGCTGCAAGTGTGTAAAGACGGTTAACATTTCATCCCAAATTGTTAAAGACGTTTCTAAACCGGTATTTTGAGCTAAGTATCCGATTGAGACATCTTTCGGTTTTATAATTTCGCCACCATCATGAGATAGCTCACCAGCTATTATTTTTAATAACGTAGATTTTCCGGCTCCATTTCGTCCGACTAATGCGATGCGATCTTTCGTTTGAACTTCCAATTTTATGTTTGCAAGAATCGTTTCTGCACCGTATAATTTCGAAAGCGCGTTTACTTGTAATAAAATCAATGTTTTCACCTCAAATAATTTCTTAACTTTGCCATGTTTATATTTCTCAATCATACTAAAAATAGTGTATAGTTTAAAATACAGAGAGAATACTTCTTCTTTCTATTATACAAGGAATTTAATAAGTGCTAAACTTCTGTATTTGATTAAAGCATATGAATAAAGATAGGAAGAGAGGAGAGGTTATATGGAGCAGCAGAAAATTCCACAAGCCACTGCTAAGAGATTGCCTCTATACTATCGATTTATCCAAAACTTATCTCTGTCTGGTAAGCAACGTGTTTCATCAGCCGAATTAAGTGAAGCGGTAAAGGTTGATTCCGCAACTATTCGAAGAGATTTCTCATACTTTGGGGCGTTAGGGAAAAAAGGATATGGATATAACGTAAATTATTTATTATCATTTTTCCGTGAAACACTCGACCAAGATGATATAACACGTGTAGCGCTTATTGGAGTAGGTAATTTAGGGACCGCTTTCTTACATTATAATTTCACGAAAAACAATAATACAAAAATTGAAATGGCGTTTGACGTTAGTGAAGAGAAAGTAGGAACAGAAATCGGGGGCATTCCTGTATATCACTTAGATGAATTAGAAGAAAGATTATCAAATGATATACAAGTGGCAATATTAACAGTACCGGCTACAGTAGCACAATCTGTAGCAGATAGATTAGCTGAAACGAGTGTGCATGGTATTTTAAACTTCACACCAGCACGCTTAAATGTATCAGACAATATAAGAATTCATCATATTGATTTAGCAGTAGAGTTACAAACACTGGTTTACTTTTTAAAGAATTATCCACAATAAAACGCAGAGGAAGCGACCTCTGCGTTTTATTATTGTTTTTTCTTTGTGAATTTAACTAATATAAGGCGAAGTGCCAAATTAAAATCAATTGTTGCCATAACTGCAAATAGTATTGTCCACATATTCCAGATTGTATCTGTTACGTTCGTAATGGCGAAGCGTGTAAAGATACATCCTAGAAGGAAGTACAATGCAGCCATGAACAATGGCGAGTTTCTCATACTAAAAATCCTCCGATAAAGCCTTGCATTTTTTCAGCTTCTTTAATCATTTCTTGAATGTGTTCATTACTCACTAACACTTGAGCAACTGCAACTAATGTATTCATTGCAACATGGGCCGCAATTGGAACGATAATACGCTTCGTCTTTACATATAAAAAGGCGAATACGAGCCCCATTGCAGTGTATACCAATAAGTGAGTGAAATCAAAATGAATTGCTGCGAATACGAGAGAACTAATGATAGCAGCAATAAAGAAGTTAAACTTCTTATAAAGTGTACCAAATAAAATTTTTCTAAACACGATTTCCTCTAAAATAGGTCCGATTATAGATATAACAATTAGGAACCAAGGTGTCGTTCTTGCGATATCCATAAGCCTCGCTGTGTTTTCAGATCCAGGTTTAATACCTAATACATACATTTCAATCATACCAGCAATACTTTGTGAGAAAAATGCTAAGAAGAATCCGATAAAAATCCATCCAATTGTAGCTGGAACAGTAGACCGCGTTTTATCTAAATGTCTATCACGAATATCTGTTCTAAGTAACCAAAGCACGATACATAATGCAATAAAGAAGCTAATGATCGCCCAATGGCCAGTTATGAGTTGGAATTTCTCCTCCCTAGTAAATCCTCTGTTATCATAAAGTCCAGTTTTCAGGAGAAGCGGTAATCCAGCTATGGATGATAACTGCATTAAAATGTATGTAACGATAACCCACCAATATTGTTTTTTCAAATGGTTTAACCATCCTTTCTAACTCTAGTGTATGAGATAAGGTAGGATAACATGTACATATGCTACCTACGATATAAACCTTACGTAAATTATGTTTTTTTCGTAAATCTTCATTTGAAATTATAATAGAAGACAGGAGAAAGTTGTGTGTGTAGCGAAAACAACTTAGGGTGTCCTTTCATATTGTAACATACGAGTAGTGGAAACAACGATTCATATAGTAAAGGTAGAAGAAGAGAGAATCTATATAGAAAAGTGTATAACTTAATTTGCGAAAAAATTATGATTTTTTTACTTGCAAAAGAAATTGAGATTATTTATTATTATAAGTGTGTTAGCACTCGGGTGACCTGAGTGCTAATAAATAAAATTTACATAACAAAATGAGGAGGTTATTGTTCATGCTAAAGCCATTAGGTGATCGCGTTGTAATTGAGCTTGTTCAAGCGGAAGAAAAAACAGCAAGTGGTATTGTATTACCAGACACAGCAAAAGAAAAACCACAAGAGGGTAAAGTTGTTGCAGTAGGTACTGGTCGAGTGCTTGAAAATGGTGAGCGTGTTGCTTTAGAGGTAGCAGCAGGTGATCTTATCATCTTCTCAAAATATGCAGGTACTGAAGTGAAATATGAAGGTACAGACTACTTGATTTTACGTGAAAGTGACATTCTAGCAGTTATCGGTTAATTATATAAATCTTAAAAAATCCAAGGGGGTCAATTATTATGGCAAAAGATATTAAATTTAGTGAAGAAGCACGTCGTTCGATGCTTCGCGGTGTCGACACTCTTGCAAATGCAGTAAAAGTAACGCTTGGACCAAAAGGTCGTAACGTTGTTCTTGAGAAAAAATTCGGTTCACCACTTATTACAAATGACGGTGTAACAATCGCAAAAGAAATCGAATTAGAAGATGCATTCGAAAACATGGGTGCAAAATTAGTAGCAGAAGTTGCTAGCAAAACAAACGATGTAGCTGGTGACGGAACAACAACTGCAACTGTATTAGCGCAAGCTATGATCCGTGAAGGTCTTAAAAACGTAACGGCTGGTGCGAACCCAATGGGTCTTCGTAAAGGTATCGAAAAAGCTGTTACTGCTGCAATCGAAGAATTAAAAACGATTTCTAAACCAATCGAAGGTAAATCTTCAATCGCACAAGTAGCTGCTATTTCTGCGGCTGACGAAGAAGTAGGTCAATTAATCGCTGAAGCAATGGAGCGCGTTGGTAACGACGGTGTTATTACTTTAGAAGAATCTAAAGGATTCACAACAGAATTAGACGTAGTAGAAGGTATGCAATTTGATCGTGGATATGCATCTCCTTACATGATTACTGATTCTGACAAAATGGAAGCAGTTCTTGATAACCCATACATCTTAATCACTGACAAAAAGATTTCTAACATTCAAGAAATCTTACCAGTATTAGAGCAAGTGGTACAACAAGGTAAACCACTTCTTATCATTGCTGAAGATGTAGAAGGCGAAGCATTAGCTACATTAGTAGTGAACAAACTTCGTGGTACATTCAATGTAGTAGCTGTTAAAGCTCCTGGATTTGGTGACCGTCGTAAAGCAATGCTAGAAGATATCGCAATCTTAACTGGTGGCGAAGTAATCACTGAAGAATTAGGCCGTGACTTAAAATCTGCTACAGTTGAATCTTTAGGACGCGCTGGTAAAGTTGTTGTAACGAAAGAAAACACAACTGTAGTTGAAGGTATCGGAAATACACAACAAATCGAAGCTCGCATCGGTCAAATCCGTGCGCAATTAGAAGAAACTACTTCTGAATTCGATCGTGAAAAATTACAAGAGCGTCTTGCAAAACTTGCAGGTGGCGTAGCAGTAATTAAAGTAGGTGCAGCAACTGAAACTGAGTTAAAAGAGCGCAAACTTCGCATTGAAGATGCACTTAACTCAACTCGTGCAGCAGTAGAAGAAGGTATCGTTGCAGGTGGTGGTACTTCACTTATGAACGTATACACGAAAGTAGCTTCTATCGTAGCTGAAGGTGACGAAGCAACAGGTATCAACATCGTACTTCGCGCACTAGAAGAGCCAGTTCGTCAAATCGCAATCAACGCTGGTCTAGAAGGATCTGTAGTTGTAGAGCGTCTAAAAGGCGAAAAAGTAGGCGTTGGCTTCAACGCAGCAACTGGCGAGTGGGTTAACATGCTTGAAACTGGTATCGTAGATCCAGCTAAAGTAACTCGCTCTGCACTTCAAAACGCAGCATCTGTTGCAGCTATGTTCTTAACAACTGAAGCTGTAGTAGCTGACAAACCAGAACCAAATGCACCAGCAATGCCTGATATGGGCGGCATGGGCATGGGCGGTATGGGCGGAATGATGTAATTCCGTTCGCCCCGAAAACATCCACTTCTATATAGAAGTGGATGTTTTTTTGTGTTTTTGAGAGGAAGAATTTAATTTCTGTAGAATTTTGTCGCTTTCTCTCTTGACCATACCGACACTTCATTGTTAGAATCTAGGAAGATAATATAAAACGATCCTTCATATATCCTCAAAGATAAGGTTTGAGAGTCTCTACCGGGTTACCGTAAACAACCTGACTATGAAGGCAGTGTGTCTTATATTTATAAAGAGCGGAAGACTATCTTTCTTTATAAAGCCAGACCCCTGCCTTTTCTTTGTTATGAGACTAGAGGCGGAGGACTGGCTTTTTTTATTATATTGGTAATGCTTTTCGCCAAATTGGTGAAAATATTTATATACGAGAACTAACGTTGGGGTGATTATTTTGAAGAAGCAGCACGATACAATTATCGTTTTAGATTTTGGGAGTCAGTACAATCAGTTAATAGCACGTCGAATTCGTGAGTTCGGTGTATACAGTGAACTTCATCCACATACAATTACTGCGGAAGAAATTAAAGCAATGAATCCAAAAGGGATTATCTTCTCTGGTGGACCGAATAGTGTATACGGTGAAGGCGCATTACATTGTGATGAAAAAATCTTTGAACTAGGATTACCGATCTTCGGTATTTGTTACGGTATGCAGCTTATGACACAACACTTCGGTGGGAAAGTAGAACGTGCAAACCACCGTGAGTACGGAAAAGCAGTTCTTAAAGTAGAGAACGAATCAAAATTATATGCGAACCTTCCAGAAGAGCAAGTTGTATGGATGAGCCATGGTGACTTAGTAACTGGTTTACCTGAAGGATTCGTAGTAGATGCAACAAGTGAGTCTTGTCCAATTGCTGGTATGAGCAATGAAGACAAAAACTTATACGGTGTACAATTCCACCCAGAAGTACGCCACTCTGAGCACGGTAACGATTTAATTAAAAACTTCGTATTCGGCGCATGTGGTTGTTCTGAAGGATGGAACATGGAGAACTTTATTGAAGTAGAATTAGAGAAAATCCGTGAAACTGTTGGAGACAAAAAAGTACTATGCGCACTTAGCGGCGGTGTAGACTCTTCTGTTGTAGCAGTATTAATTCATAAAGCAATCGGCGATCAATTAACATGTATTTTCGTTGACCACGGCTTACTTCGTAAAGGTGAAGCAGAAGGCGTTATGAAAACATTTAGCGAAGGCTTCCATATGAACGTTATTAAAGTGGATGCAAAAGAACGCTTCATGAACAAGTTAAAAGGTGTAGAAGATCCAGAACAAAAACGTAAAATCATCGGTAACGAATTCATTTACGTATTTGATGATGAAGCTTCTAAATTACAAGGTATGGACTTCTTAGCACAAGGTACACTTTACACAGATATCGTTGAGAGTGGTACAGCAACTGCACAAACAATTAAATCTCACCATAACGTTGGTGGATTACCTGAAGACATGCAGTTCAAATTAATTGAGCCTTTAAACACTTTATTTAAAGATGAAGTACGTGTATTAGGATCTGAACTAGGAATTCCTGATGAAATCGTATGGCGTCAACCATTCCCAGGTCCTGGTCTTGGTATTCGCGTATTAGGTGAAATCACAGAAGAGAAATTAGAAATCGTTCGTGAATCTGATGCGATTTTACGTGAAGAAATTATTAAAGCAGGCTTAGATCGTGAAATTTGGCAATACTTCACTGCACTTCCTGGTATGCGTAGCGTAGGTGTTATGGGTGACGAGCGTACTTACGATTACACAGTAGGTATCCGCGCGGTAACATCTATCGACGGTATGACAGCTGACTGGGCACGTATCCCTTGGGACGTACTAGAGAAAATCTCTGTACGTATCGTAAACGAAGTAAAACACGTTAACCGTATCGTGTATGATGTAACGAGTAAGCCACCAGCAACTATTGAGTGGGAATAGTATTATAAAAAAAGATCCATCTATTGCACATGCGTAGATGGATCTTTTATATTCCTGAGCTTAATACGAACGAAAATATAAAAACTTATAAAAATGTTCGTTTTTAAATTGACAAAAACACATTCAAGAGTTAATATGAGTATGTAATTCAAACGAAAAGTGAATATTATGCCGTCGTATAATATCGGGGATATGGCCCGAAAGTTTCTACCTAGCTACCGTAAATGGCTTGACTACGAGGCGTTTTGATAAAGGTGAGGGGAATCTTGTCTTTATTCATAGAACGCTTCCATGTATATGCAATGGAAGCCTTTTTTATTTTTAATAGATAAAAGAGGGCTAGGGGATTACGGCGAGTAATCATATAACGGGGGAAACGTAAGATGAAACGCTATTTTCAGTTTGATGAACTCGGCACAAATTATAAAACAGAGTTCATAGCAGGTTTAACGACATTCTTATCTATGGCTTACGTGCTATTTGTCAATCCTGCTACGCTGTCGCTTGGAAATGTTAAAGGGTTACCAGCAGGTACAGGAATGGATCCAGGTGCAGTATTCGTTGCTACAGCATTAGCAGCAGCGATTGGTTCGTTAATTATGGGGATATTCGCGAAGTATCCAATTGCTTTGGCGCCGGGTATGGGAATTAACGCGTTCTTTGCTTATACGGCAGTGTTAACGATGGGTATTCCGTGGCAGACAGCAATTGCTGGAACGTTAATGTCAGGTATTATCTTTATTATTCTTACAGCTTCAGGTATTCGTGAAAAAATCATTAATGCAATTCCATCGGAGTTAAAGTTTGCAGTAGCGGCAGGTATCGGATTATTCATCGCTTTCCTTGGGTTCCAAAATGCCGGAATTATTGTGAAAAATGATGCTGTTCTTGTTGGATTGGGGGATTTAACAAAGGGCACAACGTTACTAGCAATCTTCGGGGTTGTTACGACAATCATCTTCATGATTAAGAAAATAAATGGTGCAGTTTTCTACGGTATGATTCTTACGGCAATCTTAGGAGTAGCGACAGGATTAATTGATACTCCGAAAGCTGTAGTGGGAGCAATACCGAGTCTAGAACCAACGTTCGGTGCCGCGCTAACTCACTTTGGAGATATTTTCACTGTTGAAATGACGATTGTTATTATAACGTTCTTCTTCATCGATTTCTTTGATACAGCAGGTACACTTGTAGCGGTTGCGAATCAAGCTGGATTAATGAAGAACAATAAATTACCACGTGCAGGAAAAGCGTTATTTGCAGATGCGATTGCAACTGTAATTGGTGCGATCTTAGGTACATCAACAACAACGTCTTATATTGAATCTTCTGCTGGGGTAGCAGCGGGTGGACGTTCTGGATTTACAGCAGTTGTAACAGCGGGGTTCTTCTTATTAGCACTATTCTTCTCGCCGTTATTAAGTGTTGTAACACCAGCTGTAACAGCGCCGGCTTTAATTATTGTAGGAATCTTGATGGTTTCATCTTTAGGCGAAATTGATTGGAAGAAATTCGAGATTGCAGTACCAGCATTCTTTACAATCATTTCAATGCCGCTTACGTATAGTATTGCGACAGGGATTGCAATCGGGTTTATCTTCTATCCAATTACAATGGTAGTAAGCGGTCGTCGTAAAGAGATTCATCCAATTATGTATGTTATGGGAGTTTTATTCGTACTATATTTCATCTACGTTCGTAAATAAAAGGGGTTTTTGAAAGGTCTAGACTTAAGGGGAGTCTAGACCTTTTTTGCGTCTTCAGAAAAACTTAAGGATTTCTGAGCGTTTTTCTTCAGAAGTTTTCCTATAATAGAAGTTAGGGATTAAAAAAGTGATGGGGGAGATATTGTGGCAAATGAAACAATACTTGTCGTAGATGATGAAAAAGAGATTAGAAATCTTATTACAATCTATTTAAAGAATGAAGGATATAAAGTGTTGCAAGCAGGAGATGGAGAAGAAGGATTACGTTTACTAGAAGAAAATGAAGTACATCTAGTCGTATTAGATATTATGATGCCAAAAGTAGACGGTATTCATATGTGTATGAAAGTAAGAGAGTCGAAAGAAATGCCGATTATTATGCTTTCTGCGAAAACGCAAGATATGGACAAGATTTTAGGGTTAACTACAGGTGCAGATGATTACGTAACGAAACCATTTAATCCGTTAGAGTTAATCGCAAGAATTAAATCTCAGTTACGTCGTTATATGAAGATGAATGGTTTCGCTATTCAAAATGAGGACGAGTTAGAAATTGGAGAGATGAAAATAAACATCTCAACCCACAAAGTTATTGTGGATGGAGAAGAAGTGAAATTGACGCCAAGGGAATTTTCGATTTTAGAATTACTAGCTCGTAATCCTGGTATGGTCTTTAGCGCGGAACAAATTTATGAAAAGGTTTGGAACGAAAGGTCTTTCCAGTCGGATAACACGGTAATGGTGCATATTCGAAAAGTACGTGAAAAGATTGAGGAGAATCCAAGGAAACCTAGATATATAAAAACAGTATGGGGAGTGGGATATAAGATTGAAAAAGATATTTAATCCGTTTACTTATGTTAGGAAAATTCAAGAGTTAATTGGAAAGATAGTGAAGAGTGTGAAACGGAGTATACGAATTCAACTTATTACTGCGTTTACTGCTTGTGCATTATTAGGTCTCTTTGTATCAACGAAGATAGTAGCCCCTATTTTTGAGGATGCTAGTCGACATGCTGAGATTAATTATAGAGATGGTATGGAACAAATTAATCGTAAAGCGCAAAGTACTGCGGAAATGATGGTTGATGCAAATAAATTAGATGCTGTACAAAGTATGATAGAACTAGAAAATGAAAATTTAGAGCAGAGGCAGGATGCTTTTAAAATATTAGTTACCGATGAAAGTGGTAAGGTTTTGTATAAAACGAAGCAGGCGCAAGAAGAACAAATTAATTTGCATAATACAATTCGTAATGCAACTTCATTTGCTATCAATTATTCGAATAATAATGATATTGAAAGATCTAGAAAAGAATTTATTACTTTCTCACCTATTACGATTGAAGGTAAGAATTTATATATGTTTGTGAGCGGAATTCCTCAAGGGGAAGTAGTATATTATAAAGTAGAAGGACCATTCCCATTTTTAATTGGTGTACTCGTATTCATTTTCTCTTTCTTCTATATAACAAAGAGAAAGATGAAGCAAATTGAAGCGATGGCACAAGGTGTAAAGGAAATAGAAAAAGGTAATTTAGCGTACCGTATTGAGAAGAAAGGTGAAGACGAGATTGCGTCTTTAACTGAGAATATTAATAATATGGCGGAAGAGCTTATGAATAATATAGAAAAGGAACGTAAATTAGAGAAGCAAAAGAACGAGCTTATTACGAATGTATCTCACGATTTACGTACACCACTTACTTCTATTATGGGTTACTTACGATTACTTCGAGATTCTAAATATGAAAATAAAGAACAACATGATGAGTATACGAGAATTGCTTTTGCGAAGTCGGAGCAGTTAAAGAATTTAATAGAAGGTTTATTTGAATATACGAAGTTAACAAATGAGCAAGTTATATTGGAAAAACAAGAAGTTTGTATAAATGAGTTACTCGAGCAATTAATAGAAGAGTTAGTACCGCAGGCGGAAGAGCATGGACTTACGTTTGTTAAGAAGTTCCCGGAGGAACGTGCCTATGCAGCGGTTGATTCGGAAAAGATGGTCCGTGTATTTGATAATTTATTAATGAACGCTATTAAGTATAGTAAAGATGATGGAGAGATAAAAGTTTCTCTTCAAAGGCAGCGCCGGGATATACAAATTGTAATTGCGAATCATAGTGAAGAGTTTACGAGAGAAGAGTTAGGGAGTTTGTTTGAACGCTTCTATAAGAAAGATCAATCTAGAAGTAGGGTAACAGAAGGGTCGGGACTTGGATTAGCGATTGCGAAAAGTATTGTTGAATTACAAGGTGGTAGTATTCGAGCGGAATATGAGGATGGTATTATTCAATTTATCGTCTCGTTACCAATTATAGAAAAATAATAAACGAATAGAATGATATAGGATAAAAGGGCTTATTTTAAAAGAAATAAGCCTTTTTATATTTTTTTAGAAAAACATGTTGACGATTGTAGGTTAGAGGTGTAATATAGAACAAGTCGCCGATGCAATAACGCAGAACGTGGCAAACGAAATGAAAAACTTAGTTGACATTACAAATTAGAAATGTTAACATAAGGAAGTCGCAAATGAGCGACCAAGTAGTTCTTTGAAAACTGAACGAAACAAACAACGTGAAACGT
>NZ_JBYTEA010000027.1:0-14795 GCF_058791995.1 Bacillus sp. EB106-04-02-XG92
AGTTGGGACCTTGTCCCTGTGAGAGTAGGACGTCGCCAAGCAACTAAAAACACAAGTCTTTTGACTTGTGTTTTTTTATTTCCCATGGAATAGGTTCGATTCTGCAAGTAAAAAGGCTGAAATGTAGTAAGGGATTTTTTGAGCAGAAATAGTAAGGAATTGATAAATAAATGGGTAATCTTCAGAACTATAACTTCCAAGTAAATCATACCACCAATCTGTTTCGTATCTAGAAATCATACTTAAATTGTAGAGCAATAAATAATGAACAAGAAGTTCAGGTAATACAGGTTTAGGGTTTCTAGGGTCAGTTGTAAGTGGTAAGTAATAAGTATTAGCAAGATAATCGTAGTATAATGGCGTGCTATATACAGGATTCCACGATTGAATAGGAGCTGTAAAAAGCAAATTTGATTCGCTCATTTTCCCAGGAACATGTTGCATGGATAAATGCTTACAAGTTGATTCAATGTAACGTGAAAATCTTTCTGTAGTCATATGAAGGCGATCTAGTATGCTGACAGAAAAGGAAAGTTCATTTGTATTTACTGAATCGATTTTATATAAAGTAGCACCTCGTTGACTATAGCGAAATAGGTTTTGTAATTCAGGAATATTCCCCATTAAATCTAGCATGTTAAACTTCTCTGCTTCCAAGTGTTTCATGTGAAACAGCTGTTCTGCAACATGAGTAAATAATCCATTTTTTTGTACCTTCACCTCATCTTCTAAAAATTGATATCCTTGTTTTTTTCGTTTACGTGTCGTAACACCATGAGCTAAAACAGTAGTGGATTCGGGATAGTTAGGATCAATAGTTAGTAAGCAGGCTTTAAAAAGTTGGCTCATTCCATAAAACAATAACATTGGCTGAATTGAAAAGGGGGCTACCTTATATAATTCATAATAGTTTTTCCCGTGTTCTAAGTAATAAATAAAGGGATAACAGTTTTCAAAACTTTTTTTTTCAGCATCTTTTATGGAGGATTTTTCATAACAACGGGCAAGATAACGTTGTACATTTTGAGATGAAAAGAAGAAACTTAATTGCTGCCAAGTACAATGTGATTGATGCATATATTACGCTCCTTTTATTGTCTAAAAATTCTAACATATATATACGTCCTTGACAGTATTTTAACCAATTGATAAGCTACTAATAATAATTTCTGGTATCATAGGGGGAACAATTATGTGGGAATCTAAATTTGTTAAAGAAGGTTTGACTTTTGATGACGTATTACTTGTACCAGCAAAGTCAGATGTACTACCAAGAGAAGTAAGTGTTAAAACAGTTTTATCTGAAAGCTTACAGTTAAACATCCCGTTAATTAGTGCAGGAATGGATACAGTAACAGAAGCGGATATGGCTATTGCAATGGCTCGTCAAGGCGGTTTAGGAATTATTCATAAAAACATGTCTATTGAACAACAAGCCGAGCAAGTTGATAAAGTAAAACGTTCTGAAAGTGGCGTTATTTCAGATCCATTCTTTTTAACTCCAGAACATCAAGTGTATGATGCAGAGCATCTTATGGGAAAATACCGTATCTCAGGTGTACCGGTTGTAAATAATTTAGACGAGCGAAAATTAGTCGGTATTATTACAAACCGTGATATGCGTTTTATCCAAGACTACTCAATCAAAATTTCCGACGTAATGACAAAAGAACAGCTAATTACAGCTCCAGTTGGTACAACGCTAGAAGAAGCTGAAAAGATCCTACAAAAGTATAAAATTGAAAAACTCCCTCTTGTTGATAACAACGGTGTATTACAAGGGCTTATTACAATCAAAGATATTGAAAAGGTAATTGAATTCCCAAATTCCGCAAAGGATAAGCAAGGACGTTTATTAGTTGGAGCAGCAGTTGGTGTAACGGCTGATGCTATGACTCGTATCGACGCATTAGTAAAAGCTAGCGTAGATGCAATCGTACTTGATACAGCTCACGGACATTCTCAAGGTGTTATTGATAAAGTAAAAGAAGTTCGTGCAAAGTATCCTTCACTAAATATTATTGCTGGAAATGTTGCTACTGCTGAAGCAACAAAGGCATTAATTGAAGCTGGTGCAAACGTAGTTAAAGTTGGTATTGGACCAGGTTCTATTTGTACAACACGTGTTGTAGCTGGCGTTGGTGTACCACAATTAACAGCGGTTTATGATTGTGCAACAGAAGCTCGTAAACACGGCATTCCAGTTATTGCTGACGGTGGTGTTAAGTATTCTGGTGACATGGTTAAAGCTTTAGCAGCAGGAGCACACGTTGTTATGTTAGGTAGTATGTTTGCTGGTGTTGCTGAAAGTCCTGGTGAAACTGAAATTTACCAAGGTCGTCAATTTAAAGTATACCGTGGTATGGGTTCTGTCGGAGCGATGGAAAAAGGAAGTAAAGATCGTTACTTCCAAGAAGGAAATAAAAAACTTGTTCCAGAAGGTATCGAAGGACGAGTACCATATAAAGGACCTTTAGCAGATACAGTTCACCAATTAGTTGGTGGATTACGTGCGGGTATGGGATATTGCGGAGCGCAAGATTTAGAATTCTTACGCGAGAATGCACAATTCATTCGTATGTCAGGTGCTGGTTTACGTGAAAGCCATCCTCATCACGTACAAATTACAAAAGAGGCTCCAAACTACTCATTATAATGTCTTATATACAAATAGACGGAGATTTGATATCTCTGTCTATTTTTTTTTGATTATGTTAGAATAACGGTTATGTGAGTACATAGATATTGGGGGTAGCAAAAGTGAAAGGTATGTTTTGCAAAAGATTCATTGCGCTAGTAACAATGCTTACACTAGCTTGTAGTATGTTGTTACCATACAGCAATGCATCAGCAGAAACAGGATCTGCTTTAAACATTGAAGCAGGTGCAGCAATTTTAGTTGAAGCGAATTCTGGGAAAATTTTATATCAAAAGAATGCGGATGAATTATTATCAATCGCTAGTATGACAAAGATGATGAGTGAATATTTAGTTCATGAAGCAGTGGATAAAGGAAAACTTAAGTGGGATCAAAAAATTAAGGTTTCTGAATATGCGTATAAGGTTTCACAAGATGCTTCATTATCAAATGTTGCATTAGAAAATGGCGGCTCTTATACAGTGAAAGAGCTATACGAGGCAATGGCAATCTTTTCTGCGAATGGTGCAACAATTGCATTAGCAGAAGCAATTGCAGGTAAAGAAGTAGACTTCGTAAAAATGATGAATGATAAATCGAAAGAACTAGGGTTGAAAAATTATAAATTTGTCAATTCTACAGGTTTAACGAATAAAGATTTAAAGGGAATGCATCCTGAAGGAACAACAGCGGATGAAGAAAATAAAATGTCTGCAAAGGATGTTGCGACTTTAGCACAACATTTAATTAAAGATTATCCAAAAGTGTTAGATACAGCAAAAATCCCGAAAAAAGAATTTCGTCCAGAAAAAGAGAAGTTTGCAATGTCGAACTGGAACTGGATGTTAAAGGGCTTAGTTAAAGAATATGATGGCGTAGATGGCCTGAAAACAGGCTCAACTCCAGAAGCAGGAGATTGCTTCACCGGTACGGTTGAAAGAAACGGTATGCGCTTTATTTCTGTAGTTATTAAAACAAGTTCTCATACAGCACGTTTTGATGAAACAAAGAAGCTATATGATTATGGATTTGCTAACTTTGAAATGAAGCAAATGTATAAAAAAGGTTCTTCAGTAAAAGGGCAAGAAACGGTTCGAGTAGAAAATGCTAAAGATAAAGATGTAGCAGTTCAAACAAAACGAGCTGTTTCGCTTCCAGTGCCAAAAGGAAGTAAAGATGTTTATAAAACAGAATTAAAAGAAGCAAGTAAAGGACAAGAAGCACCTATTAAAAAAGGAGCTGCACTTGGCCAAATGGTAATTACACCAAAAGATGCGAATGATCCTGGATTTTTATCTGGTAAGTCATTACAAATAGACCTTGTAACAACATCTGCAGTAGAAGAAGCAAATTGGTTTACTCGTTCTATGCGCGGAATCGGTTCTTTCTTTAGTGGTATATGGAATAGTGCTGTTGATACAGTAAAAGGTTGGTTTTAAAAGCTCCTCATTGTAGGGGCTTTTTCTTATTCCTATTTTTCATACCGACTTTATGAAAAAGTAGTAGACAAGCATCTGATAGTTAGTGGTAGAATGTAAGAGTATTCTTAATTTTCGCCTTTAACGGGGAAAAGCAATTCACCTAGGGGGGTTTTTGTAACATGACAAATGTAACAGGGACAGAACGTGTAAAACGTGGAATGGCAGAAATGCAAAAAGGCGGCGTAATTATGGACGTAATTAACGCTGAACAAGCAAAAATTGCAGAAGAGGCAGGCGCAGTTGCTGTTATGGCATTAGAGCGCGTACCAGCAGATATTCGTGCAGCAGGTGGCGTTTCTCGTATGGCAGACCCAACAATCGTTGAAGAAGTTATGGGTGCAGTGTCAATTCCGGTTATGGCAAAGTGCCGTATCGGTCACCTTGTAGAAGCACGTGTATTAGAATCATTAGGGGTAGACTATATCGATGAGAGTGAAGTATTAACTCCTGCTGATGAAGTATACCATTTAAATAAACGTGATTACACAGTTCCGTTTGTATGTGGTTGCCGTGATATTGGAGAAGCAGCACGTCGTATTGCAGAGGGTGCATCTATG
The DNA here is from genome assembly GCF_058791995.1 of Bacillus sp. EB106-04-02-XG92. Taxonomy (NCBI): domain Bacteria; kingdom Bacillati; phylum Bacillota; class Bacilli; order Caryophanales; family Bacillaceae; genus Bacillus; species Bacillus sp. EB106-04-02-XG92. Next base: position 4,677 of record NZ_JBYTEA010000027.1, read on the forward strand.
CTTCGTACAAAAGGTGAACCAGGAACAGGAAACATTGTAGAGGCAGTGCGTCATATGCGCCAAGTCAATGCAGAAATCCGTCAAGTTGCAAGTCTACGTGAAGATGAGTTAATGACATATGCAAAAAATACTGGTGCTCCTTATGAAGTACTACTTGAAATTAAACGCCTTGGTCGTTTACCAGTTGTAAACTTCGCAGCAGGTGGTGTAGCAACACCAGCAGATGCAGCGTTAATGATGCAACTTGGTGCGGATGGTGTATTTGTAGGATCTGGTATCTTCAAATCAGAGAATCCAGCGAAATTTGCACGTGCAATCGTTGAAGCGACAACTCATTATGAGGATTACGAACTAATTGCAAGCCTTTCTAAAGGATTAGGTAATGCGATGAAAGGTATCGAAATTTCAACGTTATTACCAGAACAACGCATGCAAGAGCGTGGATGGTAATTGAAGGAGAACTTTAAAATGGTGAAAATCGGTGTACTAGGTCTTCAAGGTGCAGTTCGTGAGCATGTGAAATCAGTTGAAGCAAGTGGTGCAGAAGCTGTTGTTGTAAAGCGTATAGAACAACTTGAAGAAATTGATGGTCTTATTTTACCAGGCGGTGAAAGTACAACTATGCGCCGTCTTATTGATAAGTATGCTTTCATGGAACCACTTCGTACATTTGCGAAGTCTGGTAAACCAATGTTTGGTACATGTGCAGGAATGATTCTTCTTGCAAAAACACTTATTGGCTATGAAGAAGCACATATTGGTGCTATGGATATTACAGTTGAGCGCAATGCGTTTGGACGACAAAAAGATAGCTTTGAAGCTGCACTTTCTATTAAAGGTGTAGGAGAAGATTTTGTTGGCGTATTTATTCGTGCCCCGTATGTTGTAAATGTGGCAGATGATGTTGAAGTACTTTCTACACATGGTGACCGAATGGTAGCGGTAAAACAAAATCAGTTTTTAGCTGCTTCATTCCATCCGGAATTAACGGATGATCATCGTGTAACGGCATACTTTGTAGAAATGGTAAAAGAAGCGAAAATGAAAAAAGTTGTATAAGTAACTTGCAACTTGTATAAGATTATAGTAAATTGATGGTAACAATTTTATAAAATAAGCGTGTTGATAGGAAGTAGTAACAAATGCCGTTTCTTATAGAGAGTCGATGGTTGGTGGAAATCGATAGAAACAGTTTGTGAATCCATCCTGGAATGGAATGTGGAATATCTTTATGATTAGTAAACATTTCCGGTGAAGAGCCGTTATTTCTACTTGAGAGGAAGGCGGCAATGCTTTCAACTAGGGTGGCAACGCGGGTTAACTCCCGTCCCTTTATATAGGGACGGGAGTTTTTTGTGTTTTATAAAATAAAAGGAGGAGTATATAATGCTTGATATTAAATTTTTACGTACAAATTTTGAAGAAGTAAAAGCAAAGTTACAGCATAGAGGCGAAGATTTAACTGATTTTGGTCGCTTTGAAGAGTTGGATACGAGAAGAAGAGAACTACTTGTTCAAACAGAGGAACTAAAAAGTAAACGTAACGAAGTATCTCAACAAATCTCTGTATTGAAGCGCGAAAAGAAAGATGCAGAAGCTCTAATTCTAGAAATGCGTGAAGTTGGAGAAAAAGTAAAAGATCTTGATAATGAACTTCGCACAGTTGAAGAAGATTTAGAAAGATTAATGTTATCTATTCCAAATATTCCTCATGAATCTGCTCCAGTTGGGGAAACAGAGGATGATAATGTAGTAGCACGTACTTGGGGAGAAGTGAAAGAATTTGCTTTTGAACCAAAACCACATTGGGATCTTGCTACAGATTTAGGAATTCTAGACTTTGAGCGTGCTGGGAAAGTAACAGGAAGCCGCTTCGTATTCTACAAAGGTGCTGGCGCAAGATTAGAGCGTGCTTTAATTAGCTTTATGCTTGATCTTCATACTGATGAGCATGGATATGAAGAAGTATTACCTCCGTATATGGTAAACCGTGCAAGTATGACAGGAACAGGACAACTTCCGAAATTTGAAGAAGATGCATTCCGTATTGAAAGTGAGGATTACTTCTTAATTCCAACAGCTGAAGTACCTGTAACAAATATGCACCGTGATGAAATCTTAAATAAAGATCAATTGCCTATAAGATATGCTGCATTTAGCTCTTGTTTCCGTTCTGAAGCAGGTTCAGCTGGACGCGATACACGTGGTTTAATTCGTCAGCATCAATTCAATAAAGTAGAGCTTGTAAAGTTCGTAAAACCAGAAGATTCTTATGAAGAGTTAGAAAAACTAACAAATGATGCAGAACGCGTGTTACAATTATTAGAGTTGCCATATCGCGTTATGAGCATGTGCACAGGCGATTTAGGATTTACAGCAGCGAAGAAATACGATATCGAAGTATGGATTCCAAGCTATGGCACATATCGTGAAATTTCTTCTTGTAGTAATTTTGAAGCTTTCCAAGCGAGACGTGCAAATATCCGTTTCCGTCGTGAGCCAAACGGTAAACCAGAACATGTTCATACATTAAATGGATCTGGTCTTGCAATTGGACGTACGGTGGCAGCTATTTTAGAGAACTACCAACAAGAAGATGGTACAATTATAATTCCAGAAGTTCTTCGCCCTTATATGGGAGGAAAAACAGTTATTAAGTAAATTTATAAACATTCATCGGTATGAGTGATTGGTAATTATGAGCGTTGTCAGTACTATAATGTAGGAGAGGAAAAGTAAAATTTTCCTTTCCTCATAATTTATTTTAGTAGGGTTGACTAACTGTTTTTCTTTTGATATTATATTTGATGTCAATATGGAGGTATACCCAAGTCTGGCTGAAGGGATCGGTCTTGAAAACCGACAGGCGGCGAGAGTCGCGCGGGGGTTCGAATCCCTCTACCTCCTCCAGATGTAATTGACAACAGCGCATATAAGTGGAGATTGGAGAACTCGTTACCAACACGTAACGAGTTTTTATTTTAAAACCAATCATAAAGTATGGTGTAAGGCGATTTCGTCCTTATTACACACTCATATTCCGATGATTATCTTCATAGATATGAAAGGAGTCAACATGGATCTTATTATACAAACGTTTCCTTTAGATGGAAAAACTTTATATTATGTACAATGTCCTGTCTGTAAGAACAATAGAATTTTAAACAGTGGTGCAAATGTATCACGCATTATTAGCGATGATACATTCCGTAAACTTTGTGGTTGCACTTGTGATGTAAAGCAAACTGCGACAAAAGTAGAGGCACCAAAAAAAGTTAAAAAGGAAGCTGTAAAGAAAGAAGCAGCTCCAAAACGTACAGGTAAAGTATTAACAGCAGTAATTAACGGAAAAGAAATGACTGTTAAAGAGATTGCTGAAGCATACGATATTAGTACAAGTACTGTTCGTCAGCGTATTAACGCTGGAAAACCTGAGAGTGAAATTATTGCTCCAACAAAGAAGAAGTAATTTAATAGAAAAACCCGTGCATATGCACGGGTTTTTTATTTTACAAGTTTACGTGTTTGTTTTAAAAAATGGCCAATTTTTTTAATGATTGGTTCAATGGAATCGCCATCTTTCAAAATATCGTATTCATTAATATTTAATCGTAAAACAGGACATGAATTAAAGTTATTAATCCAGTTTTCGTAACGCCCATGCATTTCTTTCCAATACTCAATTGGTGTTTGCTGTTCCATTGGACGTCCACGTTCTTGTATACGATCAACGATATCATCAAAAGAACCTTCTAAGTAAATTAGTAAATCTGGATGAGGGAAGTAAGGAGTCATGACCATAGCGTCAAATAAACCTTTGTATGTTTCGTAATCCGTTTCTGTCATTGTTCCTTTTTCGTGGTGCATTTTTGCAAAAATGCCAGTATCTTCATAGATAGAGCGATCTTGGACAAAACCGCCACCGTATTCAAAAATTCTTTTTTGTTCTTTAAATCGTTCTGCTAAAAAGTATACTTGCAAGTGGAAGCTCCAGCGTGTGAAATCAGCATAGAACTTGTCCAAATATGGATTCGAATCTACTTTTTCAAATGATGTACGATAACCTAAAGCGTTAGCTAATGCAGTTGTCATAGTAGATTTACCAACACCTACTGTTCCGGCGATAGTGATTACTGCGTCATTTGGTATGTCATATTTTTGCCTTAAATTCATTATTATTTCGACTCCTTTAAGAGAGTATTTTGAAGGGCAGATAGGATGACGTTTAAATCGTCAGGATTTTTTATAAAATCCATATCGTCTCCGTTAAATTTTAATACTGGGATATTTGGATGGTCCTTTTTAAAAGCATCCATAGCTGTTTCGTAATCTTTTGTGAGCTGTAGTAAGTAATTTGGATCCATATTTTTTTCGAATTCTCTTCCGCGCATTGCAATTCGCTTTTGTAATGTTTCTAGGCTAGCTGTTAAATACACGATAACATTTGGTACTGGCATATCTTGTGTAAGGATACGGTAGATTTGCATGTACTTGTCATATTGAGAATCTTTTAATGTACGGGATGCGAAAATTACATTTTTAAATATATGATAATCTGCTACTACTGGCTTCCTTTGATTCAAATACTTTATGTTAATATCTTCTAATTGTTTGTATCTATTACAAAGAAAGAACATCTCTGTTTGAAAACTCCATTCGTCGATGTCTTCATAGAACTTTCCTAAAAAGGGGTTTTCATCAACAATCTCTTTCAATAAGTGGAGTTGCATGTGAGTTGAAATTTCCTTCGCAAGTGAAGTCTTTCCAACACCAATTGGTCCTTCAACCGTGATAAATGGTACTCCGGTCACGCTGTTTCCTCCTTTCAATCAGTGATTTACCGTGACTACTAAAAACACAAAACAGAATTATTGTAGCACAAGAGGGAAGCGAGCGGGTTAATTTGCTATAAAAAGTTAGAAAATAGATATATGTATTAATTAAATTTTATTTGAGATGATGGTCCTATATTTGCTTTTAATGTGGCTTTCATTATTTTTAAAGCATGTAAGTTATCCTGATCATGATTAGATGCAATACAGTCCTGTGGTACATACAGTGTATAATTTCTCATATGAGCATCGTTAGCTGTAAAGAGGATACATATATTTCCGGCGACTCCTGTTAATATGAGATTTTCTATTTTTAAATAGCCTAATAAAGAATTTAAAGGTGTTTCATAAAAAGCAGAGTAATGTGGTTTAATGAAAATATAATCATCAGAATTTGGAGCAATCTTATGAATGATATTTTTACTATACTCATTTGTACAATGAGTAATTAGTTGGTCAATATCAGATCTCCAAAGTTGATAATGGTCATTAATATAAATGATGGGGTAGCCGAAGGATTTCATTGTTTTCTTTAATTGTAAAATAGGAGTTGTTATAATTTCGCATTTTTTAGCTAGGATAGGTCCGTGTGAAAATTGAAAATCATTAATCATATCGATAATGAGTAAGGCAGTGTTTTTCATATGTAATCCCCTCTCTTTTTTCTTAGGGTGGATTGAATTTGTAAAAGTTATCCCATGTGTAGTAAATGGAAAAAAGTATATTTTATTTGTAATGAAAGGACTATGTTATGGAACACGATCAGGATATTTATTTTATGCAGTTAGCAATAGAAGAGGCTAAAAAAGCAGAGGCAATACAAGAGGTACCAATTGGTGCAGTTATAGTGTTGGATGGTGAAGTAGTTAGTGTTGCTCATAATTTAAGGGAAACTGAGCAAAGATCAATAGCTCACGCTGAGTTGTTAGCTATTGATGAGGCGTGCAAAAAATTAGGGACATGGCGTTTAGAAGATGCGACATTATATGTAACATTAGAACCTTGTCCGATGTGTGCGGGGGGAATTGTTTTATCACGAGTGAAGCGAGTTGTATATGGTGCAAGTGATCCGAAAGGTGGATGTGCGGGGACATTGATGAATCTATTAACAGATGAACGCTTTAATCATCAATGTGAAGTAGCGGCTGGTGTATTAGAAGAGGAGTGCGGTACTTTGTTAACAAACTTTTTTAGAGAGCTTCGTAAAAAAAGAAAAGAGATCAAGAAATTAGAGAAAAGCAAAGAGAATTAACGTATTTGCATTTTATAAAAAAACAAGTTATACTGATAGTGCCTTTAATGAAGGCAACCGAATATTGGTTTTAACTTTGCCGTGCTAAGCGGGGAGGTAGCGGTGCCCTATACTCGCAATCCGCTCTAGCGAGGCCGAATCCCTTCTCGAGGTTATGTTGCTGTAAGGTCTGCCTTAAGTAAGTGGTGTTGACGTTTGGGTCCTGCGCAACGGGACCCCGTGAACCTTGTCAGGTCCGGAAGGAAGCAGCAATAAGCGGGTCTTCTCGTGTGCCGCAGGAGTGCCTGAACCGAGCTAACTGCTTAAGTAACGCTTATGGTACGTAATCGACAGAAGGTGCACGGCAGTTATATATGTATACAAAACTCACCTTAATACTAAGGTGGGTTTTTTGTATGGAAAATAACTTTTGGAATCTATAAACAGAATGGGTTATAATAAATGAGATAATAACCTTTGAGGGAGGCCGTATTTTCGTGTCATACCAAGCGTTATACCGAACATGGAGACCGCAAAAATTTGAAGATGTAGTCGGTCAAAAGCACGTGACAAAAACGTTGCAAAATGCCCTTCTTCAAGAGAAAGTTTCACATGCTTATTTATTTTCTGGGCCGAGGGGAACAGGAAAAACGACCATTGCAAAAGTATTTGCAAAAGCAATCAACTGTGAACATGCTCCGGTAGCTGAACCTTGTAATGAATGTCCCTCTTGTTTGGGGATTACACAAGGATCAATTTCGGATGTATTAGAAATTGATGCGGCTTCAAATAACGGTGTAGATGAAATTCGAGATATTAGAGATAAAGTAAAATATGCTCCAAGTGCTGTAGAATATAAAGTATACATTATTGATGAGGTTCACATGCTTTCTATGGGTGCCTTCAATGCGCTTTTAAAAACGTTAGAAGAGCCGCCAGGACATGTCATCTTTATTTTGGCGACAACAGAACCACATAAGATACCACCTACGATTATTTCGCGTTGCCAACGTTTCGAATTTCGAAAGATATCAGTAAATGATATTGTTGAGAGATTATCGACGGTTGTGACTAATGAAGGTACGAAAGTAGAAGATGAGGCGTTACAAATTGTCGCACGTGCTGCTGAAGGTGGTATGCGTGATGCACTTAGTCTTATTGATCAGGCAATATCTTATAGTGATGAAACAGTTACGACAGAAGATGTATTAGCTGTAACAGGTTCTGTTTCTCAGCAATACTTAGGTAACTTAGTAGAATGTATACGTGAAAATGATGTATCAAGAGCATTGCGTATTATAGATGAGATGATGGCTAAAGGGAAAGATCCAGTTCGCTTTATGGAAGATTTCATTTACTATTATCGCGATATGCTTTTATATCAAACTTCACCACAACTGGAACATATGTTGGAACGAGTGATGGTAGATGAGCAATTCCGTATGTTAAGTGAAGAAATGCAACCGGAAGTAATCTATGAAATCATTCATACCCTTAGTAAGGGACAACAGGAAATGAAGTGGACAAATCACCCGCGAATTTTCTTAGAAGTTGTTATGGTCCAACTGTGTCAACAGTTTATGATGCAAGCAAACGGTGCAGATCGTTTACAAGCGATTATGAACAGGATGCAGCAATTGGAGAAAGAGTTAGAACAAGTTAAAAAGAATGGTGTGCCGGCTGGTGTGCAGCAGGAAGTAAGAGAGACGCGTGCAGCACCAAAGCCAGTACGGACAGGTAGTATGAAAATTCCTGTCGGGCGCGTAAATGAAGTATTAAAGCAAGCGAAGCGTCAAGATTTAGAACAATTAAAAGCTGTGTGGGGTGAGTTGTTAGGAAGGCTCAAAGCATACAACAAAGTAGCGTTTGCTGTTTTATTAGAAAATAGCGAACCGGTAGCGGCTTCGGATGATACTTACGTTTTAGCGTTTCAATATGAGATTCACTGTAAAATGGCGAGCGAGAATCGAGAAGCTATGGACACAGTGGAACAGGCTTTATTTGAATTGCTAAGTAAAAGATTAAATATGATTGCCATTCCAAAAAGTGAATGGGGTAAAATCCGTGAAGATTTTTTACAGCGTGAAGGCGGAGCTTCTGAAGAAAGCCCAGAGAAAAAAGAGGATCCTCTTATAGAAGAGGCAGTAAAATTAGTAGGGCAAGAACTTATTGAAATAAAAGAGTAATAATAATTAGGAGGAATTAATTATGATGCGTGGCGGAATGGGAAATATGAATAACATGATGAAACAAATGCAAAAAATGCAAAAGGATATGGCAAAAGCGCAAGAAGAACTTGGTGAAAAAACAGTTGAAGGTACAGCTGGTGGCGGTATGATCACAGTTATTGCAAATGGTCATAAGCAAATTCTTGAAGTGAAAGTGAAAGAAGAAGTTGTAGATCCAGAAGATATCGAAATGTTACAAGACTTAGTTTTAGCTGCAACGAACGATGCACTTAAAAAAGCTGATGAACTTTCAAACTCTACAATGGGTAAATTTACAAAAGGCTTAAACTTACCGGGTGGAATGTTCTAGGAGGATATTGATATATGCATTATCCAGAACCAATATCAAAACTAATTGATAGCTTTATGAAATTGCCAGGAATCGGACCGAAAACAGCGGTTCGATTGGCATTTTTCGTATTAGATATGAAAGAAGACGATGTGTTAGGTTTTGCAAAAGCACTTGTAAATGCGAAGCGAGACTTAGCATATTGTTCTGTATGCGGGCATATTACTGACCGTGACCCTTGTTATATTTGTAACGATTCACATCGAGATCAATCGGTTGTTTGTGTTGTGCAGGAACCGAAAGATGTAATCGCAATGGAAAAAATGAAAGAGTATCAAGGTGTATATCATGTGTTACGTGGTGCTATTTCTCCAATGGAGGGAATTGGACCAGAAGACATTAATATCCCGCAACTTTTAAAGCGACTACACGACGAAACGGTACAAGAAGTAATATTAGCAACAAACCCTAATATTGAAGGGGAAGCTACAGCAATGTATATATCCCGCCTCTTAAAGCCGACAGGTATTAAAGTAACTCGTATTGCACATGGTCTGCCAGTTGGTGGAGATTTAGAATATGCAGATGAAGTAACACTGTCGAAAGCGTTAGAAGGTCGTAGAGAAGTATAAGAGGAGAAACAAAAATGTTCTTTCAAAAAAAGGGTAAATTGCGTAAAGAGTATGATGATAAGTTAATTGTACTATTAGAAAAGGTAAAGAATGAGTGGTTACGTCAGAAGAGAATGGTAGAACAAAGCGTTGAACCATCTCAAGATGTACTTTGTTCTTTAAAAATAGCAGAGGCGAAATATTTCTTCTTGTTAAAAGAAGCAAAACGTCGTCCTGTAAAAATGGAACAATGGTAAAAGGTTCTGCCGATAAAGCAGAACCTTTTTATTTTATCTTTAGTATTTACTTTGTTTGGAAAGAACAAGTAATGGTTGTTATGAAGAAAGTGTTACCGAATAAAGGTGAATAAGACAAAACGACTGGAGTTATATGATACATGTTCTTTTTTATCTTCTTGTCCCATACAAATAAGTGTGTATAGGTCATTCATAAGGAGGAAAAAATGAATTCTACAATTATTATTGTTGGTATTCTTACATTAGTTTTTATTTTCCTTGTTTTTGGTGTTTCTTCTAAACCGTTACGTTTTATAGGAAAAGCGCTTTTTCATGTTACTTTGGGAGTAGCATTACTTTTTATCGTAAATGTTATAGGGACATATTTTGACTTTCATATTCCAATAAACTTGGGAACCGCAACAATCACAAGTTTATTAGGTCTACCTGGTGTTGCTGCATTAGTGGTTATTAAGCTTTATATCATGCCAAGATAAATTTATTTTGGCATTTTTTTTAAAAGTGTTGACGAACGAATGATTAATATGGTAAATTAATAAGCGTCGTCAGGAACGAAAGAAAAAAGTTGTTGACAGATTTAATGCAAAATGTTAAATTATAAAAGTCGCTGAAACGCGATGTTGAACTTTGAAAACTAAACGAAACAAACAACGTGAAACGTCAATTTTTAT
>NZ_JBYTEA010000028.1:0-13622 GCF_058791995.1 Bacillus sp. EB106-04-02-XG92
GCACCCTGAGGTCCGGTAGCGCCAGTAGCGCCTGTGTTACCTTGAGCGCCTTGAGGTCCGGTAGCGCCAGTAGCGCCAGCCGGTCCTTGAGCCCCCGTATTACCTTGAGGCCCTTGAGGTCCGGTAGCCCCCGTTGCGCCAGCAGGTCCTTGGGCGCCTGTATTACCTTGAGGCCCTTGAGGTCCGGTAGCGCCAGTAGCGCCGGCTGGCCCAGTAGGTCCAGTAGGTCCTTGAATAAATGAAGCGGAATTAACTAGAGCGGTTTGTAATGCTGCTATTAATTTAAGAAGCTCTTGAAGTGTGCAAGGGTCGATTCGGAATAATTTTGTAATGTATAGTAAATAATTAATTAAATTTTGAAGCTCGATAAATACCGCGCTTGCTACGAAAGTTGGATTTTTTAATATAGTTATTAAGTTTTTAATAATAGCTAACCCTTGTGCTTTCAGGGAGGAAGTAGCGTCTAGTGAACAAATAAATTTACTTAGTAGGTTCAATGTATCAATTAGATCTTCAATATTTTGAGGAGATGGATTTGCGAAAAGTTTTGGGATGATTTTTGTTAAATCAATAATGATTGCGCGGAATGTTCTAAGTTGAGCCTTAGTAACTGGGATTGATGGAGTATTTGGGATTCGTCCAGCGCTACTTGGAAAGCATGGTTTGGAGAATTTGTTCTGATTGTCGTTATAATGAGACATTAAATCTCTCCTTTCTCATGAGGATATGAACGAAACTCATCATAGTAGATGCAAAAATTAGTTAAATGGTCATAGTAAAATCGTTTGTTTAAAGAAAAAATAGAAAAAACGCCTTAGGATAAGGCGTTTTTTCTATTTTCTGCGTATTGATAATATCGTTTGAGTGAAACCTTGGATTTGAAACCAGCTAGTTTTATAATTTCTGACTCGGGGGTTTCTTTTTTTATTAAGTTTAAAATATAGGTGTTACGAAAATGTTGTCCCGAGATTCCTTTTCGTAAATTAGCTCTAGATACTTCAAGGCGAATCATTTTTTGGATAGCGATTTCTGTTAATCCCTTTGGTGCATCATTTTCGTATACCCATCTGTATGTTCCACGATTAAAATCAAATGCAATAAATAATGGATCATTACTATGGTATTTTGGACGAACGGGCTCTGGGATGCTTTTGTAATAAGTATACAGTTGTTTTTTGTCTTCGTTAGTTAATGTAATTGTTCTTTCTACCCCTGCGGTTGCTGGGATAGATAATGTATTCGTTTCAAAGTGGACGTGATTCATAGTTAATGCTGTAAGTTCCTGTAAGGATAATCCATAGTCAATTAATAAATTTAAAATAGCGATATTACGATCCATCAATAAAGGGCGTACAGGACGTTGCTTTTCTGAAAGTCCTTCTAATGAAGTGACTATATGTTTTAATCTTTTTTCTTCATCAGATGTAATGAAATCTTCATTGCGGAGTGTGCGGTCTGGTTGAATAGAAATTTCCATGTTCTTTAATGGGTTAGGGATGTTTAGAAAGTGATGCATTCTATTTAATACAATAAATACACGGTGCATCGTTTTCTCTGAGTAATGTCGATTCTTTTTTAAGTCGGAAAAGTAATCTTCGTAGTCTTTTGTACAAAGTGTAGCCCATATATTACTGGAAGGGAGCTTTTTGTTTTTTTCTAACCAATGTCCGAAATCTTCAATGTCATAAACATAACGTTTAATGGTTGAAGGTTTTCGGCCTTTATTCAATAAAAAAATAGAAAAGGCTTGTATTGTATCATGGAATTCCGTTGTCTCCATAGTCCCACCACCTTCATTATTTCTTATATTATAGCAAACTTTTCTGAAAATAGTCATTTGCAAGGGAGACAAGAATAATAATATTTGGTGAGTGGATAAAATGAGGTGATTGTATGGAACAATCGATGCGAAAGAAAAATAATAATCAAATTAATATTGTGTTAAATCATCGAAAAAAAATTTCTTTACCGGCCACAGAAAATAAAACAGAAATTTTAAGTGAAACTACTACGAAACATGAGATGTTGCAAAGAATTGAAGAAGAGATGGGAAAGCTCGTTGGGATGGATGATATAAAGAAGATAATAAAAGAAATATATGCTTGGATTTATGTGAATAAAAAAAGACAAGAAATAGGATTGAAGTCTGAGAAACAAGTACTCCATATGTTATTTAAAGGGAACCCAGGTACAGGGAAGACAACTGTTGCTAGAATGATAGGGAAATTGTTATTTGAGATGAATATTCTATCAAAAGGGCACTTAGTTGAAGCTGAACGTGCGGATCTTGTAGGAGAGTACATTGGTCATACAGCTCAAAAGACAAGAGATTTAATAAAAAAAGCAATGGGAGGAATTTTGTTTATTGATGAGGCGTATTCATTAGCCCGAGGGGGAGAAAAAGATTTTGGAAAAGAAGCAATTGATACGCTCGTAAAACATATGGAAGATAAACAACACGGGTTTGTATTGATTTTAGCCGGTTATTCAAGAGAGATGAATCATTTTCTTTCATTGAATCCAGGACTGCAATCCCGTTTTCCATTTATAATTGAGTTTGCGGATTACTCAGTAAATCAACTGTTAGAAATAGGGAAGAGGATGTATGAAGAACGTGAATATCAGTTATCGAAAGAGGCTGAATGGAAGTTTAGAGATCATCTACATGCTGTAAAGTATTCGTCGCAAATTACATCGTTTAGTAATGGACGATATGTCCGGAATATTGTTGAAAAATCGATTCGTACACAAGCCATGCGGTTGTTGCAAGAGGATGCGTACGATAAATATGATTTGCTTGGGATATCAAGTAGTGATTTGATGTTTGAAGAGGAGACGCACAGTACGTAAACTGTGCGTCTGTTTTTTTCTGTATAAGTGCTTTTATTATTTTTTTGCTTTTTCTTGATAAGATTTATGGAAGCGTTCCATTTTAGCGCTTTTTTCGTGTGCAGAATTAGAATCGTGTCCAATTTGGCCTACTGAGCTTTTTTGAGCCCCTTTATTAACATGATTTGTCATTTGTATTCACCTCGCTTTGAGGATTAGTATAAACATTATGTAAAGAAAAACTCGTTAGAAAAGAAAAACCTCTTTACGATCTGTAAAGAGGTTGGATTGCTATTTGTTCATTGAACGTTCGTTTGTGTCGATGCGTCTATGCGGTAAATGCCATTTGTAATGAATAGAAACCATGCGGAAGCAAACAATTAAAATGAATAAGGTGTATAGAGCCCAATCGCTAACAATAATTTGAGCGCCGATTAAGAAACCTGCCAGAATCGTCCAAAAAGCATATACGTCAGCTCGAAGAACGAGAGGTTTTCTACGGGCTAAAAGGTCGCGGATAATACCGCCGCCAATGCCAGTTAACACGGCTGCTACGATTGTAGCGCTAATCGGTAAATTTAATTTTTGAGCGTATAATGCCCCTTGTACGGCAAATGCTGATAAGCCAATAGCATCAGTGATGTTTTCCCACTTTTTCCAGTGTCTAATTAATTTATTTGGAAAAAGAAAAATAATCGTCATTGATAAAAGTGCGATTTGGAATAACATGTCTTGTTGCCAAAACGCGACAATCGGATAACCGATTAATAAATTACGAAGGGCACCTCCCCCAAATGCAGTGGCCATTCCTAAAATATACACCCCGAAAATATCATAATCCTCTTCCATTGCAACAATGGCTCCACTTAATGCGAAAGCAATTGTGCCTATGATGCTAAAAATCTCCCATGCCATGAATTTTCTCCCCCGCTAACTAGATGAAATGTGCTTCCTCTGCTATTATATTAGAAGGTTTAAATTTCGAAAAGGATGAGTGAACATATTTGATGGAAGAAAAAGAAAAAGTCATATTAGTGGGCTGTCAATTGCCGCAAGAAGATGATGAAAAATTTATGCATTCCATGAAAGAGCTTGCATCGCTAGCCAAAACTGCACGTGCAGAATTGTTAGTGTCTACAACGCAAAAACGACCGAAGTTTCATCCGGCGACTTATATAGGTAAAGGCAAATTAGAAGAGCTTGCAATGCTAACTGAAGAATTAGAACCGGATGTTATCGTATTTAATAACGAATTAACGCCGAGTCAAATTCGGAATTTATCTTCAGTATTAGATGCGAGGGTAATTGATCGAACGCAACTCATATTAGATATTTTTGCGCAACGTGCGAAGTCGAGAGAAGGTAAGCTTCAAGTAGAATTAGCTCAATTGCAATATACAATGCCGCGTCTTATGGGACAAGGGTTGTCTTTGTCACGTCTTGGTGGTGGTATTGGAACGAGAGGACCGGGTGAGACGAAGCTTGAGACGGATCGTCGTCATATTCGATCGCGCATTGATGAAATAAAGAAACAACTTGCGGTTGTTGTGGAACATCGAAAAAGGTATCGTGAAAGAAGAAAAGATAATAAAGTATTTCAAGTTTCATTAATAGGATATACAAATGCAGGAAAATCTACGCTGTTTAATAGATTAACGGAAGCTGATACATTTGAAGAAAACTTGTTGTTTGCAACGCTAGACCCGACAACAAGGAAGATGCCGTTACCTTCTGGTTATACAGTATTACTAACTGATACGGTTGGTTTTATACAAGATTTACCTACGTCATTAATCGCTGCTTTTCGTTCGACATTAGAAGAAGCTGGTGAAGCGGATGTTATTTTACATGTTGTTGATTCTGCAGATCCTAATTATGTAGGGCATGAGAAAACAGTAAAACAATTATTGTCAGAACTCGAAATTAATCATATTCCTATTATTACGTTATATAATAAAAAAGATGAATTACATCAAAATTTCATTCCGTTTCCGAAAAATGACTTCTTAATGACTAGTGCTTTTGAAGAAAATGATCTATTACATATAAAAGATGCGATAGAAACGAAAATGAAGGAAGAAATGAATCGTTATCAAGTAGAAATTCCTCCGAGTGAAGGTAAGTTGTTAACTCTATTAAAGACGGAGACCCTATTAACAAAGATGGAGTTTTTGGAAGATAAATTTGTATATGATTGTGCAGGGTATATTTTTGCTCACTCATCGCTTAATGTACAATTAAAGAGATTTTTAGTGGAAGAAGGAGAAAATAAAAATGTTTGATCGTTTGAAAAATGGAGAAAAAATTGCTCCGATCGTAAAAGAAGTAGAGAGCCAAATTACAGAAGTACATAAACGTGCGGATGAAGTAATTGAAAGTAATCAGTTTCGTGTATTAGAAAGTTTTCGTAAACATAAAATTAGCGATTCACATTTTATTCCGACGACAGGTTACGGTTATGATGATATTGGCCGTGATACGTTAGAAAAAGTGTATGCAGATGTATTTGGAGCGGAAGCGGGTCTTGTTCGTCCGCAAATTATTTCAGGTACGCACGCTATTTCTACGGCATTATTCGGTATTTTGCGTCCAGGAGATGAGTTGTTATACATCACTGGCAAGCCGTATGATACGTTAGAAGAAATCGTCGGTGTACGAGGAAAAGGTGTAGGTTCATTTAAAGAATATAATATTGGTTATAATGCAGTTCCGCTTACTGAAGAGGGGCTTGTTGATTTTGGAGCTGTTGCGGCTGCTATTCATAGTAATACAAAGATGATTGGTATTCAGCGCTCGAAAGGTTATGCTACTCGTCCTTCATTTACTATTTCTCAAATTAAAGAGATGATAGCGTTTGTTAAAGAAATTAAACCTGATGTTGTTGTATTTGTAGATAACTGCTATGGCGAGTTTATTGAGGAACAAGAGCCATGTCATGTTGGTGCAGATTTAATGGCGGGTTCGCTTATTAAAAACCCAGGTGGTGGAATTGTTAAAACTGGTGGTTATATTGTTGGTAAAGAACAGTATGTTGAAGCGTGTGCATATCGTTTAACATCTCCAGGGATTGGTGCGGAAGCAGGAGCATCTTTATACAGCCTGCAAGAAATGTATCAAGGTTTCTTCTTAGCGCCGCATGTAGCGGGACAAGCGCTAAAAGGGGCGATTTTTACAGCTGCATTTTTAGAAAAGTTAGGAATGAATACTTCACCAGCATGGAATGCGCCAAGAACAGATTTAATTCAATCTGTTCAATTTGATGATAAAGATCGTATGATTGCATTCTGCCAAGCGATTCAATATGCATCTCCGATTAATTCTCACTTCACTCCATATGCCAACTATATGCCGGGATATGAAGATGATGTAATTATGGCTGCGGGAACGTTTATTCAAGGTGCAAGTATTGAATTGTCAGCCGATGGTCCGATTCGCCCGCCGTATGTTGCTTACGTGCAAGGCGGATTAACTTATTCACATGTGAAAATTGCGATTTGTTCTGCAATTGACGCATTAATTGAAAAAGAATTATTAACAATTTCTTAACGGGAAGCTGTCGATTTCGACAGCTTTTTCGCATGAAAGTAATAATTTATTTCATTAGAAAAAAGAATGAAAAAATTTATAAAAAAATCATGTGAGAAAAGCTAACATCTATTGACACTAAACATAACATGGTATAAAATGAGAAGCAGTTAAGGCGAAGGAGGAACTGAAACAATGAAAGAAGATAGACGTTCTGCCCCGCTGTTTCCTATTGGTATTGTTATGGATTTAACACAATTGTCTGCACGTCAAATTCGCTACTATGAAGAGCATAATCTTGTTTCTCCAACCCGTACAAAGGGGAATCGCAGGTTATTTTCGTTTAACGATGTAGATAAGTTGTTAGAGATTAAAGATTTATTAGATCAAGGCTTGAATATGGCTGGTATTAAACAAGTGTTACTAATGAAAGAAAATCAAACAGAAGCAGTGAAAGTAAAAGAAGAAACGAAAGAAATTTCAAAAACTGAGCTTCGCAAAATACTTCGAGACGAACTACAACATACAGGTAGATTTAATCGAACTTCATTGCGACAAGGTGACATTTCAAGGTTTTTTCACTAAAGATAACTGATTCTGAAGGTGTTTAGAGGGACTAAGGAGGAATTTATAATGGCTAGATACACAAGAGAAGATATTTTCCGTTTGGCGAAAGAAGAGAATGTAAAGTATATCCGCTTACAATTTACGGACCTTTTAGGGGTAATTAAAAACGTAGAAATTCCAGTGAGCCAATTAACAAAAGCTCTTGATAACAAAATGATGTTTGATGGATCTTCTATTGAAGGTTTCGTACGTATTGAAGAATCTGATATGTACTTATATCCGGATTTAGATACTTGGGTAATTTTCCCTTGGACAGCTGAAAAAGGGAAAGTAGCTCGATTAATCTGTGATATTTACAATGCAGACGGCACTCCATTTGATGGTGATCCACGTAACAACTTAAAGCGTGTGTTAAAAGAAATGGAAGCATTAGGATTCTCAGATTTCAATCTTGGACCAGAGCCAGAATTCTTCCTATTTAAAGTAGATGAAAAAGGAAATCCAACATTAGAATTAAACGATAACGGTGGATACTTCGACCTTGCGCCGATGGATCTAGGGGAAAACTGTCGTCGTGATATCGTTCTTGAACTTGAAGAGATGGGATTTGAAATTGAAGCATCTCACCATGAGGTTGCTCCAGGACAACACGAAATTGACTTTAAATATGCAAATGCAATTCGTTCATGTGATGACATTCAAACATTTAAACTTGTTGTAAAAACAATTGCTCGTAAACACGGTTTACACGCAACATTTATGCCAAAACCATTATACGGTGTGAACGGTTCAGGTATGCACTGTAACTTATCATTATTCAAAAATGGCGAGAACGTATTCTTCGATCAAAACGGTGACTTGCAATTAAGTGATGATGCTCGTCACTTCATCGCAGGTATCTTAAAACACGCGCCAGCATTTACAGCGGTAGCGAATCCAACTGTAAACTCTTATAAGCGTTTAGTACCTGGATACGAAGCTCCTTGTTACGTAGCATGGTCTGCACAAAACCGTAGCCCATTAGTACGTATTCCTGCATCTCGTGGTATTAGTACACGCGTAGAAGTACGTAGTGTTGACCCAGCTGCAAACCCATATTTAGTAATGGCTACATTATTAGCAGCAGGTCTTGACGGAATTAAAAACAAATTAACTCCACCAGCTGCAGTAGATCGTAACATCTATGTAATGACAAAAGAAGAGCGCGAAGAAGCGGGTATCGTTGATTTACCAGCAACATTAGCGCAAGCTTTAGTAACATTACAATCGAATGAAGTAGTATGCGGTGCACTAGGTGAGCACTTACTTGAGCACTTCATCGAAGCGAAAGAGATTGAGTGGGATATTTTTAGAACGCAAGTTCACCAATGGGAACGCGATCAATATATGTCTCTATACTAAGAGAGAGAAAAAACCCCGATACTATGGTATCGGGGTTTTTTCTTTTTTATAAAGTTAACTTCAAGTGACGCAAAATGAAAAGAAACCACAAAACGGCCACTAAAACTCTTCGGTATAAGAGTATCTTGATAATAGATATGGTATTTCCAATAAATATTTATTGGAATCGTTTCTTTTTTTTATAAATTTCTAACGCTAAAAATTTAATAATTTTTTACTGCTTGTACAACACGACCAATGATTTTTACATCTTCAGCTGAAAGGTCGTAAGTCTGTGGTTCATGGATAGGATCATTACTCAATGGTATTAAAGTAATTATGCTTCCAGATTTTGAGATTTTTTTCACAGTAGCATCATAACCATTCACTTTTACAACAGCAATTTGTCCATTCTCAACATAAGGAGTTTCTTCTACCAGAACATAAGAACCATCAGGGAATTCGAGATTCATGCTAGTGCCTTTTACAGTAAGATAAAAATACTTTTTACGCTTATTTAAAAATGTACTTAGCATTGGTAAATAACCCTCGATATTTTCTTCAGCGAATATAGGCGTACCGGCTGCGACAGAACCAATGATTGGGATATGGATAATGTTTGATTGGTCGTTTTGAATGGTTTCATAAATAGAAACTTCTTCTTTAACTGTATGATCCTCTTTAGTTGTGAGCCCCTCTAAATCATCAGTAGTGATTCCTAATCCCTTACAAACTTTTATTACATTATCAACAGATGCTTTACCGATTCCTCTTGATAACATTGATTGCAGTGTTGTGGGAGGAAGCCCAATTTTTTCTGCGAAAGCTCTTTTACTATATCCAGCTTCTTTTATTAAGTGTGTTACAATCTTTGCTTTTTCCATTAACCTCACCATCCTTCTTATTAAAATGTATACGATATTGAGTATGTTTGTTACTATCATAACTTAGCTGGGTTTATAAGTAAATAGTATTTTGTACGATATTGAGTATATTTTTCCGGTTATCCCATTGACTCTATACGGAAATACGTATATATTAAAAAGGTAATGAACGCAATTTCGTATAAAGGTTAAGGAGGTGAGCTAATGTATCCGAATCTGCGTGCAGAGATGGTGAGAAAAGGGATTGTAATTACCCAAATCTCTTCGCATCTGAATCTTCGCTACGCAACAGTGTGCGACAAAATTAATGGTAAATTTCGTTTTTATTATGATGAGGCTCTTGAAATTAAGGAAACCTTTTTTCCTAATCATAATTTAGAGTATCTTTTTGAATTTGAAGAAGACAAACCGAATTGTAGTGTGAAAAGAAACCATACTTTTTTGGGAATATAAAATATTGGATTTTTAACTTGATAACGAAATTATTGAGCTACGCTTTATTGTAGAGTTGAGGAAATATTTCATATTAAAATATTGAATTCTAATATATAGAATTAATTGATACTCAAGGAAACTGGTCAATAATAACACTTGATGTAAGGGTATGTAAATGTAAGGAAGATAATTGAAAATTAAATATGAGGAGGAGATAAGGATGGATCAATTAACTGAAGTATTAGTGCATAGTGAACTAGTATTTGAAGTTAATGGGGAGGTAGTAACGGATAGTTTGGTAATTGCGAAAACGTTCGGGAAAGGTCATTACTATGTTTTGGAGGATATTCGTAAAAATATTGGATATGCAGGTGAAGAATTTGTACAAGGAAATTTTTACGAGTCCACTTATATCAATTCACAGGGTGAGCGAATGTCTAAATACAATTTAACTGAAGAAGCTTTCGTATTACTTGTTATGGGGTATAACTCTAGAGAAGCTGTGCAAACGAAAATAAAATTTATTGAAGAGTTCAAACGGATGCAAAGTCAGAACAAAATACATAAGGATGCAATGGGAGTCCTAAAGTTAACGTTGGCGGCTTTAGAAGGACATACGCAAGAAATAGAAGAGATTAAGTCTGAAGTTGAAGGGGATACGAGAAAATGCTCCCCTATACGCCATTGAATGTGACGAAATAACAAAGGTTGTAAAAAGGTTAGGTGTTTTGTTATTGGGGGGGATTCGAATTCTTATCAGGATAACAGTCTTAGAAAAAAGCTGTATAGTGATATTTATAGTCAATTACATAGAGAGTTTGGTGTGAATAGTTATAAAGCTATTAAACGTAATCATTTGGATAGAGCTATACAAATAATTAATGAATAATATACGATTTCAACAGTTTTAAATGAAGAAATTATAGTTAAAAACTCACAAATAAATATGGCAGAATTTCAATAGGAGGAAGAAACATGCAACGGAAAATTTTAGTGATTACTAGCAATTTAGTAGGTCTACCAACTGTCAGTGAATTTAAAACAAAAGATGCTGCAAGAGAACAGATTAAAAAGCTTATCCAAAAAGGAATAAGTCCAAATATTATTCGTATAGCACAAGAGATTTCTATGAATATCGAAATTCAAGTTGATGTTGAATTTGAGGAATAAGAAAGATTTAGGAGAAAAGAAATATGGGTAGCATGATGGATTTAAATGAGTTCATAAGAAAAGAATCCGTTGCAGCGGATTCTATAAGAAAAAATATCTCTAAATAAGTATAACATTGAGTATCGATTTTGAGAATTTATGAGGTGGCTAGTATGGGGATTATTCGAGTGAAAAAAGATAGTAATTATTCCGTCATAAATAATACTGGTTTAAAAGATAAAAGGTTGTCATGGAAGGCAAAAGGAATTTTGGCTTATACACTTACATTACCAGATGATTGGACTTTTCATATTAGTGAATTAGCTCAACATGCTAAGGATGGAGAAGATTCACTACGTACAGGTTTTAAAGAACTAAAAGAATTAGGCTATGTAAAGCGTTATCCCATTCGTGATGAAAATACAAAAAAAATTAAAAGGTGGGATACGGAAATTTATGAAACGCCACAAAGGAGAATTCCACGAATGGAAAAGCAAGATGTAGGAAAGCCATATGAGGAAAATCCGACACTACTAAATATTAATAAACTAAGTACTAAAATACAAAATACTAATCATGATAATAAGGATAAATTAGAATCTCATATATTATTCGGTGGAGAGTTTAAAAAAAATTATAATTTTTTTAACGAGAGCGGCATTCCGTTAAGTGAAATTGCATTGACGGAGTTAGGCGATTTTTGTGAATTGTTTAGTAGTGAGTTAATTCAGTATGCAACTAATAAAGCTATTGATGAGAATGCACCAAGATGGAACTACGTTAAAGCTATATTGGGTAATTGGAAGGAGCAAAAAGTTAAAACATTTGCTGATGTGATCGCGCTAGATAGACGTTTCAAAATGAGTAAGAATAAGAAATTTAATGAATCGGGTAGAAATTATTCGACTAGAAAAGAGATTGTCCCAGATTGGTTATATAAAGATGACGAACAAACGAATCAAGAAGTGGAAAGACAACAAGCGCAGTCTACTGATGAAGAGCGTGAGAGATTACAAGAGGTATTAAATAAATATAAGCCTTAAGAAAAGCTAAAATGGTCGATGACTTTGGTGTTTTAAAATGTTTTATCTAAATGTAAAGATTAAATGATTATATTCAGATTAAATGATTATATTCTTTAAGGATGTTCGATGTATATTGAACATTCACATGAAGATATTCTTGAATGTTTGGAGCAAGTATCAACAATTTGTGATTTCTGTTTGCTTCTTAATGTCCTATAAGGACTGTTAGAAGGGAGTTTTTCATTATCTAGTCAGGAGTTAATTACAGTATTGGAATTCTAAAGATAAAATGAGTTTATAAATAGTAGGAAATGGTTGTGTTTATTAAATGAAAGATGTTCTACAAATAACAATGATTAAAAAAGCTAATAAGGATATAAGTTTTATTAAATTAGTAGTATTTAAATTTACAAAAAAGGAAGTAGGTGAATCATCAGATGTTTGAATGGCTCAAAGATTATAAGAAGTTAGAAGAAGAAATTGCTTATTTAGAATATAACTTAGACAAATCAAAAGCGGAATTAAAGCGTTGGACTAGTGGGGACTTGCAAAATGTACGATTAACCGCTGAGTCGGAAGGGGCTAAGGTAGAAGACCGGATTGAAGCAATTGAATATGAATTAGCTCATAAGATGAATGAAGAATATGATTTAAAGCTTTTGATGAATAAGTTTGCAGGACTAGATCATCAAATACTTAAAATGAAATATGTTGATGGAATGACGTTAGAACAAATAGCATTTGAATTGCATTATAGTACAGGCTATATTCGACGCAAACATGCTGAAATAAGAAAGATTGTCAAGTTTTTAGATGGATTTTAATGTTACCTTTTTGTAGGGTACATGCGGTGTACAGAAAGTATTGAAAAAGTGATTTATAGTAGTAATATAAGATTTCGACGAAAGAGCAATTATTTTTATAGTTGCTCTTTTTGTTGTGAAAGAGGTGAGCCACATGAAGTGATTTTATAGATGAATGGGTATTTGGCTGATAACCATATGTAGTAAAGTAGTAGTTTTTTTGACAAAAATAATAGGAAAATAAGGAGATGTTTAGTAATGAGTATATTAGCTGCTTCAGCTACAACAAAGAATCTGCCACAACAAGTGTTACGTTGGCAATCAATGGTAGAAAGTGAATGTGCTGCACAAGGTGTTTCGGAGTTAGTTCCTTACGTACTTGGAATTATTATGGTGGAAAGTGGAGGGAATTCTGAAACAACACCGGATATTATGCAGTCAAGTGAATCACAAGGTTGGGCAATGAATACAATTAAAAAACCTAAAGATTCAATTTATTATGGAGTAAAGCATTTGAAAGGAGCTTTTGATGATGCAAAGAAAAATGGTATTACAGATTTAAGTGCCATTGTTCAATCATATAATTTTGGACGAGCTTACCTTCGCTGGTTAGCTTCTAACAATAAACAACATTCATTACCGGTCGCAGATCAATATTCTAAAACAGTGGTTGCACCATCGCTTGGAAATACGACTGGTGCTATGGTGAAATATAGTAACCCTATTGCTGTTGCTTACAATGGTGGTTATCGATATAAAAACGGAGGGAATTTCTTCTACTCTGAAATTGTTAAACAATATGTAGATTTTAATGCAGGTGGAGTTCCGCAACCAGAGGGGATTGGAATGGCAAGATCAATATACTGGGAAGGATATGGAATTAACTATTACGATGGACCACACGGTAACTATCTTGGGGACTTTACGACAGCAGCAGAAGTATTATATTGGGATGCGTACTGGGGAGAAGATAATGATGTTTGGTTAGATTTAGGTAGAAGCCGATGGGTAAAAGCAGAGCATTA
>NZ_JBYTEA010000029.1:0-8470 GCF_058791995.1 Bacillus sp. EB106-04-02-XG92
TTCAAAGAACTACTTGGTCGCTCATTTGCGACTTCCTTATGTTAACATTTCTAATTTGTAATGTCAACTAAGTTTTTTATTTCGTTTGCCGCGTTCTGCGTTATTGCATCGGCGACTTGTTCTATATTACACCTCTAACCTACAATCGTCAATACCTTTTATCCTTTTTATTTTATAAATTATAAAATAAAAAGGATAAAAGGTATTGTCCGTCTCTAGAAATTAATAAAATGGTACAGTTACTTTCATAATCGAAACTCTACACTTTCTTACCACTTATTCCTTTCTAAAGAATGAATATCAAGCCAAACAAATATATATTAAAAGTAGCATTTGTTATTGCGAGTACATTCCATCTACATTCACAATTATCTTCTATTACTTCTTTCTAGGAATTATAAATACGCCATACATTTACTAAAAAACTAATTAACTTAGGAGGCGTTATGAAATGCATGTTAATAAGAAAATCATTTATGTATCCCATGATGCCCATTTCCACGGAGCACAGCTGCTTTCTTTACATACTATTAAAGCTCTTAAAGAAAACTTTAACTACTCTGTCGCAATTATTTCTATTGGAACGGGCATTTTAATCCACGATTTTCAAAAGTATGGTTCTGTTTATTGCCTAGAGGAAAACTACCCAACGGAAGAAAAGGTCGAATTATTAATACAGAAGTTATTATCACAAGACTATACCATCGCCATATGTAGTACTGTCATAAGTGGTGATATAGTTGCATTACTAGCTAAACACAATATAAAAGTTATTTCATTAATACATGAGTTGCCGCATTTAATACAACAGTACTCTGCCGAGGGAAAGGCTAGAAACATTGCCGAGTTTGCTTACAAAATTGTCTTCCCTTCACAGTACGTGTATGAAAAGTTCCGTACAATCACCCAATTAGATCATCAAAAATGCCACATTCTCCCTCAAGGCTTGTTTAACCACAATCCTTATAAGAATAATATTGAAAAGGCTAGAAGTGAATTAAGAAAAAAACACAACCTGCCTCTAGATAGCAAAATCATTTTGGGGGTAGGGTTCGCTGATCATCGAAAAGGAATAGATTTATTCTCACTTATTGCTTACTCAGTAAGAAAGGTTCATACAAATATTCATTTTATCTGGGTCGGGAAAACAGATGTTCATTTTTTAAACACACTATCCCCGAGATATACAGCACATTTCACATTAGTAGAGCCTACTCCGGATATCGGTTTATATAACGCCGGGGCTGATTTATATTTATTAACTTCAAGAGAGGACCCTTTTCCAAACGTTGTTTTAGAAGCATTAGATATAAAGGTCCCTGTTATTGGGTTTAAAAATGCTGGAGGTTTTGAAGATGTTGTTACGGAACAAACTGGCGCATTAGTAGACTATTTAAACTTACCGATGATGTTGGAAAGAATATATGAATTTATTGGAGATGAAGATTTACGATTAAAAAAAGGTAGCTTTGGCCAAAAACTTATTGAAAAAGATTTCAATTTCCTTCATTACATTTATCAATTGTTAAACCTACTTGAGCATAATTATAAAAAAATAAGCGTAATCTTACCGAACTATAATTACGAAAAATACTTACCTGGCCGAGTTAAATCAATATTAAACCAAACCTATCCTCTTTACGAACTCATTTTCCTAGACGATGCTTCTACTGACAATAGTGTATCTACATTTGAACAGCTGCTCTCAAACGAAAATAAATCCCACCTAAAAGTTCAACAAATTATTAATGATAAAAACTCTGGTTCTGTATTTAAACAATGGATAAAAGGTGTCTCTGCAGCAACTGGTGATTATATTTGGATTGCAGAGGCCGATGACTTATGTGATCAGACATTTTTAGAAGAAGTAATGCAAGGGGTTCATATAAATAGTGATGTCACCTTAAGCTATACACAATCAAAACAAATAGATGAACAAGGAAATATCCTAGCCAATCATTATTTAGATTACACAAATGATATTGATAAAGAAAAATGGAAGAGTTCTTACTTTCGAAAAGGGATAGATGAAATACAAGATACGTTACTTATCAAAAACACGATACCTAATGTCTCAAGTGTAGTTTTTAAAAACATAGCTATACAAACTACAGCAAAACAATTAGAAAAGTTTAAAGTAGCTGGTGATTGGTTTTTCTATGTTTCTATTCTGAAAGAGGGAAATATTTATTTCAACCCAAAACCGCTAAACTATCATAGACGACATACAAATAGCGTAACGAGAACAGAAGATTCATATTCCCATTACAGTGAAGTTGTACAAATGCAGAATTTCATTACAGAAACCTTTACTATCGACGACATTTCAAAAAAGAAAATGTACACATATAGAAAGTACCTTAAAGCATATTTGAAGATTTAATTATATATTTCCCTCACCATCAATATCTCTTATAAGACGTTACTATCATTAAAGGGGGCTACTCTTTGAAAGAATTTATAGAGGCAAATAAAGATTTGATTTCTCAAATGGCACATAACTACAATGTAAATGCAAGTATCCATCCAGAGGATCATATCTTTCAATTTCTTGTCACGAATCCAGTCTTTCCGTCAAAAAAAGAAGCGATAGATTATTATTTTAAGGATGGAAGAAAATCAGCAGAGACACTCTTAGATTTAATTACTTCCTTTTCTCCTCCTATAGACAATCCCATTCAATTATTAGAATTCGCATCCGGATATGGCTGCATAACACGTCATTTATTAAAACTACAAACGAACTTAAGTATAACTACTTGTGATATACATGAAGAGGCTATTACTTTTATTGAAAGTACATTAAATACTGCTTCTATCTTATCTCATCCCGAACCAGAACAAGTAAAATTAGCCTCGTCTACGTATGATATCGTTTTTTGTTTATCCTTTTTTTCTCATATGCCTGATACAACTTGGTTTCGTTGGCTTCAAACATTGTATAACGCTGTTTCCCCTGGCGGATTATTCATTTTCACAACTCATGGATATCAAAGTAAAAAGTACTTCGGCTTTCCTGATTTAAATGAACAGGGCTATTGGTTTCTTCCCTCTAGCGAACAACTGGATTTAGATGTTCATCAATACGGGCAAACGATCGTTAGCCCCTCTTACGTATGTGACAAAATTAAATTATTATCTTATAACCCGATTATCAAAAAATACACTGAAGGTTTTTGGTGGGAACATCAAGACCTTTGGGTAATAAAAAAAGAAGTAAAATAATAAACCACGCTCTACTTATACAGAAGTAGGGCATGGTTTATTATTTTTTACTATATAAGAACTCTTCAATCCATAGCTTGTTTAACCTAATACCACTTTTGAAATCTATTTTCGGTTCCCAATTACATTCTTGTCTTACTCTATCTATATTTAAGATGATTTTTTGAACATTTTCTTGTTTTTGTTTATAACAGATAAAATCCACTTTTCTTTCCGTTAACTTCTCCAGTTCTACTATAATTCGTTTTAAAGAAAGACCTTTGCCACTCCCTATGTTATACACACATGATTTCAGGCGATTTAATTGTGATAGTTGTATAGTGATTTCAACTAAATCATCGATATAAATATAATCTCGAATAATCTCTTGTGGATTCCCATATATATTAATCTTTTCATTACTGAGATGTTGATACAAAAAACAATTGATTGCACCAACTTTCTTTAAAGGATTTTGATATTTTCCATATGGATTAGAATATCTACATACAACATAGTCAATTCCGTATTTTTTCTTATAAAAGTACAAATAATTTTCAAGCGACACTTTTGTTATTCCATAAGGAGAAAGTGGTTTTAATGGATGTTCCTCATCAATAGGTAAATATTCAGGCTCACCATAAACTGTGCCTCCAGAAGAGGCTAATACAATTTTTTTAATAGGAAAATTTTTAACACTTTCCATGAAGTTAAGAAAAAAAAAGCTACTGTTTATATCTCCGAAAACATCTTCAATTGAAGTTGCTACATTAGACGTTGCAGCTAAATAAATAATAATATCCACATTCACTAAAGCTTTATATATATCTTCCACATTCGCTAAATCACCTTTAATAAACTCAACCTCACTTATAATATTTTGAGGGAAATTATTTATATGTCTGGAAAATACTTTTACATTTTGACCTTGTTTCAATAAACCTAACGCGAGGTTAATACCAATGAAACTATTTCCACCTATTATTAAATAATTATTCTTCCTCATAGTATCCTCTCTAGTAATAAGATTTTTGCTTATCACACCTAGAAATACAAAGAAATAAACTTGTTCACTTCTACTATAATTGTATGCCCCTTATCAATTTTCATTATCTTTATTTTATATTTTCCTTTTAGAATCACTACCTTATTTAAGCCGCTCGAAAAAACACTCATAATATTTACTCATTCCTATGAATATATTGGATTAGTAAAAGCTTCCCCTCTCCATAAATAAAACTTTCAAAAAGGAGTACTACATGTATGAAGAATGTAAATCAAGAGCTTTTAAATCATGTAATCCTACATAAAGATCGAATCCCACATTTCCATAAAGACTTTCCACTTATACTATTCTGGAGCCATAGAAGCGGATGTACTACTTTAGCTAATTGGTTCTTTTTTCAAATTGGATTATTTACTGAAGCAAAGAAATACCATGACTTTATTCATTACTATGAATTCTGGGTATATAAAAACAACACCAACTACATACCAGAGTTACAAAATGGCCTTCTAACAGCAAAAAAAGATGTTTGTAAACTTGTGCGAAATCCCTATACAAGGGCCGTCAGCTCATTTTTATTACTTGCTGACAATCCATATGCAATTCCTCAATGGGAAAGTATCCGCCATTATTTGTATAATGACAAATATAGTAACCGAGGAATATCATTTAAACAATTTTTATATTACGTTCGAGCATTAGGTCCCAATTCCCTAGCAATGGACATACATTTTAGTCAGCAATACGTTCCAGGTGAAGAAAACTTCATCCAATACTATATTCCTTTAGAAGATTTTAATACACAAATTACAAAGATAGAACATACGTACGGATTAGTTAAATCCGATTTGGCACTACTTATAAAGTCAGAACATCATCGCGCTCATAAAATGCTTTATACAGGAAGCTATGCAGAGCTCAGTATTACGGATGCCACCTTCCCTCGCTTTCCAACATATGAAAGTTTTTATGATGAAGAAACAATGGCGTTAGTTACAGAAATATATGCACAAGACTTTGAAATGTACCCGTACACAAAAGGGATACTTTAAATCGATACACTCTTCAATGAATAAAAGCAAATGTATCGCATAGCATAAAGTGAAACTTTAATTAGCGTGGGGTTCTCCCCGCTAATTATTTCCTTCTACCAATCTTACTTTTATGAATTCCCTTATTTTCACCCACTCTCATTGATTTCGCTGATTGTTGACGTATGTGTCGTCATATGCATTTTTTTATACAGGAGTGATGTCATGTGGAAGGTAATTTGAAGCACAATAATGGATATTGCGTTATTTGCGAGAAGGAAGCTACATTTATAGAGCATAATGATTGGCTTAGGGATCACTACTTATGTTCTACATGCCACTCTATACCACGGCAACGAGCTTTAATACATGTTTTAAATACATTTTTTCCAAAATGGGGTTCCTATCATATCCACGAATCCTCTCCAGGAGGGATTACAACTCAACTACTAATAAAAAACTGCAAAAACTATACATATTCTCAATACTTTAAAAACCACCCTCTCGGCCAATACTTTCAAGGAATTAGATGCGAGAACTTAGAAGACATGACTTTCCAAAATGAATCTTTTGATTTATTCATTACTCAAGATGTCTTTGAACATGTAATGGAACCAAACAAAGCCTTTAAAGAAATAGAGCGTGTATTAAAGCCTGGTGGTGCTCATGTGTTTACTGTACCTTGGTATCATACACTCCCAAAAACTTTGCAAAGAGCAAGGATCAATAAGGATGGAATTGAGTATATTGAAGAGCCGATTTATCACGGAAATCCTATTGATGAGAATGGGTCTTTAGTAACATTTGATTGGGGCCAAGATATGATTGAATATATTTATACACATGCAAATATGTATACCATTGTTTATTTACAAAAGGATAGATCACTGGGGTTAGATGCTGAGTTTCTACATGTTTTTATTAGTAAAAAACACTGAAATAATTTTTAGGCACTATATAATTTGGAGGTTAGCAAATGAATAACTTTAAGTTAGGAAGTGACTTTGATAACCTTGTTAGCCCGCTTTCTGATGTTGAGCTTCTTAATCTATTTATACAAAGTTGCTCACAAACAAAGATAAATGGCATCCCAGTACCTATGTTCCCCCCCGAAGAAATTCAACAACAGTTTGTAGGCGCTTCCTATGAGCATGCTCTTTATGAAGCATATTTGTTTTATAGCCTTGTAAAAACATATGCTCATAATTTAGGCGTTCCCTTGAATAAAGAACGGAAAATTTTAGACTTTGGTTGCGGATGGGGAAGAATTATACGCTTCTTTTTCAAAGATGTTCGCCATAAAAATTTACTTGGTATTGATGTAGATCCTGTAATGATTAACCTTTGTAACGAAACGTTAGGAAGAGGTAGATATAAAATAGCTCCCCCACAACCTCCCGCAAAATTTATTAATGACAATTCATTAGACATCATATTCGCTTATTCTGTATTCTCACATTTATCCGAAGAAACTGCAGAAAATTGGATAAAGGAATTTTCAAGAATTCTTCGTCCTGGTGGAATCTTAATCGCCACAACACAAGCACGCTATTTTCTCGATTTTTGTCAACAATTTAAGGAACACCCTGAATTAATTCAAACGGGATGGCATAAAACTTTATCTCAAGCTTTCCCAGATATAAATCGTGCCATCTCGGATTATGAAAGCGGCAATTTTGTCCACAGCCCTACGGGAGCTGGAGACGTTAGAAATAGTAGCTTCTACGGGGAAACCGTTATACCTAGAACTTATATTAAAAACCACTATGAGAAATATTTAAAGCTGCGGGACTTTTTCGATGATGCAAACCGATTACCCCAAGCTCTATTTGTTCTCCAAAAAAATTAACTCTTTTCGCTCATTGTATAATGAAGATCATTTTGTATCTCAGCCGTATATATTAAATCATCAAAGATTTCTATATCAAGCAAACTGTACAAAAAAATTCATTATGCAGCATCAACACAGTAAGTAAATAATAGATCTCATGCTTTAACTAGATTCGAAAAAATCAAAAATAACTTCCCACCACTTGAACTACGAAGAACATAAGGGGGATATATCTTGAAAATAATTGCTTTTTACTTACCACAGTTTCATCAAATAAAAGAAAATGATCGATGGTGGGGAAAAGGTTTTACTGAATGGACAAATACTAAAAGTGCACGACCTTTATTTTCAGGACATTATCAACCTAGAGAACCTTATCAAGATTTTTATTACGACTTAACCACCCCATCCGTAAGAAAGTGGCAAGCAGAAATTGCCAAAGCACACGGCATATATGGTTTTTGTTATTACCATTACTGGTTTAAAGGAAAGAGGTTATTGGAGAGACCATTTAATGAGGTACTTCAGATGAAGGAACCAGATTTTCCATTTTGCCTTTCTTGGGCAAATGAACCGTGGACAAAAACTTGGGATGGTCTCGATAGTCACATATTAATGCCTCAAGATTACGGAGAATTATCGGATTGGAAAGAACACTTTGAGTATTTATTACAAGCTTTCCAAGATGAGAGGTATATCCGTATAGATGATAAACCACTATTTATTATTTATCGTCCTGGGCACATCCCTGATTGTGCCCAAATGCTTACTTACTGGAATACACTCGCACAAGAAAATGGTTTGAAAGGTATATACTTTGTAGAAACATTAAACAGCTTTCCACTTCCTAATATAAACGGATTCGATGCTAGCATTCAATTCGAGCCTTTTTATACCATTGCTCATGATAGCTCTTCCGACATAAATAAGATAATATATGAATCCGGTAAACAAATAAACGCTTGGGATTATGATAAAGTGTGGATGTATATACTAAAACGCTCTCCTCCAAAGAAAAAAACATTTCCCGGTGCCTTTGTTGACTGGGACAACACAGCACGCCGTAAAGACTTAAATAGCAGCATTTTCGTAGGCTCTACTCCTGAGAAGTTCACAATATATTTAAGCAAGCAAATTCACCGTACGTTCTCCCTTTATGATAGCGAGTTCTTATTTATTAATGCGTGGAATGAATGGGCAGAAGGTACTTACTTAGAACCAGATAAAAAGCATGGATTCGCCTATTTAGAAGGAGTTAGAAAGGCAATTAACAGAGGTATGAAAAGATACAAAAAAGACGAGTCATTCTGACTCGTCTTACAGTTGCTTGGCGACGTCCTACTCTCACAGGGACAAGGTCCCAACTACCATCGGCGCTAGAGAGCTTAACTTCCGTGT
>NZ_JBYTEA010000030.1:0-5117 GCF_058791995.1 Bacillus sp. EB106-04-02-XG92
ATGTCAACTAAGTTTTTCATTTCGTTTGCCACGTTCTGCGTTATTGCATCGGCGACTTGTTCTATATTACACCTCTATATACTAATCGTCAATACCTTTTTATAAATATATTCAAGTTAATATTTTTATGCTCTCTTAGCTATATACAGCCTTACAAAGATTCATTACCGGAAACCATCTTCTGCTTCTCTTTAATTTATTCTTCCAAAACATATTCGAGTCATTTTGAACTCTAAATTTAATACGTGCAGACCTTTTCCACCGATAAAACTAGCAACCTTATTTTAACAAATACTAGTATATAATTAGAGTGTTGTTGTACTATCAATGAAAATCTATTAGAAGCAGGTGAAGATATGAAAGATATACGTATCCTTATAGCAGACGATGATCAAGAAATCCGAAATTTATTGAAAATATATTTAGAGCGAGAATTATATATGGTAGATACTGCAATTAATGGAGATGAGGCCTTACAGTTATTTAATCAAAACAACTATAACCTCGTTATATTAGACCTTATGATGCCGAAAGTAGATGGTATCGAAGTATGCAGAAAGCTTAGAGATAAAACTAACGTACCTATATTAATGCTGACTGCTAAAGATCACGAAGTTGATAAAATTTTGGGTCTAAGCATTGGTGCGGATGATTACATTACAAAACCTTTCAGCATTCACGAGGTGGTTGCACGAGTAAAAGCTCTTATGCGACGTTTTTTAGTTCTTGGAAGTAACATTAATGTACAAGAGAAAACAACTTTAACTTTTAAAGGACTAACTATAAATTTAAATACATATACAGTTCATACAAATAAAGAGGAAATTAGCTTAACCGGAAAAGAACTAGAACTATTAAAATTCTTTACCTCAAACCCAGGACAAGTATTTACTAAAACTCAACTCTTCCGAAATGTATGGGACGATAATTATATAGAAGATGATAATACCGTTATGGTACATATTCGAAAACTTAGAAAGAAAATAGAAAACGATCCTTCCAATCCAAAATTTATTCAAACTGTATGGGGCATTGGTTATAAGTTTGTAGGTGAAAAGCTTGAAGACTGATAAAACGCTATTCCTTATTTCATTACAACTTATCATTTGTGGGCTTTTAAATATACAAATGGTTCCAAGCATAAAAATGTCTTTATTTATTACACTTATCTTAATTACAATGTATCTTTTCTTTTCAAGAATACAATTCATTCAGCATCGCAAATCAATAGATACTAAATTAAGCCGTGTACTAAAAGGTAATTTACAAACGAGATTATTTACAAGCAATGATCGCTCATTACATAATATCGTTTTTTCAATAAATGAACTAATAGCTGAATTAGAAAAGGTTCGGATTGAAGCAAAAAGGTCTCAGGAATCTAGAAAACAACTTTTGTCTAGTATCTCGCACGACATTCGAACACCACTCACCTCCATTATTGGCTATATCGATGCTTTAAAAGATGGGGTTGCTGCTTCTGAAATAGAAAAGCAAGAATATCTTAAAGTACTTTATATAAAATCAAATAATTTAAAACACCTAGTTGATGACATATTCAATATGGCAAAGCTAGACGCCAATGAATTTCCACTAAAAGAAGAACAACTAGACTTTTCTGAAGTTACTAGAGAAATTTTAATTGAATTTTTACCTGAACTCTCAAAACATAATATTGAACTACAAGTTCTAATTCCAGAATCTACTTGCCCTATCGTCGCAGACCACCTTAGCCTTATGCGAATTATGAATAATTTAATAAAAAATGCTATTTATTACGGAAAAGATGGGAAAACATTAGGAATTGAACTACTAGAAACCGATACAGACTATGAACTTCTTATTTGGGACAAAGGCCCGGGTATTTCAAAACATGACTTACAAAACGTATTTGAGCGAATGTACCGAAGCGAACAATCAAGAAATTCCTCCTATGGCGGTAGCGGCCTAGGACTTGCCATTGTAAAAGCACTAGTTGAAAAGCAGCATGGACATATATGGGTTGAAAGTATTCCATGGGAACGAACTACTTTTGGCTTTTCCATTCCAAAACACAATGCTTTTAAGAAACAGTTAAGAAATGATTAATATGCAGTTAAACCTTCCCTTTTATCATGTAATTAAGAACTTATAGAAAGTAGGTGCCCCCTATAAATACAATTATAAAAACGACTAACCTTACTAAATCATACGGCACACAAAAATCGGTAGATAATCTAAATATTAACGTTCAACAAGGAGAAATTTACGGATTCATAGGACGTAACGGTGCAGGAAAAACTACAACCATTCGTATGTTACTCAGCCTTATAAAGCCTACAAGTGGAAATATTGAAATATTCGGAGAGAATTTATTTCAAAACCAAAAAGATATTTTAAGAAGAATTGGTTCTATCGTTGAGGTTCCAGGGTTTTATGAAAACTTAACTGCAAAAGAAAACTTATTAGTTAATGCAAAGATAATTGGAATTCATAAAAAGAATGCTATTGAAGAAGCATTAGAGATAGTAGGATTGCAGCACGAAACAAAAAAATTAGTTGGAAAGTATTCTTTAGGAATGAAGCAGCGTCTAGGGATTGCACGTGCCCTTCTCCATTATCCCGAATTACTCATACTAGATGAACCAACTAATGGGCTGGACCCTATTGGTATTAAAGAAATGCGAAAACTTATTAAATCTTTAGCACAGGAAAGAAATATAACGATACTTATTTCCAGTCACATATTAGCTGAAGTAGAGCAATTAGTTGATCGTATGGGAATTATTCATGAAGGAAGGTTACTAGAAGAAGTTTCTCTTGATACACTACGTAAAACAAACCGTAAGTACATAGAATTTCAGGTGAATAATGACAATAAGGCTGCGATGCTATTAGAAAATCATTTTCAAATTTTTGATTACGAAGTTCATGATGAGGGGAATATTCGGATTTATTCTCATTTCGGACAACAAGGGCACATAAACAGAACGTTCGTTCTAAATGATATTGAAGTATTAAAAATGATGATGAGCGAAGATAGATTAGAAGATTATTTCACTAAACTAGTCGGGGGTGGAACGATTGGTTAATCTACTCTATACAGAACTATTAAAACTAAAACGCTCTAATATGTTTTTAATTAGCATTATTGGTGCTGGTGTCGCACCTCTCTTAGTTGTAGTGGCTTCTTATATACATATAAAAACCAAACAGCCAACTCCAACAATTTGGTTTCATCAATTATTTACTGAGGTTAACTTATATACTACTTTAGTAATAGGCTTTCCCTTATATGGAGTAGTAATTGCTTATATGTTTACCCGTGAATATACAGAAGATACACTAAAGAATTTATTAACTATCCCCGTGTCGCGTATTAGCTTTATTATAAGTAAGTTCATCATTCTTTTTCTTTGGATCGTGATGCTAACTTTAGTCGCTTGGACACTCACTTTAATATTAGGGATATTGGGGGGCTTCCCTGGTGTTAACACCGATTTAATTTTAGGTTCTTTTCTAAAATTTTCAATTTGTGCTGTACTTCTCTTTCTATTGTCTTCACCTATAGTACTATTAACTCTTGTAATGAAGAGCTATGTACCGCCTATTATATTAACAGTCATTATTACAATGACTAATCTTATGCTCGTAAACTCCAAACATAAAGATTTATTTCCGTGGACCGCTACTTTAGATATCGCAAATAATGAATTACAACCCACGTATCCACCAGAGTATTCTTATATCATCATTGCAGCAACGACGATCTTCGGATTTATTGCAACACTATTCTATTTTAAAAGAGTAGATATCCATTAATTTATAGGAGTGAAACTATGAGCGATATCATTATTGCCTTCATACTTGGTATCGTAGAGGGGCTAGCTGAATTTTTACCTATCTCCTCTACTGGCCACCTTATATTAGTCGGGCATTTATTAGGCTTTGAAGGAGAAAGAGCGAAAACGTTTGAAATTGTTATACAGCTAGGGGCAATTTTAGCTATTGCAATTTTATATCATAAACGCCTCGTTTCTTTATGTAATATTAAACCTCTTCTGAGGAAAGAGAAAAAATTTAACGTATTCCATGTATTTCTTGGCGTATTTCCAGCAGTAGTTGCTGGTTTATTACTACACGATGTTATTAAAACTTACTTATTTCAGCCCTACACTGTCGTAATTGGACTTGTGGCAGGGGCCATTCTGATGATCTTTGCAGAAGTAAAAAAGAAAGAGGCAACCGCCTATTCACTGGATGATTTAACATACCGTCAAGCATTAACAATTGGATTATTCCAATGCTTAGCCGTATATCCTGGTTTTTCTAGAGCTGGCTCTACTATTTCTGGGGGGCTATTAGCAAAAGTAAATTATAAAACTGCATCTGAGTTCTCTTTTCTAATTGCTCTTCCTGTAATGGTTGGCGCTACAGGCTTAGACTTATTAAAAAGCTGGAAGTATTTAAGTGTAAATGATATTCCTATGTTTGTCGTAGGATTCATTACCTCTTTTATAGTAGCAATGCTAGCGGTAGTAACTTTTCTGAAGCTTTTAGAGAAGATAGGTTTAAAACCTTTTGCATACTATCGTATTTTACTAGCTATTTTATTTACGCTTTTCGTATTGCTCTAAGTTCATATAAGTCACAAATTATTAAACCGATATTCAAGTTAGAATATCGGTTTTTTTATCTATTTCACTACTAGTATGACTTACTTCTGACATGACAGGAATAATCACCATTAATACTCCAAATTACCGTACGACACAGCTCAAAAATTAAACATCCCTTGGACAACGCCATATTAATAGAGAGACCGAATGTGTATATAATAAAGTGAAACTTTAATCAGCCTCACCAATCGGGCTTTTACGGGCAGTTGATCCTCCACCTAACTTCTTCGCTTCCGCTGAATTTTGAGGTGGGGGTCTTACTGCCCGGCAAATAGCGGGATAAACTATATCCTTTCCGCATATATCATCTTTCTGTGTATAAAATGTTTATGCTTTATTAAACACGAAAAAAACACAAGTCAAAAGACTTGTGTTTTTAGTCGCTTGGCGACGTCCTACTCTCACAGGGACAAGGTCCCAACTACCATCGGCGCTAGAGAGCTTAACTTCCGTGTTCGG
>NZ_JBYTEA010000031.1:0-3738 GCF_058791995.1 Bacillus sp. EB106-04-02-XG92
GGTTTCACTTCTGGTTTTACTTCTGGTTTCACTTCTGGTTTTACTTCTGGTTTCACTTCTGGTTTTACTTCTGGTTTCTCTACTTTATTAATCACATTATATAAGAACTGCGAATATTGTTCGCGAGTTACAATTACTTTAGGTTCAAATATACCATTTCCTGTGCCTGCGCTTAATTTATTTTCTTGCAGTGCACTGATTGCTTTCGTTGCCCAATAATTTTTATCTACATCTTTAAAATTAGTTATTGAATTCGCTTTTAATTTAAATGCATTTGTAAGAACTACCGCCATTTGTTCACGAGTTAAGCTATCATTTGGTCCAAATTTACCATTTCCATATCCAGTCATAACTCCTGTTTTTACCATTGCTAAAATTTCTTTTTCAAACATATTACCTTTTATATCTGTAAATGGATTTTTAAAACTTGAGTCTACATCCTGTGGTTTTAAATAATTGTATAACATTCTCGCTACCTGACCACGTGTGACTTTATCTCCAAATCCAAAAGTATCATTTCCATAGCCATATACAATTTTTCTACTCGCTAAATCATTAATTGCTTGTTCAGACCAATGATTGACTGGAACATCATTAAATATTTTCTTCTCAGCCTGTACACTATTCAAAGTCGTTAATGTGGCTGTAGTAATGACAGCACCTGCTAAAATAATTTGTTTAAAATTCATAATTAAATCTCCTTTATTTTTATCGTTTTCCGACAGAAGACTCCTTCCTCAAAAATGTGAAGGTGTGAAACACCAATTTTAGGTGGGAGATGAATGTCGGTTGGCATAAGCCAACATGTTTGCTATCATTTACTTATACAGATTGCTCTTTGAAAACTGAAGATATGAGGTTGGTTGCAGAAAAACGTTGCAACCGTAAAATCTTCAACGTTCTTTCGCCCCACGCTTGCCGAAGTTGCGAAAACCAAGCTAAAGTAGGTAATGTGGTGAGTCAACGTACAAGATACTTATGTTTTCACCGTAGGGACTACGGGTAGAGCCTGCTAAGATAACCGGTGGATACACCGGTGTTCGCAGGAATCTCCCACTTCAAACAGTCCGTAAGGACGTTAAGTGGTGAGTAGTTCAAGAAATGATTCTATATATATCGGTTCATCATAAGAAATCCAAGATACAAACGAGGAGAATACTGAATATACCATAACTTTAATTTATTTCAATATTACGTTTAACATAAAATCATTATTTATATTAATTTCAAGTTCTCCAACTATCCATACGAAATTATGACTAATAAGACTATATCCTATACATATAAAGCTAATAGTTAAACGTGTTTTTGTTTTAAAATAGATACACATCTTTTTTAGTTAAAAGTATTAGTATACACAGTACTTACAGATGAATCGCTGTTGCGTAATTAGTATAGTCACTTATATATATGAGTGTCAATTAAAGAAATCTTACATTATTGTAAGGTAACCATATTAATAATATAGTGATTAATTATTCACCTTGTATAATAATTAATCACTATATTATATAGAATAGTTGAGAAAAATGTTTCTAATTCCATGAAGTAAAGGAATTTTCTTTAGATTAAATAATATCAACGAAAGAATTTTTTATATCTTTATAAACAAATATCACAAAATTCATTGCATGAATGAAACAAAAGATTATGTTTTAAAGTAATTAATTCAAAAAAGCCTTGTAACATATTACAAGACTTTTTGAATTGGTATATACATTATAGATGGATACTTTTATTTTCTTAAAATTAAGACCAAACCCATTGCTCTTTATTTGTATTCTGTTTAATTTTATCGTTAATTTTTTGAATATGGTCATACGTTGTTTTATCCATTCCATGGAAATTAGATCCATCATGAAAATCTACTCGAACCATATCACCTATATTAAATTGTTGTCCCTGCGTTAATTCTACATAAACAAGATCATTTTTCCCATTTTTAGAAGGGTATGTGACAGCTACATAATCGGTATAATCTTTGTCTATTTTTGTGATTTCTCCGATTACAAAATTAGGTTGACCATCTTTTTTTTCATACATTCCTGGTTTCAATGTTGTACCTTCTTTTTCTAAAGACTCAGTACTAGTATTATAATCATTAGTTTGCGTTTTAACTTTTTCTACTTTTGCATTTACAGCTATAGGTGGTATGGATCTCGCCCAAAAATCACTTTCTACTTTCACTAAGTCATTAACCTTAAAGTTATGAGTGTTTTTTAGAGGGACACGAAGATCTGCTGGATTTCCGTTATTATCTATATATGTAACTAATAACTCATTAGAAGAAACTTCACTTACATGCCCTACTGTATATTGTTCGTAGTTTCCAGGACCTAATTCAAAATGCTTAACAGAATTAGCCGTTAAACTTGTAGTAAATGCGTTTTGAAGTAATGGACCATTACTATTTACTTTTACATATTCACCTGGTTTTGCATTTGCTTGAAAATCAGTATAAATAGTTACACTTTCATTTAATTCTTTACTTTCAATGATAAAATACTTTGACTGTACTTCTATTACTTTCCCCTCAACTGTAGTGTTGAACTCTTGCACAGCTGCACTTGCTGTTATTGAATCTAATCCTGGTATGTTGCTTCCTGTAAATGCTGCAATTCCTAATGCACCAGCTAAAATGACTTTCTTCATATGCTAAAACATCTCCAATCATATCTATTCACTAAATGATTTTAATTATCAATTAGCATGTAATCATTATAGTTACACCTTTTAAAGAACGTCAATAAAAATATCCTTACACTTTTGTAAGTTAATAAGGTTAATAATATTGAAAGGAAATTTTTTATGGAGTGAATTTTTTATGTTTATTATTGAATAAAAATAAATTACTAGTAAATAATGCTA
This sequence comes from Bacillus sp. EB106-04-02-XG92, assembly GCF_058791995.1. Classification (NCBI taxonomy): domain Bacteria; kingdom Bacillati; phylum Bacillota; class Bacilli; order Caryophanales; family Bacillaceae; genus Bacillus; species Bacillus sp. EB106-04-02-XG92. The sequence goes on from NZ_JBYTEA010000031.1 coordinate 2,869, forward strand.
AATATCGCTCTTTTATTTAATCTAGACAGCCCTCTCATTACATAGGATTAAAAACAAATTTATTCATCCTTTTAGTTATTATAATGAGTAATTATTCACCTTATATAATAATTACTTACTATATTATTAACACGGTTATCTTACAAAAATGTAATTCTTTTTTAATTGACACTCGTACATACGAGTAACTATACTAGTTACACATGCTTGGTGAATATATCAAATAGTCCCTTACTACAAGTGTATGTCTGTGGATTCTTTTCGAAATAATATTTTGAATCAACCATATATTATCTATCCGTAATATAGTGATGATACCAACTCAATCTATTAAACTAGGTCATATTACTTATGAGTTTAACTATAAATGATAGATTTACCAAGCTGTAATAATTTTTAGGAGTGTTACATTTTGAAATACAAATTAATTGCTACAGGAATTCTTGCTGGAAGTCTGCTTTCCTACTCATCTAGTGCATTTGCAAATACTCACAAATTCCCAGATGTTCCTGCATGGGCTGACAAATCCGTTAATTATTTAGTTGATAAAAAAGTATTAAGTGGGTATCCAGATGGCACTTTTGGTTCAAGCGATTCATTAGATCGAGCTGCTGCTGCAACCATTATGACAAAAGCTCTAGGTATACAAGTTGACTTCGATGCAAAACCATCCTTTACAGATTCTCAAAATCATTGGGCAACCCCTTATATTGCAGCTGCTGAAAAGGCAGGAATCATTAAAGGTGAAGGAAATGGAATATTCAATCCCTCAGGAAAAGTTACACGTGCTGCTATGGCAGCAATGTTAGTAAACGCGTATAAGTTACAAGATACTACAAATAGTAATGGACAAATTACGTTTGATGATTT
>NZ_JBYTEA010000032.1:0-2940 GCF_058791995.1 Bacillus sp. EB106-04-02-XG92
TTTTAGTTTGGTTAAGTTAGAAAGGGCGCACGGTGGATGCCTTGACACTAGGAGTCGATGAAGGACGGGACTAACGCCGATATGCTTCGGGGAGCTGTAAGTAAGCTTTGATCCGAAGATTTCCGAATGGGGAAACCCACCATACGTAATGGTATGGTATCCTTATCTGAATACATAGGGTAAGGAAGACAGACCCAGGGAACTGAAACATCTAAGTACCTGGAGGAAGAGAAAGCAAATGCGATTTCCTGAGTAGCGGCGAGCGAAACGGAACATAGCCCAAACCAAGAGGCTTGCCTCTTGGGGTTGTAGGACATTCTATACGGAGTTACAAAGGAACGAGGTAGACGAAGCGACCTGGAAAGGTCCGTCGTAGAGGGTAACAACCCCGTAGTCGAAACTTCGTTCTCTCTTGAATGTATCCTGAGTACGGCGGAACACGTGAAATTCCGTCGGAATCTGGGAGGACCATCTCCCAAGGCTAAATACTCCCTAGTGATCGATAGTGAACCAGTACCGTGAGGGAAAGGTGAAAAGCACCCCGGAAGGGGAGTGAAAGAGATCCTGAAACCGTGTGCCTACAAATAGTCAGAGCCCGTTAATGGGTGATGGCGTGCCTTTTGTAGAATGAACCGGCGAGTTACGATCCCGTGCGAGGTTAAGCTGAAGAGGCGGAGCCGCAGCGAAAGCGAGTCTGAATAGGGCGTTTAGTACGTGGTCGTAGACCCGAAACCAGGTGATCTACCCATGTCCAGGGTGAAGTTCAGGTAACACTGAATGGAGGCCCGAACCCACGCACGTTGAAAAGTGCGGGGATGAGGTGTGGGTAGCGGAGAAATTCCAATCGAACCTGGAGATAGCTGGTTCTCCCCGAAATAGCTTTAGGGCTAGCCTTAAGTGTAAGAGTCTTGGAGGTAGAGCACTGATTGGACTAGGGGTCCTCATCGGATTACCGAATTCAGTCAAACTCCGAATGCCAATGACTTATCCTTAGGAGTCAGACTGCGAGTGATAAGATCCGTAGTCAAAAGGGAAACAGCCCAGACCGCCAGCTAAGGTCCCAAAGTGTGTATTAAGTGGAAAAGGATGTGGAGTTGCTTAGACAACTAGGATGTTGGCTTAGAAGCAGCCACCATTTAAAGAGTGCGTAATAGCTCACTAGTCGAGTGACTCTGCGCCGAAAATGTACCGGGGCTAAATACACCACCGAAGCTGCGGATTGATACCGAATGGTATCAGTGGTAGGGGAGCGTTCTAAGGACAGTGAAGTCAGACCGTAAGGACTGGTGGAGTGCTTAGAAGTGAGAATGCCGGTATGAGTAGCGAAAGACGGGTGAGAATCCCGTCCACCGAATGCCTAAGGTTTCCTGAGGAAGGCTCGTCCGCTCAGGGTTAGTCAGGACCTAAGCCGAGGCCGACAGGCGTAGGCGATGGACAACAGGTTGATATTCCTGTACCACCTCTTTATCGTTTGAGCAATGGAGGGACGCAGAAGGATAGAAGAAGCGTGCGATTGGTTGTGCACGTCCAAGCAGTTAGGCTGATAAGTAGGCAAATCCGCTTATCGTAAAGGCTGAGCTGTGATGGGGAAGCTCCTTATGGAGCGAAGTCTTTGATTCCCCGCTGCCAAGAAAAGCTTCTAGCGAGATAAAAGGTGCCTGTACCGCAAACCGACACAGGTAGGCGAGGAGAGAATCCTAAGGTGTGCGAGAGAACTCTGGTTAAGGAACTCGGCAAAATGACCCCGTAACTTCGGGAGAAGGGGTGCTTTCTTAACGGAAAGCCGCAGTGAATAGGCCCAAGCGACTGTTTAGCAAAAACACAGCTCTCTGCGAAGCCGTAAGGCGAAGTATAGGGGGTGACACCTGCCCGGTGCTGGAAGGTTAAGGAGAGGGGTTAGCGTAAGCGAAGCTCTGAACTGAAGCCCCAGTAAACGGCGGCCGTAACTATAACGGTCCTAAGGTAGCGAAATTCCTTGTCGGGTAAGTTCCGACCCGCACGAAAGGTGTAACGATTTGGGCACTGTCTCAACCAGAGACTCGGTGAAATTATAGTACCTGTGAAGATGCAGGTTACCCGCGACAGGACGGAAAGACCCCGTGGAGCTTTACTGTAGCCTGATATTGAATTTTGGTACATTTTGTACAGGATAGGCGGGAGCCTTTGAAACCGGAGCGCTAGCTTCGGTGGAGGCGCTGGTGGGATACCGCCCTGAATGTATTGAAATTCTAACCTACGGGTCTTATCGACCCGGGAGACAGTGTCAGGTGGGCAGTTTGACTGGGGCGGTCGCCTCCTAAAGTGTAACGGAGGCGCCCAAAGGTTCCCTCAGAATGGTTGGAAATCATTCGTAGAGTGCAAAGGCATAAGGGAGCTTGACTGCGAGACCTACAAGTCGAGCAGGGACGAAAGTCGGGCTTAGTGATCCGGTGGTTCCGCATGGAAGGGCCATCGCTCAACGGATAAAAGCTACCCCGGGGATAACAGGCTTATCTCCCCCAAGAGTCCACATCGACGGGGAGGTTTGGCACCTCGATGTCGGCTCATCGCATCCTGGGGCTGTAGTCGGTCCCAAGGGTTGGGCTGTTCGCCCATTAAAGCGGTACGCGAGCTGGGTTCAGAACGTCGTGAGACAGTTCGGTCCCTATCCGTCGTGGGCGTAGGAAATTTGAGAGGAGCTGTCCTTAGTACGAGAGGACCGGGATGGACGCACCGCTGGTGTACCAGTTGTTCTGCCAAGGGCATAGCTGGGTAGCTATGTGCGGAAGGGATAAGTGCTGAAAGCATCTAAGCATGAAGCCCCCCTCAAGATGAGATTTCCCATAGCGTAAGCTAGTAAGATCCCTGAAAGATGATCAGGTTGATAGGTTCGAGGTGGAAGCATGGTGACATGTGGAGCTGACGAATACTAATAGATCGAGGACTTAACCATATAATATG
>NZ_JBYTEA010000033.1:0-2610 GCF_058791995.1 Bacillus sp. EB106-04-02-XG92
CATGCCCATCAAGCTAACCAAGTAAATTACTAGATAAGAAACGATCCTTGTTTCAAAACTAGCAATTGATAGAAAAGTAGGCATGCTAAAGAAGCCTATTAAAACGTGATTTTTTCGCTAGGCAGATTGTCTATGCTTCACCGTCGTTTTATACACAATCCCTAGAATATCAAAGACGGTCATTTTCTTATACCGATGACATTTACGACCGTTCTTTTTGAGCAGCAGATAAAGACGATGCAGAATTTTTAAAATTTCTTCTGTGCCAACGGCTATCGCTTGAAACAGTAACGGAAAGTAATCTTTAATCATATAAATCGCTTTGTATTCACTCAGCTCCTGCTTTGTCTTTTCAAGCAGAAACTGTCGCATTTGAAACATCGTAGAAGAACAGAGGAGAATGCCGATGAGTTGTCCATATAAATGGCACTCTAGGCGTTCTCTTTTAATATTTTTACATTCATCAATTTCAAAAAATAACTTCCACGTTTTAAACAAAATTTCAATCTGCCAACGAAGTGAATACAATGAGTGCACGTAGTTCGTTGGTACTCCTTCTAGAGACGTATTCGTGATATATACATTCATACCCATTAAACGTTTACTTTTCTCCTTCATGACGATGCCTTTTTTCTTTTCACGTATCGCTTGGTTTTTCAGGCGTGTTTGCGTTTGATCATCGGTTAAACGATGGAAAATGACACGTGCTGGAAGCTTCTGATTTTGGCCAATGTATGCCTCGGGGATTTCTATCGTTTCACCTGGGATTAGACCCGACATCATTTGTGCCATATCAAGCTGGATGTATTCTGTTTGCTTTTTTAACGTGCCGTTGTTGAAGTATTCTGGCTCAGGGTTCTTGATATAAATGCGTGTATTCAGCTTCAACCGCGAGATATAGTAAGCCTCTTTATCATGAATAGTTTGTAAGTCTCCTAAATCGAAGTAACCAAGATCACGTAAACACAAATCACCCGCCTCTACGGTTTCAAGGCAGATGGTACCGTATGTTTTATCATTATTCTTTCCTGGTCCAAGCTGCACGTTAAGAAATTGACCACTAAGTAAATCATATTCCAATTGGATTTTCACGCCTGCCGTATTACTACTCCCGCCTGAACCTTGATAGTTAGTGGCGAAATGATCAGGCAGTTGAAACACTGTCGCATCTAAAATACGGATACGATTGAAAGTAGAGATCATGTGTGCAGAAAGCGAGTGATTTGAACAGAGTTTTTGTGTGAGAAGAGAAGTAAAGACTTCTCGAAGAAATGCGACAGCTGCTGGATTAAAGCGTTGGTTCAATCCTTCTGAGCTCATCAGTACCCCAGTTGAGGCTTCTAACTGACTGCACAATTGTGTAAGCGATGTGCTAGCGATTTCTTGACTGAGCCATACGCAAAGGGCAATGAGTTCGTTTGCTTGATACTTACTAGATCGCTGTACAAAACCAACTTGTTTGGCGATATCTTGTAGGACTATTGGAGATAAAAAGTATTGTAGCTCTTGTGCGAAAAGATTCAGTTTATTGGAAATGATAGGATTCATCAAAAACGCCATCCTTTCTGTATATTTCTACAAAAAGAATAGCGTTTTTTTGATTATATAGATACAAATTTATAAAGTTGTTAAAACCCCTAGCTATTGACACATATATTTAACTAATGTAACATATATATTACAAAGGAAATAAATGTATTGGGGGCTTCTAATATGCTTACCAAAGTAAAGCGAATTCGACTTGAAAAGGGTATGACACAGGGGGAATTAGCAAAAATAACAAATGTAAGTAGACAGACAATCGGTCTAATAGAAAAAGGCGAATACAACCCATCTTTGAAATTATGTATTGAGATTTGCAAAAGTTTAGGTGTTACATTAAATGATTTATTTTGGGAGGAAGATTAATGTCTAAGTTACTAAAATTATATATTTTTGGTAGAGGTACTTCTGTTGATGAACGAGAACAAAATACAGCCTTCGAAATAATGGCAAACGCTGGGATGCTAGCTCTTTTCATCTGTTTTGGAGCTATGCTATATGATTTAATTTTAAACAAAGAAATTACATCACTTGGCATTCTAGCCTTAATTATTTTATTAACAACATCATTTTATATCGTTATAATGATGCGAATCAAAAAAATATATATACGTTATACATCAAATAATAAAATGTTAGTTCGTAATTCGATATTCTCGGGATTTATTTTCTTCATTGTATTTACTTTATTAACATATTTACCTTCTGGAGAAGCAATTACCATGAAGGATCTTACTATAAATAGTATAGGCGGAGTATTTTTTGGATTATGTATATATGGATATAGTAAGTATAACAGTAAAAAAGTTGAAGAAGATGAATTGTAATGATTAATACAAAACACCCTTCATTAGTTATTAATGAAGGGTGTTTTTTTATTTAAATTATCTTTATTGATGTAGCGATTAATCTAATTACATTTTTTTAATAATCAGTATCAACTATATAATCATTAGGTTAAACTTCTATAATGCTTTCAGAATGAAAACGTGATGTTTTTTATGGTAACCAAGTTTATTTTTATTGTTTTGGGGTAACTCGTTCTTGTTAGCTTGATGGGCATGGGGT
>NZ_JBYTEA010000034.1:0-2372 GCF_058791995.1 Bacillus sp. EB106-04-02-XG92
GTTGGGACCTTGTCCCTGTGAGAGTAGGACGTCGCCAAGCAACTGTAAGACGAGTCAGAATGACTCGTCTTTTTTGTGTTTCTAACTCCTAATCCTTATTTTTTTAATCCTCTCATATTCATTTTCTTTCATTATTTTTGATATGTAGTATAAGATTTTCTATTTTATTTTTTGTAGAAGTAATCTGTCGGTGTGTTAAAATAGTGCAGTTGTTTTTTGAGTACTTGAATATAAGAAGACTTAATTTTAAAAAAGGAGATAATATGAAAAAGATAGGTATAGTTACTATAGTAGTTTTAGTCCTTCTAGCGATTACTTATATGTTAGTCGGGAATTATTTTTATAATTATGCGTTGAATGCGAAACAAGAGAAAGAGTTTTTAGAGGATAACCCTCACTTAGTAGAAACTGCGAATGCATCGGGAGGTGTGTTCGCTACAAATGAGGAAAAGGATGCGAGCTTTGTCTCAAATCATAAACCTAATACACTACACATAAATTCTTTCGATGAGTTGAAATTAACAGGTTATGAATATATGAATGAACAATCTAGCAATAAATGGGCAATTGTAGTTCATGGATATGATAGTAGGGCATCGAAAATGAAGAAATATATCCGTAACTTTTATGAACAAGGATATAACGTCATAGCGCCAGATCTTCGTGGGCATGGAAATAGTGAAGGTGATTATATAGGGATGGGCTGGCACGATCGTAAAGATATTTTGATTTGGATTCAACAAATTGTAAAGAAAGACCCTAATGCTGAAATAGCACTCTTTGGTGTTTCGATGGGGGGAGCAACTGTAATGATGACTTCAGGTGAAGAGTTACCTTCTAACGTGAAAGTTATTATTGAAGATTGTGGATACTCAACTGTCATTGATGAATTTACTTATCAACTAAAAGATTTATTCCATTTGCCAAAGTTTCCTGTTATGAACGCGGCAAATACAATTACAAAATTAAGAGCTGGATATGATTTAGAAGAAGCTTCGGCTGTAAAACAAGTAGCGAAAAGTAAAACACCGATGCTATTTATTCATGGGAATGCCGATACATTTGTTCCTTATGAAATGTTAGATGAAGTATATAATGCTGCAAAAGTAGAAAAAGAGAAATTAATTGTTCCAGGTGCTGGACATGGAGAAGCTGAGAAGATAGATTCAAATAAATATTGGAATACGGTATGGAAGTTCGTGGGGAGATATATTCCAGCATAATTAGATTTGTATATACGATAATCAAAAGGGAACGCTTTATACTTTTGATTATCGTTTTTTCTATTTATAAATTCATTTTAGGTTGTAGTATATAAGACTTGAAGCATAAATTTTTGAATTCCTTAGTGCCAGTGCTACAATGATTGAAAACTACATGTTAATGAGGTGTTTCTATGAAAATTGAAGTATGGTCAGATTTTGTGTGCCCATTTTGCTACATTGGGAAAAGTAGATTAGAGATGGCTTTAGAGCAATTTCCGCATAAGAAGGACGTTGAAGTTGAGTTTAAAAGTTTTGAATTAGACCAAAATGCTCCAATCTATTCTGGAACAAGTATTAATGAAGTACTTGCATCAAAATATGGGATTAGTATTGAAGAAGCTAAGCGTAATAATGTACAACTAGGAAATCATGCAGCGAGTATGGGTTTAAGTTTTAACTTTGATGAGATGAAGCCGACGAACACTTTTGATGCACATCGTCTTGCAAAGTTTGCAAAGGATCAAGGGAAAGAAAAAGAGATTACGGAAAATCTCCTTTTTGCATATTTCACAGAATCGAGAAATTTAAGTGATGTGGATACGCTTGCTACTATTGCTGAAGCTTCAGGTTTAGACAAGCAAGAAGCTTTACGTGTTATTCATGATAAAAGCGCATATGCAAATGATGTTAGAATTGATGAAGCAATTGCTCAGCAATATCAAATTTCAGGAGTACCTTATTTTATTATTAATCAAAAGTATGCTATTTCAGGTGCACAGCCACTTGAAACTTTTGTTGGTGCACTTCAGCAAGTGTGGGAGGAAGAGAATCCAACACCTAAGTTACAAGAGCTTTCTTCAGAAGGTGGAAGCGATATGTCTTGTACGGATGAAAGTTGTTCAGCACCTTCAAAAGAACAATAGTCTTTATAATGGAATAGCAACCCATAGAGTATTTTATGGGTTGCTTATCTATTTTTATAGAAGAGGTATATAGACAGATAATGTAATAACGTAAATAGGTTTTATAAAAAATGAAGTTTTTTATAAAAACATGTTGACGATTGTAGGTTAGAGGTGTAATATAGAAAAAGTCGCCGATGCAATAACGCAGAACGCGGCAAACGAAATAAAAAACTTAGTTGACATTACAAATTAGAAATGTTAA
>NZ_JBYTEA010000036.1:0-1562 GCF_058791995.1 Bacillus sp. EB106-04-02-XG92
GCAAAAACCTAAGTCGATTCGACTTAGGTTTTTTTGTGTCTATTTTTATGTGCGAAATGCCATAATCCATACATTTAGTAATCTTAAAGAGGGAAAAGACTAAAAGACTAAAATAGAGATTGTTTTAGATGAATTTTAAACGATGATCGGGTAAAGGGATATAAAGTAATACATTTAAATGTTAGTTGAAGGTAAGAATTACCTTTTTTTATGTTGATTCGGTTGTGGAATGACTAAAATATTTTACTTTTTATATGAAAGCGTTATGTAGAAAATAGCTATTCAGTTGTTTTTTTTACATAACGTTTTTTCGTTTTTAAAGGATTTCATATAAGAAAAAATCTATAATTAAGATAGTTAACATATATTTTTTGATGGGTGTGGGGGATTATGAAAGAAATATGCATGTTATTAGTGGCTGTTATGCTATGGGGGACAGCTATTGCACCAACAAAGTGGGCACTAGAATCTATTCAACCATTTACTTTGTTATTTATTCGCCTTTTCTTTGCTGGTGGGATCTGTTTACTATTCTCATTTAAAGAATTAAAAAGATCGGTTGCACATAAACAAGTACCATGGAAAAGGATGAGTTTACTGTCTTTTACAGGTGTAGCTGGTTACTTTATGTTCACATCCTACGGTATTTCTTTAACAAGTGGATTGCATGTTAGTATTATTGATGCTGCTTTACCTTTAGTTACAATTCTTTTTTCAGCGTTCTTTTTGAAAGAAAAAATTCAATTTAATTATTGGGTGGGTATTGTACTCGGGGCTGTTGGAGTACTTCTTATTACAATCCCATCTAGCAATGGAGATCAAAAGGTATCTTTAATAGGAGATACTCTTATTTTATTAAGTACTTTCTTATTTGCTTTCTATACAGTATTGCTGAAAAGGCCAAAACAAGAACAGTATCTATCAAACAATGTTTTTACAACATTAACTTTAATTATTGGAGCTGTTATTCTATTACCATTTGCAATGGCAGAAACGTTTTATTACGGTTTTCCGAAGATTGAAACATGGAATGCTGGACTAAGTGTAATATATCTTGTTATTGGGGCAACAATTTTAGCGTATTGGTTTTGGAATAGAGCGTTAGAGACAGTCTCGGCATCAGTAAGTGGATTATATTTAAATGCCTTACCGTTAATCAGTATTGTTGCTTCCATTGTTCTATTAAATGAATCTTTAACATGGAGAATAGTAATAGGTGGTAGCTTAGTTTTATTTGGAGTGATATGGGCAGATAAACGTAAGTTAATTGATTTATTTATGTCAGGCGATCGAAAATTTAAAGAGAATGAAGAATGTTAAAGTTTATAAGAGTATGTATATAACGTTTAATGAAAAGGATGTCTTGTGTAATAGGATGTCCTTTTCTTTATTTCGTTGAAATAGAAACAGAGGAAACGAATAACGAAGAGACCTTTGAAATTATTTTTATTATTAATTGAATAAAAGGTGTTGACGATTAGAGTATAGAGGTGTAATATAGAACAAGTCGCCGATGCAATAACGCAGAACGCGGCAAACGAAATAAAAAACTTAGTTGACAT
>NZ_JBYTEA010000037.1:112-1273 GCF_058791995.1 Bacillus sp. EB106-04-02-XG92
AACACCTTGAGGTCCAGTAGCACCAGTAGCACCAGCCGGTCCTTGAGCACCTTGAGGTCCAGTAGCGCCAGTAGCACCTGTGTTACCTTGAACACCTTGAGGTCCAGTAGCACCAGTAGCACCAGCCGGTCCTTGAGCACCTTGAGGTCCAGTAGCGCCAGTAGCACCCGCTGGTCCTTGAATACCCTGAGGTCCAGTGGCACCAGTAGCACCTGTGATACCTTGAACACCTTGAGGTCCAGTAGCACCAGTAGCACCAGCCGGTCCTTGAGCACCTTGAGGTCCAGTAGAGCCAGTAGCACCTGTGATACCTTGAACACCTTGAGGTCCAGTAGCGCCTGTGATACCTTGAATACCCTGAGGTCCGGTAGAGCCAGTAGCACCTGTGTTACCTTGAGCACCCTGAGGTCCGGTAGCGCCTGTGATACCTTGAACACCCTGAGGTCCAGTAGCACCAGTAGCGCCTGTGATACCTTGAACACCCTGAGGTCCGGTAGCGCCAGTAGCACCTGTGTTACCTTGAATACCCTGAGGTCCAGTAGCACCAGTAGCGCCTGTGTTACCTTGAACACCTTGAGGTCCAGTGGCACCAGTAGCGCCTGTGTTACCTTGAACACCTTGAGGTCCAGTAGCACCAGTAGCACCCGCCGGTCCTTGAGCACCTTGAGGTCCAGTAGCGCCTGTGTTACCTTGAACACCCTGAGGTCCAGTAGCACCAGTAGCGCCTGTGTTACCCTGAATACCCTGAGGTCCAGTAGCACCAGCAGGTCCCTGAGCACCTTGAGGTCCAGTAGCGCCCGTGTTACCTTGAGGCCCCTGAGGTCCGGTAGGTCCAGGAGGCCCGCCAGAAGGTCCGGTAGGTCCAGTAACTCCTATACCAGTGGCACCGGTAGCGCCCGTGTTACCTTGAGGTCCAGTGGCACCAGTAGCGCCCGTGTTACCTTGAACACCCTGAGGTCCAGTAGCACCTGTATTACCTTGAACGCCCTGAGGTCCAGTAGCGCCCGTGTTACCTTGAGGTCCCTGAGGCCCAGTGGCGCCCGTGTTACCTTGAGGCCCCTGAGGTCCGGTAGCACCAGTAGCACCTGTGTTACCTTGAGCACCCTGAGGTCCGGTAGCGCCAGTAGCGCCTGTGTTACCTTGAGCACCCTGAGGTCCGGT
>NZ_JBYTEA010000038.1:0-772 GCF_058791995.1 Bacillus sp. EB106-04-02-XG92
GGCAACATATATCTTTTAAGTAAAAACATACTATACCGTTCTTTCGCTTGATTGAACGGAAACGTTTCTTGAGGCTCATGTTCGTAGTTGAATTCAGCAAGTATAAGACTTTTATATCCTGTAATAATCGGACAAGATGTATACCCATCATATTTAGCCTGCAAATCTCTTCCGTTTAGTACGTCCATAATATTTTGTTTTAAGATCGGTATTTGTTTTCGAATTGCCGCTCCAGTTTTAGAGGTGGGTAAATTGGTACAATCTCCAAGTCCGAAAATATTCTTATACTGTACATGTTGCAAAGTATAAGGGTTTATATCTATCCAACCCTGATGATCACTTATCTCGCTCTCTTTAAGAAAATTAGGTGGCCCCATAGGTGGAACAACATGAATCATACTATACGGTACTGTTTCTCTTTTCAGTGTTTGCGTATCTTCAAAAATTGCTTCTTTCTTCTCCGCGATAATTTCTACTAAGTTTTTATTATAATTTGTTATTATTTGCTTTCTTTCTAGTACTTGTTCTAATGTATTAGCATAACGTGGAACCTGAAATATGTTAGCGTTCGCAGTATAAAACATTACTTCACTTTTGTTCCTTACACCGCTATTACAAAAATACTCTTCTGCCAAATACATAATCTTTTGTGGAGCACCACCGCATTTAATAGGAGTATTAGGGTGGGTAAAAACCGCATTTCCTCCTTTAAATTTTTCAATTTCTCTCCAAGTAGAATCAACATATTTATAAGAGTAATTGCTACAAACCC
>NZ_JBYTEA010000039.1:0-646 GCF_058791995.1 Bacillus sp. EB106-04-02-XG92
TTCACTTTCTGACCACGATTCGTTAATTCATCACGAATGCGACGATAACCATAACGACCTTCATTTTCCTCATAAATCGCTTTAATCTCAGCTTTCAAACCGGCATCTACATCTGGACGATGCATTTTCTTTACTAAATCATAATACGTGCTTCGTGGAATAGTAGCTAGCTCCACAAGTGCCTTCACCGAATATTTATGCCTTAATTCATAGACTACTTGCGCTTTGTCTTGTCTCGTGATTTTTCCTTGTTTTGAACTAAGGCATTCAACTTTTTTAAGTACTCATTTTCCATTTCAAGCTGTTTAATACGCGCTTCAAGTGCCTCGACTGACCCGTCAGCTAAAGCTTGTTTTAATTGTTTATTTGAATCTTTTTTCATGGATGGACGCCCCTTTTTCTTAGATTGAAGGGCATCAATTCCTTGTGTTTCGAGCTGTTTTTTCCAAACAGAAATCGTTGAAGGGGCAGGAATATTAAAGATAGCTGCCGTCTCAAATAAGGACATACCGTTTTCAATCATAAAGTTTAGTACGTCTAGTTTAAATTGTTGTGTGTAATTTGTACATCGTTTTAGAAAAGCTTCCAGACCATTCTGTCTATATTGGTTTACCCAATTCAAAATGATTGTGTCACTTATACCGAG
>NZ_JBYTEA010000040.1:0-579 GCF_058791995.1 Bacillus sp. EB106-04-02-XG92
TAAAGTTAGTTTGTCTAGCATCTAAAATAAAAATTGACGTTTCACGTTGTTTGTTTCGTTCAGTTTTCAAAGAACTAAAAGCGGGTGAAGAGAATCGAACTCTCGACCAGAGCTTGGAAGGCTCTTGTTTTACCACTAAACTACACCCGCGTGGTCGGGAAGACAGGATTTGAACCTGCGACCCCCTGGTCCCAAACCAGGTGCTCTACCAAGCTGAGCCACTTCCCGTTATGGCGCGCCCGAGAGGAGTCGAACCCCTAACCTCTTGATCCGTAGTCAAACGCTCTATCCAATTGAGCTACGGGCGCTTATTCATGATGTTTTTTCGTCGTTGTATTTTGGCGACTCAATTATCTTATCATACTTCATTTTTTAATGCAAGTAATTTTTAAAAGATTTTTTGATGCGGCCGAGAGGACTTGAACCTCCACGGGGTTTCCCCCACTAGGCCCTCAACCTAGCGCGTCTGCCGTTCCGCCACGACCGCGCGGAAAAAACAAAAGTGAGCCATGAAGGACTCGAACCTTCGACCCTCTGATTAAAAGTCAGATGCTCTACCAACTGAGCTAATGGCTCGTA
>NZ_JBYTEA010000041.1:0-547 GCF_058791995.1 Bacillus sp. EB106-04-02-XG92
TATACAGTTTCCCATGTAACTCCATTAATATTATGAACAATCATAATACATTCACCGTAACTAGATGAAAGATACGAGCGACTAACTTTCCCACTAGCCGCTGCATAAATCGGATGATAGCCTGCTTGGGCAAGGTCTATCCCATGATGATCCGGTCTGTCACCCCTAAAACCACTTGTTACTCTCGTTATATCTGTTGGATAAATAAATGTTGCCATATAAATCTTCCTTTCTATTTCTATATTGTCTATATTTATTATTTTTTAAATATATTGTAGGTTTCCCAACCTTAAAGTGAACAAGACAGAACATTCCCCTATTGTTATCTACTATTAAAATACCCATCTTGTAACCATAAGTTAAATGTCACTGAAATTAGTCAAAAATATCGAAAGCTATTATCTATATAACTAACTCTTCTTGCCTAAAACACCGTTTAAAGATAAAAAACAACTCTTAACAGAGCTGTTTTTTTATCGAATATCTACAATGTCAAAGTGTTTCTCTGGTGCCCAACTATTCCCACCAATATCAATCCAGCCTTCTT
>NZ_JBYTEA010000042.1:0-528 GCF_058791995.1 Bacillus sp. EB106-04-02-XG92
CGCTTTTTCTATAACGGTAAGTTCAAATTATGTTTCTATTAAATAAAAAATACATCCTTATAGGGATGTATTTTTTATTTAATGATAATGTTATAAATTATTCTACATGAACCGATATGCTTTTAGATAATACTTGCATTGAGAAAGGAACTCTAGCTTCAAAAGCTATAGTGTTTGTTGAATTTGGTGTATTTGAGAAGATGTACGAATCTTTGATACGTAATCTAAATGTTTTTTCAGATCCGAATGGACCAGTATAAGAACTGACTTCGTCTAAAGAACTTCCTGCATATCTAATACCATTAATAGTTAAAGCTTCTGAATATGAATCCGGTGTACCTACTTCACTAACTTTAACATAAAGGTAATCGCCCTTAAGAACAGGAATAGATAAGTAAGAACTTGCACTATACATTTTGTTATTATCGCCTACAGCACTAATGCTAACACTTCGTAATGGAGAAGAATCCGCTTTTGAAATTGTTGGTAAAAATGCTAGTGTAAGTGCAAAACACATAGCTAACATGC
>NZ_JBYTEA010000043.1:0-515 GCF_058791995.1 Bacillus sp. EB106-04-02-XG92
GGTAGAATTGCACCTAATATTTTAGAGCGTAATTTTTACACAGATGCCCCAAATCAAAAATGGGTAACGGACATCACAGAGTTTAAATTGTTTGGAGAGAAACTGTATGTATCACCTGTATTAGACTTGTATAATGGTGAAATTATTACCTATACAATTGGTTCTAGACCGACATATTCACTTGTTTCAGAGATGTTAGAGAATGCATTAAAACGTTTACCTGAAAACCATCAACTATTAATGCATTCGGATCAAGGATGGCATTATCAAATGAGACAATACGTCCGTACACTTGAATCAAGAGCTATCGTCCAGAGTATGTCTCGAAAAGGCAACTGTTACGACAACGCAGTAATAGAAAATTTCTTTGGGATTATGAAATCGGAGTTCCTCTACATAAAAGAATTTGAAAATGTAGAGCACTTTAAAATAGAATTAGAAAAATATATAGATTATTATAATACGAAACGGATTAAGGCAAAATTAAAAATGAGCCCGGTACAATACCGGACTCA